>JBFWRV010000010.1:0-116491 GCA_050248715.1 Hyphomicrobiaceae bacterium | reverse complement strand
CGGCACCCGAGACGATCTTGCCGCCAGCGTCTGCTCTGCCTACGCTGCGCTCCGGTCAGACCAGACGCTGGCCAATAGCGGCCGGACTCTAACCTAACTCCTGGTACCGCAGCGTGGGGCAGTCCACGGGCTCCTGTTCTTGACAGGTTCAACGACCGGCAGGAGGTCGCACGCCGCGTACTGCACCGATCGTTGCCGGGTCGCCGCGATGCGGGCCCGGAACGCCGCATCCTCCGACGACTGACAATGCGAGTTATGTCGCACGTGTGTCGCATGGAGCTGCCGGCACTACGTGGAAACCGTTGGTATCATGTCGCAATATGTTGCACTGTCGGAGGGGTCGGAATTGCAGATAGGACCGTCGTAAGTCATTGATTTTATTGGCGCACCGGGCAGGATTCGAACCCACGACCCCCAGATTCGTAGTCTGGTGCTCTATCCAGCTGAGCTACCGGTGCTTGCCATTGCTTGCAAAAACAGCCGGGCGACACGGCCGACGCCCGTCCGCCGGCTGGCGCTCGCGGAAGGTTCCACGAGCCGGCGGCCACGCTCCTTAGGGCCATATGCCCGCGAGGTCAACTGGGTGCCGCTGGATCCCGCCGGGGCCGTGGCCACCGGTTCCGGAACCCCTGCGAGATGGGGCCCAGCCGAGCGCGCAGGCGACCCTCGCCCTCAGCTGCGACGGCCGGGGGTGGCGGCCAAGCCCTTGGGCTTGCCGACAATGGTCACGATCAGGTCCTTGCCGTCGAACAGCCGCTTGGCTGCCCGCTTCACGTCCTGCAGCGTCAGCGCCTCGATCTCGGGATTGCGGCGGTCGACGTAGTCGATCCCCATGTCCTCCTGCCAGAACCACAACAGCTGATTGGCGATCTTGGCGTTGCTGTCGAAGCGGAGCACAAACGACCCGGTGAGGAAGCTCTTGGCGTCTGCCAGTTCCTTCTCGGTCGGCCCTTCCGTGGCGATGCGCTCAAGCTCGCCGCGGATCACATCCAGCGACTGGACGATCTCCTCGTTCTTGGTAGCGACCCCGCCCGTGAACACGGACGTGTGTTTGTAGGGCTGCACGGCCGTGTAGACAGAGTAGGCCAGGCCGCGCTTCTCGCGCACCTCTTCCCACAGCCGCGACGACATCGAGCCACCGCCGAGGATCGTGTTCAGCACGAACGCGGCCATGAAGTCCTTGTCGCTGCGCGGCAGGGCCGGCAGGCCGAATCGGGCGACGGACTGCGGCACGGCCATCTCGATCACCTGCTGTTTCTCCGCGGAGGCGGGCTGCGTGGGCGGCACCGTGGTCAGCCGCGCCTTGGCCGGCAGCGCGCCGAAAACAGAGTCGAGCATCTGCGCCAGCGTGCCGGCGTCGATATCGCCCACCACCACCACGCGCAAGTTGTCCCTGGCGAACGTGCGGCCCCAGAACTCGGCAAGGTCCTCGCGCGTGATGCCCTGCACGGTGGCCGGGGTGCCGTTGGTCGGGCGCCCGTAGGGATGCCCGGCGAATGCCATCGCGCCCCATGCTTCCGCGGCGACGCGGTTGGGGTCGCGAGCGGCGTAGGCGAGGTTTGCCAGCAGCTGGCCGCGCACGCGATCAACTGCGTCGGCGTCGAAGCGGGGCTTGCTCAGCGCCAGAGCCAGCAGCTTGGCGGCGGCATCACGGTTCTCCGTCAACGTCTCGAAGCTGCCGTAGAAGGCATCGCGCGCATCGTCGAAGCTCATGCGCATGGCGATCTCCTCCATGCGCTCCTGGAACTCCTTGGAGCGGATGTCGCCAGCGCCCTCGTCCAGCATCCCGGCGAGGAAGTTGGCAATGCCCTCCTTGCCGGCGGGGTCCTGGGCGCTGCCGCCCTCGAAGGCGAAGCGCATGGCGAGCATGGGCACGCTGTGCTCTTCGACCAGCCACGCCGTTACGCCGCCGGGGCTCTTCACGACTTGGATCTTCATGGCCTCGGCCCCGGTGGTTGCGAAGAGGAGCGCAAGCGCTGCCATCAGGCAGGCGAGGAGCCCCATGCTGGCGCGGCTGCCAGCCGCCATCGGCTGCAGTGCCGTCATCGCGTCCCTCCTCACGATTTGTCGGCCGCCGGCTTCAGGGCGGAGCCGCCCTCGGCTTCAGCCGGTGTCGGGATGAGCGTGCCGGTAACGGAGCGGCGGATGTCGAAGTGCTGCGCGGCCGCCCGCTTCACGTCCTCGACCGTCACCTTGCGGATGACGTTGGGCCAGCTGTCGACCTGCTCGATGCTGAGGCCGAGCAGCGCGCCTTCGGCATAGCGCCGGGAGAGCGCGGTCTGGCTGTCGGACTCGTAGACGAAATCGGCGATCAGGCCCTTCTTGGCCCGCTCCAGCTCCTCCGGTGTCACGCCCTTCTCGCGCAGCTCGTGCAGCACGCGGTCGATGCCTGCCTCGAGCTTGTCCAGGGGCACGCCGTTGGCGGCCACGGCGTAGACGGCGAGGCTGCCGCTGTCGAGGCCATTGCCCGAGTACCAGCCACCGGCGCTGGAGGCGAGCTTCTCCTCCGTCACCAGGCGCTGATAGAGGCGGCTGGTGGAACTGTTGCCCGCGATCTTCATCAGCAGGTAGAGCGCCTCGGCCTCGCCCGGCGCCGCGGTCGGGATGCTCGGGGCGAGATAGAAGCGCCGCACGGAGGCGTTGCCGGCGCGCGGATCCTTCAGCTCGACGCGGCGCGGTGCGCGGTGCGGCGGCTCCTGCGCACGCGTGCGCGGCTTGATGTCGGGACTGGACCTGAGGCTGCCGTAGACGGACTCGGCCAGCGTCTTCACTTCATCGACGGACACATCCCCGGCGACGACGACGATGGCGTTGTTGGGCGCATAGAAGCGCTTGTAGAAGGCTAGCGCATCCTCCCGCGAAAGCTTGGCCATCTCGTGCATCCAGCCGATGATGGGGATGCGGTAGGGATGGTTCTGGTAGAGGGCGGCCGACATCTGCTCGGAGAGGATGCTCGAGGGATTGTTCTCGGTGCGCGAACGGCGCTCCTCGATGATGACCTCGCGCTCGGTGGCCACTTCTTTCTCGGCGAGCTTCAGGTTCACCATGCGGTCGGCTTCCATCTCCATGACGGTCTTCAGCCGATCCTTGGCGATGCGCTGGTAGTAGCCCGTCACATCGTGAGTGGTGAAGGCGTTGTCCTGGCCGCCCATGCGGGCAATGGTCTTGGAGAAGGTCCCGGACTGAAGCCTGTCCGTCGACTTGAACATCAGGTGCTCGAGGAAATGGGCGATGCCGGAAACGCCCGGCGGCTCGTCGGCGGAGCCCACACGATACCAGATGTAGTGCGTCACCACCGGTGCGCGATGGTCGGGCACGACGATCACCTGCATGCCGTTGGCGAGCTTGAACTCGCTGACGCGGCTGCCGGCAGGACTTGCATTCAGCGCTTCGAGTGACTGTGCGAGCATGGCAAGGACGATTGCGAGAGGGAGGAGGAGAAGGCGGCTCTTTGCAGATTGCGACACAGATTTCGGCCCGTAGGTTTTCGACATGTTCGATTTATCCTGACCACTCCGGGAAACTGGTCTTCGGGCACCTATGCCTGCCCCCGCAATGCGCGATCAGGGACAATTGGGCTGTGCGGTCCGCTGTTGTTGGTCCTTGAGGCGCGGAAGTCAAATGACATCAGCTTAATGTGTGAAACTGCCTCCCTCATGCCCACAGCACGGCAGGTGGCAGCCGTGGGCAGGATATGCCTCGCACGTACCGCGCGCACAGAGCGCTGCCCAAGCGGGCGCGCCGGATCGGCCAGTCACTGCTTGGTGTTGATATTGGTGTCGACGTTGGACGTCAGGCTGGTGCCGAACAGGGTCGGGCAGGGTCCATAGGGGCTGCGCGGGGCGCCGGCGGACTCCTTGTTGAACGCCTTCTCCTTCCATTGGATCTCGCCGCGGCAGTAGGCGAGGTGGAGCCGCTCACGCTCCTTCGCGTCGCGAACCTTGCGCGCCTCTGGGTCGTCGGGCCAGGCCGCCTGTTGCACCACGGGCGCTTGCCCGGAACCGGGATCAGGCAGCCGATTGACGTCCGGCGGCATCACCAGGGGCGCACGCTCTGCCAGCTTGGGCTCCGACCGCTTGGCATCAAGCGCTGCAGAGCTGACCCCGATCGTGTCGAAAATCTTGCCGTTCAGCTCGATGCCGTCCGCGCAAGCCGACAGCAGCAGGGCAGTCGCCACAGCGGCCAGCGCTCGTCCCAGACGTCTCTGCGGAACCTGCATCGGTAGCCCCGTATGCCGGCCGAACCGGTGGTGAAGACGCCGGAAAGGCCTTTCACGTGAAGTGGTTATAGGGCCTTTGAGGCATCTTTGCGACTCAAAGCCAAAGAATCATAGAGGAGGCCCAGAACCCCCGCAACAATGGCAACGTCGGCGATGTTGAATACGTACCAATAGAACCCGAAAGCATGCAGGGAGAAAAAGTCGGCGACGCCGCCGAGCACGACACGGTCGATGGCGTTGCTCACGGCGCCGCCAATGATCAGCCCGAGACTGGCCGCGACCAGGCGGGTGGTGACCCCGCGGGCGAGCCACACGGCCATGGCCAGAACCGCAACGCCGGCGAATGCAGCAAGAATCCACTGGCCCTGACGCGAATTCTGCAGGAACAAGCCGTAGCTGACGCCGGTATTCTTGACGAAGACCAAGTCGAGGAACGGCGCTACGGGCACCCGTCCCTTGTTCTGGATGTCGAATGGGCCGAGCATCCAGCCCTTGTGCAGTTGGTCGACGAGGACGACGAAAGCGGCGAGGCCGAGGCCCAGCAGCGACAATGGCCCCCACAGCCACGGCTTTTTCTGCATGATCTACGCTAGCCTTCGTGCTCGGAGATGGCCGTGGACCTGAGACGAGGCAGCCAAGGGCTATCCCGCCCTCGCGGGTAATATCCGGAACTTGGCGTTACGTCCAATGCGATAGGTTTGGGAATCATCGCGGTCGATGGTTGCCCGTCGATTCCGCTCTCTCAGCCAGTCCTGCGCGATGCGTTCCAACAGAGAGGTGACGGTCACGCCGCGCGGGCGTCGAACTCGCGCACGGCCGCGGCGTCGCGGGCGGACAGGTCCGGGAACTGCGGATCGGAGCCCACATCCTTGGTGATGCGCCAGGAGCGGGCGCACCTGGTGCCCTCGGCCGGCTCCACCACGACGCCGACACCAGCGACATCCTCCAGAGCGAAGGCACCGGCGGGGGCCGTGCCCTGCGTCACCGCGATTCCGGACGTGATGCACACCTCGGCCAGATCGACGCCGTCAAGCGCCTGCAGCAGAGCGGGGTCGGCGATGAACACCTGCGGCGCCGCCTCCAGCGATGCGCCAATCTTCTTTGCCGCCCGCTCGATCTCGAGCGCGCCTGTCACCACGCGGCGTACCCGCTTGATCGTCTCCCATTTCGCGGCCAGCGCCTCGTCGCGCCAGGTCGTGGGCAGCTCGGGGAACACCTCGAGGTGCACCGAGCCCTCCTCGGACGGATAGCGCGCCTGCCAGGCCTCCTCCGCCGTGAAGCACAGCAGGGGCGCCAGCCACACGGCGGTGCAGCGGAAGATCTGCTCGATCGTCTGCAGGGCCGACTTGCGCTTGGCGCTGGAGAGCGGCTCGCAATAGAGCGCGTCCTTGCGGATGTCGACGTAGAACGCGGAGAGGTCCGTGTTCATGAAGTGCGACAGCACTGCCACCACGCGCTTGTAGTCGTAGGCCGCATACGCCTCGCGTATCGTCTCGTCGAGCTCGGCCAAGCGGTGCAGCATCAGCCGCTCCAGCTCCGGCATGTCCTTGTCGGCGATCGTCGGCTTGCCGTCGTAGTGGGCGAGCATGCCGAGCATCCAGCGCAGGGTGTTCCGGAGCTTGCGGTAGGATTCGGCTGTGCCCTGCAGGATGGCCGGCCCGAAACGGATGTCGCTCGAGTAGTCGGAGGACGCCACCCACAGGCGCAGAATGTCGGCGCCAGTGGTCTTCATGACGTCCTGGGGCGAGAGCGCGTTCCCCTTGGACTTCGACATCTTCTCCTCGCCCTTCTCGTCGAGGAGGAAGCCGTGGGTCAGCACGACGTCGAACGGCGCGCGCCCGCGCGTGCCGCAGGATTCCAGCAGCGAGGACTGGAACCAGCCGCGGTGCTGGTCGGAGCCTTCCAGGTACATGACGCGGTCGACGCCGCCGTCGCGTTGGCGGACGATGCCGGCGAGTCCGGGGAAGGCCTCAGGGTCTTCCAGCGTAAAGGCGTGCGTGGAGCCGGAGTCGAACCACACGTCGAGGATGTCGGTCACCTGCTCCCAGTCCGCCGGCTTGTCGACGAGACCGCTGAGGAAGCGCTCGCGCGCACCGGCATCGAACCAGGCGTCCGCGCCCTTCTCCGTCATCGCCGTGCGGATGCGCGCCGTCAGCTTGTCCGACCTGGCGAACTTGGGGCCTGGGATGACCTCGCCTGTTTCCTTGTGCTGGAACACGGTGATCGGCACGCCCCAGGCGCGCTGGCGCGAGATCACCCAGTCGGGTTTCGATAGCACCATGCCGCGCAGGCGGTTGCGCCCCATCGCCGGCACGAACTCCGTTTCCTCGATCGCGGCCACCGCCAGCTCGCGCAGCGTCTGGTTGCCGGCCGGCCCTCGCCTGTGCGCGGGTTCCTCTCCCCCTTGCGCGACCTGCCCCCCCCCCCGTTGGGGGGTGGGTTTTGGGGGGGGGGGAACCCCTACATTCGAGGTCCGGGAGTCCCCCCCTCCCTGTCCCTCCCCCACAAGGGGGGAGGGAACGCCATGGCTCGCGCGGTTGCCACCCAGCAGCGGCTTGTCCATGGCAATGAACCACTGCGGCGTATTGCGGAAGATCACCGGCTTCTTGGAGCGCCAGGAGTGGGGATACTGGTGCTTGAGGCGGCCACGCGCGATCAGGGCTCCGGTCTCCGCCAGCGCCTTGATGACGGCGTCGTTGGCGTCACCCTTGTTGCCCTTGTCGTCGATGACGCGTTTGCCCTCGAAGCCCGGCGCCTCCTTGGTGAAGCGCCCGTCGGCGTCGACGGTGAAGGGGATGGTGGTGTCGATGCCGCGTTCGCGCAGTTTCGGTGCGCACTCCATCCAGATGTCGAAGTCCTCGCGACCGTGGCCGGGCGCGGTGTGCACGAACCCCGTGCCGTCCTCGTCCGTTACGTGGTCGCCGGCGAGTAGGGGGACGTCGAAGGCATAGCCTTTGCTCGCGAGCGGATGCGCGCACACCGCCGCGGCAAGCTCCTCAGGAGATACAGCGCGCCGCTGTTCGAAGCCCTCGACCTTGGCAGACTTCATCACCTGCTCGGCGAGCTTTCGCGCAAGGACAAACCTGTCGCCGACCTTGGCCCAATTGCCCTCGGCGGCCCTGGTGACCTCGAACAGTCCGTATTCGATCTTGGGATTGAAGCTGATCGCGCGATTGCCGGGTATCGTCCAGGGGGTCGTGGTCCAGATGATGACTGAGGCACCTTCAGATGCCAAACCGTTCTGCGCACCTCTGTTGACCTTGGCGCTAACAGGAAACTTCACCCACACGGTATCGCTGGTGTAGTCCTGGTATTCGACCTCGGCCTCGGCCAGCGCCGTCTTCTCCACCACGCTCCACATCACCGGCTTGGAGCCGCGGAAAAGCGCGCCGTTCATGGCGAACTTCATCAGCTCCGAGGCGATGATCGCCTCGGCCTTGTAGTCCATGGTCGAATAGTAATGGCCCCAGTCGCCCTCGACGCCCAGGCGCTTGAACTCGGCCATCTGCACGCCGATCCAGTGCTGCGCGAAGTCGCGGCACTGCTGTCGGAACTCGTTGACGGGAACCGTGTCCTTGTCCTGGCCCTTGGCGCGGTACTGCTCCTCGATCTTCCACTCGATCGGCAGGCCGTGGCAGTCCCAGCCCGGCACGTAGTTGGAATCGAAGCCCAGCATCTGCTGGGAGCGCGTGACCACGTCCTTCAGGATCTTATTGAGCGCGGTGCCCATGTGGATGTTGGCGTTCGCGTAAGGCGGGCCGTCGTGCAGGATGAACTTGGGTCGGCCCTTCGCGGCCGCCCGCAGGCGGTGAAAGAGGCCGAGCCTGGCCCAGCGCTCCAGCAGCTTGGGCTCGAGCTGCGGCAAACCGGCCCGCATGGGAAACGAGGTCTGAGGCAGGAACAGGGTCGCGCTCCAATCGCGCGCAGTTGTCTTGGTGTCCATTTGGATGCCGTCTTCGGTCAGCTGATGCGATGGTTCGAACGCACGTGAGGTGCCCCGGACGCCCTCAGGCGACCGGGCCTATAATCCGCGCGAGGGTCAGCTTGGCTACGGGTCGAGACATGCCGCGGCACAATAGCTGCGCCGGCCATGCCGGGCAACCGTCGCGGGCAACCTCGGCCGGGCTATCCAGTGCCGGCGGGGTGGGCCTGGCGCCACTTCGCCACGACCTTGTCGACGTCGAGGATGCCGAGGCCATCGGCTGGCGCGGCCGGATCGAGGCCCGCCAGCGGCCGGGGCGCCTGATGCGGGCGGGCTACCCTATGCTCAGCCGCGTGCGCGCTTCCTCGATCTCGCAGAGAAGTTGGGCGCGCCGGGCCTCGCCGAGCGCCACCAGCTCCTCCAGTATCGATTGCCGCCAGCGATTGAGAGTCGCGATCTTCTCGCCGCGGGTGAACAGGCGTTCTTCAACGATGTAGAGCGGGCTCTCGAAGTTCCCCTCCGGGTCCTGCTTGGCAAGACTCCGGTTCAATGCTCGCGTTGTCATGCTCTCTCCCCCGAAAGTGCACGCACGCAGTATGGCCGTCGATTCGGGGCAAAAATGTGTACGATCCGGCACTTAACGGACGGTTCGGTTGTGCTCACTCTTAGTACAGAGCACTTTGCGCCGTGGTCCAACGATCGCGTCGTGTACGCGGCAATGGCTGCCTGCCGGGCGTGGCGCGATGTTCTCAGCCGCGGGGCGGTCGGCATACTATCGCGGCGGCGAACGCTCCGATTCGAGAGCGGACAACGGGGCGGGTCGGTGTCGGCACGATGAGACATTTTCCTTATCTTGTGCCGTTCTACGGCTTGGCCTCGGCGCTCCTCTTCGCCCTCTCCAACCACTTCACGAACATGGGCCTCGAGCGGTCCGATGCGCGCTCGGGCACATTCGTGTCGGTGGCGACCTCGGCGCTCGCCTACTGGCTGTTCGCGCCATTCTTCCTCGAAAGCTGGTACTGGCTGACGACCGCCGCATTGATGTTCGGCATTGTCGGCATCATCCGGCCCGCGCTGTCGACCACGCTCGCCATCTCCAGCATCAAGCTGATGGGGCCGACGCTCACGAGCTCGCTCACCGCGGTAACGCCGATTTTCGGAGCCATGTTTGCGATCATCCTGCTGGGTGAGCGCCTGTCGCCGCCGATCGCCATCGGCACAGCGGCCGTGGTGGCGGGCGCCGTGGTGGCGGCCTGGAACCCGAAAGGACTGAAACGCACCTGGCCGCTGTGGGCCATCGCGCTGCCGCTCGGCGCCTCGCTGATCCGGGCCATTGGCCATATCGTCACCAAGTACGGGCTTCTCGAAGTGGACAGCCCGTCGTTCGCCGTCCTTGTCGGCAACACGGTTTCGCTGGCCACCGCCGCTTACATGTTCCGGCGCGAACGCCGGCCGGTCGCGGGCACGCCCGGCAGCATGGTGTGGTTCATCGCCGCCGGTATCGCCAACGCATTGTCGCTGCAGTTCCTCAACAATGCCCTTGCGCTCGGCGACGTGGTCGCCGTGGTGCCGATCGTGTCGGCGACGCCTGTATTCACGCTGCTGCTGGGTTTCTTTTACTTCGGCCGCGAAACCATCACCTGGCGCACCGTCGCCACGATCGGCCTGATCGTGCCGGGCGTCATCCTCGTTGCGTTGAGCGGTCGGCACTGACTGGCGGCCCCGGCCGCTCGGCCGCGTAACCCCTCTTTCCGTCCTCCCTTGCTGTCCGCCAGGCAGAATTTCCGTTGTCGGTCCGAACGCGCAGCAGTTATATCTTCTCCCGCTCTGGTAGACTAATCCCGCACCGGTCTACCAGAGTGGGGATCGGTCTCGCCCGCGTGCAAGCCGGTCCCCTTCCCATTTCTCCCAGCCCTCCAGCGTATGCGGCACCGCAAGCCGGCCAGGTGCGTCCCCGCCGATGGGTTCGAATCGGCAACACCGGGCTTTTATTTTGTTGCCTGTGCCCTACGGCACAGCATGTGCCGGGCGTTTTGACGTAAACAGAGGGGTGCTGCAACAGCGGGCGAGACCGTTTGGTCCTTGCGCTGCGGGACCGTACACTGCAGCACGTGTGTGGGGTTGGGGTGCGATGCACAACGCGTTGCACCCCAATGCATTTTCGCCCAGTGCAAGCGCCGTCGCAGTAGTGTGACGCTTCCGCGCCGGGAGATCGGTTCCTCAGGAGGAAGTGCTGCCGGCGATTTCCGTCAGGCTGGCCTCATCCATGATGACGATCTGGGGGCCGTCGGCCTTGATCACCGCAGCTTCCTTGAGTTCGCCGAGGACGCGGCTGACATTGGGCCGCGACAATCCCCAGTAGCCCCCGAGCTCCTCCTGGGAGAGCGTCAGCTGCAGGCAGATTCCGTCGGCACACTTTTGCCCGTGGAGCTGTGCGAGCCGCAGCAGGCCTCGGGCCACGCGCCCGCGCATCTCCAGTGTGCTGTCCTCGATCAGGGCCGCCCCTGCACGCACCTTCTCGCAGAGTGCCTCGATGATCCCGAGCATCGCATCGGGATGCGCCCGGACGGTGGGAATGAGGTCACGGGTGCAGACGAGGAAGATGTCGCAGTCCTCGAGCGCCACGGCGGTGGCGGCCCGCTCCTTGCCGTCCAGTGCCCCGATCTCGCCGTAGATGTTTCCCGGCACGAGGAAATGCAGCACGATCTGCTTGCCGCTCGCGTTGGTGTTGATGAGCTTGACGCGCCCGGTGACTATGACCATCAGGCTGTCGCTGGGCTCTCCGCGCCGGTAGATGATTTCCCGCTTGGCATAGCGGCGGAGCTGGCCGCGCTCAGCCAACGAATGGAGCGCGGCCTCGGGCAGCCGGCCCAGAACAGTATTCCTCTGCAGGAACCGGCGAACACGCTCGGCGTGGTCCGAATGAGCGCTCACGAAACAAATCCCGTGCTGCCCCGGGGCACATGCTAGTGCAACTCGCAGGGCGGCGCCACGGGGAGAGCCGGACGTCCGCTCGGGAATTTTGGCGTGTCAACGGCGCGCGCGCTGCCCGAACAGAACCTTCTGCGCCTCTTTGTCCGTGGCGAGATTGTAGTTCGCGCGCAATTCCTCGCCGACTTTGACCGCCTTGGCCACGGCCGGACGGTCGTGCATGCGCTGATACCACTTCTCGAGGTTGGGGAAGTCGGCCAGATCCTGGCCCTGGTTCTTGTAGGGCCGTACCCAGGGATAGCTCGCCATGTCGGCGACGGAATAGGTGCCGGCCAGGAACTCGCGGTCCTTGAGGCGGGCATCCATCACGCCGTAGAGCCGGTTCACCTCGTTGGTGTAGCGATCGATGGCATAGGCGATCTTCTCCTGCGCGTAGTTGCGAAAGTGGTGCGCCTGGCCGCAGTTGGGGCCGAGGTTGGCCATCTGCCAGTAAAGCCACTGCTCCACCTCGACGCGGGCGCGCTCCTCGGCCGGATAGAATTTGCCGGTCTTGCGGCCGAGATACTGCAGGATGGCGCCCGACTCGAAGATCGAAATCGGCTTTCCCCCGGGACCGTCGGGGTCGATGATCGCGGGCATGCGGTTGTTGGGCGAGATCGCCAGGAATTCCGGCTTGAACTGGTCACCGCGGCCGATGTTGACGGGCTTGATCTCGTAGGAAAGCCCGCACTCTTCGAGCATGATGGTGATCTTGTGCCCGTTGGGGGTGGGCCAGTAGTGCACCTCGATGGGCTTTTGCGGCATGTTTCGGCTCCTTCAGGACTTTGCTCGGGCTCATCATCATGCCCGCGAGCGCGGTGCGCGTCGGCGGGAGCCCAACCTCACTGCGCTTGCGGTTGGATGCCCGCTCGGCGCTTCGCTTGGCGGGCATGACGGGGCCGCGAACGTCAGGGCAGCAGCACGATGGAGCCGGTGGTCTTGCGGGCTTCCAGGTCGCGATGCGCCTGGGCGGCATCCTTGAGGGGATAGGTGTGGTTGACGTTGATCTTGACGATGCCCTTGCCGACCACGTCGAACAGGTCGTTGGCGTTCGCCAGTAGATCGGCCCGCTTGGCCACGTAAGTGCCCAGGGTCGGCCGGGTCGCGTAGAGCGAGCCTTTTGCCGAGAGCTGCAGGATGTCGAAGTTGGTGATGGCGCCTGAGGCATTGCCGAAGCTTACCCACAGGCCCAGCGGCTTCAGGCAGTCGAGGGAGCCCGGATAGGTGTCCTTGCCCACGGCGTCGTAGACGACATCGACGCCCTGGCCGTTGGTGATCTCCTTGGTGCGCTTCACGAAGTCTTCGGTCTGGTAGTTGATGACGTGCGTGCAGCCGTATTCCTTGGCGAGCTTCCCCTTCTCATCCGTGCTGACCGTGCCGATGATGGTGGCGCCGAGGTGGCGTGCCCATTGGCAGGCGATGAGGCCGATGCCGCCGGCTGCAGCATGCAGCAGCATCGTGGTGCCGGGGCCGACCTTGTAGGTTTCGCGCAGCAGGTAGCGCACCGTCATGCCCTGCAGCATCATCGCGGCGCCCGTCTTGTAGTCGATACCGTCGGGCAGCTTCACGAGCCGATCGGCGGGCATCAGGCGCTCTTCGGCGTAGCCGCCCATGGCGCCCGCGTAGGCCCCCCGGTCGCCCACCTTGAAGTCGGTGACGCCCGATCCGACCGCAATCACTTCGCCGGCGCCCTCCGACCCCGCGACGAACGGCAGCGGCATCTTATAGAGGCCGGATCGCTGGTAGACGTCGATGTAGTTGACCCCGATGGCGTGCTGCTTGAGTTTGACTTGGCCGGCGCCGGGCTCGCCGACCTCCACGCTCTCCCACTTCAACTCGTCGGGGCCGCCGGGCTTGTGAATGCGGATGGCGTGGGCCATGAGTGCAACTCCCTACTCTCGGTCACGAAGGTCCGTGCAATTGATCCGCGCGGCGAATCTCTTGAAACAATTCGCGGGATGTCTCGGCGTGGGGAGCCCTCGCCACAGCGCGGCCATACGTCTGGCTTCTATGGTGTTCAGCCTCGAACCTCAAGGGGAAACAATGCATAGCAGCCGCTCCGGCATGCGCCCGGGAATCCGTCCCCGTGCAGCGGCGGCCCTTGTGGGACTGTGCCTGCTGGCCTCTGGGTGCTCGGGGCTGGACGGAGACGATCGGGCCGGACTGACGTGCATCGACGACAGTCCGGAATGTATCGGCATGCGCCAGGCGACGTTGAAATCCATGCTCGACGATCAGGACCGCAAATGGGTCAAGGAGGGAAGCTCCGCGCACGCGCATGTGTCGGGCGTGCGCCTGTTCGCGTTCCGCAGCCGCAAGAAGGAGCTGAGCTGCGAGGAGCTGGCGGTCGGTCGGCGCGAAGCTGACGGCGTGCCAAAGGCTCTGCGCGGGCCGGAGGGCAAGGGCATGTCACCGGCGCAGGTCGCGCGCGCCAGCATGTTCGCCGCCGAGGTCAGCAAGGAGTTGACTGCCGAGATGCGGGCCCGCCGCTGCAAGGCGTGAGATCAATCGGCTCGGCTTCGGCGGAGCGCGGTCGATCGTTGGCGCAAGCCGAAGCTGGGCCCACACCGGCAGATGGTCGGAGCCCAACGCCGGCCCTGTCCCCGTCGCCAGCACCGCCAGGTCCGCTGACACCAGTATGTGGTCGAGCGCTACCTGCGGCAGGGGGAGTGGCCATGCCGGCCAGGTGGACGTGAAGAAGCTGGTCGGGACCAGGCCGGTCGCATCGCGCAAACGCCGAAACGTGCTCGACCAGAGCGAATTGTTGAAGTCGCCCGCCAGCACGACCGATCCGTCCATGCGCCGCGCGAAGTCGGTTAGGTCCGCCATCTGGCGAATGTGTAGCTGGGGATCGCTGCTTGGTCGCTGCACGTGGGTCCCCACCACCGTGAGCGAGGTGCCGAGGCGCGCCCACACGAAATCGAGCCCGTGCGGGTCCAGCGTTCCGACCCCTGACTCTGCCAGCGGCAGTCGCGACAGCAGTGCCAGCGCGCAGTCCCTCCCGGCGGCGCAGCTCACCTGGTGGGGGTAGAACGATTTCACCTCGGCCAGCAGCGGCCGCTTGACCTCCTCGAATTCGGACAGGATCACGATGTCGGCCGGTGCCGTTGCCAGATAGCGAGCGAGGCTGCGGTAATCGCGAACGGCATCCCAGGTGTTGAAGGCCAGCACGGTCAGCCGCTGCCCGGTCGCATTCGTGGGGGCCGGGGTTTGCCCGGCCTGCGCCGGCGGAGGCGCGCAACACCCGGACAGCCCCGGCCACGCGTGCACGCCCATGGTGGCGGCGATGCCTGCCGCAAGCACGACGGGCACCCACCGGCGCACGATGAGCGCCAGGCTTGCGGCCAGCCCAAAGCCGATCAGATGTCCGCTCACAGGGGCCGCCACGTCGGCAGCGCCAGGAACACCGCTCGAAACGACGACAACGAGCCCGAGATTGGCAGCGGCCAGGATCGAGAGTGCCAGCCACCGATACCCGGGGCTCCGCCCCGAGCTGTGGCCCCGGGTTTGTCCGAAGACTGGGGATTGGCTACGCACCACCTTGCTCTCATCCGCTCGCCGCACAGGCGTTTACGGATTGGAAACCAGAACGACTCACGCGGGCAAGCAGGAAGTGCCGAATGCTCCGGCCTGCTTAATGGAGCGGGTTAACGCCCGCCACGGCTGGCCGGGTGTGCGGTCGTCTGGTGTCCCTCGCCTGTGTTGGCTTGATCGTGCGTTGACAATTGCAGCCACCCGGGCCTTTGTCGCGACGACAGGGGAGAGGGAAGGTGCAATGGAATTCGCTCAGATCACCAGCTCGGTGCAGGATTTCGTGCGCCATTACCCCCACCTTGCATCCTTCGTCGTATTCGGCCTCGCGTTCGGTGAATCGCTGGCGTTCGTCTCGCTGATCCTGCCCTTCTGGGCGATGCTGGTCGGCATAGGAGCGATCGTGGGCGCCTCGGATCCCTGGATCTTCTGGTCCGTCGTGCTTGCTGCCGGGACAGGAGCAGCCCTCGGCGACTGGGTGTCGTATTGGCTCGGCTTCCATTACCACGAGCAGATCCAGAAGATGTGGCCGCTCAACAACCATCCCAAGCTGATCGAGAACGGGCACAGGTTCTTCGAGCGCTGGGGCATTTGGGCCGTGGTGATCGGGCGGTTCTCAGGACCCCTGCGCGCGAGCGTGCCGATCGTTGCCGGCATCACGGAGATGCCCTGGATCAAATTCCAGATTGCCAACTGGGCATCCGCATTCCTGTGGGCCTTCGTGCTGTTAACACCGGGCACCTGGGCCACGAAGTGGTGGTTGGGGCATTTATCTTGAAGGGTGCCTGGCCCCTTCCCTCTTCCATCCACAGCTTGGAGGGGGTCGTGCGTGCCGGCGGGTCATGCGATGGAGCGCTCCCATGACGTGTGTTATCGGCTGGAAGGAGGGTACCGCCCTCTACCCCCCGACCGTCGAGGCGCCTCCTAGGCCCCTGCCGCTCCGCCGCTACCTTCTCACCTTCGTGCGCAATCCGCTCTCGAGCCTGCCCAGGCCCGTCTACGAGCAGCCGCTGTTCGTGCACGACAACGGTCGCAGCATCGTCGCCTACGTCACCGGCCCGGAGTTGATCGAGAAGGTGCTGTTGCAGTCCAGCGCGCAGTTTCCGAAATCCCCGATCGAGAAGCGGGTGTTCCACTATACGCTCGGCGACGGCATTCTCACGTCCGAGGGCGCGAGCTGGCGCTGGCAGCGCCGCACCACCGCGCCTTTGTTCCGCCCTGCCGATCTCGCGAGCCTGGTGCCGGCCATGGTTGCGGCCGCCGACGATCAGGTGAAGCGCTGGCGACTGCGCCGGCCGGGAAGCGTCGCCGCAGTCGATCGGGACATGACGGAGACGACCTTCCGCGTGATCTCGGCGACCATGTTCGCGGGCAGCGCCGATGCGGAGGCCGCCGCCATCATGAAGGCAGCCGACGGCGCGCTGGCGACCATCTCCTGGGACATCGCCGCGGCCATGCTGCGTGTGCCCAGGTGGATGTGGTTTCCCGGCAAGATGCGCCGGCGCAGGTCGGCGCGCAGGCTGCGCACGGCCGTTGCCGCCATCCTCGCCCGGCGCCGCGCTGCCGGGCTCGAGGGCAACGATCTGCTGGCGCGCCTCGCCCGCGCCCAGGACCCGGAGACGGGCACGCCGATGTCGGAGCGGCAGCTCGTCGACAACCTCGTCACCTTCCTCGCGGCTGGCCACGAGACGACCGCCAAGGCGCTGACCTGGACGCTCTATCTGCTGGCCCGTGCGCCCCAGTGGCAGGACCGCATCCTGGCCGAGGTACGCGCTGTCGTCGGCAGCGGCACGCTCGGTGCCCAGCACATCGAGCGCCTGCCCATCACGCGCGCGGTGCTGAAGGAGGCCATGCGGCTCTACCCTCCAGCCCCCGTAATGACACGTGTCGCCGGCGAGACGATCGAACTCGGCACCGAGACGATCAAGCCGGGAACGTTCATGGTCATTCCAATCTTCGCTCTGCACCGGCACCGCAAGCTATGGCCCGACCCCGACCGCTTCGATCCGGAGCGCTTCACCCCGGAGCGGGAGGCCCAATATGCGAGGACGCAGTTCATGCCGTTCGGCTTCGGCCCGCGCACCTGCATCGGCGCCAGCTTCGCCATGATGGAGGCGACCGCCATCCTCGCGACGCTGGTCCGCCGGGCGCGTATTGAATGGGATGGGTTGCATGTTCCCGAGCCCGTGAGCCGCGTCACCCTGAGGCCCAAAGGCGGGATGCCTCTCAAGGTGTGGCTGCGGGATTAGATTGCGGCCAAGCGCGCCCCGCGCTAGATGGGCGCGGAAGGGAAGGGGCCAGCCCCCTCGCCGCCGTCGTCTCATGTCGAGAGCCCAAGTCATCGCGAGGGGGCTGACCCCTCTCATCAGGGATATGCCATGGCCATCCGATCCGCCCGCAATATCGAGAAGCAGAAGAAGAAGAACCGCCGCGCGGCCCCGCGTGCCAAGCTCACGCGCAACCAGGGCAATACGCTGGCCGTCCGCCGGCGCCTGAAGAAGCTCGCCGGCAAGGCGCGGGCCGCGAAGGCCGCCGCTGCAAAGGCCTGAATCTATTTCGCGGCGATGGCAGCTGCGGCCGAGGCCATCACGGCGCCGGTGCCGCGGTTCACGAAGCGCAGCGCGCGCGGGCTGGTGAACAGGCGCCGTGCGCGCGCCGCGAGCCTCACATAGGCGCCGAAGACGACGGCGAGCACCGACAGCGTCACGCTGGAGAGGGCGAGCCAGCCGGCGAGCGTGACGTGGGTGAGGTCGATGATGTTGGGCAGCAGGGCCAGGTAGAACACCATCACCTTCGGGTTGCCCATCGTGACCGCGAGCCCTGCCAGGAACAGGCGCACGGGGCTCACGTCCGTCGCGTCGGCATCGACCTCGTGTGCATGGACCGGCGCGGTCCAAAGCTTCCAGGCGAGATAAAGCAGGTAGGCGACGCCCGCGTATTTTATGGCGAGGAAGACGCCGTGGAACGTCTGCGCCAGGGCCGCGAGGCCGAGAATGGCGATGGTCAGCCACACCACGTCGCCGAGCGCCACGCCGGCCGTGAACGCAACCGCGCCACGCATGCCGCGCCCGAGCACGCGCGCGACGATGGCGGCGATGCCGGGTCCCGGCGAGGCCGCTGCCACGAGCAGTGCGCTGGCGAACACGAGGAGGGCAGCGGGGTCGATCACCGCGGCCGCACCCCGAAGATGTCTGCAAGGTGCAGCTCGAGGCCAGGCGGGTCGAGCGACAGCGGGCCTTCCGTGACGACGCGAGTCTCGATGGCCGTCGCGCCGCGCTTGTGGTGCGTGACGGTGCGATCCTCGGGATCGAGGATCAGATAGTGTTGCACGCTCTCCACCTCGAAGTAGCCGCGCAGCTTCGTTGTCGCGTCGATACGTGCCGTCGATGGCGAGAGCACTTCCACGACGATCACCGGATTGGGAATTTCGAGACTGTCGTCTGCCGGTTCCGGCAGTGGCGCGACGAGGGCGTCGGGCTCGAAAGCCATGCGGTTGTTGATCCTGACGGTCATTCCGTCACGTGCCGCAAAGAACTGCAATCCGCGACCTTCGAGGGCCCGTTCGAGGGCCTTGAACACCCGGGCCTTGACCTTCGCGTGACCCCATTGCTGTGTTTGCTGCATGATCACCACGCCGTCGACGAGCTCGTACTTGCCTTCCTCCTGGCGTGCAGCCCAGGCGAGGAACTGATCGACATTGAGGCTTCTCGGAAGTGCAACGTTCATAGCGCCGAGCATATCAGAGAGCGCATCCCCTGCGAACCGGGTCGCTTGGGGTGCTGTCCGCCCTAGTAGGCCGGTTGTGCGGCTTGCCGCACGTGCCAGCACACCCCGCCGGGGTCGATGATGTGGAGCTCGCGGCCCCACGGGTAGTCCTGCGGCGCCTTCAGCTTCACGCCCGTGAAGCGCCGATCGAGCGCCTTGGCCTCAAGCTCCGTCCAGTAGGCGTCGAGGTCGGCCACCTCGATGACGATCATCTGGTTCGATTGCCACTCGGGGACGTCGACGCGCTGGAGGATGAAGTAAGCGCCGCCCGAGCGCAGGCCCGCGTAGCCGTCGTGCTCCCAGGCCTTCGCGAAACCGAGCTCGGCGAAGAAGGCGAGCGCGGCTGCGAAATCCTTGCCCGACGGCACGAACGGATAAAGTGTCGTGGCGCTTGATTTCATCCAATGCCCAGCTTCTTCCGCAGCAGCTCGTTCACGGCCTGCGGGTTGGCCTTGCCGCCGGTCGCCTTCATGACCTGGCCGACGAACCAGCCAAGCACCGCCGGCTTGGCCTTGGCCTGCTCGACCTTGTCGGGATTGGCGGCGATAATCGCGTCCACGGCCTTCTCGATGGCGCCCGTGTCGGTGACCTGTTTCAGGCCGCGTCTCTCGACGATGGCGGCGGGATCGCCACCCTCGCTCCAGACGATCTCGAAGACGTCCTTGGCGATCTTACCGGAGATGGCGCCGGAGGCGATGAGATCGATGATCCCGCCGAGCTGTCCGGCAGAAACAGGGCTCGTCGCCACCTCTAGGCCTTCCTTGTTGAGGCGGCCGAACAGCTCGTTGATCACCCAGTTGGCGGCGACTTTTCCATCGCGGGGCTTCGCCGCGACGCCGTCGCGCCCCTGGGCCACCGCCTCGAAAAACTCCGCGCTCTCGCGCTCGGCAGTCAGCACAGCGGCGTCGTAGGTGGAGAGCTTGTAGTCGCGCACGAAGCGCGCCTGCTTGGCGTCGGGAAGCTCAGGCAACCCTTTTTTTAGACCATCCACATACTCCTGGCTCAGCTCCAGCGGCAACAGGTCCGGGTCGGGGAAGTAGCGGTAGTCATGCGCCTCCTCCTTGGAGCGCATGGAGCGCGTCACGCCCTTGGCGCTGTCGAACAGCCGCGTCTCCTGCTCGACGGTCCCGCCGTCCTCGATGATGTCAATCTGGCGGCGCGCCTCCACCTCGATGGCCTGGCCGATGACGCGGATCGAGTTGACGTTCTTGATCTCGCAGCGCGTGCCGAGCTCCGCCCCCGGCCGGCGCACCGACACATTCACGTCGGCGCGCAGGTTGCCCTTCTCCATGTCTCCGTCGCAGGTGCCGAGGTAGCGCAGGATCGAGCGCAGCTTGGAGACGTAGGCTTGCGCCTGCTTGGCCGTGCGTATGTCCGGCTTGGAGACGATCTCCATCAGCGCCACGCCCGAGCGGTTCAGGTCGACCAGGGTGTGCTCGGGGTTCTGGTCGTGAATCGACTTGCCGGCATCCTGCTCCAGGTGCAGCCGCTCGATGCCGACCTTCAGGGCCGTTCCGTCGACCTCGATCTCGACGGCGCCCTCGCCGACGATGGGGCGCTTGTACTGGGAGATCTGATAGCCCTGCGGGAGGTCGGGGTAGAAGTAGTTCTTGCGGTCGAACACGGAGACGAGGTTGATCTTCGCATTGAGGCCGAGGCCCGTGCGCACGGCTTGGGCGATGCAGCCCTCGTTGATCACGGGCAGCATGCCCGGCATCGCCGCATCCACGAGCGAGACATGGCTGTTGGGCTCGCCGCCGAACTCGGTAGAGGCGCCCGAGAACAGCTTGGCCTTGGAGGCGACCTGCGCGTGCACCTCCAGCCCGATCACCAGCTCCCAGTCGCCGGTGGCGCCGCGCATGAGCGTGCCGGCGGAACCCTTTGTGTCATTCTGCATCACATCATCCCTTGGGCTGTCGCCCTGCAATCCTGCCTTGCAGTCTCCGTAGGCTTCCGGCCGCCTAGGGGTCAAGCGGGCGTGCTGTTGCTGACCTACCTGTCGCCCAACTCTCGCGGCCTCACCCAAGGCCGCCAGGTGGGGATTCCCGCTGCGTGGTTCTTCGCGAAAGTGTGCCCATGTGCAAATGCCCTCCTTCAACCTGCTGGGCTGGATCGCCCTCGACAGGGGGGGGGCGTCGACCAGCGTTGTACGCTGCTAAGTCGCCGAGGCGACGGCGGCACCCTCAGCTTCGTGGACTATTGCAACCCGCAGACCGACACGTGACCGGCGCATGCTGATCGAGCCGGACAGGGACCAGCCTCACGATAGGATCGTCCTGGCCCTCTACATGCTGCGTGAAGAGGCCGGCAGTCGCCTGATTGTCCGGCAGGCCGCCGGTCCGATGGTGAAATCCCTGGCATTTTGTCGGCTGGACCGGTGGTGCAAGTTCAGCCAATATCCGCGCATCCCAGTGCTTGAGACGCACACGTGTTTTTCGCGAGAGGCGAGATGGAACTCAAGACCCTAGTCGTTACGGGCGCGTTGGCGCTCGGGCTTGCGGCGACCCCGGCGGCCGGCAAGACTTTCCGGTATGCCTTCCAGGGGGACCTCAACGCACTTGATCCCTATACGCTCAATGAGAGCTTCACGCTCGGTGCCCTCGGCAATGTGATGGAAGGCCTTACCAAACGCGACAAGGACCTTAAGATCATTCCGGGCCTCGCCGAGCGCTGGCAGGTCGTCGATCCGCTGAAGTGGCGCTTCTACCTGCGCAAGGGCGTCAAGTTCCACAACGGCGAGGACTTTACCGCCGACGACGTGGTGTTCTCGCTCGACCGCATGCGCAGCCCTGGCTCGCAGGTCAAGACGCGCGCGCCCGCCGACATGAAGGCGGTGAAGGTCGACGATTACACAGTCGATTTCGTGCTCACCTCCCCAAATCCCATCCTGCACGCGGAATGGGACACCTGGTACATTTATTCCAAGAAGTGGTCGGAGGCGAATGGGGCCACGCAGGCGCAGTCCGCGTCCGCCACCTCGCTCAATCCTTTCGCGCTCAAGGCCAACGGCACCGGCCCCTTCACGATCGTCAGCCACGAGCCCGGCGTGAAGACCGTGTTCAAGCCCAATCCGAACTGGTGGGGCAAGCCCGAGCACAATTTGACCGAGGTGGTCTTCCAGACCATCAAGTCGGACGCCACGCGCGTAGCGGCACTGCTCTCGGGCGACATCGACATGATGGACCCGGTGCCGGTGCAGGATGTCGACCGCATCAAGAGCAACCCCAACGTCACGGTGCTGATCGGGCCCGAGCTGAGAACGATCTTCCTCAACATGGATTCCTTCCGAGACGAGTTGCTCTACTCGAGCGTGAAGGGCAAGAACCCGTTCAAGGACGCGCGCGTGCGCAAGGCGTTCTACCAAGCCATCGATATGGAGGCGATCCACTCCAAGATCATGCGCGGCATGTCCGTGAACTCGGCCCTGCTCATCTCGCCGCTGCTCTATTCCCGCGCCGGCGAGTTCAAGCGCCACCCCTATGATGTCGCCGCGGCCAAGAAGTTGATGGCGGAGGCCGGGTATCCAGGCGGCTTCGAGGTCGAGATGGACTGCCCCAACGACCGCTACGTCAACGACGAGGGCATTTGCCAGGCCGTGGCACAGATGCTGGCCCGCATCGACGTCAAGGTGAAGCTCAATGCGATGCCCAAGGCCAAGTACTTCGAGAAGGCGGGGCCGAGCAAGAAGTACGACTCCTCCTTCAATCTGCTCGGCTGGACGCCTGGTTCGTTCGACAGCTGGAATGTGATCGAGAACATCATCGGTTGCCGCGATGCCGATGGGAAGGGTGGGCCGTTCAACTATGGCGGCTACTGCAATCCGAAGATGCCGGAGCTCAACAAGAAAATCCTGGTCGAGGGCGATACCGCCAAGCGCGACGCGTTGATCGCCGAGGCGTTTCGTCTCAACCATGAGGAGGCGGGCGTCATCCCGCTGCACCAGCAGTCGCTGGCCTGGGGCGTGTCCAAGAAGGTGGAAATGGCACAGCGCGCCGACAACCAGATCCTCTTCTACTGGGTGAAGATGAAGTAAGACAAAGACCGACCGGCGCCGCGGGCTGTGATGGCTCGCGGCACCGGCCCATTGCCCGCGGCACCCGATGCTCGCATTCGCCATCCGCCGGCTGTTCGAGGCGGCCCTCGTCATGGTGACGGTGGCCCTCATCGCCTTCACGCTGTTCCGCTTCGTCGGCGATCCCATCAACCAGATGGTAGGCCAGGACACCTCGATCGAGGATCGCCTCAAGCTCAGGGAGGAATTGGGGCTCGACGACCCCATCGTCATCCAGTTTGGCCGCTTCCTTGGCAACGCCGCTCGCTTCGACTTCGGCATCTCCTACCAGGTGAAGCAGCCGGTGACGGCGATCATCGCCGAGCGCTTTCCCGCCACGTTCGAGTTGGCGCTGGCGGCAGCCCTGTTCGCTGTGGTGCTCGGCATCCCCATGGGCGTGTACACCGGCATCCACCGCGACAGCTGGCTCTCCAAGGTCTTTCTCACGGTATCGCTCATCGGCGTGTCGCTGCCGACGTTCCTGATCGGCATCCTGCTGATCTACGTGTTCGCGGTGAAGCTCGGCGTGCTGCCCTCCTTCGGTCGCGGCGAGGTGGTGCGGGTGGGCTTCTGGCGCACGGGGCTGCTCACCACGTCCGGCCTTAAGGCCCTCATCATGCCGGCGGTGACGCTCGGCCTCTTCCAGATGACGTTGGTGACGCGCCTGGTGCGCGCCGAGATGCTCGAGGTGCTGCGCACGGACTACATCAAGTTCGCCCGAGCCCGCGGGCTGCCGGACAGGGCGATCAACTTCGGCCACGCGCTCAAGAACACTCTGGTGCCGGTTATCACCGTGATCGGCTTGCAGCTTGGCGCCATCATCGCCTTCGCCATCATCACCGAGACCGTATTCCAGTGGCCCGGCATGGGGCTGATGTTCATCCAGGCCGTTCAGAACGCCGACATCCCCGTGATGGCCGCCTATCTCATGCTTGTTGCGTTCCTCTTCATCCTCATCAACTTCATCGTCGATCTCGTGTACGTGCGGGTCGATCCGCGCATCCGCATCTTCGGCCGGGCCGGGTGAGCGCATGAACGACCAAGCGCATGTGGCCGAACGCATGCCCCCCGCTCCGGTGCCGCAAGGCCCGCAGGAGGCGGCGCCGGTCTCGATCCAGGGCACGCGGCGCGGCCGCCTGGCGGCCTTCCTCGACAGCGACCTGGTGCACAGCTTCCTGCGGTCCAAGCTCGTGGTGGTTGCGGCGGTGCTGACCGCGCTCATCTTCGGCGCCGCGTTCCTCGCGCCCCTCATCGCGCCGCACAACCCTTATGATCTCAAGTCGCTGAGCCTGCTCGACGCCAACACCCCGCCGGCCTGGGAGAAGGGCGGGGACGCCAGATATCTGCTGGGCACCGACGACCAGGGCCGCGACATCCTCTCGACCATGCTCTTCGGCACGCGCTCATCGCTCCAGATCGGCATCTGCTCGGTGCTGCTGGCGCTTACGCTCGGGCTGTCGCTTGGCCTGTGGGCCGGCTATGCGGGCGGTCGCGTCGATACGGTGATCATGCGCATTGCCGATGTGCAGCTGACTTTTCCGGCGATCCTCACTGCCCTGCTCATCGACGGCGTGGCGCTGGCGATCCTCAAGCATCACACGGCCGAGGGCAGCAAGTTCTGGATCCTGGTGGTGGCGATCGGACTTTCCTTCTGGGTGCAGTACGCCCGCACCGTGCGCGGCGTGACGCTGGTGGAGCGCAACAAGGAGTACGTCGAGGCGGCCCGGCTGATCGGCATCGGGCCCTTCAAGATCATGTTCCAGCACATCCTGCCCAACGTCATGGGGCCGGTCCTGGTCATTGCCACCATCAACCTCGCGCTCGCCATCATCACCGAAGCGACATTGTCGTTCCTGGGCGTTGGCCTGCCGCCGACAGAGCCCTCGCTGGGCACCATGATCCAGGTCGGAAACCGGTACCTTTTCTCCGGGTCCTGGTGGATGGTGGCGTTTCCCGGCCTCACGCTGGCCCTGCTGGCGCTGGCGGTGAACCTGCTGGGCGACTGGCTTCGCGATGCGCTCAACCCCAAGTTGCGCTAAGGTGTGGTCAAGCATCGCCCGATGGAGGCTCGCATGCGTACCAACCCGATCCTGAAAAGCGTGATTGCGGCTGTTGCCCTTGGCCTGGCCGCCGGCGCCGCCGATGCCCGATCGGTCAAATGGGCCCGCTCGGGAGACGCTCTGACCCTGGACCCCCACGCGCAGAACGAGGGGCCGACGCATAACGTCCTGCATCTGATGTACGAGCCGCTGCTCCTGCGCGACCGCACCGGCCAGCTGCTGCCCACGCTGGCAACGTCCTGGCAGATCAGGGAAGACGATCCCACCATCTGGGAGTTCAAGCTGCGCCAGGGCGTGAAGTTCCACAACGGCAGCATCTTCAATGCCGATGACGTGGTGTTCTCGCTCAACCGCGCGCTGCAGCCGACCTCCGACATGAAGGGCCTGCTGACCTCCATCGACTCCGTGAGCAAAGTCGACGACTACACGGTCCACATCAAGACCAAAGGCCCGAACCCGCTGGTCCCGAGCTATCTCACCAACCTCTACATGATGGACAAGGAGTGGGCCGAGGCCAACAACACCACCACGGTCCAAGACTACAAGGAGAAGAAGGACAACTTCGCCGTCCGCAACGCCAACGGCACCGGTGCCTATGCGCTGGTCTCGCGCGAGCAGGACGTGCGCACGGTCATGAAGCGCAACGACAACTACTGGGGCAAGGGCGAAGTTCCGCTCGGCATCACCGAGATCACCTATCTGACAATCAAGTCGGATGCGACGCGGGTGGCGGCGCTGCTGTCAGGCGAGGTCGACTTTGTCCAGGACGTGCCGGTGCAGGACATCGATCGCCTGGAGAAGACGGCGAACCTCAGGGTCAACGTCGGTCCTGAGAATCGCACCATCTTCCTCGGCATGGACGTGGCCTCGCCCGAGCTCAAGACGTCCAACGTCAAGGGCAAGAACCCGTTCGCCGACCGGCGCGTGCGCCAGGCCGTCAACATGGCCATCGATCGCGAGGCCATCAAGCGGGTGGTCATGCGCGGCCAGTCCGTGTCGGCCGGCGTGATCGCTCCGCCGTTCGTCAACGGCTATAGCAAGGCGCTCGACGCGCAGCCCAAGGTCGACATCGATCAGGCCAAGGCGCTGCTGAAGGATGCCGGCTATCCCGACGGCTTCCAGATCACGCTCAACTGCCCGAACGATCGCTACATCAACGACGAGGGTATCTGCCAGGCGGTCACGGCCATGCTGGCCAAGATCGGCGTCAAGGTGAACCTGATGGCGCAGCCCAAGGGACCGCACTTTACGTTGATCCAGAAGAACCCGCCGGAAACGGAGTTCTATCTGCTGGGCTGGGGTGTGCCGACCTACGACTCCCACTACATCTTCTCGTTCCTCTATCACACCCGCTCCGGCAAGGACGGGACCTGGAACGCGACGCGCTATTCCAACCCCGAGGTCGACAAGAAGATCCAGAGCCTGACGGGCGAGGTCGACCAGGCCAAGCGCAACGCCACGATCGCCGACATCTGGAAGACCCTGAGCGAGGAGACTACCTACATCGCCCTGCACCATCAGGCGCTGGCCTACGCCATGAAGCACGATCTCGACATTCAGGTGTCCCCGGAGAACACGGTGCACATGAAGTTCATCGCAGCGAAGCGGTAGGCCGTGAGCGAGCCGCTCCTGTCCGTCCGCGATCTCGAGGTCGCCTTTCCGACGCGGCGCGCCACGCTCACCGCCGTCGATCGGATCTCCTTCGACATCGCCGCTGGCGAGGTTCTGGGCGTGGTGGGCGAGTCGGGAGCAGGCAAGTCGCTCACGGGCGCGGCGATCATCGGCCTGCTCGAGCCGCCGGGGCGTATCGTCGGCGGCGAGGTGCGGCTCCAGGGGCGGCGCATCGACAATCTGGCTCCTGAGGAGATGCGCAAGGTGCGCGGCAAGCGCATCGGCATGGTGTTCCAGGACCCACTGACCAGCCTCAATCCGCTCTACCGCGTGGGCGACCAGATCGTCGAGACCATCCGCACGCACCTGCGCGTCTCGGAGGCGGAGGCGCGCGAGCGGGCCATCAGCCTGCTGCAGGAGGTGGGGATCCAGGGGGCGAGAGCGCGCATCGACAGCTATCCGCACGCTTTCTCCGGCGGCATGCGCCAGCGCGTGGTGCTGGCGCTCGCGTTGTGCGCGGAGCCCGACCTGCTGATAGCGGACGAGCCGACGACGGCGCTCGACGTATCGATCCAGGCGCAGATCATTGCCCTCCTGAAACGGCTGTGCCGCGAGCGCGGCACGGCGGTGATGCTCATCACGCACGACATGGGCGTGATCGCCGAGACCGCCGACCGCGTTGCCGTGATGTACGCCGGCCGGATCGCCGAGATCGGGCCGGTGCGTGACGTCGTGCAGAAGCCGCGGCACCCCTACACAAGGGGGCTGATGGGCGCGATTCCGACGCTCGGAGCGGAGGCGACGCGCCTCGTCCAGATTCCAGGCTCGATGCCCAGGCTCTCTGCCATCCCCCCGGGCTGTGCCTTCAATCCGCGCTGCGACTCGGCCTTCGATCGCTGCCGCGTCGAGCGGCCTGAGGGCATTGTCGCCGGCAGCTCTAAAGTTGCGTGCTGGCTCTACGCCGAGACCGCCGAGGCTGAGACCGCGGGGGCCGAGACTGCCGGGGCGCGCGCATGACGGCTGCGGCTCTTGTCGAGGCGAAGGACCTTACCCGCGTCTTCGACGTGTCCAAGCCCTGGCTCAACCGCGTGATCGAGGGAGAGCGCAAGGCCTACCTGAAGGCCGTCACCGGCGTCTCCTTCGCGATCGGGCGGCGCGAGACGGTGGCCCTCGTCGGCGAGTCGGGTTCGGGCAAGTCGACGGTGGCGCGCATGACCGTCGGCCTTCTCTCGCCGACGGCCGGCAGCGTCAGCATTGACGGCATCGACATGTGGGCCGCGGCGCGCTCCGCCGAGCGTCAGCAGCTGCGCCGCCGCCTGCAGATGATCTTCCAGGACCCCTATGCCAGCCTCAACCCGCGCTGGCGCGTGGACCGTATCATCGCCGATCCCATCAAGGCATTCGGTCTGGCCAAGGATGCGGCCGAGATCAGCCATCGCGTCGGCGAGCTGCTCCGGCTCGTCGGCCTCGATCCAGCCGACGGAGCCAAGTATCCGCACGAGTTTTCCGGCGGCCAGCGGCAGCGCATCTGCATCGCCCGTGCGCTCTCCTCCAACCCGGAGTTCATCGTCTGCGACGAGCCGACCAGCGCGCTCGACGTCTCCGTGCAAGCCCAGATCCTGAACCTCATGCGCGACCTTCAGGATCGTCTAGGCCTCTCGTATCTCTTCATCAGCCACAACCTTGCCGTCGTGCGGCACATGGCGACCCGCATCGGCGTCATGTATCTCGGACGCATCGTCGAGCTCGCGCCTGCGTCGGAGCTGTTTGCCGCGCCGCGCCATCCCTACACGCGGCTTCTGATGGATGCGCTGCCGGACCTCGGCATGACCGGGCGGGCGCGGCGGCCAATCGAGGGCGAGATCCCCAATCCGATCGCGCCACCCCCAGGCTGCACCTTCCATCCTCGCTGCCCCTGGGCCTTCGAGCCTTGCAGCGCGGATGTGCCACAGCTCGCCGGCCCCAACGGGCGGGCGACCGCCTGCCATGCCGTGGCAGCAGGGCGGATCTGATCGCACCGGGCCGTCCTCCCGGAAGCCCTCTTATCGCCGCCTGCGCGCTTGATAGATAGCCTTCCATCGTACGCAGATGCGAGGTGCAGCCATGACGCTGCGGTTCGACTTCACGAGTCAGGATTTCCTGCGTGATCCCGAGGCGGGTATCGCGAGTCTGAGAGCGAGCGGGCCGCTGGTGGAGGTCAAGTTCCCAGTTGTCGGCAGAACCTGGATTACGACCACGCAAGAGATGGCCGGCCGGGTCCTGAAGGACTCCCAGAGCTTCACGATGCGGAAGGAGGATGGCGGCGTCCCGGTCCCCTGGTGGCTTCCGCGCATCTTCGGTGCGCTGGCCAACACCATGCTGACCTACGATGAGCCGGACCACACGCGGCTGCGCCAGATCGTCGACGAGGCCTTCCGGCGGCGAGCCGTGCTCGACATGGAGGCGCACATTTTCGAGATCGCCGATGGCCTCGCCCGTGACCTTTTCACCGACGGGAGCCCTGCCGACCTCGTGCAGCGCTATGCGCGCGTGCTCCCTCTCTCGGTCATCTGCGAGCTGCTCGGTCTGCCGCTGGCCGACCGGCCGAAGTTCATGGCCTGGGCCGGCCGCTTTACCGGTATCAGCGGCGCGATGGGCATCCTGCGCGTGATCCCTGCGCTCAAGGCGATGCGACGTTACCTTGAGGAGCACCTCGAGGTGGCGCGAGCGACGGGCGGCGCCGGGCTGATCGCAGAGCTCATCCGTGTCGAGAAGGACGGCGGCAGGATCAGCCGCGACGAAATGGTAGCTATGGTGTTCCTGCTCCTCGGCGCCGGGTCGGAGACGACCACGCACCTGATCAGCGGCTCGGCCTACGAGCTGCTGCGCGCCATCGAGCTGCGTCGCTGGCTGGCCGAGGATTGGAGGCGCGCTGATCTGGCCGTCGAGGAGTTCTTGCGCTTCCTGTCTCCCGTGCAGTTCTCCAAGCCGCGCTTCGTGCGTCGCGAGATGGACCTGGGTGGGGTTCGCCTCAAGCGGGGCGACAGGATCATGATCATGCTCGCCGCCGCCAACATGGACCCCGGGGCCAACGATCAGCCCGGCAGACTCGATCTGGAGCGGCGCCCCAATCGGCACATCGCCTTCGGCACCGGCATTCACTTCTGTCTCGGCCATCAGCTCGCGCGCATCGAGGGCAAGTGCGCACTGCGCGCCCTGCTCACGCGCTGGCCTGATCTCGAGCTGGCCGTCGATCCCGCCGCGATCCGGTGGCGCAAGCGCCCGGGGTTGCGGGCAATCGCGAGCTTGCCGGTGGCGCCGGGATCCGGGTGGGCTCGGGAGGCAGGTGTGGCGCACGGCGGCAACGCTGGGCTACAACCACAATCGAGCAAGATCGGAGGACCATGATGATCAAGCGCTATTCCGGCACCGTGCCGACCCGCAGCCGTGCCGTGGCGCACGACGGGCTGATCTATGCGGTGCACACCGCGCCGACCAAGTCGGCCTCCCTCTACGAGCAGACGCGCGATGCGCTGGCCGCCATCGACCGCACGCTGGCAGAGGCGGGCTCCGACAAGTCGCGCATCCTGCGTGCGACCGTCTACATCACCGACATGAGCCGCAAACCGGAGATGAACAAGGCCTGGGACGAGTGGGTGGACAAGACCAACCCGCCGCAGCGCGCCTGCATCGGCGTGGCGCTGGAAGACAAGGATCTGGTCGAGATTCTGGTGATCGCCGCGCAAAAATAGTCGGCTGCAGACTCAGGCCGCCTTGCCGCAACCCGCGTGCGCCTTCGTCACGCGCTTGGTGGAGGCGGGATGCTTCGCCAGCATGGCCACCGGTCGCACCGGCCGGCGGACCAACTCGCCACCGCAGTTGGGGCAGCGTCCGCCAGGCAGCCGGTTGGCAGCGCAGTCGGCGCAGAACGTGCACTCGAACGTGCAGATGAGCGCGTCGGCCGCGTCGGGAGGCAGGTCCTTGTCGCAGCACTCGCAGTTGGGTCTGAGCTCGAGCATCGTCAGCTCCCTCGCGTCGGCATAGACTGGTTGGGAGGCTAGCACAGCCCAGCACCGATCCGAAGCGCGAGGCATGGGCATGAAGAATAGGAGGAAGCCATGGACTTCACAGGGCTGGTAAGGAAATTCGCGGTCGCGGCGGCATCCGGCAACGGCGATGCGCTGGCCGACCTGTTTACGCCCGACGGCATCTACGACGACTACTTCTTCGGCCCCTGCTCGGGGCGCGAGGCCATCAAGGAGATGCTCGCGCACTTTGCCGAAGGCGGCAGCAGCTTTCGCTGGGAGTTCTTCGACCCCGCGCTCACGGGAGACACCGGGTATGCCAGCTACCGCTTCTCGTTCAATTCCAAGCGACCGGAGGCCAAGGGCGCGCGTGTGACCTTCGACGGCATCGGCCGCTTCGACCTGGAGGGCGGGCGCATTCGCCGCTATTCGGAAGTGTTCGATCGCGGCATGGCCTTGGCCCAGCAGGAATTCGAGCCGGAGCGTCTGCGCAAGATCGGCCTGAAATACGCGGCCGCTCTCAAGGCGCGCCCGGAGTGGGCGGGGCATCTGAAGTAGCTGCCGGTAGCCACGCCGCCGGCAGGCGATCGGCCGATGTGTGGATGGGTCCCGGCCCGCGCCGGGATGACGTCATGTGAGGTGATGTGCGTAGTCCCAAACGTCATTCCGGCGCAGGCCAGAACCCAGTCCACGCCGGAGCGGGCGCTATTTCATCGTCGGAATGACAAACTCGGCGCCCTCCTTCACGCCGCTCGGCCAGCGCGAGGTGACTGTCTTGGTCTTGGTGTAGAAGCGCACCGAGTCGGGGCCGTGCTGATTGAGATCGCCGAAGGCCGAGCGCTTCCAGCCGCCGAAGGTGTAGTAGGCGAGCGGCACCGGGATCGGCACGTTCACGCCGACCATGCCGACATTGACCTTCGCCGCGAAGTCGCGCGCCGCATCGCCGTCGCGAGTGAAGATGGCGACGCCGTTGCCATACTCGTGATCGTTGGCGAGCTTCAGACCTTCATCATAGCTCTTGGCGCGCACGACCGACAGTACGGGGCCGAAGATCTCCTCCTTGTAGATGCGCATGTCGGGCTTCACCTCGTCGAAGAGGCAGCCGCCCATGTAGAAGCCCTTCTCGTAGCCCTGCATCTTGAACTCGCGCCCGTCGACCCGGAGCTTGGCGCCCTCCTTGATGCCGAGGTCTACGTAGTCTTTCACCTTCTTGAGGTGTGCCGCCGTCACGAGAGGACCAAAATCGGCGTCGCTCGACGTGGAGGGGCCGATCTTCAGGCTCTCGACCTGCGGGATCAGCTTCTCGAACAGCGCATCGGCTGTCTTCTGTCCGATCGGAACGGCAACCGACACCGCCATGCAGCGCTCGCCGGCCGACCCGTAGCCGGCGCCGACCAGCGCATTGACCGCCTGGTCCATATCGGCGTCAGGCATGACGATCATATGATTTTTGGCGCCGCCGAAGCACTGCACGCGCTTGCCGGCCGCGCAGCCGCGTCCATAGATGTACTCCGCGATCGGCGTCGAGCCGACGAAGCCGACGGCGGCGATGTCCGGATGGTCGAGAATGGCGTCGACCGCCTCCTTGTCACCGTTGACGACGTTGAGAATGCCCGCGGGCAGTCCTGCCTCGATCATCAGTTCGGCGAGCATCAGGGGAACCCCCGGATCACGCTCGGACGGCTTCAGGATGAAGGCATTGCCGCAGGCGATGGCGGGAGCGCACTTCCACAGTGGGATCATGGCGGGGAAGTTGAATGGCGTGATGCCCGCCACGACGCCGAGGGGCTGGCGCATCGAGTAGATGTCGATGCCTGGCCCGGCCCCTTCCGTGTATTCGCCCTTCATGAGGTGCGGGATGCCGATGGCAAACTCAACCACCTCCAGCCCGCGCTGGATGTCGCCCTTGGCGTCGGCAACGGTCTTGCCGTGCTCTCGGGCCAGGCAGTCGGCGAGCTTGTCGTAGTCGCGGTTCGCGAGTTCGAGGAACTTCATCAGCACGCGCGCCCGGCGCTGCGGATTTGTGGCGGCCCAGCTTGGCTGCGCGGCCTTGGCATTCTCCACCGCCGCGGCCACCTCCGCCTTGGATGCAAAAGCAACACTCGCCCTGACGTCGCCGGTCATGGGCTGGAACACGTTGCCGGCCCGCCCGCTCGTGCCTTTGACGCTCTTGCCGCCGATGAAATGACCGTACTCGATCATGGAGTGTCCTCGCGATATCGTGTCTGCGCTGTTGGATGATATCCTAGAGGAAAGCCTCCGGCCCTTCCAAGGCGCAAATCCGGGGTGCGGCGACCGATACCCGGCGCCTTGAGCGACGCAGCATCTTGCACCTATAGTTCCGTGCTCGTGATCGCCTGGCGGATGGTGCGTGCGTGGGAGCAAAAGAGGAGCTTCGGCGAGTCGCCTTCTGGGCCGCTGCGCTCACGGAGGCCGAAGCTGCGCGAGCACTGAAGGGCATTGCCGAGCGTCGTTTTGCTGCCGGCACCTACGTTTGCCACCGTGGCGACCGGCTCGACTATTGGACCGGCGTCGTGAGTGGCCTCATCAAGATCAGTGCCATTTCGGAGAGCGGCAAGGCCATGACCTTTGCGGGCATCGGCGCCGGCGGCTGGTTCGGCGAGGGTACGGTCCTCAAGAACGAGCCGCGTCAATACGACCTCGTCGCGCTGCGTAACACCGAGCTCGCCATCATGAACCGCGCAACCTTCATGTGGCTGTTCGAGAACAGCGTCGGCTTCACGCACTTTCTCGTGCATCAGCTGAACGAGCGCATGGGACAGTTCATCGCCACCATCGAAAGCGATCGCATTCACGATCCAACCGCAAAGATCGCGCGCCACCTGTCCTGGCTCTTTAACCCCGTGCTCTATCCCCATGCCGGCAGCCACATCGAGATCACGCAGGAGGAGCTGGCCTTGCTGGCAGGAGTCTCGCGGCAAATCGCCAACAAGTGCCTGCTGGCGCTCGAAGCGGGGCGCCTGGTTGTGACCGAGCGCGGCGGTATCACTGTCGTCGATCTGGAGCGGTTAACCCGTTACGGAAGCTGAGGCGGAGCCTACAGGCGCCGGCCGCCCGCGGTCGCCTCGCCACGTTCGGGCTGCAACCTTGCAAGTTTAACAGATAAGTCCTGCATTGTCTGTCCAGTTTTGCGTTGAGTGGGCGTTCGACTTTTGGCTATTTCGTCAGCTTAGGCATGACCTCGGGGCTGGCGGCGCGTATGCTGAGTGCATAGCCTTGCCCGCATATGCAAAGACCGCCTCGAGGCGGCAGATGCCGGGAAGATGGGAGGAAGGACGTCCGTGAGCATTCGCGGCGCGCAGGTTGCCAATACCGCCCGACCGACCGGCACGCTGGACACGGTGCCCAAGCTGCTCCTGCGCAATGCAGTGGAGTATGGCACGCGTCCCGCCCTGCGCCATAAGGACTTCGGCATCTGGCAGACCTGGACCTGGGCGCGCCTGCGTGACGAGGTCCGCTCACTTGCCATTGGTCTGAGAAAGCTCGGCTTCGAGCGCGGCGACACGGTCGCCATCATCGGCGACAACCGGCCGCGTCTCTACGCGGCGTTCGCGGCGGTGCAGAGCCTTGGTGGCGTCCCGGTGCCGGTCTATCAGGACTCGGTAGCCGACGAGATGGCCTATGTGCTCGAGCACGCCGAGGTGCGCATTGCCATCGTCGAGGACCAGGAGCAGGTCGACAAGGTGATCTCCGTGTCGGACCGCCTGCCCCGCCTCGAGCGCATGATCTATGACGAGGGGCGTGGGCTCGCGGGCTACGATCCCGCCCGCCTCCACGCCTTCGACAGGGTGCAGGAACTCGGCCGCGAGGAAATGCGCACCAACGCCGGTGCGGAAGGCTGGTGGCTCGACGAGATCGCCAGGGGCAGTGGGGGCGATGTCAGCGTGATGCTCTACACGTCGGGCACCACCGGCCGTCCCAAGGGCGTGGTGCTGAGCTTCGACAACATCATCGTGTCGGCCGAGAACGCCAATGCGTTCGACCGCTTCGGCCCCGACGATCTGCTGCTCGCCTACTTGCCGATGGCCTGGGTGGGCGACCACATCTTCTCCTACGCGCAGGCCTACGCGGCAGCCATGTGCGTGTGCTGCCCGGAAAGTCCCGAGACCGTCGTCGAGGATCGCCGGGAGATCGGCCCGACCTATTTCTTCGCGCCCCCGCGCGTCTTCGAGAATCTCCTCACCCAGATCATGGTGCGGATGGAGGACGCGGGCTTCGTGAAGAAGCGCATGTTCGACTATTTCCTGACCGTCGCCCGACGCTGCGGCGAGGACATCCTGAACGGCAGGCCAGTAGGCGGCAAGGACCGGCTGCTCTACCGGCTGGGCGATCTCCTCGTTTATGGTCCACTGCGCAACCGCATGGGATTCTCGCGCACGCGCGTCGCCTACACTGCCGGCGAGGCTATCGGTCCTGAGCTTTTTCGCTTCTACCGCTCGCTCGGCGTCAACCTGAAGCAGCTCTACGGCCAGACCGAAGCCAGCGTCTACATCACCATGCAGGCTGACGGCGAGGTCTATCCCGACACGGTCGGGAGACCTGCTCCGCAGGTGGAGATCAGGATCGCCGACAATGGCGAGGTGCTCTTCAAGAGCCCCGGCGTGTTCCTGAGATACTACAAGAACGACGAGGCCACGAAGGCCGCGAAGACCGACGACGGTTGGGTGCACACCGGCGATGCCGGCTTCTTCGACCAGCGCGGCCACCTCAAGATCATCGATCGTGCCAAGGACGTCGGCCGGCTCAACAGCGGGGCGCTGTTCTCGCCGAAGTACCTCGAGAACCGCATCAAGTTCTATCCCGAGGTGCGCGAGGCGGTCGCCTTGGGCCAGGGGCACGACTACGTCACCATGTTCATCAACATCGACCTGACGTCGGTCGGCAACTGGGCTGAGCGCAACAACGTGTCCTACGCGAGCTACCAGGAGCTGGCCGCGCACCCCGAGGTCTACGCAATGGTCACGAAGCGCGTGGACGAGCTCAACCGCGCGCTCGCCGAGGAGCCCCAGATGGCGGCTTCCCAGATCCGGCGTTTCCTCATCCTGCACAAGGAGCTCGACGCCGATGACGGCGAGCTCACGCGAACGCTGAAAGTGCGCCGCACGTTCATCGCGGATCGCTATGCGCCGCTGATCGCCGCGCTCTACGACGGCTCCGAGCGCTGCCACGTCGTCACCGAGGTCACCTTCGAGGACGGGCGCAAGGGTACGGTAGAGGGTGACGTGCGCATCATCGACATGAAAACCTATCCGGCCCAGGGCACCCAGCCCCTGCGGGAGGCTGCCGAATGAAGGCCGACGTTGAGCCCAGGCCGCATCGCAGCGCGAGCACCATCGCGGCGGGCGAGGTGTTGCTGTCGGTCGAGAACGTGTCGCTCTCCTTCGGCGGCGTCAGGGCGCTGCGAGACGTGTCGTTCGACATCCGCAAGGGCGAGATTCGCGCCATCATCGGTCCCAACGGCGCCGGCAAGACGTCGATGCTCAATGTCATCAACGGTTTCTACCATCCGCAGGAAGGCGTGATCACGTTCAAGGGCCGGCGACGCAGGGCCATGCGGCCTTACGTGGCCGCCAGCCAGGGCATAGCCCGCACCTTCCAGAACGTCGCCCTGTTCAAGGGCATGTCGACGCTCGACAACATCATGACCGGCCGCACGCTCAAGATGCGGCGGGGCATCCTGGCCCAGGCCGTTTACTGGGGTGTCTCTCAGCGCGAAGAGATTCGCCACCGCGAGGCGGTCGAGCAGATCATCGATTTCCTGGAGATCAAGCATATCCGCAAGACGCCCGTGGGCAAGCTGCCCTATGGCCTGCAGAAGCGCGTCGAGCTCGGACGCGCGCTCGCCACCGAGCCCGAGCTGCTGCTGCTCGACGAGCCGATGGCCGGCATGAACCTCGAGGAGAAGCAGGACATGAGCCGCTTCATCCTTACGGTGAAGGACACCTTCGACACTACCATCGCCCTCATCGAGCACGATATGGGCGTGGTGATGGACCTCTCCGACCGTGTCGTCGTGCTCGACTACGGCCGCAAGATCGCCGACGGCACCCCTGCCGAGGTGCAGGCCAACCAGGCCGTCATCGACGCCTATCTCGGCGTCCCCCACTGAGGAGCAGCGCGTGGTCCTTTTCGGTCAGGTTCTTGAAGTGCTGATCGGCGGCCTGCTCTCTGGGGTGCTCTATTCGCTCGTGGCGCTGGGCTTCGTGCTGATCTTCAAGGCTTCCGGCGTCTTCAATTTCGCGCAGGGCGCGATGGTGCTTCTGGCGGGGTTGGCGCTCGTGCGCGGCCTCGATTTTCTTGCCGCGCGCGGCTTTCCCATGTGGGCCGCGGTGCTGCTCGGCCTCCTGTTCGCGGCGATCATCATGGCGATCACGGCCTGGCTGGTGGAGCGCTACGTGCTGGGCCCGCTTGTCAACCAGGACGGCCTCACGCTCTTCATGTCCACCATCGGCGCCACCTTCATCCTGGAAGGCGCCTCGCAGATGATCTTCGGCTCGGACGTGTATCCGCTGCGGCTGTTCCCCACTGACGCCTGGTTCCTGTTCGAGAGCGTGTTCCCCGGCGGCATCCTCGTGAACAAGCTCGACGTATGGGGCGGGCTGATCGCCGGCGTGCTGGTGGCAGGCCTCGCCATCTTCTTCCAGAACACCAAGACGGGGCGAGCGCTGAGGGCGGTGGCTGACGACCATGCCGCCGCCCAGTCGGTCGGCATCCCCATCAGCTGGATCTGGTTCGTGGTGTGGCTGGTCGCGGGGCTCGTCGCGCTGGTGGCGGCGACCGTGTGGGGCACCAAGCTCGGCGTCCAATTCTCCATCACGTTCCTGGCGCTCAAGGCGCTGCCGGTTCTCATCATCGGTGGCTTCACCTCGGTGCCTGGCGCCATCGTCGGCGGGCTGCTCGTCGGTGCGGGCGAGAAGCTGGCGGAGGTCTATCTCGGCCCGCACATGGGCGGCGGCATCGAATACTGGTTCGCCTACGTGCTGGCCCTCGCCGTGCTGCTCGTGCGGCCGCAGGGCCTGTTCGGCGAGCGCATCATCGAGCGGATCTAGGTGAGGAAATAGGGAATAGCGAATAGGAGAATAGCGGAGCGGACCATGAGGAGACGGTGCCTGACAGCCCTACTCCCAACACCCTATTCCCTACTCGCCTCATGAGGACACGATGCTCTATCGCGAAGCCGGCCAGTTCAAATCATCCTACGCAGCGGATATGGCAATCTTCCCGATCCGCCAGGATCGGATCGCCCTCGGCCTGCTGCTCGCGTTTGCCTTCGTCGGCGTGCCGCTGCTCGCGGCCTTCCACGTGTGGCCGCTCGGCAGCGACTACCTGCTGCGCGCCATTCTGATCCCCTTCCTGATCCTGGCGCTCGCCGCCATCGGCGTGAACATTCTGATCGGCTACTGCGGACAGATCTCGCTCGGCAGCGGGGCGTTCATGGCGATCGGCGCCTATTCCGCTTACAAATTCGTTACCGGCGTACACCTGCCGCTTGCCTGGCTCGGTACGGAAATCTCAATCCCGCCGCTGCCCGTGCTGCCCTCGATCCTGCTCGGCGGCCTCATGGCGGCCATCGTCGGCATCCTGTTCGGCATGCCGAGCCTGCGCATCAAGGGCCTCTATCTCGCCGTTGCGACGCTGGCCGCCCAGTTCTTTTTCGATTGGGTATTCATCCGCGTGAAGTGGTTCACGAACTACACGCCCTCGGGCTCGGTGGCGGCTCCGGAGATCAGTATCCTCGGCATGGTCTTCCACACGCCGATCGAGCGCTATCTGCTCTGCCTCGCCTTCGTGACGCTGTTCGCCGTGATGGCCAAGAACCTCGTCCGGGGCAATCTCGGGCGACAATGGATGGCGATCCGCGACATGGATATCGCCGCGGAACTGATGGGCATCAGGCCGCTCTATGCCAAGCTCTCGGCCTTCGCCGTGTCCTCGTTCATCGTCGGGATTGCCGGCGCGCTCTGGGCCTTCGTCTACCTCGGCGCCTGGGAGCCGCTCGCCTTCAACATCGACCGCTCGTTCCAGTTGCTGTTCATGGTGATCATCGGCGGGCTCGGCTCGATCCTGGGCTCCTTCCTGGGCGCGGCCTTCATCCTGATCCTGCCGATCATGCTGGACCAGGTGCCGCACGCGCTGGGCATTCCGATCAGCGTCGAGACGGTATCGCTGCTGGTCTTCATCGTGACCGGCGCGCTCATCTGCTACCTTCTGATCGTGGAGCCGCATGGGTTCGCCCGGCTGTGGGCGATCACGAAGGAGAGACTGAGGCTCTGGCCCTACCCCTACTGAGGGCCTGGGCAGGAGCGCTCTGGTGTCTGCGCGCAGTGCGGAGCGGCGCGCCGGGCATGGCGCAAGAACAAGGCTCGCACATAAGCCCCGGCTCCGGCCGGAAGTCATGGAGGAACGCAAACTATGATCCGCAAAATTCTGGCCTTGGCAGTTGCAGCCGGCGGGCTGGCAGCCATCGCCGCGCCGGCACTGGCGCAGAACGAGCAGTTCCTGCCCGCGCTGGTGTACCGCACCGGGCCGTATGCCCCGAACGGCATTCCCTTCGCCAACGGCGTCGCCGACTATTGGACGCTCATCAACGAGCGCGACGGCGGCATCAACGGCGTGAAGATCGTCTTCGAGGAATGCGAGACGGGCTATGCCACCGACAAGGGCGTCGAATGCTACGAGCGCCTCAAGGGCAAGGGGCCGACGGGTGCCGGCTACTTCTCGCCGCTGTCGACCGGCATCACCTTCGCGCTGACCGAGAAGGTGCCGGGCGACAAGATCCCGCTGCTGACGCTGGGCTACGGCCGCTCCGAGAGCAAGGACGGCACCGTGTTCCCGTGGAACTTCGTGGCGGTCGGCAGCTACTGGACCGCCGCCGATGTCGCCATCCAGCACATTGCCAAGGAGCTCGGCGGCTTCGACAAGCTGAAGGGCAAGAAGATCAGCCTCGTCTATCACGACAGCCCCTACGGCAAGGAGCCGATCCCCGCGCTCGAGGCGCGGGCCAAGAAGAATGGCTTCGAGTTCAAGGCCATCGCCGTCACCCATCCGGGCGTCGAGCAGAAGTCGCAGTGGCTGGCGATCCGCCAGGATCGGCCGGACTACGTGCTGCTGTGGGGCTGGGGCGTGATGAATTCCACCGCCATCAAGGAGGCCGCCGCCGTCGCCTACCCGCGTGACAAGATGATCGGCGTGTGGTGGTCGGGTGCCGAGCCCGACGTGATCCCTGCCGGTGACCAGGCGACCGGCTACAAGGCGCTGATGCTGCAGCATCCCGCCGGCAAGTTCGGCGTGCATGCGGACTTGGACAAGTTCGTCATCTCCAAGGACAAGTCGGCCGGCAAGGACACCTTCGCGCAGGTTCTCTACAACCGCGGTATCATCAACTCGATGCTCGGCGTGGAAGCCATCCGCACGGCACAGAAGAAGTTCGGAAACAAGCCGATGACCGGCGAGCAGGTCCGCTGGGGCTTCGAAAACCTGGTGCTGACGGCCGACCGCATCAAGCAGCTTGGCTTCGAGGGCATGCTCAAGCCCATGAAGTTCACCTGCCAGGACCATCAGGGCGCGGACGAGGCCCGCCTGCACCAGTGGGACGGCAAGCAGTGGAAGATCATCTCCGACTTCTACAAGGCCGACCTCTCCATCCTCGATCCGATGGTGAAGGATCAGGCCGCCAAGTACGCGAAGGAGAAGAACATCACCCCGCGCGACTGCTCCAAGGAGAGCTGAGCCGGGCGGCGGTCGACCGACTGCCGATGCGAGAGATTGCGGGAGGCGGCGAGGTTGCCTCCCGCGCATGGGCGAGCCCTCCCGGCGCGAAGCGCCGGCTAGGCGGAGCCACGGACGACGGGAGATGGGCAGCGTGACCGATACTTTGCCAAGGCCTGGGCCTGTCGTGGCAGCGGATGCTGGCGATCCCATCCTGGTTCTCAAGAATATCGAGGTCATCTATGACCACGTCATCCTGGTGCTGAAGGGCGTCTCCCTCGAGGTGCCGGAAGGGGGCATCGTCGCCCTCTTGGGCGCCAACGGGGCCGGCAAGTCCACCACGCTCAAGTCGATCTCCAACCTCGTCCGATCCGAGCGCGGCGAGGTGACGAAGGGCCGGGTCGAGTTCAAGGGCGAGAGGGTCGATGGCCTCACCCCCAACGATCTCGTGCGGCGCGGCTGCATCCAGGTGATGGAGGGTCGCCATTGCTTCGGCCACCTGACCGTCGAGGAGAACCTGCTCACGGGCGCCTTCACGCGGCGTGACGGCCGCGGCGCCGTGACCGCCGACCTCGATATGGTCTACACCTACTTCCCGCGCCTCAAGGAGCGGCGCGCATCGCTTGCGGGCTACACCAGCGGCGGCGAGCAGCAGATGACGGCGATCGGCCGCGCGCTCATGTCCCGCCCCACCATGATCCTGCTCGACGAGCCCTCGATGGGGCTTGCGCCGCAGATCGTCGAGCAGATCTTCGAGATCGTGCGCGACATCAACACCAAGGAGCGGGTCAGCTTCCTGCTGGCCGAGCAGAACACGAATGTGGCGCTGCGCTATGCCAGCTATGGCTACATTCTGGAGAACGGCCGCGTGGTGATGGACGGCGAGTCCCACTCGCTGCGCGAGAATGAGGATGTGAAGGAGTTCTACCTCGGCATCGGCGGCGGCGACCGCAAGAGCTTCCGCGATGTGAAGTCCTACAAACGGCGCAAGCGCTGGCTGGCATAAGCCCCCGCCGGCCCTCGGGCGTCTCCCAGCTAGGGGGTGGACCGTGAGTGAAGAGCACTACGATCAACTGGAAACGCGCAATCCCGCCCAGCGCGAGCTGGCGCAGTTCAACCTGCTGCCCGACCTTATCCGCAATGCCGTGGCGCAGGCTCCGGGCTGGGCGGCGCTGCTCCAGGGCGTCGAGCCGGCAGCGGTGACTTCACGCGCCGCGCTCGGCAAGCTGCCGATGCTGCGCAAGTCGGTGCTCAAGGACCTGCAGGCCACGACGCCGCCGTTTGGAGGTTTTGCCACCTCGCCGGCTGGCGCGTTGGGCCGCGTGTTCATGTCGCCGGGTCCCATCTTCGAGCCTGAGGGCAAAGGCGAGGACTGGTGGCGCACGGCGCGCGCGCTGTTTGCTGCGGGCATCCGCAAGGGCGACATCGTGCACAACACGTTCGCCTATCATCTCACGCCCGGTGGGTGGATTCTGGATTCGGGCGCCCGCGCGCTCGGCTGCGCGGTCATCGCCGCCGGCCCGGGCAATACCGAGCAGCAGCTCGAGGTGATCCAGTATCTCAAGCCCAACGTTTACGTGGGCGTGCCGGACTATCTGAAGATACTCCTCGACAAGGCGAAGGAGGCCGGCAGGGACGCTTCGTGCTTCAAGCGGGCGCTGGTCGGCGGCGGGGCGCTCTTCCCGTCGCTGCGCGCGGAATACAAAGAGCGCGGCATCGATACCTACCAGACCTACGCCACCGCCGACGTCGGCATCATCGCCTACGAAAGCCCCGCGCTCGAGGGCATGATCGTGGACGAGGGGGTGATTGTGGAGATTGTACGCCCCGGCACCGGCGATCCCGTGCCGGATGGCGAGGTGGGCGAGGTCGTGGTGACCACCTTCAACCGCGACTATCCGATGATCCGCTTCGGAACCGGCGACCTGTCCTCCGTGCTGCCGGGGCCGAGCCCGTGCGGGCGCACCAACATGCGTATCCGGGGTTGGCTCGGCCGCGCCGACCAGACCACCAAGGTCAAGGGCATGTTCGTGCATCCCGAGCAGGTGGCCGAAGTGGCCAGGCGCTATCCCGCGCTCGGCCGCGTGCGGCTCGTCGTCGGGCGTGCCGGCGAACAGGACGTCATGACGCTGCGCGCCGAGGCGGTCGTCTCCGACGAGAGCCTCAAGGCCAGGCTCGCCGAGACGCTGCAGGCCGTCACCAAGCTGAAGGGCGGGGTGGAGTTTGTCGCCCCCGGCTCGCTGCCCAACGACGGCAAGGTGATCGCCGACGAGCGGACGTACACCTAGCCAGGCAATTTCTTCATGCTATCGAGCCATGTCCGTCCGGGCGATGGGCATTGCCGCAGATCGCACCAACGGATGAGTCCGTCGCGCTCGCAACGTTCCCGGCTCATGGAAACCTGCGTTCCCTGCAAGTCTCCGGAAGCCGCAAACAGGACGAACAGGTGTAGACCGACGCTGCGGGGGGATTGATCTCCGCGACCTGCTGGTCGCCGCGTCGCGCGCTAGTTCCGGATGCCGGCCGCCACGGCTGTCCCGAATTGGGCAGCTCATGTGCCCGCTTGCGGGAGCGCCCCACGGGGGACCGCCATCCACCGCTACTGCCATTTCGATTGAGGTGGCGCGAGATCCAAGGAATTCGGCGCTTGTTGCTGGGGGTCCGACCCTTCCGCGCGCCTCCGACGCGCTCGCCATGCTATTGACGTCTGCAACAGTAGTTGGCATACAATATACCAATAAGCATGGGAGGTTGGCATGGAATGTCCGATCTGCTCCAAGGAGGCGAGAAATCTCACGCCGAACACCCTCGATGGTGTCGTGGTCGGCTGTGACGACTGTGGCGACTACCGCATTGCCGGCGCCGCGTTCTACGAGCTGACGAAGCTGAAGCCGGACAGGCGAGCGGCGGTCCTCGCAGCGGCCAAACTCGCCTCGCGTGCTGGCTGGCCGACGATCAACGCCCGCTGCATGAAGACCGGCTGAGGCTGTGGGGATCAGCGCGGCCGGCAATTCCGGTGAGCGACGCGTTTCTGATAATACTAGGCCGACGCGGCGAGGGCGGGCATAGGCGCGTGCGCCTCCCCGTCGGTACGCGCGAGGAAGTCGGCGATGGCGGCGGTGCTGACGGAATCCTTGAGCAGGGGCGCATGTCCCTCCCCGCGTGCCGTGAAGACCGTGCAGCGCGGATGGCGGACCCGCATCTCGCGGAAAGTCCCGGCGCTCAAGATATCCGAGTGGTCACCGCGAATGGCGAGGAGAGGCACATGCGACAGGGCCGTGAACTGAGGCCATAGCTCCGGCACCGGCCCATCCATCACCGAGATGGCTTTGGCGAGTTCGGGGTCGTAGCCGGGGGCCGGCAATCCGTTGTCGTCGTTGAACTGCTGGCGCGCGACCTCTTCCCACTGCTCCGCCGGGACGGCCGGAAACTGCCGGCGGTTCATCTCGTGGACGAGCGCGGTCGCCTCCTTCCAGGTCGCTGGAAGCGGCACGCGGCCGACGTAGGCGACGATGCGCGCGAGGCCGTCGCGCTCGATCACCGGGCCGATGTCGTTAAGCACCACGGCGCCCATGGCATTGGGGCGGAGGGCGCCCATCAGCAGGGCGATGAGGCCGCCGCGCGATGTGCCTATGATGGCGGCGCGGTCCAGGCATTTCATGGCCATGAAGTCGAGCACGTCGTTGAGCTCGATGAGAACCGAGTAGTTCTTCCAGTCGGTGTCGTACTCCGATCGGCCGCGTCCGCGGTAGTCGAGGGCGTAGACGTCGCGGCCGGTGTCGCCGGGGGCCGCCAGCATGCTGGCGAGATCGTGGAAGTCGCGGCTGTTGCGCGTGAGGCCGGGGAGGCAGACCACAGGCCGGCGTACGGAGCCAGGTGCCGGGTAGTGGCGGGCATAGAGGCGCAGCCCGTCGCGCGAGGTGAAATGGATGTCGAGCCAGTTCTGCATCGGCGATGCCCTCATCGTCTCGGCGACTTGGTTTCCGGACGGCCTCGCGAGCCCGGTTCGTCGGGCGGCGCGGTGCGATCACCGCCACGATCGAGTGTGCAGCGCAAAATTGCAAGCGACGCGCCGGGACTTGTGCACGGCCGAACTGGCGAATAACCCCTGTTTCCACCCCGCCGAAAGCCTGCAAACGCGAAACCCCTGGCCAGCCCTGGCGCATGGACGGCCCGTTTCTGATATGATCCGCGGGCGTCCGTCCGCACGGAAAGGAGCGCAATGTACACGCAGGGCCTCAATGCCAAGGACACGGGCGATCCGGTCGCCACCGAGGATGCGGGCAAGCTCGCGCGCTTCCAGGCCAAAGTCGATGCCGAGGACAAGGTCGAGCCCAACGACTGGATGCCCGAGGCCTACCGGCGCACCCTGGTGCGCCAAATCTCCCAGCACGCCCATTCCGAAATCATCGGCATGCAGCCGGAGGGCAACTGGATCACGCGCGCGCCATCGCTGCGGCGCAAGGCGGCGCTGCTCGCCAAGGTGCAGGACGAGGCAGGCCACGGCCTCTACCTCTATGCGGCTGCCGAGACGCTCGGCATCTCGCGCGAGGAGATGGTCGAGCAGCTCCATGCCGGCAAGGCCAAGTATTCCTCGATCTTCAACTACCCGACCCTCACCTGGGCCGACATCGGCGCCATCGGCTGGCTGGTCGACGGTGCCGCCATCATGAACCAGATCCCGCTCTGCCGCTGCAGCTTCGGCCCCTATGCGCGAGCCATGATCCGCATCTGCAAGGAGGAGAGCTTCCATCAGCGCCAGGGCTTCGAGATCATGCTGACGCTGTGCCGCGGCAGCGCCGCGCAGAAGGCGATGGCGCAGGATGCCCTGAACCGCTTCTGGTGGCCTGTCCTGATGATGTTCGGGCCCTCCGACAAGGAGAGTCTGAACTCGGCCGACACCATGAAGTGGAAGATCAAGCGCTTCTCCAATGACGATCTGCGCCAGAAGTTCGTTGACGCCACCGTGCCGCAGGGCCACTACTTGGGTCTCACGTTTCCCGACCCGGAATTGAAGTTGGACGCCGCCTCCGGTCACTGGCGTTTCGGCGAGATCGACTGGAGCGAGTTCAAGCGCGTTCTGGCCGGTCACGGTCCCTGCAATCGCCAGCGTATGCAAGTTAGAACGCAGGCGCACGAGGAGGGGACTTGGGTGCGCGAGGCGGTGTTGGCGCATGCGAAGAAGCGCGCTGAGCGCGTCGAGGCGGCACGAATTGCAGCGGAGTAGGGGGAGAGGGATGGTGACCCAACCCGCCGGAACGCATCTGGCGCAGCTCAATGTCGGCCATATCCGCTATCCCACTGACGATCCGCGCATGGCCGAGTTCATGGGCGCCCTCGACGGTGTCAACGCGCTGGCCGAGCGCAGCCCGGGCTTCGTGTGGCGCCTGAAAGACGACAGCAACAACGCCACGAGCATTCTGGTTACGAAAGACCCGACGTTCCTCATCAACATGAGCGTGTGGCAGACGCCGGAACAGCTCGAGCACTTCGTCTGGAACACGGTGCACAAGCGCATCTACCAGAAGAAGGGCAACTGGTTCGAGCCGATGCTGACGCCGCACTTCGTGATGTGGTGGGTTCCGGTCGGGCATCTACCGACACCGGCCGAGGCGTTGGCGCGGCTCGACCATCTGACCAGGCAAGGCCCCAGCGAACATGCGTTCGGCTGGGAGAGCCTTGCCAGCGTCGAGTCTGTGATGCGGCAGCGCTGCGCATGAGGCGCAGTCAGCGAGCGAGGTAGTCCATGTCCGAAGCCATGATGCCGCTCTGGGAGGTGTTCATCCGCAACCGCTCGGGCCTGCCGCACAAACACGCGGGCAGCGTGCATGCGCCGGATGCGGCCATGGCCCTGCAGGCAGCGCGCGACGTCTATACCCGGCGCGGCGAGAGCGTGTCGATCTGGGTTGTTCCCTCCGCCGCCATCACCGCCAGCGATCCGACCCACAGGGACGAGCTGTTCGAGCCCACCGCCAGCAAGATCTACCGCCACCCCACCTTCTACGAGGTGCCGGATGAAGTCGGGCATATGTGATCCGTTCTTTTGGGCTCGCACGCCGCCGCTGGCGGCGTGCGGGCTTCCTCGAGACAACGGACGCGAGCAGCATCAGCGCGACCAGGGTTTGCGGGTCTGGAACTCCGAGGCGAGTGTGACTATCGAAGGCGTCATGGATGCAATCATCGGGCATCTTGGACCCCCACCCCCCTCCCCTCCCAGCAAGGGGGAAGAGAGCCTTGCGCGACTTCGACGTGGTGCACTTCAATGATCGCGCAACCTGCAGTCGCCGGCGATGCGCATGCCGATGTCGCAGCCCTGGTCCGCTACGTGCTCGCCCTCGCCGACGATGCCCTGGTGCTGGGGCATCGGCTGTCACAATGGTCGGGGCGGGGGCCGATGCTGGAGGAGGATATCGCGCTCTCCAATCTGGCGCTGGATCTCATCGGCCAGGCGCGGCTGTTGTACGCGTACGCGGGAGAGGTCGAGGGCGAGGGTCGGGATGAGGATGCCCTGGCCTATTTACGGGACGAGCACGCCTACGCCAATCTGCTGCTGGTCGAGCAGCCAAACGGTGATTTCGCCAAGACCATGGTGCGCCACCTGCTGTATGCCGCCTTCATGCACTTCTACTATCAGGCCCTCGCCCGCTCAGCCGACCAGCGTCTTGCCGAGATCGCCGCCAAGGCTGTGAAGGAGATGGCCTATCACGTTCGCCATGCGGCGGAATGGGTGATCCGCCTCGGCGACGGAACCGAGGAAAGCCGCTTGCGGACGGTTGGCGCCCTCGACGAACTGTGGATGTATACGGACGAGCTGTTCGTGATGGACGAGGCCGAGCGCGCGCTGGCGGTGCGCGGCATTGCCGTCGACCGCGAACCAATCCGCCTGAAATGGGATGCGACGATCAATTCTGTATTGGGCGAGGCCGCCCTGAAGCGGCCGGCGAATGGCTGGATGCAGGCCGGGGGTCGCAATGGCCGCCACAGCGAGCACTTGGGCCCCATGCTGGCGGAGATGCAGGTCCTGCACCGCGCTCATCCGGGCGTGACGTGGTGAGGCAGTGATGAGACGCCACCATTCCTCGCTGGCTTGCGGAGAGGGGATAGTTGAGAGCAATACCCGTTGCCGGAGGACATCCGCGCGGGGCGTCTTTCGGATTTGCACGTGCCGCACGATATTGAAGGCATGATGGATACGACCGTTGCAGCGCCTGGACCCCCGCCCGGGACCCCTTCCTGCAAGGGGGAGGAGAGCATTGCCTTCGAACTGCAGCGAGGGCTTGCGATAGCCGCCGGCATCGTCGATCCGGAAATCCCCGTGCTGACCCTGCAGGACCTTGGCGTGCTGCGCGGTGTCGATCAGCAGGACGGCCGCGTCGTCGTGAAGCTTACGCCCACCTATACCGGTTGTCCGGCGACGGAGGCGATCAGCCTCGCGGTCGAGGCGGCGCTCGCGGAGGCCGGCTTCGTCGGAGCCCGCGTCGAGACGGTGTTGTCGCCTCCCTGGACCACCGATGACATTACCGAGGAAGGGCGCCGGAAGCTTCGCGAGTTCGGGATTGCTCCGCCGCAGCGCGGTGCCGCCGCACGTACCCTGTTCCATCAGGAGGCGGTGGAATGCCCCAAATGCGGATCCACGCATACCACGCGGATTTCCGAGTTCGGCTCGACCGCATGCAAGGCGCTGTGGCGCTGCGAGGCCTGCGCGGAGCCCTTCGACTATTTCAAGTGCCTCTGAGCGGCCGGCGATGCACGAATACGAGGCGCTCGAGATCGTCGAGGTGAGGCGCGAGACGCCCGAGGCCATCTCCGTGGTGCTCGCCGTGCCTGCGGCGCACCGCGAGGCCTTCCGCTTCCGGCCGGGCCAGCATCTGCCTGTGCGTGCCGTTATCGGCGGCGAGGAGCAGCGCCGCACCTACTCGATCTGCTCGGGGCCGGGCGAGCCGGATCTGCGCATCGCCATCAAGCGCGTGGTGGAGGGCCGCTTCTCCAACTGGGCCAACGATACCCTGGCGGCCGGCATGCGGCTGGACGCAATGCCGCCTGCCGGCCGCTTCGTGCTGCCCGAGGGCGATGGCGGCCGACGCCGGGTCCTGGCCTTCGCGGCGGGCGTGGGTATCACGCCGATCATCGCCATGGTCAAACACGCGCTGACGCGCGAGCCGAATACCAGCCTCGCACTCGTTTACGGCAACCGGATGCCGGAGAGCACCATCTTCCGCGCGGAACTGGAGGACCTGAAGGACCGCCATCTCGGCCGCCTGTCGATCCTCGACGTGCTGTCCCGCAACGACGAGATGAGCGCGCCGCTGCTTGAGGGCCGCATCACCGCCGACAAGGTGAGGGCGCTGGCCACGGCATTGCTCGGGCCGGGGGACGTGGCGCATGTGTTTCTATGCGGGCCGGGTACCATGATCCGCGACGTGCGGGCAGCGCTGCTCGAGCTCGGAGTGCCGCGCGAGCGGATACACCACGAGTTCTTTGCCCCCGGCGGAGGGGCGTATCGCGGCAAGGCAGCTGCACCTCTGGCTGCCCCTCACCCTACTCCTCTCCTCACTGAGGGGTTGGGAGAGGGAAGAGGCGCGACCGCGGCGGTCGCCATCCTGGACGGCGTGCGCCACCGCTTCACCGTGCCGCCGGGCGGTCACGTCGTGGACGCTGCGCTGGCGGCCGGCATCCGCGTGCCCTACTCGTGCAAAGGGGGGATGTGCTGCACCTGTCGCGCCAGGCTGATCGAGGGCGAGGTGGAGATGACGCAGAACTACAGCCTCGAGCCCTGGGAGATTGAGCGCGGTTTCGTCCTGACGTGCCAAGCCGTGCCGAAATCGGATCGGCTCGTGCTGGACTACGATCAGATGTGATCTGTTGCAGATCGCGGGACCTGGCGCGAAGGGGGCCGGCCCTCGCGCCACTGTCCGTCGGGTGGGAGGGTATGCGTGAGGCCCTCACTCCATCCCCCGCACCGCCCGCTTCAACGCGGCGCGCGCCAGCAGCCGCGTGGAGTCGAGAGTGGGCAGGGATGAGTTCGCGTCACTCATGATCAGCGGAATTTCCGTGCAGCCGAGCACCACCGCATCGCAGCCCGCATCGCCCATGCGGGCGATGACCCGCCGAAAATAGGTGACGGCCTCGGGCTTGAAAACGCCGCGCACCAGCTCGTCCATGATGATGCGGTTGCATTCCTCGCGCTCGTCGGCCGTAGGCCGCACATACTCCAGTCCCCGTCCGCTCAGCTTCTCGGGATAGACCTCGCTGTCCACGAGCCAACGCGTCCCGGTCAGGCCAAGACGGCGGAATCCGCGCCGGGCAGCCTCGGCAGCGACGGCCTCGGCGATGTGCAGCCAAGCCAACGGCGATCGCGGCTCGACCCACGGGAGCGCCTGGTGGATGGTATTGTCCGGGCAGATGAGGAAATCCGCACCGACGCTGGCCAGCTTGCGGGCGGAGGCAAGCATCAGCTCGCCCACACCCTGCCAATCATCGCGGTCGAGGCACGCCACGTACTCGGCAAGCGACGGCGTGTGCATCGACACTTCTGGGTGGGCGTGCGGCCCCAGCAGCTCGGCGCCCTCGAGACAGATGGTGCGATAGCAGAGCGCCGCGCCCTCGGCAGAACATGCAACGATGCCGATGTGGCGCGGCATGCATGCCCTCGAATCTTCAGCGACGCCGGTATCAGCCCTTCTTTTCGTCCTGCGCCTGGGCGGGCACCTCGGCAGCGGCGAGCTCGGCCAAGAACTCCTGCGCCTGCCGGACCCAATCCTCCTTCTCGATGCGGCCATCGAGCATGAGCGCCTCGTCGACGTTGGCGATGTCGTCGTCGGAGAAGTTGGCGATCTGATCGAACTTGATCACGCCGAGGCCGTGCAGGCGCGCGGCCAGCGCGGCGTCGACCCCCTTGATGCGGGTCAGATCGTCGGGCTCACCCTTCGGCCGCTTGAAGCCCTTGAAGGCGGCGTTGAGGCGCTTGGCGCGCGCGTCCGTGCGCTCGAAGATGCGCGCCGACTTGCCGCGCCGCCCACGCAGGTAGTAGAGCTTGGCGCGGCGAACCTTGCCGCGGCGGATCACCTCGATCTCGGCGATGTAGGGCGAAAAGACCGGGAAGACGCGCTCCACGCCCTCGCCGTAGGAGATTTTGCGCACCGTGAAGCTCTCATTGATGCCGCTGCCGGAGCGCGCGATCACCACGCCCTCGTAGGCCTGCAGGCGGAAGCCGGGACCCTTGTCCTCGTCCTTCGGCTTGGCGGCCTTGCCCTTACCCTTGGCTTTCGCGTCGGCCTCGGAGTCCTCCATCACCTTGACCATCACCTTGACGGTGTCGCCCGGAGCGAATTCGGGCACGCGCCGCTGGACGGTGATGGCGTCCATCTGCCGGCGCTCGAGATCTTGGATGACGGTCATGGAAGTCATGGCAACTGTCCCTGGACTGGCAAGGCGCTCCCGCGCCGGCTATTGGCATGAGCGCCGACCGCGCCCGGCTCCTCGTTTTGGGGAGCCGCGCCGGGCGTCGCTGGCGGGAATTCGGGCGCGTTCTAGCCCGAACGGCCGTCCGTGTCGATGGGGTAGAAGAGTATCTGGCCTCGGCCGCGGTCAGAACGCGGCCCCGGCACCAGTGGGAGGGCCCCCGAATACCTGCCAGGGGGTGCCGGAGGAGGTCAATCCCACGCCGCGCAAGGCAATTTTCGCGGCTGGCCCGCGTCGTGCACGGGATGAGGAGCGCGTGCAAAGACGCGCCGGCCCCACCAAGGGCCCCGAGAAGATGCGCCGCTGCGTGCAGATGGACGCCTACTACATCGAGGACTGGTCGCTCTGGATGGACCTCAAGATCCTTGCGAAGCCCCCTCTGGTCGGCTTCGTCAATCGCAACGCTTTCTGACCGCCTGGCGTCGCGGCGCCGCGCGCCCTTTGGCCGTTCACCCTCTGGACATCATTCGGCCATAGCCTCGGCCCCAATCGTTGTCTTGCAGTCCGCGCCGCGTCGCGCGCCGCTGGGGGCGGCGGCATGAGGGATCAGACGGGATGATTGGGCGGGATCCGCTGCGTGCCGTGCTGCTGGCGTTTGCCCTGGTCGCCGTGGCCGCGCCTCCTGCGCTCGGCCAGCGCCCGGATACCGCAAGCCGGCCCGTGATGGTGCCCGTGCCGCACGAGGTCCACGCCCGCGTCGGGCCGCTTAGGGCTCCGCGCAGTGCGTTGGTTGAATTCGACGTCTCGCCGTTCCCCTATGATGGCGTCGTCCCGCGCACCAGCCGGCCCTTCTTCGACGTGATCGACGAAGACGGCCGAAGGGGTCATCGCAGCGCGCGCGCCGGCGTGCTGTGGGAGGACGCCACCTACAGCGACAAGCGCTCGCTCCTTTTCATGCCGGCGGGGTTCGACGTGCGGCGTCCGGGGCTGATCGTCGTTTTCCTGCACGGCAACCGGGCGACGCTGGAGCGCGACGTCGGCGGCCGCCAGCGTGTGGCGGCGCAGATCGCGGAAGCCAACATCAACGCCGTTCTCGTTGCGCCCCAGCTCGCCATCAATGCCAACGACTCGAGCGCCGGGCGGTTCTGGGAGACTTACGGTTTTGCCAGGTTCATCGGTGAGGCGGGTGCGCACCTTGCCCGTCTGCACGGGGACCTGCGCACGCGCAGGACCTTCGCTACCCTCCCCGTCGTGATCGTCGCCTACAGCGGGGGCTACGTGCCCGCCGCCTGGGCCCTGCACAAGGGCGGCAGCGACTCGCGCGTCATCGGCGTGCTGCTGCTCGACGCGCTCTACGGGGAGGTCGACAAGTACGCCGATTTCATCCGGCGCCAGCGCTCGGCCTTCTTCGTCAGCGCCTTCACCTCGTCCTCCGCCGGCGGCAACGAGGCCCTGCAGAGCAGGCTCGCAGAAGAGGAGATCGACTTCGATACCAGCTTGCCGGACCGCCTGCGCGGCAAGGTGGCGTTCATCCGGACGTCCGGTGCCGACCACGAGAACTTCGTGACCAGGGCGTGGGCCGACGATCCGATCCGGACCACGCTCGAGCGCATCGGCGGCTATGCGCGCGATCCCGGCCGCCAGGCCAGGGGCCGGCAGCATTCGGCCCGATAGCCCAGCGCGCGCGGTGAGGTTAGTCTGCATTTGCCTGGACCGGCGAGGGCCGGTTCTTGCCGGGACCTCCCCAGAGGCAAGCGCCGAGCCTGTGGCTGGGCCATACACCTCGGGGCACGTGGAAGGCCCGCCTTTACCCAGCTTGCGGATGCCGCTCGCTTCGCTCGTGCAAGTCTGGTCAGAGTCGGCGCATGAGCAGGGACACGAGCAGCCGAGCCGCCGTCGTGACCGGAGCCGCCCACGGCATCGGCCGAGCCGTTGCCCGGCACCTCTTCGGGATGGGCTGGCAGGTGACCCTCGCCGACGTCGACGGCGACGCGGTCAGCGCCGCCGCTGCCGATGTCGGCGGCATCGCCGTGCAGTCCGATGTCGGCAACGAGGCGGACGTCGAGCGTCTGATCGCCGTGTCGCGCGCCCGCATGGGTCGCATCGACGCGATCGTCTCCAACGCCGGCATCGGCGCTTTCGGGCCCTTGGCGCAAACAACGCTTGAGAGTTGGAACCGCGTGCTCGCCACCAACCTGACCGCAACCTTCCTGCTCGCCAGGTCGGCCGCGGCCGACCTCAAGCGGGCGCGCGGCAGCATGATCGCGGTCGCTTCGACCCGGGCGCACATGTCCGAGCCCGACACGCTTGCCTACTCGGCCACCAAGGGTGGCCTGGTCGCGCTCACGCATGCGCTGGCGATGACGCTGGCCCCCGAGGTCCGCGTCAACTGCATCTCGCCGGGCTGGATCGACACGGGCAAGCACGGCCCGCTGAAGGCCACCGACCACGCCCAGCACCCCGTCGGCCGCGTCGGTAGGCCCGAGGATGTTGCCGCGGCGGTGGCGTTCCTGCTCTCGGCAGAGGCCGGCTTCGTCACCGGCGCGGAGCTCATCGTCGACGGCGGCATGACCCGCAAGATGATCTACACGTGAGCCCGATTGTCATCCCGGCCGGAGCGCGGTAGCGCGCAGAGGCGGGACCCCGGACCTCGGATGCGACCCTGGGTCCCGGATCGCCGCTGCGAGGCTTCCGGGATGACAGTCGTGCCTCGACAAAGGGGTCGTGACCGTCCATAGCAGCGCCGCAACAGGGCGCAGGAGACGGCGATGGCGGGCAGGTCAGGCAGGCGAACGGCAGCCGGCGGCAAGAAGGCCAGGGCGGCGCCCGTGCCGCGCGCCGCGGCAAAGCCGGGGTCGGCAAGCGACAACCCCCTGCTCGGGACCTGGACCACGCCGTTCGCGATGCCCCCGTTCGACCGCATCGAGATCGCGCACTTCGTGCCCGCCTTCGACAAAGGCTTCGCCGACAACCGCAAGGAGATTGCCGCGATCGCCGGCGATCCCGCCGCGCCCACGTTCGCCAACACCATCGACGCGATGGAGCGCGCCGGCCAACGGCTGCAGCGCGCTTCGGCGGTTTTTTTCAATCTCGCCGGCACCGATACGAACCCCGAGATCCAGGCGATCGAGCGCGCGCTCGCACCGCGCTTTGCCAAGCACGGCATGCGCATCTACCAGAACGAGACGCTCTTTGCCCGCGTCGAAGCCCTCTACAAGAAGCGCAAGAAGCTGAAGCTCACGGAAGAGCAGCTTCGCGTGCTCGAGCGCTACCAGCGCGCTTTCGTGAAGTCCGGCGCCGGCCTCGCGCCGAAGGTCAAGAAGCGCATGGCGGCGATTGCGGCGCGGCTTTCCGTGCTGGGAACCCAGTTCAGCCAGAACCTGCTGGCCGACGAGCAGGCCTTCGTGCTGGTGCTGGCAGGCGAAGCCGATCTTGCCGGGCTGCCCGAGGCCGTGCGTGCCGCCGCGGCGCAGACGGCCAAGGATCACGGCCACCCTGGCAAGCATGCCGTTACGCTCGCTCGCTCCAGCGTCGAGCCCTTCCTGCAGTATTCGGCGCGGCGCGATCTGCGCGAGAAGGCCTTCAATGCCTGGATCATGCGCGGCGCCAACGGCGGCAAGACGGACAACCGCAGGATCGTGGCGGAGGTGCTGGCGTTGCGCGCCGAGCGGGCACGCATCCTGGGCTTCAAGTCGGCAGCCGACTCTGCCCTCGAGTTCTCGATGGCCAAGAATCCCGCGGCGGTGCGCAAGCTGCTGATGGAGGTGTGGGCTCCAGCGCGCGAGCGGGTCGCCGAGGAGCGCGATGCGCTGCAGGAAGCCGTGCGCTCGGAGGGCGGCAATTTCAAGGTCGCCGCGTGGGATTGGCGCTACTATGCCGAGAAGGTGCGCAAGGCGCGCTACGACTTCGACGATGCCGAGATCAAGCCCTACCTGCAGCTCGACAGCGTGATTGCGGCTGCGTTCGACGTCGCCGGCAAGCTGTTCGGCGTTACCTTCACGGAGCGCAAGGACCTGCCCGTCTACCACCCGGAGGTGCGCGCGTTCGAGGTGAAACGCGGCGGTGCGCATGTCGGCCTCTTCCTCGGCGACTACTTCGCCCGGCCGTCCAAGCACTCGGGCGCGTGGATGTCGGGCTGGCGCAAGCAGGAGAAGCTCGCCGGCAAAGTCACGCCCATCGTCGTCAACGTCATGAACTTCGCCAAAGGGGCCCCCGGCGGGCCGACGCTGCTCAGCCTCGACGATGCGCGCACGCTGTTCCACGAGTTCGGCCACGCCCTGCACGGCCTCCTCTCGGACGTGACCTACCCGAGCGTGGCGGGCACCAGCGTCGAGCGCGACTTCGTCGAGCTTCCCTCCCAGCTCTACGAGCACTGGCTGCTGCGCCCGGAGGTGCTCGCCCGCTTCGCGCGTCACTACAAGACCGGCAAGCCCGTGCCGGCCGTGCTGCTCAAGCGGCTGGAGGCGGCGCGCAACTTCAATCAGGGCTTCAAGACGGTGGAGTACGTGGCCGCCGCCATCGTCGACCTCGACCTGCATGTGCTGGAAGAGACCAAGGGCCTCGACGTCGACACCTTCGAGGCCGACACGCTCACCGGCATCGGCATGCCGCGCGAGATCGTCATGCGCCACCGCATTCCGCACTTCCAGCACATCATGGGCGGGTACGCCTCGGGCTACTACAGCTACCTGTGGTCGGAGGTGATGGATGCCGACGCCTTCTCCGCTTTCGAGGAGACGGGCGATATCTTCAATGCGCGCCTCGCCAAGAGACTGCACGATCACATCTATTCTGCAGGCGGCAGCCACGATGCGGCCGAGGCCTATGTCGCCTTCCGCGGCCGACTGCCGCAGACGCGCGCGCTGCTGGAAAAGCGCGGCCTCGTCGCTGCCTGATCGGTCTCGCCGCTCAGGGCCGGCGCATCTCGTGCTCGACGATGGCGCGGGCGACCAACGCGTCCGCATCCTCGTCCGACATCGCCTTGCCCATGACGGCCTGAAGCAACGGGCGGGGTCCGTAGTTCCGCGCCACTGCGCTGGACGCATAGCCCTCGCCGGCGAGTGGCGAAGCGCACCCCGCGAGCGCGATGGCAGCACCCACAAGACCGAGCCAGGACGCAACCCGGCACGCTCCGGCCGAGCCGGACTCTCCACGCAGCCAACACATCAGCAACGCCTTTCACCACCCACGCTTGGAACTCCGGCAGTGAAACACGCGGACAGTTAAGCCCCGGCAAACGCGCGCTCCAAAATTGGATTTCTCCCGGGCCGGACTCTGGCCTGTTGCATGAACACTCGATGAACACATCGTTCAGAACGAGTTCAACCAGGCCGTCGTAGGGTGCTCTTACCCTGAAAACTCTATCTTCCCCGGCGTGATCCAAGGGGGCTCGGCACTCAGGGTTGCCGGGCCCTTTTGGCTTTTCTCGTCATCCCTGCCCAGGCAGCATGGTGTCCTGGATGGGTTGGATCGCCCTGCAGTGACGCTTGTGGCCCGCCCTCCGAGAGGTCCGGGCGGCGTCGAGTGTACGGCCGGCCATTCGATCCTGGCGCCAATCCCCCGCCCCATGCTGAGCTTGTCGAAGCATGGCTCAGGTGGGCGGCCTACCTTCGACGGGCTTAGGGCGGGATGCGCACAGGGGGAGCAGCAAGAGCCCGACCGCGAGGGGCGCGGATCAGCGGCCGGGCTTCCGGCCCGGACCCCACCTTCGCCCTCCTCCCACGTTGGCTTATGATGCGTGCAGGACGCCGCCGCGGAGACCGGCGGCATGAGACTTGGGGGAGGAAGCGTGAAGCGTCTGGGGCTCGGGATCGACGTCGGCGGCACCTTTACCGACATCGTCGTGCATGATCCCGCGAGCGGCAGCCAGGTCAGCCACAAGGAGCTGACGACGCACGACGATCCCGCCCGCGGCGTGATGGCCGGCATCGACCGGCTGCTGCGGGAGAAGAGCATCCCACCGGCCGACATCGGCCGCCTCGTGCACGCCACCACGCTCTTCAGCAATGCCGTCATCGAGCGCAAGGGCGCCAGGACGGGCCTCATCACCACGAGGGGCTTCCGCGACACGCTGGAGATCGGGCGCGAGCGCAAGTACGAGCTTTACGACATCAACATCCTGAAGCCCGCGCCGCTGGTGCCGCGCCATCTGCGTCTCGAGGTGCCGGAGCGCATGGCCGTCGACGGCAGCGTCCGCCTCGCCCTCGACGAGGCCGCTGTGCTCGAGGCCGCCGAGCGGCTTGTGGCCCTGGGCGCAACCTCGCTGGCCATCGTCTTCTTGCACTCCTACGCCAACCCGACCCATGAGCGCCGCGCGGTCGAACTGCTGGCCCGGCACCATCCCAGGCTGTCGTTGTCGGCCTCCATCGACGTCGCCCCGGAGATTCGCGAGTACGAGCGTACCTCCACCACCGTCATCAACGCCTACATCAAGCCGCTGGCCGAGCGCTACATTTCCTCTCTTGCCGCGCAGGCCGCGGAACGTGGCATCGGCGCGCCGCTACTGCTCATGCTGTCCAACGGCGGCCTCACCAACATCGAGGAAGCCAAGCGCACCCCGGTGCAACTGCTGGAGTCCGGGCCCGCGGCCGGCGCGCTGGTCGCCGCGCACTTGGGCGCCCGCGATGGCGGCGAGCACGTGCTCGCCTTCGACATGGGCGGCACGACCGCCAAGCTCTCGGTCGTCGACGGCGGCAAGCCGACCGTCGCCTACAGCTTCGAGGCCGCGCGCGAGAAGCGATTCATCGAGGGCAGCGGGCTCCCCGTGCGCATCTCCACCCTCGAGCTGATCGAGATCGGCGCGGGCGGCGGCTCCATCGCCCACCTCGACGAGATTGGCCTCCTGAAGGTCGGACCCGTCAGCGCCGGCTCCGAGCCCGGCCCCGCTGCGTACGGGCGCGGCGGCCGTGAGCCCACCGTCACCGACGCCGACTTCCTGCTGGGCTACCTGAATCCCGCCTATTTCGTCGGCGGCACGATGGCGATCGACATGGAGGCGGTGGAGAAGGCCATGGCGCCGCTGGCTGAGCGTGCTCGCCTGTCGGTCACGGGGCTCGCCTGGGGTATCCACGACCTCGTCAACGAGAACATGACGAATGCGGCGCGCGTGCACATCGCCGAGCACGGCAAGGACCCCCGGCGCTACACGCTGCTCGCCACCGGTGGCGCGGGGCCCGTGCACGCGTACTATGTGGCCAAGAAGCTCGGGCTCGCCCGGCTGATTGCGCCGCGCGGCGCCGGCGTGGCCTCCGCGCTTGGCCTCCTCATCGCGCCGGCCCGCGTCGACCGGGTCGCCACCATCGCCCGCGAGATCGACCAGATCGTGTGGAGTGATCTCGAAGCCACCTTTGCCCGGCTCGAGACCGAGGCAGCGGCCGTGCTCGTTGCGACTCTGCCCGGCCACCACCCCTCGTCGGTGCAGCGCTTCGCCGACATCCGCTACGTCGGCCAGGCCTCCGAGCTGGTGGTGCCGCTGCCGCCCGGGCCCTACACCGCGGCCTCGCGGGCAGCGCTGATGGGCGCCTTCGAGGCGAGCTACATCGCCGCCTTCACGCGCACGCCGCCGACGACGCAGGTCGAGATCATCAACGTGCGTGTCTCGGCCAGCGTCGAGGTCGAGGGCGCGGCGTTCTCGGCGTCCAGGCCTCGGACGGGCGCCAAGGCCGTCAAGGGGCGGCGGCCCGTGTACTTCCCCGAGCTCAGCGATTTCCACGCCACCACCGTCTACGACCGCTATGCGCTCGCCCCTGATCAGGCCTTCGATGGGCCCGCAATCGTGGAGGAGCGCGAGTCCACCCTTGTTGTCGGCCCCGGCGGCCGTTTCGAGGTACTGGAGAGCGGCAACATCATCGTCAGCACCGGGTGACCAGGTCGCCCCTGCTCCTACGAAGCGCCGAGGTGCGATCCATGGCAACGAGTGCATCCATCGGCTTCATCGGCCTCGGCGTAATGGGCGGGCCGATGTGTCGCAACATGGCGGCCAAGCACCCTGGTAGCCTGCTTGCACTCGACATCGACCCTTCCGCCGTCAGCGCGCTGGCGGACACGCCCGCCAGGCCGGCTCCGTCCATGGCAGCCCTCGCTCGCGTTTCGGACGTGATCTTCCTGTCGCTGCCGGGAGGTGCCCAGGTTGAGGCGGTCTGTTGCGGAGACGGAGGCATACTGGCGAACGCGCGGCCGGGTACAATGGTCGTCGATCTGAGCACCACGTCGGTTGCGACGGCCCGACGGGTCGGCGAACGCCTCGAGGCTCAGGGATTGTCCTTCGCTGACGCGCCGGTCGCACGCACGCGCGAAGCTGCCCGGAGAGGGCAGCTCAGCATCATGGTCGGGGCCAGCGATGCGGTGTTCGCCCGCATCAAGCCGCTGCTCGACCATATCGGCTCCGATGTCACGCACTGCGGAGGCATCGGGGCGGGTCAGGTCGTGAAACTCATCAACAACACCTTGGTGTTCGAGCATGTCGTCGCCCTGGCGGAGATGATGGTGGTTGCGGAGCGCGCCGGCGTCGCCCCTGGCACGCTGCTCGACGCGGTCTCCAAGGGTTCCGGCGACAGCTTCGTGCTCCGCAACCACGGCATGAAGGCGATGCTGCCACGGCAATTCCCCGCGCAGGCCTTTTCGCCGGAATATGTCCTCAAGGACATCGGCTATATGGTCGAGCTGGCCAGGACCCAGGGCGTGTCGCCAAGACTGGCGGAGACGGCGCGCACGTACTATGAGGCGGCCCTGGGGCACGGCCCGTCCGGCTGATATTTCCCAAGCGTGATCGAGGTCGTCGAGAGGGATGGGCTCGACGTGGCGGGATCAGACCGAGCACGTTGGGGGCGCGACGCGCCGAAAGCGGGCGATGGGAACCCGGCCTGAGAGTTGACGAGGCCGAAAGGCTCTTCGTGGAGGGGACATGTCGCATTCATCCGGACCTAGGGCCAACCAACCTTTCGACGCCGTCACGCTGGAGATTCTCTGGCGGCGCGCAATCTCGGCGGTCGACGAGGCCGCCAAGGCACTACGGCGCACCTCGTTCTCCACGCTCGTGAACGAGTCCAACGACTTCGCCTGCGTGCTCACCGATGCCGCGGGGCACTCTCTGGCGCAGAATACCGAGAGCATCCCTTCCTTCATCGGCACGCTGCCCGTGACGGTGAAGGCCTTCATCAGGGAGATCGGCCTCGACAACATGGCGCCCGGCGATGTGCTCGTCACCAACACGCCTTGGATCGCCACCGGGCACTTGAACGACATCACCGTGGCGAAGCCCATCTTCCGCAACGGCCGCATCGTTGCGTTTGCCGCTTCCACCGCGCATGCCCCGGACATCGGCGGCAAGGTGCGCTCGGTGGAGCCGCGCGAGGTGTTCGAGGAAGGCTTCCACATCCCCGTGATGAAGTTCATCAATGCGGGCACGCCGGATGCCACATTCCTGAAGCTGCTGCGCGCCGCGGTGCGGACGCCCGACCAGACCGAGGGTGACCTGTGGGCGCAGATCACCGGCCTCGACCTGCTGGAGCGGCGACTCGGCGACCTCATGACCGAGTACGGCCTCGACGACCTCGACGTGTTCGCGGGCGAGATCCTCGGCCGCTGCGAGCGCGCCATGCGCGCGGCCATCGGCAAGGTCCCCGGCGGCACCTACCGCTACAGCTTCCGGACCGACGGCCTGGACGAGCCCTTCACCTACAACATCGCCGTGAAGGTGGAGGGCGAGCGCATCCTCGTCGATTATGCCGGCACCAGCCCTCAGGCCGACCGCGCCATAAACTGCACGATGACCTACACGTTCGCCATGACCGCGTATGCGTTGAAATGCGCGCTGCTGCCGAACCTGCCGAACAACGAGGGCATCTTCCGCTGCATCGAGGTGGCGGCGCCGGAAGGCTCGCTCGTCAATCCGCGCTTTCCCGCATCGGTGGGTGGGCGCATGGCGACCGGCCACTATCTCCCCTTCGCCGTGTTCGGCGCGCTGGCCCCTGTGCTGCCCGACAGCATCATGGCGGCCTCCGGATCGCCGCTGTGGAGCGTGATCCAGACGGGCGTGCGCCCGAGCGGCAAGACTTACGCCAACGTCTTCTTCTTCAACGGCGGGATGGGCGCGACTGCCGTCAATGACGGCCAGAACACCTACGCCTGGCCGAGCAACGTCTCCAACGTCCCCGTCGAGCTGATCGAGCGCAACAGCCCGATGATCGTGCACAGGAAGGAACTGCGGGAGGGCAGCGGCGGGCAGGGGCGCTTCCGCGGCGGGCTCGGGCAGGCCATCGAGTTCGAGATCCTCTCCGACACGCCCGTCGGCATGATCTTCATGGCCGAGCGCTGCCGTTTCCCGGCCCCCGGCATGCAGGGTGGCGAGTCCGGCGCGCTGGGCTCGGTTTGCATCGATGGTGCCCCGGTCGACTACCGCCGCAATGTCGTCCTGAAGCAGGGCCAGCGCGTGCTGCTGGAAACTCCCGGCGGCGGCGGCCTCGGCCCTCCCTCCGCCCGCGCCCCTGCTGCCGCCGCGCATGATCGCCGCGAGAGCTATGTGAGCAAATGACCCTCTCCAAGGCGCTCTGATACCGTGGGTCTGCGCATCTCCCTGCGTCATCCCCGCGCAGGCGGGGATCCACGCAACATCGCCAGGTGTGAGCTGCGCCGGGCGTGGATGCCACCTGCGTGAGCATGACGCCACTGTGGAACGTGAGTGGCGGACGCAGTACGCTGGCGGCAATCTGATCATGAGCGGAGCCGAGCGTTGCTGGAATTTGCCTACGAGCGTCCCGAGACATTGGCCGACGCGGTCGCCGCGATGCGCGGCGGTGAAGCGCGCGCGCTCGCCGGCGGCACGGACCTGATCCCACAGCTGCGCGAAGGCCGGCGCGCGGCCCGCCGCATCATCGACCTCAAACGCGTCCCGGAGCTCACCGCGATTGCGTCGTTGGCGGACGGCGGCGTCTCGATTGGTGCCGCGGCCAGCGCCACCGCAATCGCGCAGCACCCGTCCGTCGCAAAGAGCTATCCTGCGGTGGCAAGCTCGGCGCGCCTGATCGGCAGCCTGCAGGTGCAGAACCGCGCAAGCCTCGGCGGCAACATCTGCAATGCGGCGCCCTCGGCCGATGCGGTTCCGGCGCTCATCTGCCATGCCGCGCGTGCCGTCGTTGCTGGCCCCGGCGGACGCCGGGAGCTGGACCTGGAAGCGCTGTTCGCGGGGCCGGGCCGCACGACGCTTACGCCTGGTGAAATCCTGGTGGCGATCCTGCTGCCGCCCGCTCCTCCGCGCTCGGCGGCGAGTTATCTGCGCTTCACGCCGCGCCGTGAGATGGACATCGCCGTTGCGGGGGCCGGCGTATGGATCGCGCTCGGTGACAACGGCACCATCGCCGCCGCGCGCGTCACCCTGGCCTCCGTCGGACCCACGCCTCTGCGTGCCCCTTCGGCGGAGGCGCGGCTCGTGGGCGAGATGCCGTCACCTGACCTAATCGAGGAGGCGGGCAGGCTGGCCGCCCGCGACGCCCGGCCCATCTCGGACACACGCGGCTCGGCCGACTACCGCCGTACACTCGTCGCCGTCCTGACGGCGCGCGCGCTGACGGACTGCCGGCGCGCTCTCGCTGCCGGAGACAGCCCGCAATGAAAGTGCTTCTTACCTGTACCGTGAACGGCGAGGAGCGCACTGTTCTCGCGGACACGCGCGACACCCTGCTCGAGTTGCTGCGCGACCGGCTTGCCCTCACCGGCACCAAGGAGGGCTGCAGCAACGGCAACTGCGGCACCTGCACGGTGCTGGTCGACGGCGCGCCCGTCTGCGCCTGCCTGATGCTGGCGCAGGAGGCGCCTGGCTGCGACATCGTCACGATCGAGGGGCTGGCCGGCAGCACGGCGCTGCACCCGATCCAGCAGGCGCTGGTCGAGCATGGCGGGACGCAATGCGGCTTCTGCACGCCGGGCATCGTCCTTTCGGCCAAGGCGCTGCTCGACCGCAATCCGCAGCCGACGGAAGACGACATCCGCCATGCCATTGCCGGCAACCTCTGTCGCTGCACCGGCTACGGCAAGATCGTGGAAGCCATCGCGGCTGCGGCCGCTACCGTGCGGGGGGCCTGACCCATGCCTCCCGTCGAGAACCACGCCCGCGAGGCCAGCGACCTGAAGGTGGTCGGCAAGCGCCTCCCCCGCGTCGATGCCAAGGAACGCGTCACCGGCGAGGCGATCTATCCGGCCGATTTCTCGCTTCCCGGCATGGTGCACGCCAGGATGCTGCGGAGCCCTCACGCACATGCCCGCATCTGTCGCATCGACACGTCGCGTGCCGAGGCGCTGAAGGGCGTGCTCGCCGTTGTCACGGCCGCCGACTTTCCCGAGTTGCCCATCGGCACGATGGTGCCCATGGGCGAGACCGGCTACGACATGTGGATGGTGGCGCAGCTCAACATGGCCCGCCACAAGGTGCACTGGGTCGGCCAGCCCGTTGCCGCCGTTGCCGCCGTCGACCTGCACATCGCTTCCGAGGCGCTGGCGCTGATCGAGGTCGACTACGCGCCGCTGCCGGCCGTGCTCGACATCGCCTCTGCCATGGCGCCCGATGCGCCCGTGCTGCACGAGCATGTCATCACCAAGGGCATCGAGCCGCGCCCGCGCTCCGCAAGCAACGTGTGCTCGCGCACCGTGATCGCGCGCGGCGACGCAGCTCGCGCTTTGGAGCAGGCGCCGGCCACCGCGTCCATCAGTGTGCAGGTCGACACCGCGCACCAGGGCTACCTCGAGCCGCAGGTGTGCGTAGCCCAGGTCGATGCCAACGGGCTTGCCACGGTCTGGGCGTCCACGCAGGGCCAGTTCACCGCCGAGCTGATGACGGCGCGCATGCTGGGGCTGCCGCTTTCGCAGGTGAAGATCGTGCCGCTCGAAGTGGGGGGCGCCTTCGGCGGCAAGATCGCCATCCACGGCGAGGCCGTGGCGGTGCGGCTGGCGCAGAAGTGCCGACGCCCCGTCAAGCTCCTGCTCACGCGCGAGGAGGTGCTGCAGGGCGGTAGTGGCCCGCCCGCCGCCGCTGTGATCGACATTGCCGTCGCCGCCGGCAAGGACGGGGGGCTCACGGCCATCGCCGGCACCTACCGCATGGACGCCGGCGGCCTGCCGGGGCTCAGCCCGTCGCTGGTGATGCAGGCCTCCGCTGCGCTCTACCAGTGCCCCAACCTCGACCTGCAGGGCTTCGACATCGTCACCAACAAGCCGCGCACCGAGGCCTACCGCGGCCCCGGCGGCATCCAGGCGGCATTCGCCATGGAGCAGGTGATGGATGCGCTGTGCCAGCGGCTCGGCATGGATCCGCTGGAGTTCCGCAAGCGCAATGCTTCGGTCACAGGAAGCCTGATGCCGATCGGCACGCCCTTCCCGTCCATCGGACTGACCACCATCCTCGACGAGGTCGCTCGCCACCCTTGCTGGACCGATCCGCTGTCGCGCCGCCGCCATCCCACCGGCCGTGGCCTGGCGCTCGGCTACTGGCGCGGCACGTCCATGACCTCGGCGGCGCACATCACCATCGCCGGCGACGGGAGGCCGATGATCACTATGGGCCCCGTCGACATCTCCGGCGTGCGCACGACGATGGCGCAGGTCGTGGCGGAGGAATTCGGCCTGCCGCTTGCGGACGTGCACATCCACACGGGCGACAGCAAGTCGGTCGGCTACAGCGACGGCGCCGCCGGCAGCCGAGTCGCCCGCACCACCACGGCCGCACTCGTCGAAGCCAGCCGCGATGCGCTGGGCCAACTGAGGGCCCGCGCGGCCGAGAAGCTGCAATGTCCGCCCGACCAGCTCGACTATGCCGACGGCAGCTTCCGCGCCCGCCAGCCCGGCGGCGCCGCAATCAGCCTGCCCGAGTTGATGCAGGCGACGCTGACCGACGGTGCCGTCGTCGGTCGCGGCGTCTCCACCAAGCTGCCGCTCGGCGTCGAGATCGGTGCGCATGTCTGCGACGTGGAGGTCGACACCGACACCGGCCTCGTCACGCTGCTGCGCTACACCGCCTTCCAGGACGTCGGCCTCGCGCTCAATCCCGCCGCGGTCGAGGGCCAGATCGAAGGCAGCGTCGTGCAGGGCCTGGGCTGGGCCCTGATGGAGGGATTCGACTACGGCCCCGACGGGCGCCTCAGGAACGCGAGCCTGCTCGACTACCGCATGCCGACCGCGCTCGACGTGCCGAAGATCGACTGCGTGATCGTGGAGACGCCCGTTCCCAACGTGCCCTATGGCGTGCGCGGCGTCGGCGAGGTGCCGATCGTGCCGCCGGCAGCAGCCGTGGCCAACGCCGTCGCCCGCGCCATCGGCGTGCGCATGACGCGCATGCCGATGGCGCCGGAGCGCGTCCTGAAAGCGCTGAAAGCCAACATATAAACAGGTTCTCCACAGCGGCCGATTTGGCTGGTGTGACAACGCAATCGTTATCCACAAAGGCGGCCATCGCACGCGCGTCCTGCGCTTCCGATGCGCGCGTGCGCAGCCCTAGTCTCCGGCCCGTTCTTGCACGCGAAAGCAGGAGGCTGGCATGGCGCTTACACCGACGACGCATCTGGCCAAGACCGATATCGCCGGCGTCTCGTTCCTCATGGCCGATCGCGATCTCGATTGCCTGGTTCGGGTCGACGTGCCGCGCGATCAGCTCATCGCGCTCGGCAGCTCGCACCGCTACTGCCCGGAGGGGGATATCTCGACGTTCGAGAGTCATCGCGCGCAAGCGGAGCGTATCGCCCGGGCCAAGTACGACGGCCGCGACTATCGCGACTATGCCAACGGCCGCGTCGTCGTCCTCGACCGTACCGACTGGGCGCGCTGACGGGATGACAGTGTGCAGGGTTGATCGGAAGCGGGGCTAGAACCGCCGCGGCAGCACCGAGCGTTCCATCGGCGGCAGAGGCGCCGAGCGTGAGTATGCGACGTCGGGTGGACCACCGCCGCCGAAGCGCTGCCATGTGACCGTGACTTTGGCGCCAGTATTTACGCGCGGGTAAAGGTCCAGCACATCCTGATTGTACATGCGGATGCAGCCCTTCGACACGGCGGTGCCGATGGTCCAGGGCGCGTCGGTGCCGTGGATGCGATAGGTGCTGGAGCCCAGATACAGCGCGCGCACGCCGAGTGGGTTCATGGGATGGCCGCCCGGCACCCAGCGCGGCAGGCGCGGGTTCTCCGCCATCATCGCCGGCGTCGGCGTCCACGATGGATTGATGCGCTTATTGGAGACCGTCGTTTCGCCCTCCCAGCGGTCCTCGTCGCGGGGGATGGCGATGGGATAGCTTATGGCTTCGCCCGGCCGCGAGATGAAATAGAGCCGCCGGTCGCCGAAGCTGACGATGATGTGTCCGGGCGCAAACCGCGGATTGAAGCGTACGACCTCGCGGCCGCTGGCCCCGGTCTCGTTGCCGCCGCCCCAATCCCAGAACAGCGGCTTGCCCCCGCCACCTCCGGTGTTCCAGTCCCAGAAGAGCTGCGCCGATGCCGGCGTCGCCTGCGTCGCGGCGGCGAGGATTGCGGCGCCCGCCGCCAGGGCGGCGTTGCGAAGGTGGGCTATCAGGTCCATGGCGTATCGATCCGCTCGGTGTGCTCCTGCCGGTACCCAACGGGAGCCGATGCACTGCGGTTCCAACAGCCCCTCAAAGGCTGGCGGAAAATGACTATAGTGTGGCCCTGCCGCGTCTGGACTCCGAAACCGTCGCCCCTGTGGCGCATTCAGCGCCCCTTCCAGTTGGGTTTGCGCTTCTCAGCGAAGGCCTTGGGGCCCTCGATCGTGTCCTCGCTGCTGCCCATGGCGACGTAGGCCGGGTAGTGCGCGTTGCGCGTGGCGATTTCCAGCGACGTCACGTCGAGCGAGCGCATGACCACCTGCTTGGTGGCGCGGATGCTTATGGGCGAGCATTCCAGGATCTGGCCCGCCCATTTGCGCGCCTCCGCCATCAGCTGCGCGTGCGGCACGACGGCCGTGACGAAGCCGAGCTCGTAGCCCTCCTGCGCCGGCACGTGACGCCCCGTCAGCATCATGCCCATGGCGCGCTTGAGGCCGATCTGGCGCGACAGGCGCTGCATGCCGCCGGCCCCGGCCGCCAGTCCCACCCGCGGCTCGGGCAGCGCGAAGCGGGCCTGGTCGGAGGCGATGATGATGTCGCAGGCGAGCGCAATCTCGAAGCCGCCGCCCATGGCGACGCCGTTGACCGCGGCGATCACAGGCTTGTCGAGGTCGAAACGGCTGGTGAGCCCGCCGAAGCCCTTGGGACCGGCATGCGGCCGCCCGCCCGTCTTGGCGCGGAGCTCTGCGTGATACTTGAGGTCGTTGCCAGCAGAGAACGCCTTCTCGCCTGCGCCCGTAATAATGGCCACCCACAGCTCCGGATCGCCGGCAAACTTGTCGAAGGCATCCGACAGCTCCTGGTTCGCCATCGGATGGAGGGCATTGTAGACCTCGGGCCGGTTGATCGTGACGATCATCAGGCGACCCTCGGTCTCGACCTTGCTGTACTGACCCATTCTGGAGCTCTCCTTGGTTCCTGAAACTTAGCGAGCTGCCGGTGCGCTCAGTTGAGCGCGGAGCGAAGCTTGGGCAACATCTTCATCTGCTGCTCGTGGTTGCCGGCAAAGCGCAGCACGAGGTGCTGGACGCCGGCAGCCGCATAGCCCTGCAACCATTCCATGGCGCCGGCGGCTGGTCCCGCGTAGCACGCCTGCCGTTGCCGCAGCACCGCTGCCGGCTGGCCGTAGTAGTGCTCGAGATAGCCGTCAAGCCGCTGATTGCCGCGTACGGCATCCTCGTCGACGGCGAGCGTCACGTACATGGCGCCGGTGAGCTTGCCGGGATCGCGTCCGGCCTCGGCGGCGATGCGCTTGATCCCGGTCCAATTCTGACGCCATTGCGCGGGGGCGTCGGCGTTCGGCAGCCAGCCGTCGAAGAGGCGGCCCACGCGCTCGAGGCCGGCCGGCTGCGAGCCAGCGCCCCAGATCGGCGGCCCGCCCGGCCGGTAGGGCGTGGGTGCCAGGGTGCCTCGCTGTACCTGCCAGCGACCTTCCCAGTCGACGGGCTTGCCGGCCCAGAGCGCCTGCGCCAGCCTGAGGCCCTCGAGCATGCGCCCGACGCGCTTCTCGAACGGCACGCCCGCGGCCGTGAACTCCGCACGGATGTCCGGCACGTCGCGGGCGATGCCGACGCCCAGGATCAGGCGCCCCTCGGCGATCTGGTCGAGGGTGGCGACCTGATGCGCCAACAGCACCGGGTTGCGGAGCGCCGGCAGCAGCACTGCCGTGCCGAGCTCGACGCGGCGAACGCGGCCGGCGACACCGGCGAGGAGGGTCAGCGGCTCGTGGCGCGGCCGGGCCAGCAGGGAGTCGCCGACCCACACCGAGTCAAAGCCTGCATTCTCCGCCCGCGAGGCCAGGTCCAGCAGGGGCGCGGCATCGGGCTCTCCTGCCATGATCTGCTCTCGAGTTGGCAGCAGGTAACCGATACGGGGGAACATCGATACGGCTCCGGACGTTTTCGGGCGGCGAGGCATTACAGCAGATGTCGAAAGCGCCCCCAAGCGGTGCGGGTGGGAGCGGGGACCTATGGCTGCGAGGGCGGCCGACGGCCTGTTGAAGGCAACTTTTCCGGTCGGGGGCAGATGAATATTAATCCACTGTTAACCTACGAATCAAAGATTAATGCTTTGCTATGTGGTAATAATAACACGGTAAATTTAGCCCAGAAACTTTGCCAGGACCGCGCGTTGACTGCATAAAGCACTGTGAGTACTGCCTCTTAACAAGCAAACACAAAATGATTCGAGGGGCATCCGGTGATCGTCATTGTGGAGGAGCGCGACGCGGTAAAGGACGGCTATACGGCCTGGTTCGATCGCGAAGGCGTATCGGCAACCGGGCTCTGCTCATCGGACTTCGACAGCTGGGTGAAGACGGTTTCCGAGCAGGATATCCGCGCCGTGGAGGCTTTTCTTCTTGGCGACTGCCTGGAGCGGAACGGCTTGCCGAAGCTGATCCGGGGCCGTTCCGACGCTCCCGTGATCGCCATGAACGACAACAAGTCGCTCGACGAGACGCTCGACTTGTTCGCGGCGGGCGTCGACGACGTGGTGCGCAAGCCCGTCCACGTGCGTGAGATCCTGGCGCGCATCAAGGCCATCAGGGCACGCGTGCATAGCGCCGGCGAAGGCACCCTGGTCGGACAGCTGCGGGTGTTCTCCGACGGCCGCGACCCCGAGGTGAAGGGCGAAGTGCTGCCGCTCCCCCGCCGCGAGCGGCGCATCCTGGAGTATCTCGTGAACAACAAGGACTGCAGGGTCAGCAAGACGCAGATCTACAACTACGTCTACGGACTCTTCAGCGACGACATCGACGAGAACGTCGTCGAGAGCCACATCAGCAAGCTGCGCAAGCGGTTGCGCCACCGTCTGGGCTACGATCCCATCGATTCCCAGCGCTACCTCGGCTACCGCCTCGTCCAGTCCTAAGTCCTCCAGCGCTATCTACTCCAACTCCGCGCCGTGCCCGGCGACGCCGTGCTGAGCTCGTCGAAGCGCGGCCGCGTGTGGATTCGACCTTCGGCAAGGTGAGGACGAGGGCGTGTTTGCGGTTCGGCTTGAGGCGGCGCCGTCAAGCTCCACACAAGCTCATCGTGGTCTACTCCTTGCAAGCAAGTTAGCACTGGGGTGATCATGGGCCTTTTCAGCATGCTGAGGACCAGCGCATCCGGCATGGCTGCGCAGGCCAACCGGTTGTCGACGGTAGCCGACAACATCGCCAATGCCGGCACCACCGGCTACAAGCGCGCGACATCGGAATTCTCCTCGCTGATCCTGGCCTCCGGTACGTCGGAATACATCTCCGGCAGCGTCGAGACCAACGTGCGCTATGGCGTCAGCGAGCAGGGCTCCTTCAGATTCACCTCGTCCGTCACGGACCTCGCCGTGAAGGGCAGCGGCTTTTTCATCGTGGCAGGTGACAACGGCCAGCAGTTTCTGACGCGCGCCGGCGCCTTCGTTCCCGACGGCGACGGCAATCTCGTCAACGCGGCCGGCTACAAGCTGATGGGCTACAGCGTGACCGGCGGAAGCCCGAGCATCGTCTCCAACGGCACCGCCGGCCTCGAGGTGATCTCGGTCGGCTCGCTGGCGCTGCAGGCCAACCCGTCCACGCAGGCCAACCTCTTCGTCAACCTGCCGCAGAACGACGCTGCGGTGCTCCTTGCGGACCGCCCCTCGCAGAATCCGGCAAGTCCCACCTATTCCGGCAAGACCTCGCTCGTCACCTACGACAATCTCGGCAACGAGATCACCCTCGACGTCTACAGCGCCAAGACCGGCACCAACACCTGGGAGGTGAGCGTCTACGACCGTGCCACGGCTGCGCCGGGCGGCGGGTTCCCCTATTCCTCGCCGCGGCTCAACATGGAGACGTTCACCTTCGATCCAGCCGACGGCAAGCTGGCAGCGGCCAGTCCCACCTCCTTCACGGTCAACATTCCCGGCGGCGCTACGCTCACCCTGGACATGTCGCAATCGAGCCAGCTCGCGGCCGACTACACCGTCTTCAAGGCCGACGCGAACGGCAACGCGCCGAGCAAGATCGACCGCGTCGAGATCTCCGACGACGGCTACCTCTATTCGGTGTTCGAGAACGGCGCGCGCAATCCCACCTACCGCATCCCGCTCGCCGATGTGCCGAGCCCCGACAACCTGACGCCGCTGGCCGGCAACGTCTACGTGACGAGCTCGGAATCCGGCGACATCCAGATCGGCTTTGCGGGAGATGCCGGGTTCGGCACGATGGTCTCCGGTGCGCTCGAGCAGTCGACGGTCGACCTCGCCTCCGAGCTCACCACTATGATCGAATCGGAACGCAACTACACGGCCAACTCGAAGGTCTTCCAGACCGGGGCGGATCTGATGGACGTGCTCGTCAACCTCAAGCGGTGATGCCGCGGCGCCGCGGGCGCGCAGGACGATAGGACTGTAGAATGTCGCTCTCGATCGGGATGGACGTTGCCGTTTCGGGGCTGTCCGTCACCGCGGAGCAGACCTCGATCGTCTCGCGCAACATCTCGCGCGCGGGCGACCCGCACGCCTCGCGCAAGATCGCCAATGTCGTCTCCGCCTACGGAGGCGTGCGGATTGCCTCCATCACCCGCGCGGCCGACAAGGCCCTGCTGGAAAAGATGCTGGCCGCGACCACGGCCGCTTCCGCCCAGGCGGCGATCGCCAAGGCGCTGGAGGCCCTGGACCAGACCAACGGTGATCCCGAGCTCGATGCCTCCCCGGCTGCGCAGCTCGCCAAGTTCGGCTCCACGCTGCAGCAGTTCGCCCAGGCGCCGCAGGACCCCATCCTCGCGCGCACGGCCGTCACCGCTGCCAGGGACCTTGCCAACACGCTCAACGCCGCCACCGACATCGTCCAGCAGGTGCGCGCGCAGGCCGACGCCGACATCGCCAGCTCCGTGTCTCGGGTCAACGACCTGCTCGCGAAGTTCGAGGCCGTCAATAACCGCATCAAGCTCGGCACTGCGTCTAACATGGACGTGACCGACGATCTCGACGAGCGGGACCGCCTGCTGGCGTCGATCTCAGAAGAGATCGGCATTCGTACCGTCACGCGTGGCGAGAACGACATGGTGATCTTCACCGACAACGGGGTGACGCTGTTCGATACGCGCCCCCGCGCCGTGACATTCTCGCCGACCCAGGCCTACATCCCCGCCACCACGGGGGCAGCCGTGTTCGTCGACGGCGTTGCCGTCACGGGCAGCACCGGCATGATGGGTACGGCATCGGGGCGCATCGCCGCCCTGACACAGGTGCGCGACTCCATCGCCGTCACCTACCAGAGCCAGCTCGACGAAATCGCGCGGGGCCTCATCTCGACCTTCGCCGAGAGCGACCAGAGCGCCACGCCGACGTTGCCGGACGTTCCCGGCCTCTTCACCTGGGCCGGCGCGCCGGCGCTGCCACCGGCGAGCCTGCAGACCGGCATTGCCGGCTCGATCAAGATCGCCGCCAGCGTCGATCCCGCCCAGGGCGGTAACGCCAACCTTCTGCGCGACGGCGCCATCTCCGGCAATCCCGCCTACCGCTACAACGCGACGGGTGCGGCGGGCTTCTCCGACCGGCTGAACGGGCTGCTCAACTCTCTCGACGCGCAGCGCGCCTTCGATCCCTCGGCCGCGGCCGGGGTGTCGGGAACGCTTTCCAACTTTGCCTCCTCCTCGGTCGCCTGGCTGCAGGCCGAGCGCAAGGCGGCAACCGAGGCCTCGGACTACAAGACCACGCTTGCCAATCGCGCCTCCGAGGCACTGTCGAGCGCGACAGGTGTGAACCTCGACGACGAGATGACGCTGCTGCTCGAGCTGGAGCGGTCCTACCAGGCCTCCTCCAAGCTGATCGGCACGATCGACAACATGTTCGGCGCAGTCCTGGCGATGGTGGGTTGAGGATCATGAAGATCGGATCGATCTCCACCAGTGCCGTCTCCGACGCCGCCCGGCTGTCCCTGATGAAGCTGCAGGCGCAGCTTGTGAACGCTCAGAAGGAAGTCTCCACCGGGCGCCATGTCGATGTGGGCCTGAGTCTCGGCGACAAGACCGGGCAGGTCGTCTCGCTGCGCCAGCAGCACATGCGCCTGGAAGCCATCATCGACAGCAACAGCTCGGTCGCGATGCGCCTCGACGCCACCCAGCAGGCGCTCGAGACGATCGCCAAGGGTGCGGAAGCCTTCTCCAACCAGCTCGTTGCCGGCCGCAACATTCTCGTGCAGCAATCGCTGCAGGGCGAGGGCAAGGCCGGGTTGGCGAGCCTCATCGGTATGTTGAACATCCAGGTCGGTGGCGCCTTCCTGTTCGCGGGCATCAATGCCGACGTGAGGCCGGTTGCCGACTACAACGAAACGCCGCCGCCCGCCAGCAAGCAGGCCGTGGATGCCGCATTTCTCGCCAAGTTCGGCTTTTCCCAATCCGACCCTGCCGTCGCCAACATCTCGGCTGTCGACATGCAGGACTTCCTCGACAACGAGTTTGCGGCCCTGTTCGACGATGCCGCCTGGAAGGCCGACTGGTCGCAGGCTTCCGATCAGAACGTGCGCAGCCGCATCTCCAGCTCCGAGCTGCTCGAGACGTCGACCAACGCCAACGAGCACGCCATGCGCAAGCTCGCCGCCGCCTACACGATGGTGGGCGAGCTCGGCACCGCGAACCTCAGCCAGGCCGCCTACGACAAGCTGATCGAGCGCGCGACACAGCTCGTCATGGACGCCTCGCAGGATTTGACCGCGCTGCGCACCGACCTCGGCGCGGTGCAGCAGCGTGTGAGCGACGCCAACGACCGCATGGCGATCCAGCGCGATGTCCTGTCGAACCACATCGGCGTTCTGGAAGGCGTCGACCCTTACGAGGCATCGACCCGTCTATCGCAGCTCATGACGCAGGTGGAGGCGTCCTATGCCATGACCGCCCGCATCAGCAAGCTGACGATCCTCAACTATCTCTAGTGCACGGTGTCAGGGCGCAATTGGAACCACGGAAGGGACAAGATGTATCAGTTCTCCTACGCTGAAGTGCTCGACGAGACGCCGCGCGGCGCCCGCGAGCGGGAGAGGCAGGCCATCGGCCGCTCCATCGAGCTGCTCCAGGAGGCCGATGCCAAGGGTGCGCGCTCGCGCGAGGCCGTCGATGCGCTTTTGTTCGTGCGCCGTTTGTGGGGTGCCCTGATGGAAGACTTGAGCAGCCCGGACAACGATCTGCCCGCCGCGCTCCGCGCCGACCTGATCTCGATCGGCATCTGGATCATGCGCGAGGCGGAGCAGATACGGCTCGAGAGGTCGTCCAACTTCAAAGGCATCATCGAGGTTTCCCAAGCCATCAGCGACGGCTTGAGGTGATGCGTATCGGTCGATCGTAAACCGGTTGCCGGCGGCGATTGCCGGCATGCAGCAACCATTTCGCATCACGAGGCGATCCCATGGCAGTCCCGCCGGTAAGCAACGTCACGCAGTCCCAGAGCCAGCAGTCTGGGCTGGCAGGTCCGTCGCTCGACTATGACGCCTTCCTGCGCCTCCTTATCGCGCAGATGAAGAACCAGGACCCAACCAAGCCCACCGACCCGGCTCAGTTCGTTGCCCAGCTCGCCTCCTTCTCCAACGTCGAGCAAGGCATCAAGATGAACAACAAGCTCGACACGCTCATGACGTCGCTGGCCCTGTCCCAGGCCGAGGGCTTCATCGGCCGCACCGTGATATCGGAGGACGGCAGCGTCGCCGGCACGGTGGCGGGTATCCGCATCATCTCCGGCGGCGCCGTGGCCATCCTGGAGGACGGCCGCGAGCTTCTGCTCGGCGCCGGCGTCACGGTGGCGTGACATGAACCAGGCCGACGCGCTCGACATCGTCCAGTCCGCCCTGTGGACCATCATCGTTGCCTCCGGCCCGGCCGTCGGGGCGGCCATGGCCATCGGCATTATCATCGCCCTGCTGCAGGCCCTGACCCAGGTTCAGGAGATCACGCTCACCTTCATTCCCAAGATCATCGCCATTCTCGTGGTCTCCTCGCTCAGCGCGCCCTTCGTGGGCAGCGTCATCTTCACTTTCGCCGAGACCGTCTACTCCCGCATCGAGCACGGGTTCTAGCCGCCCGGTTTCTCTGACCAGCAGAAAACGTCGCAGCGGAATTGAGCCCGTTTCGTTGATCCGCTAGACAGATTGCGATGGATGTGCGCTGGCGGGCGCAAGCCCCCAGCTTGTACCTCGGCTATTGCTGTAGTTGGTCCCGACATGTTTCCCGCCACCGATTCGAATCTTTGCGCTCACTCGCTGGTCGAGCAGGTATTGCCCCTGTATGCGTTGGGAACAATCAGTCGGTGCCGTCTCCATCATCGCGGGCTGAACGACACCTACAGGGTCGAGAACAGCTTGGGCGACACCTACTTCTTGCGCATCTACCGGGCCGGCTGGGCTGGGAATGGGTAAACGACGGTTACTTTGACAATCAGCTGAAGGTATTGCGGGATTGGGAGAAGACTTGGCTAACCCGACCTGGCGCCGCATGGCTGTTGCCGGCGGATGCCGACTGAGGATGGTTGCCACGAGCTTCAGCTCGCAGGAAAGTCTTCATCCGGCGCAGCTCACCGCTTGCTGCCCTGCGGCGGGTTTTGCCGTGTGCCCAACTAACTGCACGCCCCCGGGGGAGGGGAGCTGAGCACCCTCGCGCAAGGTTCGTCAGGCATTCTCGCCGCGCGAACAAGCGAGGAATGGAATGGCTGCGCCGGTTGCTGCCAGCGTCAAGGCCGTCGATCGTGACGGCGCCCGGGATGTCGGCTTTGCCGTAGGCATCGTCTTCATCCTCACGGTGCTGTTCCTGCCGCTGCCGGCGGTCGTCATCGACATCGGCCTCTCGTTCTCCATCGCGCTTGCCGTTCTGATCCTCATGGTGGCGCTGTGGATCCAGAAGCCGCTGGATTTCTCCGCGTTCCCGACCGTGCTGCTGATCGCCACCTTGCTGCGGCTGGCGCTCAACATCGCCACCACCCGCCTCATCCTCTCCGACGGCAATCACGGGCCGACGGCAGCCGGCAACGTGATCGCTGGATTTGCCAATTTCGTGATGAGCGGCGACTTCGTCATCGGCACGATCGTCTTCGTCATCCTCATCACCGTGAACTTCGTGGTGATCACCAAGGGCGCCACCCGCATCGCCGAGGTGGGCGCCAGGTTCACCCTCGACGCTATCCCCGGCAAGCAGATGGCCATCGACGCCGACCTCAACGCCGGCCTCATCGACGACAAGGAGGCGACGCGTCGCCGCCGCGAGCTGGAAGAGGAGAGCGCCTTCTTCGGCGCCATGGACGGCGCCTCCAAGTTCGTACGCGGCGATGCCATCGCCGGCATCATCATCACGGCCGTGAACGTGTTCGGCGGCATCGTCATCGGCGTCTCCCGCCACGGCATGTCGCTTTCCGATGCGGCCACGGTGTTCACGACGCTGTCCGTCGGCGACGGCCTCGTCACGCAGATACCGGCGCTCATCGTGTCGCTGGCAGCGGGCCTCCTCGTCTCCAAGGGCGGCACGCGCGGCTCGGCCGAGAAGGCCATCTTCGCGCAGCTCGGCCACTATCCGCGCGCGCTGCTGCTCGCCGCCGTGGTCATGTTCGTGTTGGCGCTGGCGCCGGGGCTGCCGTTCTTCCCGTTCGCCCTGCTCGGCGCGTCGATGGCTTTCATCGCCTACGCCATCCCCCGCCGCCGGGCCGAGCAGAAGGCGGCAGAGGAGGCCAATGCCGCCGAGGCCCAGCGCGCGGCGGAGGAGGAAGCCCGCCACTCCGTCAAGGAGCAGCTCAAGACGGTCGAGGTCGAGCTGTGCCTCGGCAAGCAACTCTCCGCCTCCTTCATCCGCTCGCATAGCGAGCTCGCCCAGCGCGTGGCCAAGATGCGCCGCTCGTTCGCCCGGCAATACGGCTTCGTCGTGCCGGAGATCAAGCTCAGCGACGATCTCTCCATCCCTCCCAAGATCTACCAGATCAAGGTCCACGGTACGGTGGTGGCGTCCGAGGAGATGCGTGTCGGCGACATGCTCGTCATTACCGGCGACGGCCCTCGGCCGGACGTGCCGTGCGACGAGGGCCGCGAGCCCGCATTCGGCATGAAGGCGGTGTGGGTGGCGGAGATGTTCGCCGACGAGGTCAGGCGCGAGGGCTTCAAGCCCATCGACAACATGTCGGTCCTCCTCACGCATCTGCGCGAGGTGATCCGCAACAATCTGGCGCAGCTACTCTCCTACAAGGATGTGCGCGCGCTGCTCGACCGCCTCGAGCCCGAGTATCGCCGCCTGCTCGAGGAGATCGCACCCGCGCAGATCTCCTACTCCGGCATCCAGGCCGTCCTGAAGCTGCTGGTCGGGGAGCGCATCTCGATCCGCAATCTCCATCTCATCCTGGAAGCGATCGCCGAGGTCGCCCCGCACGTGCGCCGCGCCGAGCTGCTGGTCGAGCATGTGCGTATGCGTCTTGCCCCGCAGATCTGCGGCGATCTCGCCGACGGCGGGGTGCTCAAGGTGCTGCGGCTCGGAAACCGCTGGGACCTGGCCTTCCACCAGAGCCTCAAGCGCGACGCCAAGGGCGAGGTCATCGAGTTCGATATCGACCCGCGCCTCATCGAGCAGTTCGGCACCGAAGCCTCCAAGGTCATCCGCGGCCACATGGACCAGGGCCACCAGTTCGTGCTCGTGGCCGCCCCGGATGCGCGGCCCTACGTGCGCATGGTGACCGAGCGGTTGTTTGCCACGCTGCCCGTGCTCTCCCATGTCGAGATCGCGCGCGGCGTCCAGATCAAGTCGCTGGGGACCATCTCGTGAGCGCGATCGGGCCCGATACGGTCCTGCTCGTTTTTCTCATCTTCTGCCGCATCGGCGGCTGCCTCATGCTGATGCCGGGCGTGTCGAGCGTGCGCGTGCCCGCGCAGGTGCGCCTCTTCATCGCCCTGGCGTTGGCGCTCGGGCTTACGCCCCTCCTGGAGCCCACGCTTCGCCCTACGATCACGGGCAAGACGTCCTCGACCGTGATGTTTCTCATCGCCTCGGAGGTGGCCGTCGGTGCGCTCATCGGCATCATGGCCCGCGTCTTCTTCCAGGCCCTGCAGTTCATGGCGACGGCTGCGGCCATGTACATCGGCTTCACCACGGCGCCGGGCGCGCCGATCGAGGACACCGAGCCCGTCCCCGCCTTCGCCACGCTCATTACGCTGACGGCAACCGTGCTGCTGTTCCTCACCGACCAGCACTGGGAGGTGCTGCGCGCCGTCCTCGGCTCCTACACGGCGCTGCCGCTGAGCGAGCCCCTGGCCTTCGACTTCAGCGTCGCCAAGCTGACGGACGCGCTCACCAGCGCCTTCGTCATCGCCCTGCAGATCAGCAGCCCGTTCATCATCTATGCGCTGATCGTCAACCTGATGGCGGGGCTCGCCAACCGCCTGGTACCGCAGGTTCCCGTCTACTTCATCGCCACGCCCTTCATTCTCGCCGGCGGCTTCCTCATCCTCTATCTCACGATCGGCGAATCCTTGCGCCTGTTCATGATCGGCTTCACGGCCTGGCTGGAGCGGGGCTGAGGATGGCCAAGCCCGTGGAACGCGCACGCCGCCTGCTCGCGCTGCAGGAGCAGCTTCACCGTGTCGAGCACTGGAAGCTCCTGGACCTGCAGCGCCGCGGTGCCGAGCTCGCGGCCGAGCGCGAGGCGCTGATTGCAGCCCTCAACGACGACGACGCGCTGCAGGGCCTGTTCCTCGCTGCCAGGGCGCGCCGGCTCACCTCGCTCGCCCAGGAGGCCGACAGTGTCGCGCGCGAGACGAAGACGCAGGGTGCTGTTGTAGGTGAGCAGGCAACGCGCGCCGCCTGCGCCGAACGGCATCGGGACGCCGTCGAGGTCGAGGCGCGCCGCCAGGGCGAGCGACAGACGCTGGGGGAGGTTATCGACACCCTGGTGGCCGGCGCAACACAAGCCTCCCGCAAGATTGGGCCGACATAGTAACGACGACGTCGCCAATATCCGGACCGCACGCCCGTGGCCATCAACCCTCCGTCCGATCTCGTGCTCGGCGCCGTGCTGGCTGCCGACCCGGCCAAGTACCGGGCTGCGGCAGAGCGGCTGCAGCGTGCCAGGGCCAGTGCTGGCGAGTGGAGCGCGGTCACGTCGCCTGCCCCGCAATCCAACGCTTCCCCGTATAGCGACGTCCAATCCGGCCCGGACAGCAAGCCGGCTGCCGCGCCGGCAGCGACTTCTAATTCCTCCCCGCCATGGGCCGCGACGCAGACGGCGTCGCGTGCCGTACCGCGGACGGCCGGGAAAACCCCCGATGCGTTCGCCCAGCTCGAGGCCTTCGTGCTGCAGAGCTTCATTCAGACGATGCTGCCGTCGAGCGGCAGCTCACAGACGTTCTTCGGCAAGGGCACCGCCGGCGAGGTGTGGAAATCGATGCTGGCCGAGAAGCTCGGCGCGGAGCTGGCGCGCAGCGGCCAGGTCGGGCTCGCCAAACGTCTCGCGGCCGGCCGCACGGTTGCGGGAGAGGCAGGTTCGTTTTCGGGGGCTGCGCTCGGCGGCATTTCGCGGACGTCGCCGTCCCTGTTGAGCGCGCTGACTGATCTTCAGGATGCGACGTCGGTCGAATCCAGCGAGCGGAGCTAATCGCCATGTCGGGAGCCTCCCCGTCCGCCAACGCCCGGTCGCCCGGCCGGCACTCGCGGGGGTTTGCGGGCAGCGATCCCGTTGCGGACAGTGCAGCCGCGTCGGCCGCCCTCGAGATCTGCATCGCGCGCCTGGAGGAGGTGGTGGACCGGGAGACGGCCGCCCTCAAGCGCCGCGAGAGCCTCGACCTGCGCGAGTTCAACAACCGCAAGAGCCAGGGTCTCCTCGATCTCACCCGTTCCCTTCGCGTCTTCCAGGGTGTTGCCCCGAGCACGGCTGCGCTTGCCCGGCTTGCCGGCCTGCGCGCCAAGCTCGACTTGAACCAGGCCGTTCTCAAGCAGCACCTGGAAGCGGTGCGTGAGATAGCGACGGTCATGTCGGACGCCATCAGGGATGCCGACTCGGACGGCACCTATTCGCCGGCCGCCTGCGGCGTGGTGCGCGCCTATGATTAAGCCCATTCTCATGGGAATGTGGGTCTGCACCGCAACCATGGGCGCCGCCTACGTCGGCGCGAATTGGCAGAAGCCCGGCGCCGGCAAGCAGAAGCAGGAACACAACGAGATGACGCCGGTGCGCACGCGCATGATCAGCGTGCCCGTGATCGCCGAAGGCGCCATCCGAGGCTATGTCGTGGCGCAGTTTGCTTTCACCACTCCGGCTGCGCTCATGAAGCAGATGCCGGTGAAGCCCGACATGTTCGTCGTCGACGAGGCCTTCGCGCTCATCTACGCCGGAGAGGACATCGATTTCCGCCAGTTCAGGAAGCAGGATCTCATCTCGCTCAGTCGGAAGATCGCCGACAACGTCAACAAGCGCATGGGCGCGCGCGTCGTCGAGGACGTCTTCATCCAGGAGCTGAACTACGTGCCGGCCGACAAGGTGCGCGGCGGTTCGCAGTAGGGACGCTTGCACTACGTGCAGAGCCATTTCCGATCTGCCGGAATCGTTCGGCAAGATATAGCTGTCATGCCAGTCGAGCGTCGGTACCCAGGGGCCCCGGTTTGCGAGCGCGGCTCCGGACCTCGGTGCTCACGCGAGGTTCCGGCATGCCAGCGCGCGGAGCTGATCGGAAGATTGCGCTTGGGGTGCACCACTAGAAGAAGGTCCCCAGGTCATCGCGAATGTGAGCGGGCTCGGGGCTTACCCGCGTTTTTGCCCCTCCAGAGCCATGATAGCTTGAGGCTGTACTAGCGTGGTCGCCGACGTCCAATTTCGCGGCAGGTAGTGTTCCGATGGACGTAGCTCGCTTCCCGATCCGGTTTCGGCCGGGCGATCACATTTGCCAGTTTACGATACTGCAGCGGACCTGGCCGAAGTGCTGGTGCCATTTTTCAGGGATGGTCTCGAGCGCAACGAGGCCTGCATATGGATAACCGCCGCCCCGCTCGGCGCGGAAAGGGCAGCAAGCGAGATGCGGTCGGCCGTTGCCGATTTCGATGCCAGGGCCGCCCGCGGTCAGATCCTGATCATGGGCCACCAGGAGCTCTACACGCAGCCCGGAGCGTTCGATTATGAAAAAGCGATCCAGGGCTGGTTGTGTCGCACGCAGGAGGCGATCCGGAGCGGCTATGCAGGCCTGCGCGTCAACGGCAACGGTTCATTCATCGAGCCGGAGGCGTGGGAAACCTTCGTCGCCTATGAGCGCGCCGCCGACGTCGCTCTCAGGCACGAGCTGATCACGGTTCTGTGCAGCTATTGTGCAGCGCAATGCTCCGGGCCGGCTGTGCTGGACGTCATGGCCAATCACCAGTGCGGCATTGTAAAGCGCCGGGGCGGCTGGATCACCGTTGGAGGTGCGCAGGTTGCCGCCCTCCGCATCGAGCACGAGGTTGGACGTCACTGCAAGGCGCGCTCCAACCAATTCACGCTCATCGGTGAAGACGTCGCAATCTCGCTCTCCGAAGCGCACCGCCTCGGCACCATTGTCAAGGAGCTTCTGGACAACTCCAGCAGGTTCGGCGCCTTGGCGCGGCCCGGCGCGCGCGTGGCCGCCCAATGGTCATTGGAAACGAACGGCTCCCGGCGATTGCAGGTGACTTGGAGCGAAAGCGGGGCGGAGGACCCCATCACTGCTGAAGAGGGCGGCATGAAGAGGATCGTGCTGTCTGCTGCGGCAGGGGGTACATGCGCACATTCGAGCACGGGACGATGACATTCACATTCGCGCTGCCGCTCGACCGGGTCTGAAGCGAGGTCCTGTCTCGAGCCCTTCCACTATGCCTGCCGCCGCAGCAGGGCGGGGGCCGGCAGCGGGGCGGCTGGGTGGGATGCGCGGGCTGGGCCCGATGCGGTCGCGGCGGGGGGTGCTGCCGGCTCGGCCGTCAGCGCCCGGGCGATATCCTGGAAGGCATCGCTGCTCAGGGCCTCGTCCGGAGCCTGCCGCAGGGTGTCGTAGATCCGCGGCACGAGCTGGATGGCCTTGTCGAGACCCGGATCGGTGCCATTGCGATAGCCGCCCATCAGGCGAAGGTCGCGCGTGTCCTCGTACTGCGCGATCATCTCTCGCAGCTTGAGCATGAGCTTGGCCTGTTCCGCCGTCAGCACCGTCCGCGTCAGGCGCGAGACGGATGCCAGTACGTTTACGGGTGGATAGCGGCCCTGCTCGGCGATGGCGCGATCGAGCACGATGTGCCCGTCGAGCGTGCCGCGGATGCTGTCGGCGACGGGGTCGTTGTGGTCGTCGCCGTCGACGAGAACGGAGAAGACGCCGGTGATCGAGCCCTTGCCTTCTTCGCCCGGGCCTGCGCGCTCCAGCAGCTTGGGGAGGTCGCTGAACACGCTTGGTGGATAGCCGCGCGCCACCGGCGGCTCGCCCGCCGCCAGCGCCACATCGCGGGCCGCATGCGCGAAGCGCGTCACCGAATCGATGATCAGCAGCACGTTTTCGCCGGCATCACGCAGGTGCTCGGCGATGCACATGGCCGACTTCGGCGCCAGACGGCGCATCATCGGGCTCTCGTCGCCGGTCGCGACGACGGCGATCGTGCGCGCCTTCTCGCGTCCCAGCGCATCCTCCAGGAACTCGCGCACCTCGCGGCCGCGCTCGCCGACCAGTGCCAGCACGATGGTATCGAAGCCGGTTGCGCGCGCCAGCATCGCCAGCAGCGTGGACTTGCCGATGCCGGAACCGGCGAAGATGCCGACCCGCTGTCCCGCGCACAGCGGGGTGAACAGGTCGATGACGCGGATACCCGTCTTCATGGGCTTCTTCACGCGCTGGCGGCGCATCGGCGCCGGCGGGTCGCGATCGGTGGGCAGAACCTGCTCGCCTTGCCGCAGGGGGCCAAGGCCATCGATCGGGAGCCCGAGCGCATCGAGCGTGCGGCCTTTCCAGGCACCGGATGGATTGAGCGTGACGGCCCCGCGCCGCCAGGCCGGCGTGCCGAGTCCTGCCTGCACGTGACCGTCGAACGGCTTAACGGTGACGCCGTCTCCGTCGATGCGGACGACCTCGCAGAGCTGCCTCCTGTCCGACGCCGTCAGCTCCAGGCAGTCGCCGAGGCGCACGAAGTGCGAGAGGCCGGCGATCCGGCATGCGGTGGCGCTGATCTGCGTCACCACCCCGCCGACCGACACAAGGGATTGCTCCGCCATGCAACCCGACACCGCATGCTCGAGCGCATCGAGGGCGTGAGCCGGTGTCGCGGAGAGTTTAGCCATGTCAGGACCGGCTCCGGATCGCTCGCGCGCGACTGGCACGTCCGGGGCTGCTCGCGATCAGGTCGAGTCGAGGCATGCCTTTGCGTTCCTTCTTGTCATTCCGGCCGGAGCGCGAAGCGCGCAGAGCCGGGATGACAGTGAGCGGAATTGGTCGGACTCTGCTCTAGCTCGTGGCACCAAGGGTTCGCACCGCCTCCTGGGCCGAGGCTTCCGATTGCTTCAGCGAGGCCGTGACGGCGTCGAAGGCCCGCGAGACCAGGATCAGCCGGCTCATCTCCATCACCGGGTTCACGTTGGCGCCCTCGACGAAGCCCTGCATGACGCCGGTCTTGCTGAACTCGATGACGGGGGTCGCGGGGCGGTCGGGGATCACGCCCGAGTTGTCGAAGCGCCTGAGGCGGGTCTTCTCGTCGATGGCGAAGAGGCCGATGGAGCCGACCGCGCGGTTGTTCTGGCTCATCGCGCCGTCGCGCCCGATCTGCGGTGGACCGGCGTTGGGGTCGAGCTGGATCGGCGCGCCGCCGGCATCCAGCACGCTGTAGCCCGCTACCGTCTGCAGCTCCCCGGTCGGGGTCATGCGCAGGCGGCCGTCGCGGGTGTAGGCGATGCCAGCCGGGGTCTGGATGCCGAGCCACGCGTCTCCTTGCACCGCGACGTCGAATGGGCTGCCCGTTTGCGATACCTCCCCGGAGCGTCGCGATAGGTAGCTCTCGCCTGACGAGGCGAAGGCGATGGGCGCATCGGGGGTTCGCGAAACCAGCGTCTCGAACCGCACCTCCTCCGCGCGGAAGCCGGCCGTCGAGGCGTTGGCCATGTTGTTGGCGATCGTCTCGAGCCGCTTCTGCAGCGCCAATTGCGCGGAGAGGCCGACGTGGAAGGTCGTTTGCATGGCGAGGCGCCCCGCGCTCCAGGGTCTGCAGGCCGGCGATGGTCCCCTGGCCGGGGGGCTCTGGAAGCCCCTGGTCCCGAGGGTGCGAGCCGCGAGTGTGGCCTCGCCACCTTGCTCCAGACTGACGCGACCGCTGCAGGCCGCCGCCCGGCGGCCAAATCAGGTTCACGCAAGGACGAAGCGCTTTAGAAGAGCTTGGCTGCACACAGGAGCGCGCCCGTGACGATCATCATCGGTCTCGTGATCACCCTCGGCTGCATGCTCGGCGGCTTCATGGCGATGGGAGGTCACGTCGAGGTCATCTGGCAGCCCTGGGAGTACGTCATCATCTGCGGTGCCGCGCTCGGCACCTTCGTCGTCGCCAACCCGATGAAGACGATCAAGGATTCAGGCAAGGGGCTGATCGAGGCGTTCACGGACGCCGCGCCCAAGAGCCGGCACTACCTCGACGTCCTGGGGGTCCTCTACTCGCTGATGCGCGAGCTGCGCAGCAAGCCCCGCAACGAGATCGAGGCACACCTCGACGACCCCGCCCAGTCCGCGCTCTTCCAGAAATTTCCGACCGTCGTCGCCAACACCGAGCTCACGACCTTCATCTGCGACTACTGCCGCCTGATCATCATCGGCAATGCCCGCACCCACGAGATCGAGGCGCTGATGGACGAGGAGATCCAGACCGTCAGGGCCGACAAGCTGAAATCCTATCATTCCATGGTGACGATATCCGAAGCGCTGCCCGCGCTCGGAATCGTTGCCGCGGTGCTCGGCGTCATCAAGGCCATGGGTGCCCTCGACCAGGCGCCGGAGGTGCTGGGCTCCCTGATCGGCGCGGCGCTTGTCGGCACGTTTGCCGGCATCTTCATCTCCTATTCGGTGCTCTCCCCCATCGCCACGAAGATGAAGATCGTGCGCGAGAAGCAGATGCGCCTCTACATCATCGTCAAGCAGACGCTGCTCGGCTTCATGAACGGCGCCATGCCGCAGGTAGCCCTCGAGCATGGGCGCAAGACGATCTCCGCCTATGAGCGTCCGACCATCGACGAGGTCGAGCAGGAGACCGTGGCCGGCGGGGCTGGTGGCGGTGACGCCAAGGCGCCGCGCAAGGAAGCGGCCTGACGTCCCATGTCGGCAATGCCAAACATGAGGTCGCCGTTCGGGGGAGCATCCTCCTCGCTCGACCGGCTGCCCATGCTGAGCACCGTGTTCGAACGGGCGGTCATCGCCTGCACGCAAGAGCTGCGGCCGCTGGCGACCCCTCCGCCCGCGCTGTCGTTCGTTGGCCTGGAGGCGGCGACCGCAGCCGAAATGTTCGCTCAGCACGACGGCGCCATCGTCACCGCGACCATCCATGCACCGGGCTGGAACACGAAATTCCTGATCAGCGCTCGCCGCAGCACGGTCTTCACGATCGTCGAGCTGCTGCTCGGCGGCGACGGATCGCAGCCGCCCTACGCCGGCAAGCGGCCGTTCTCCAAGATCGAAACACGCGTGGCCGGTGCCTTCTTCGAGCGCTTTGCCAATTGCCTGTCCGCCGCCACGGCCCTCGTCACACCCACCGCCCTGCGCGTGGATGCGCTTGCGAACGCTATCGATTTCGACATTCTCGGCAATCGCGGCACGCCGCTGTTCGGCGCCAAGCTCAGGTTCGATGCGCTGGGCCGGGGCGGCGATATCCTCCTCGCTATGCCCCAGGCGGCGATCGCCGCCATGCGCCAGACCTTCGAGCGTGCCGCCAGCAAGGAGACGACGGTGCGCGCCGACCCGCGTTGGGCCGAGCAAATCGAGCGAGAAGTCACGCGCGCCAGCGTGACGTTACAGGCCGTTCTCGACGAGCGGCCGATGCATCTGGCCGAGATCGCCGGCCTGAATGTCGGTCAGGTCCTGGATCTGCAGGCGACCCCGCGCACTCGGGTGCACCTGGAATGCGACGGGCAGCGCATGATCCTGTGCCAGTTCGGCAAGTCGAACGGCGTCTACACGCTGCGGGTCGAGGACTTCGTCGACCGCGAGCGTGAGTTCATGAACGACATCCTCGCCGGCTAAACCAACACGCGGAGGCGGCACCAGCATGAGCCAAGCAGCACCGGCGGCCCAGACGGGCGGCAAACCGAGTCTTCTCGAGGAATACTCCGCGGAGCTTTCCCCCGCGCATGCCGACATTGCGGCAGCGCTGGGACAGCGCAAGCCCGCAGCAGCCGAGCCGCGCGCGGCGCCTCCGGACCTGGCCCTGATGTCACCCAACCTCGAGATGGTCATGCGCATACCGGTGACCGTGAAGATCGTTCTCGGCTCGACCACCATGCCGGTTGCGAGTCTCGTCAAGCTCGGGCGCGGCGCCATCATCCCGCTCGATCGCCGTGTCGGCGAGCCGGTCGACGTGGTCGTCAACGGGCGCATCGTCGCCCGTGGCGAGGTGGTGGTGGTGGACGAGGCGACCTCGCGCTTCGGCATCTCGCTGACCGAGGTGGTGGGACCTACTCCTGGCGACAGGCCGGCCTGACGGACTACGCCGGATGGCCGCAGCCAGCACTCCCAACAGCAAAGCCAAGCCGACCCCTCCCGCCGCGCTGACCGGGGCGGAGAAGGTTGCAGTGCTGCTGCTGGCGCTGGGCAAGGACCGCTCGGCGAAGCTGCTCAAGAAGTTCGACGCCGAGGAGCTGAAGCTGCTCACCCGCTCGGCCGCGGACCTGCGCCCGGTGGGCATGACCGATGTCGAGAAGCTGGTCGAGGAGTTCGCGCAGAGGTTCGGTAACAGCGTGAAGTTTACTGGCACGGTAACGGAGGTGAAGGACCTGCTATCGGGCGTCATGACGGAGGAGCAGTTTGCCGAGGTTCTGTCGGACGCGCCGGTGAAGGAGGAGCCGGTATGGGAGCGCGTGTCGGTCATGAAGGCCGACGCCCTACGCAATTTCTGCGCCAAGGAGCACCCCCAGACGGTCGCTTTCATCCTGTCGCGCGTGGAGTCGGGCCTCGCTGCCGACGTCATCGCTGCCTATCCGTCCGAGCTGCGCAACGGCCTGCTGTGCCGGATGATCACCGTCAAGGCCATTGCCGAGGACGCTGCCCGCGCCGCGGAAAGCGTGCTGCGCGACGACCTGCTCGCGGCCCCGACGCAGTCCTCGCACACGGGCATCGCCGACATCCTGAACCGGCTCGACAAGTCGCAGTCCGAGGAGGTCTTGAAAAGCCTCGCCGAGGTGCGGCCGGAGGAGGCCAAGGCCCTCAAGAGCATGCTCTTCACCTTCGAGGACATCGCCAAGCTGGACCCGGCGGTGCGCACGACGGTGCTCGATCAAGTGCCGATCGACCGTCTGGTCACCTCGCTCAAGGGGACGGATGCGGAGTTCCAGGGTGTCATCCTCTCCGCGCTTGCCTCGCGCGCGCGGCGCATGGTCGAGGCCGAATTGGCCGGCGGGGCGTCGCCCTCGCCGCGCGAGATCGCCGAGGCCCGCCGCACCATCGTCGCGGTCGTGCTGAGAATGATCGCCGCCGGCGACATTCAGCTCGGCGCGGACGAAGATGCCGACGCCGCGAACGCTGCCTGAGGTCGCTGCCCGATGGCCGACAATCAGGACAAAGAAAGCAAAACAGAAGAACCAACCGACAAGAAGATCAGGGACGCCTATGAGCAGGGCAATGTCCCCTACTCGCGGGAGGCGGCAACCCTTGCGGGACTCCTCGGCATCCTGATCGTCGCCGGCTTCTTTCTCGTCGACGCGGTCGGCGACGTCACCGCCACCCTGCGACGCCTGATCGACGATCCAGGTGGCTGGTCGCTCGAGAGCAGCGTCGATTCCGCGCGCCTGTTCGATGCCGTCGGCATGCCCGCGGCGCGCCTGCTGCTGCCGGCCGTCATCGTGCTGGGCGCGGCCGGGGTCCTGTCATCGATGCTGCAGAACGCCCCGCGGCTGGTTGCGACCCGCATCAAGCCCGAGCTTTCCCGCATATCCATCGCCAAGGGCTGGAGCCGCCTCTTCGGCGTGCGTGGACAGGTCGAGTTTCTCAAGTCCGCCTTCAAGCTGGGTGCCGTCTGCCTGCTCGGCTACATGGTCCTGCGGTCGGGCTCCAACGAGGTCGTCAATGCCATCTTCATGGAGCCGGCGGCGCTTCCCGGCCTGATCCTTAGTCTCGCTTCGCGCCTCGTCGCCACGGTCGCCGTGGCAACGCTCGTACTGGTGGCGGCCGACATCGTGTGGACCCGCGTCTCCTGGCAGCGCGACCTGCGCATGACCCGCCAGGAGGTGAAGGACGAGCTGAAGCAGGCCGATGGCGACCCGATCGTCAAGGCTCGGCTGCGGTCGCTGGCACGCGACCGCATGCGCAAGCGCATGATGGCCGCGGTGCCGAGGGCGACGCTGGTGATCGCCAACCCGACGCACTTCGCCGTGGCGCTGCGCTATGTGCGCGAGGAGGGTGGTGCGCCGTTGGTCGTGGCCAAGGGACAGGACCTCATCGCGTTGAAGATCCGCGAGATCGCGGCCGAGCACGGCATTCCCATCATCGAGGACAAGGCCCTTGCTCGCTCTCTCTACAAGGCGGTGGAGGTCGACAAGATGATCCCGCCCGAGTTCTACAAGGCGGTGGCGCAGATCGTCTTCTTCGTGCTCGGCCGTCAGGCCCGGACAAGCTAAGCGGGCTAGAAGGCAGCATGCTGAGAACCGGAAATGCCCACACCCTCGAGCGCGAGAAGGCCCTGGCGGACGGCCTCAGGGACGTGGCAGCCGAACTTCGCCTGATCGATGCCACCGATCTCGTTGCCTACCTGCGCACCGAGCAGTTCGGCAATATCGCCAATCTCGTCAACTCCTCGACCGAGCTCTACTTCAGGCCGGGCACGTTGGCGTTCGGGCTTTCCGGCGACGTGCAGCTCAAGTGGGGAGAGACGCCGGCCGTGGCACTCGACATGGAGTTCGCCAACCAGGGCGTCACCGTCTATTTCCGCCTGATCCTCGAGGCGCTGCACGCCGGCGTCGACATCACCTACATCGCCTTCGGGCCGAGCTCCGCCAGGCCCGAGGACAACACCCAGCGTCTGGTCGACGCGATCAGCGACGCTCGCCTGACGCCGATCCCTCGGCAGCGCCTGTCGAGCGCCGTCCTTCTCTCGACCTGAAGCGCGCGCTATGGAGTGCCTCGAAGAGGCACGGCGTCAATGCTTTCTTCCCTGCCGCCACACGTAATATCCGGCCGTGCGAATGCCTTGAATGACCGGGCCGGGCTCGATCGCGATCGGCATCGGCTCGTCAATGCCCAGATCGAACTCCTCTCTGAGGGTCCACCCCTCGTGGCAATAGCGCTTGGGGATGTTCGCGCCGCTCGGGTCGAGGGAGACCGCAAAGAGGCCATCGTCCTCGCACTCGAAGAGGTAGGCTCGGACATGCTCGGAATACGTGTAGGTTGACGCCACACCAACGCTCCTCGCTAAGAGAAAGCGGGAGCAGCAGTTGGGGGGGACATAGTCGCTACCGCTCCCGCGAGCGCCGCGCAGAGGGAGTGGGCGGCGCTGGTGACCGTGACGGGGGGGCATCGGTCACACCCTCTAGATGGGGTCGGCAGGCGCCGAAGTGGAGGCTGGGCAGGATGAAATCTTCGTAAGGGACAAGAAAGCGAAACGGCCCCGATGGGGGCCGTCTGCGTACGCAAGCGTTGCGTGCGTGAGGTGCAGTTACTTCTTCTTCGCCCTGGCGGGCTTGGCCTTGGGTGCAGCCTTCTTCGCGTCCTTCTTCTTCATGACGGTGTCTCCGAGTCTCTTCGAGATGACGCGCACGGAGAATCAACGGTAGGTGCTCGCGGCATCAGTGGCAAGGCAAGTGACCTGCGTTGTTCACAGCCCGCAAAGGGCAGGCGACATCAGCGCGCGAGTGTTGCACGGACGGCGCGCCAGGCTGCCTGGCAGAGACGCTTTGCTGCGTACACCAGTAGGCCCAAGACCGCGCCGGCAACGGCTGATCCTATCAGCAGGTACACCTGCTTAAGGGCCGCTTCCCGCCCAGGCAAGGGGGCGCCTGCAGCATAGAGCGCGTACAACTCCCAGCCGAACGTGGCGACGGGCAGCAGGTAGAGAGCAAGGGCCGAATACAAGGCCGCGCGCAGCCACGTCGAGGCGGCGAGGCCCAGTATGATGGGAGCGCCGACCAGGGTCAGGACGCGCATGGCCAGGATGAGGGCTGGGTCATCCATGTCGTCCCCCGGCGCGGCGGCGGCCCTCGTGTTTCGGTGCCGTCCGTCTGCGTCGTGTCCTTCCCTTTTTTCCGACGCGTTCAGCGATGCGAGGGAGGCAGCGCGTCGACTGTTCGAGTTTGGCCGCTACGGTGGGGTCAGCGCAAGCCTCGTACAAGATTGGTCGCCTACAAATCCGCTGGGGTACTCCTGGGAGAGCGGCCGGTGTCGGTCATCCATCTTTTCGATATCGTGTCGCGCCAGAACCGATGGTTGTCGGTGCGCCAGAGCACGATTGCCGGCAACATCGCCAACGCCAACACCCCCGGCTACAAGGCCCTGGACGTCGAGCCGTTCGAGAAAGCCCTCGAAATGACGCGGCTGTCGATGAACTCGACCCATGCCGGCCATCTCGCCGAGGGCGGAGCCAGGACGTCCACCGTGGAGGCCGCCAACTCGTCCTCCTGGGACGTCACGCACTCCGGCAACAGCGTCAGCATCGAGCAGGAGCTGATCAACGCCGGCGAGGTCAACAGGGCTTACCGCCTCAACACCAGCATCGCCAAAGCATTCCACCGCATGATCCTGGCGAGCGCGAAGGTGTGATGCCCATGTACGATCCGCTGCGGGTTGCCCTCAAGGTCGGTGCATCGGGACTGGAGGCGCAGTCGAAGCGCTTGCGCGTCGTCAGCGAGAACCTGGCCAACGCCCAGTCCACCGCGTCGACGCCCGGCGGCGACCCCTACACGCGCAAGGTCGTGACGTTCGAGAACGAGGTCGACGAGGCGCTCGGCGCCAGCCTGGTAAAGGTCGCCGGCATCGAGCGCCACCGCACACCCTATCGCATCGAGCACAACCCGAGCCACCCCGCCGCCGACGCTAACGGCTACGTCAAGTTGCCCAATGTCGACATCGTCTCCGAGGTAGCCGATATGCAAGAGGCGAACCGCTCCTATGAAGCCAACCTGCAGGTGATCAAGCAGGCGCGCGAGCTGATCGCCATGACCATCGACCTGTTGCGGAGCAACTGATGCTGGATCCCATTTCAGGCGTCTCCAACGCCGCGGCGGCCGGCTCCGCCCCTGAAACCTCGCTGGCGCCCTCCCGCGGCGCCTCGCCTGCGGCTGCCGGCGATGCCGGCGCCGATTTCGGCAGCTTCCTCGCCCAGCTCGCCGGCAACACGGTAAGCACGCTGAAGGCTGGCGAGGCCACCGCCCTCGCCGGTGTGCGCGGGCAGGCCACCACGCAGCAGGTCGTCGAGGCCGTCATGACCACCGAGCAGACGCTGCAAACCGCCATCGCCATCCGCGACAAGGTGGTCTCCGCGTTCCTGGAAGTGAGCCGCATGTCAATCTGAGGGGTACGTATCGTGAGAGCGCTTGCCATCGCCGCGACCGGCATGAAAGTGCAGCAGACCAACGTCGAAGTGGTCGCCAACAACATCGCCAACATCAATACCACCAGCTTCAAGCGCTCGCGGGCGGAGTTCACCGACCTGATCTATCAGGCCGAGCGCACGGCCGGCGCACCCAACCGCGGCGGTCAGGAGTCCATTCCGGAGGGCGCCCAGATCGGCCTCGGCGCCCGGACGGCTTCCGTCCGCAATCTGCATATGCAAGGAGCGCTCGCCAGCACGGGCAACAAGCTCGACCTCGCCCTCAACGGGCGCGGCTGGTTCCAGGTTGCCAACGCCAACGGCGAGAACATCTACACGCGCGCCGGCGCCTTCAACAAGAATGCGACCGGCCAGATCGTCACGGTCGACGGCTACGTCGTGCAGCCCGCCATGACCATCCCCGCCGATGCAACCGATGTGATCGTCAACGAGACCGGGCAGGTCTACGTGCGTGTCGGCGCGCAGAACACGCTGCAGCTCCTGGGCCAGCTCACCGTTGCCAACTTCATCAACGATGCGGGGCTGGAGCCGCTCGGCGGCAACCTCTATCGCGAGACCACGGCCTCCGGAACGGCGGTCGTCGGTGTTCCCGGCGACCCCGGCTTCGGCACGGTGCAGCAGGGCTACCTGGAGAACTCCAACGTCGACCCCGTCAAGGAGATCACCGAGCTCATCGCCGCGCAGCGCGCCTACGAGATGAACTCCAAGGTCATCCAGGCCGCCGACGAGATGTTCGGCACTGTCGCCAAGGGCTTGCGCTAGGCCATGCAAACGCTCCGTCGGCAGAGCTGGATATCGGGGCTCGCGGTCACGGCCGCTGCGGCCGTCCTGTGCGCGGCGCAGACGGTGCGCGCCGACGATCTGGAGCTGCCGGTGCCGAAGGCGATCGTCTATCCCGGCGACACGGTGACGGAGGAGATGCTGGTGCCGCGCGCCTTCATTGCCCGCACCGTGGCGCGCTCGACCGTCTTCGAGACCTCCGAGGGCCTTGCCGGCAAGGTGGCGAAGCGCACGCTGCTGCCGGGCCAGCCGATCCCCATCGCGCACGTCCGCGATCCCTACCTCGTCACCCAGGGCAAGACCGCGCTCGTCATCTTCGAGGAGGGCGGCCTGACCATCTCCACCCGCGCCATGGCCCTGCAGAACGGCGGCGCCGGCGACATGGTGAGTCTGCGCAACATGGACAGCGGCACCGTGATCAAGGGCATGGTCGCTGGCGACGGCAGCGTTAGGCTCGGTGCACCATGATCCGATCCCTCGCGCTGGCCATGCTCGCGTGCATCCTCGCCGGCCCGGCGCAGGCAGCCACGCGCATCAAGGACATCATCTCCGTGCAGGGTGTGCGCGCCAATCAGCTCGTCGGCTACGGCCTCGTCATCGGTCTCAACGGCACCGGCGACAGCCTGCGCAACTCGCCGTTCACCGAGCAATCCCTGCAGTCGATGCTCGACCGTATGGGCATCAACGTGCGCAACGCCAAGGCTCGCACGCGCAACGTGGCAGCCGTGATCGTCACGGCCGACCTTCCCCCGTTCGTTGGCAAGGGCGCACGCATCGACGTCACCGTGTCCTCGCTCGGCGATGCCACGTCGCTGACCGGCGGCTCGCTGGTGCTGACGCCGCTGATGGGCGCCGACAACCAGATCTACGCGGTCGGCCAGGGGCCGCTGGCGGTGGCGGGTTTCGCCACGGGCGGGAAGGCCGAGACGATCACGCAGGGCGTACCCACCACGGGCCGCATCCCCAACGGTGCGCTGGTCGAGCGCGAGGCCCCGGGCAAGCTGAGCGACGAGAAGATCCTGGTCCTCGAGCTGCGCAATCCCGACTTCAACACGGCTGTCAACGTGGCCGACGCCATCAACGCTCACACCATGCTGCGCTACGGCGTCAAGGCGGCGCGCGAGAACGATCTGCGCACCGTCTCCATCAACCGGCCATTCTTCATCAACGCGGCCCGCTTCCTGGCGGACATCGGTGAGCTCAGGGTGGTCACCGATGCTCCCGCGCGCGTCGTCATCGACGAGCGCACGGGCACGATCGTGATCGGCAAGGATGTGCAGGTCTCCACGGTGGCTGTCGCACACGGCAATCTCACGGTCCGCGTCAGCGAGAGCGCCAAGGTCTCCCAGCCGCTGCCCTTCTCCAGAGGCGAGACCGTCATCACGCCGGAGACCACCGTCGTCGCCGAGCAGGAGGGCGGCCACCTCGCTATCGTGCGCGGCACCAGCCTGCAGACGCTGGTGGCCGGGCTCAACAGGATCGGGCTCAAGCCCAACGGCATCATCGCCATCCTGCAGGCCATCAAGTCGGCAGGGGCGCTGCAAGCCGATCTGGTGGTGCAATGACGCGCGCTCGCCGGCATCCGCTCCTGGCAGGCATCGGCCTCGTCGCCCTGTGTGCAGCGATCGGCCTGTGCGAGCCTGCGCGCGCACAAGGTTGGGATACCGTGGTCGCCGTGAATCCGCCCACCACCGAGGCTGCGCGCAGGGGAGAGGCGCGGGCGCCCCGGCAAGCCCGCGCGCCCGCCTCGCCACCGCGGGTGGCCGCATCGCCTGCCAAGCCGGCACCGGCAGCTGCGCCCGTACCGGTACCCGCACCCGCACAGCTGCCCCCGCTCGCAACCGTCGCCGCCGAGACCGCCGCGCTCTCCGACAGGGCGCGGCCAAACGAAGGGCCCAAGGTGGACGGAGAGATGGCGCGCGAGTACTGCATCAAGATTGCCGACGCCGCCGCGGATGCCAGAGTCGCCTGGCAGAAGAAGGTGCTCGCGGACCTCGAGGACGAGATTGCCAAGCGCGTGGTGCAGCTTGAGGAGAAGACCGCCGAGTACCAGAAATGGCTTGCCCGGCGCGACGAGTTCTCCAAGAAGGCCCAGGAAACCGTGGTGACGATCTACGCGCGTATGCGGCCCGACGCGGCTGCGGCCCAGCTCGTGGCCATGGACGAGGAGATGGCGGCCGCGGTTCTCACGAAGCTCGAGCCGCGCAGCGCCAGCCTCATCCTCAACGAGATGGACGCCGCCAAGGCGGCCCGCCTGACCGCCACGATCGCAGGCGCTGCCAACGTCGACAAACCCGGCAGGCCCAAGGCACAGGCTCGGGAGAATAGGTCGTGACCCGAGCAGCCCTGCTCGCGCTGGCCGCATCATTCCTACTTGCCGGCTGCGTCGACAAGATCGTCGACATCAGCCGCGAGCCGGTACTGACGCCGGTGGGGTCGGGCCTGCATCCCAACCGCACGCCCATGCTGATCCATCCGCACGAAGCCGGGCCGACGCCCAGCAAATCCTTCTGGCAGGATGCCAGCGCCGACCTCTTTCGTGATCCGCGCGCGATGCGCGTGGGTGACGTCGTCACCGTCAAGATCCAGATCAAGGACAAGGCCTCCCTCGACAGCACGTCCGAGCGGTCCCGCGACTCCAAGCGCGACCTCAACTACGACCTGAAGTACGACATCAACACGGGCTTTCTCAAAGGCAAGGGTGACGCTGCCATCGGCTCGAACCTCGGTTCGAAGACGGCGACGAAGGGCGAAGGCGCGGTCACCCGGTCGGAGAGCATCGATCTGCTCGTCGCCGCCGTCGTCACCGAGGTTCTACCCAACGGCAACCTGGTGATCAGCGGATCACAGGAGGTGCGCGTCAACTACGAGGTGCGCGTGCTGAGCGTCGCGGGCGTCCTGCGGCCGCGCGACATTGCTACCGACAATACCGTCTCCTACGACAAAATCGCCGAAGCGCGCATCTCCTACGGCGGACGCGGGCGCATCACGGAGGTGCAGCAGCCGGGCTGGGGCCACCAGCTCTTCGACCTTCTGCTCCCGTTCTGACATGGCACGCGCAGCGGCCACGGACGATGGCAAGGCGGCGGTGCCGAAGAAGCCCTCCATGATCTCGGTGGTGATCGAGATGGCGTTTCTCACCTGCTTTGCGGTGGGCGCGGGCGGCCTGTTCGGCATGATGGTGCTGGGGAGAGCCGACAAGGCCAGCGCCAAGCCGGAGCCCGCCGCCGCGTCCTCCCAGAAGTCCAAGCAGGCCGACACGATGACGGTGAAGACATTGCCGGCGGTCGTTACCAACCTGGCCGGACCGAAAAAAGCCTGGATCCGGCTCGAAGCCGCGATCGTGGTCGGCGAGCTACCCGAGAGCAACGCGGTCTCGGCCGCCATCGTCGAGGACTTCGTGGCCTACCTGCGCACCGTCCCCCTGGCGCAGATCGAAGGCCCGAGCGGCTTCCTCCATCTGCGCGAGGACCTCAACGAGCGCGCCCGCATCCGCAGCGGGGGCAAGGTCAAGGAGCTGGTCGTCCAGTCGCTGATGCTCGAATGACCAGGCTGCTCCCCGCATTCTTCGGCACTCTCGCGCTCGCCCTGCTGGCGGCCTCCCCGGTCGCTGCGCAGGTCCCGAGCCTGGAGTCGCTGATCCCGCCGGGCGATGCCACGGCAGCCGGCAGGATCGTGCAACTCATCGTCGTCGTTACCGTGCTGTCGGTGGCGCCGGGCCTGCTCATCATGGTCACCTGCTTCACGCGCTTCGTCGTCGCCCTGTCGTTCCTGCGCGCCGGCCTCGGGCTGCAGACCACGCCCGCCAACCTGATCCTGATCAGCCTGGCCCTTTTCATGACCTTCTACGTGATGGGGCCGACCTTCGACAAAGCCTGGCAGGGCGGCGTGCAGCCGCTAATGGAGAACAAGATCACGGAGAAGGAGGCCTATGCCCGCATCAGCGAGCCGTTCCGAACGTTCATGCGCGCCAACGTTCGCGACAAGGATTTGAAGCTCTTCACGGATCTCGCCAGCGATACGCTGCGCACGCGCCAGGACGATCCCGAGATCGACCTGCGCGTCCTTATACCCGCCTTCATGATCTCGGAGCTGCGGCGCGGCTTCGAGATCGGCTTTCTCATCGTCCTCCCGTTCCTTGTCATCGACATGATCGTGGCGACGCTGACCATGTCGATGGGCATGATGATGCTGCCGCCGACCGTCATTTCCCTCCCCTTCAAGGTCCTGTTTTTCGTGCTGATCGACGGCTGGAACCTTCTCATAGGAGGCCTCATCCGCTCCTTCGCGTGACCGTTCCGCCCTCTCCCCTCAATGCCGCGAATCATTTGCGTGCGTATTAAGCAATACGCAAGGCTTATCGTTTAACCATATGGCCATGGCAGGTTGGAGCGGTTTTTAGGGGGGCTCCAGGCCAAATAGCGCTCTGCCAAACGGGCATTGCCCCGGTGGTCCCCCGTCTGTCACCAGTACCCCTAGGGGGAGCCCAGATGAGCAGTATCAATACCAACGTCGCAGCGATGACCGCGCTGCAGTCGCTTACCCAGACCAACAAGGCCCTTACCGAAACGCAGAACCGCATCTCTACGGGTCTTCGCGTTTCCGAAGCATCCGACAACGCCGCCTACTGGTCGATCGCGACCACGATGCGGTCGGACAAGGCAGCGCTCTCCACGGTTCAGGACGCGCTCGGCCTCGGTGCCAGCATGGTCGACGTCGCCTATACCGCCGTCGACAGCGCCATCGATGTCGTCAACCAGATCAAGACCAAGCTGATCGCCGCTCGCGAGCCGGGCGTCGACAAGGCCAAGGTGCAGACCGAGATCACCGAGCTGCAGAAGCAGCTCAAGAGCATCGCCGACTCCGCCTCGTTCTCCGGTGAGAACTGGCTGTCGGTCGACTCGAGCGCTGCCGGCTTCAACGCCACCAAGAACGTCGTCGCCTCGTTCACGCGCGCCGGTGGCGCGGTGACCGTGCAGACGATCGCCATCGATACCGCCGGAATGGACCTGTTCGACGCCAACGCGGGCACGACGGACGCCGCCGCCGGCATCCTCGACGGCAAGCGCGTCGCCGCGGGCACCATCGCGGAGGCGACAGGTACGTTCGCGATCTCCACGTTGACCATCGCCGCCTTGACGGACAGCACCGCGGACGTGACCACGCTCAACAGCTACATCTCCGGCGCCGACGCGGCCATCAAGGAGATGGCGACGGCGGCGAGCAACCTCGGTGCAATCAAGTCGCGCATCGACCTGCAGACCGACTTCGTTGGTAACCTGATGGACGCGCTCGACCGCGGCATCGGCACGCTGGTTGACGCCGACATGAACGAGGAGTCGACCAGGCTGCAGGCCCTGCAGGTCCAGCAGCAGCTGGGCATCCAGGCACTGAGCATCGCCAACGGCTCGAGCCAGAGCATCCTCAGCCTCTTCCGCTAGGATCGGGGCACTACAGAAAGAAGACGAGACCGGCCGCGCCCTCGCGCGGCCGGTCTTGCTTTGCCTGCGCCGGTTCCATCGGCTTGTAGGAGCGGACACTCGAGGTGGAAGGCCGTGCCGGGATCGGCGGGCGCTCGCGCCGGTCGGCGGAGCACCGCATTCATACCTGGAATCCGCGAGGCGCCTGGCGCGCGCTCCCGGGCCGCTACCAGTCGGGAGAAGTAAGGAGATGCAATGCCGGTGCGCCCACAGATAGAGATGCGCATGCGGACCGTGGCGAAAACAGTCTGTCGACGCCTGGGAGCGGCGTAGTATTCTCGGCCATCCGCCGACGGCATCAAGTAGCCAATATGGATATTGCTCGGAATGACAACGTTGAATGACGAAATGACGGCGCGCTCATCCGTCAACGGGTGCCGCTATCCGGTGCCGGCGCTCGAGAAGGGGCTGGATATCCTGGAGCTCCTTGCCGACACCCCGCGCGGCCTGACGCAGACGGAAATCGCCAATCGGCTCGACAGGTCCGTCAGCGAAATCTTCCGCATGATCGCGTGCCTGCGGGATCGCGGCTATCTCGCGACAGTGGCTGACGGCGACCGCTACACGCTCACTTATAAGCTCTTCGAGCTGTCGCATCGCCATCCTCCGATGAAGCGGCTCCTGACCGAAGCTATGCCATTGATGAACGAGCTCGCCCGCACCCTCGACCAATCCTGTCATCTCACCGTCTACCACGGCGGCGCCCAGCTCGTAGTCGCGCAGGTCGACAGCATGGGAGGCATGGGCTTCAGCGTCCGCATGGGGGCGCGCATCGACATCCTTCAGTCGGCTTCAGGATACGTGCTCATCGCCTGTCAGGCACCCTCCATCACAGAGCGCGTGCCGTAGCGCGCAAGGACCTGGGGGCCATGCGAAAGGTCCTGGACGGAGTGCGCCGGCGCGGCTACGCCGAGATGGACAGCGTCCAGGTGCGCGGCGTTCGGGGCATCAGCTTTCCGGTCCGCACATTCGACGGCAACGCCGTGGCCGCCCTGGCGGTGCCCTATCTCGAGCAACTGGACGATCCGAACCGCAAGAGTCTCGACCAGGCGCGCGAAGCCCTTCGCGAGGCTGCAGGACGGCTGAGCCTTGCGATCGGCGGCGGAGATGCGGGAACCTAAGGGGTTCTGCAGACCGCAGGTGGGGGCGCTGCCCTAGTCGATGCGATAGCGGGCCAAAGTCTTTTCATTGAGGCTCACGCCAAGCCCCGGCCCCGTCGGCAGCGAAACGACACCCTTCTCCGCCGCGAGCGGCTGGTCCATGAGCTCGAACCGCAGCGGATTGTTGGTGGTGGGATATTCGCAAAGCTCGGCGTTGGAGATGGCCGCCAGAAGGTGGATCGTAGCGGCGAACCGCAGGCCAGGGCCGAAAAAGTGCGGGATGCACGGAATGTCCCACGCTGCCGCGAAGTTCGCGATCCGCAACACCTCGCTGATGCTCTGCCGCAGGTCCGGCTGAATGATGTCAAGCCGTGCCGTATGCGCTCCACATACACCGGCAGACGCAGAACGCCATGCGACGGCAACCCCCGCAACTCCGCGTCCACCAGGCAGGTGGCGGTCATGTCTGCAGGCTCGCCCGGCACGCTCACCGCCGACAGCAGGTCGACGATGAACGCGTGCAGCGCAGGTGCCGGGATCGGAGCGACGGCCTCGCAGGCTTGCATCGACGCCTGAGTCACACCGGATACTTCAGGCGCGAGATGATCCGCTCGACCATATCCTGGCCGAAGCTCACATAAGGCCGGGTCGGCGTCTTGACCGGGCCGGGGCCGATGGCATTGCAGGTGATGCCGTAGGAGCCGCCTTCCTTCGCGACCATCTTCGTCAGGCCCAGCATGCCCGCCTTCGATGCCGCATACGGGCCGCCCCCCCTTGTAGCCCGTGCCGATGGCGGCCGTGGACGAGATGTTGACGATGCGCCCGTACTTCTGACGCTTCATGTGCGGCATCGTGTGCTTGATCACCAGGAAGGTGCCGGTCAGGTTGATCGACATCATCCGGTTCCAGTCCTACAGTTTCACGTCCTCGATCAGGACGGGCCCCCAGAGCGAGGTGATCCCCGCGCAGTTCACGAGGATGTCGATGCGCGAGAACTTGTCGATCGCCGTCTTGACGGCCTGGGCGACGCTGTCCTCGCTGGACACATCGGTCTTGACGAAGATGGCGCTGCCCTTCGGCAGCTCGGCGGCCAGCGCCTGGCCGCGCTCGGCATTGGTGTCGACGATCACGGCCTTGCCGCCTTCGCGGACGAACAGCCGGACCGAAGCCTCGCCCATGCCAATCGCTCCGCCGGTTACGACGGCGACCTTGTCCTTGATGATATTGCCGAACATGCTGTCCTCATGGGTTGGCTGTGAAGGCTAGTGCGGAAGTGATTTCTACCGGCCGCGTCGGAATGCGGCGCCCCTCCGGAGTTGCTTCGAAGAGGTGGGCACGAGCGGAAACGCGGAAGGTCAGATTCTGCTGGCTCAAACGCGTCGCGGGTCAGGCGCGATCAGGAAAGTCGCTGCCGACAGTTTGGGCGTGGGCCCGTGTCCTGCTTGGTGGTGATTCGCGTATCACATTCGGTGGCGGTCCTCGGTCTGGAGGACAGGCTTACCCGTCGATGGCTGGGTGGTTGCTGCGGCGAAGAGCCGCGAGGAACTCTCTTGGTTCGCCGCGCACGGCGAGCCCAGCGCGATCGCGGCGCTCAGTCGAGCGTCAGCGACAATCCCACCGCAAGGCTCTGCACCAGGCACATGGGTCCAACCATGGTGCGCAGGGCCGCTTCCGGCATGTCCGGGATCTCGAACACGACGTCGGCGCCCTCGACGATGGGGCTGAGCAGGCTGTCGGTGATGGAGACGGTGGGAAGGCCGCGCGCCAACAGCGCCGGGAAGAGGCGCACGGTATCGGGATTGTAGGTTCTGAAGCTGATGGCGATGAGCGCGTCCTTGCGCGTTGCGGCCGCTGCCTGATCGCCGAGCGCGCTGCCGAGCCCGTCGAGAATTGCCACCCGCCTGCCGAGCTTGCGCAGCACGTAGGTGAGATGTGCGGCCACGGGAAAGGAGCCGCCCAGCCCCAGCACGTAGATGGTCTGCGCCGCGCCCAGGAGAGCGATGGCGCGCGCCAGGTCCTTCTCACGCGCGCAGTCCTGCAGGCTCTCGAGCGCGACGATGCCCTCCGAGGCGAAGCGGGTGAGCACGGCGCGCGGGTTCTTGCCGTCATGGAAGCGCCCATCACGGCGCAAACCGGAGATGCGCTCCTTGTAGCTCGGTGCCACGCTGGCGACGAGCCGCGAGCGGAACACCTGCTGCATCTCGGAGAACCCGCCGTAGCCCATGGCGCGCGCGAACCGAACGATCGCCGAGGGCTGCACACGTGCGCGCTGGGCCACCTCCGCTACGGTGCCGAGCGCAATCTCGGTGGGATGGTCGAGGGCGAACTCGGCGATCTGCTTCAGGCGGTCGGCGAAGCGCGGGTGGCGCCGGGCGATCTCGGCGCGCAGGGACTCGTAGGTCTCGTGCTGGGAGGTGTGCTGTCTCACCGTCATGTCTTCCACCAGCGCCCATTGGCGCGGAACGCCGATGATCTTTTTATTTCACATTGCATCAAGCGATGGAATGTTTATTCTATGCCCCAACGACGAGCCGTCGTCAAACGAGGCGTACGGCCAATAGCAGCAGGAGGAGGAGACGATGAACCAGCGCAAGATCACGCGTCGCGGCCTGGTGCAGGGCAGCCTGATGGCGGCCGCCGCTGGCGGCACCGCCACGTTTTTTGGACCTTGGCAGCACAACCGGGTTTGGGCTCAGGGCGCCAAGAAGCCGATCAAGCTCGGCCTCACCTGCGACGCCAGCGGCCAATACGGCAACAGCGGCCAGGACGATGCGCTCGGTATCCGCCTCGCCGTCGACGAGTTCAACGCCAAGGGCGGGGTGCTCGGCCGCAAGGTCGAGTGGATCACGGCCGATACGGAGACCAATCCCGCGACCGGCACGCGCGTGGCCGAGCGCTTCATCTCGCAGGAGCAATGCGGCTTCCTGATCGGCGCGGTGCACTCGGGTGTCGCCAATGCCATCACCCAGGTGGCAAACAAGTACGGCACCATCTACCTCAACACCAACTCCTCCGCACCGAGCGAGGCCGGGGGAAACTGCTCGCGCGTCAAGTTCGTGTGGGATGGCAACGGCACCAACTTCTCAAAGGCCGCCGTGCAGAACGCGGTGGAGAAGATCGGCAAGAAGTGGCTTCTGCTCACCAATGACTACGTCTGGGGCCACACCACGTCTGCTGCGACCAAGGCGCAGGTGGAGAAGGCCGGCGGGCAGATCATCGACAACCTGCTCGTGCCGCAGAATACGCGCGACTTCGCTTCCTATCTTCTGAAGGTGCAGCAGGCCAAGCCCGACGTGGTGGCGACCGCAGTCGGCGGCGACGACATCAAGGCGCTGCGCCAGCAGGTGAGCGACCTCAAGCTCGAGGACAAGGCAGCCTGGATCAACAATCAGCAGGACTGGCCGGACGTGTGGGGCGCGCCGCAGACGCTGTTCGGCGTGTTCGGCACCACCTGGTATCACAAGCTGCCGCTGCCGGGCGTCGCCGAGTTCGTCAAGCGCTGGCAGACTGCCTATCCCAAGTCGCCGATCCCCGTGCCGGGCAACGTCTCCTACAACGGCTACATGGCCACGCGCGAGCTGTTGAGAGCCATCGAGCGTGCGGGCTCCACCAACAACATCGCCGTCATCAAGCAGCTCGAAGGCCACAAGATGCCGGCAGCCGAGCGCATGCAGCACTTCGACGCCTACATCGATCCCGTCACGCACCAGGTGCAGCAAACCATCTATCTCGCCCGCCGCAACGCCAAGCCGTCGGACAATACCGACCTCTTCGAGATCATGAGCTGGACCAAACCGGAGCAGGCGCTCGATGATGCGGCACCCGGCAAGTGCAAGCTCAAGGCCTACGACGAGGTGCCGAGCTTCGAGCTGTAGTTGGCCCCTCCCTCTCCCCGCTCGCGGGGAGAGGGAGCCCAGTCAAGGACGCGCGCGTCCGTGCTCAACCTGCTGCCGCATCTCGTCAACGGCATCACGCTCGGCCTGCTGTTCGGCCTGATCGCGCTCGGCTTCATGCTGATCCTCGGGCTGATGGAGCAGATCAATCTGGCGCACGGCTCACTGTTTGCGCTCGGCGCCTACTTTGCCTACGCGATTGCCACCCCATGGCTGCCGCTGCCGCCGGACCTGGTGCAGGCCTGGGCCGCGGTGCCTCTCCTCTGGCGCTTCGCCGCGGCGCTCCTCGTCGCTCCCATTCTCGTCGCCCCGTTCGGGTTGGTGCTCGAGCGCATGATGCGGCGCACCTACGGCCGTGATCCGCTCTACGGCCTGCTCCTGACCTTCGGGGCTGCCATGGTGCTCGAGGAGTTGATCCGGCAGGTATGGGGTACGCGCGACTACCTGCTGCCCGTGCCGCGCGAGATGTCGGGCGGCTTCATCATGCTCGACCTCATCTGGTCGACCTACCGCTTCTGGGCGGCGGCGCTGGCGATCCTGGCCATGGCCGGGGTCTGGGTCATCGTCGAGTGCACGCGCTTTGGCGCCATGGTCAAGGCCGGCGCGCACGACAGCGAGATCGTGCAGGCGCTCGGCATCGATCTCGCCCGCCTCAGGGTATGGGTGTTCGTCCTCGGCACCATGCTGGCCGCTATTGCCGGCGTGATCCTGGCGCCGTTGTGGGGCATTCGTCCGCACATGGGTGTCGATGCGGTGGTGCCGGCCTTCGTCATCATCGTGCTGGGTGGGGTTGGAAGCTTTTGGGGTGCGGTGACGGCCGGGCTCCTGGTCGGCATGGTCGTGGGCCTGTCGGGCGCCTATGCGTCCGAATGGTCGCTGATGTCAATGTACCTGCTGCTTATCCTTGTCGTGACATTCCGGGCGCGCGGGCTGTTCGGCAAGAAGAGCGTCCTGGAGGCATGAGATGCTGGCAGGCCGGACCGTTCCAACCTTCACCCTGCCGATGCTGGCGGCATGGCTGCTGTTTGCCTCGGTGCCCTTTTGGATCGAGCGGGTCGGCCTCTACCAATACCTCGGCGTGGAGATCCTGATCTGGGCCACCTATGCGCTGGCCTACAATCTCGTGCTCGGGCACTCCGGCCTGCCTTCCTTCGGGCACGGCGCCTTCTTCGGGCTCGGCGCCTATGCCTTCGGCCTGGCCCAGTTCAATCTGGCCGCCAATCTGTGGCTCTGCCTCTTGGTCGCCGCGCTTGCGGCAGCCGCCGGCGGCACTCTGGTCGCCCTCTTCATCTCTCACCGGCGCGGCATCTACTACGCTCTGATGACCATCGCTTTCGGCCAGGTGTTCTGGTTCGTCGCCATCAAGGCGCATGGCATCACCGGCGGCGAAGATGGGCTCCTCAAGATCGCGCGGCTGCCCGCGGACTTCGGTGTGGTTGCTTTCGATCTCAAACACAACGTTGCCCTCTACTACTTCGTGCTGGCCGTGTTCATGATCGTATCGCTGCTGCTGTGGCGCCTTACGCACTCGCCGTTCGGGCGCGTGCTCAAGGCCATCAAGCAGAACGAGACGCGCGCCCGTTTCGTCGGCTACGACGTGTGGGCCTTCAAGGCAGCGGCGCTCGTCCTCTCGGCCGGCCTCTCGGGGCTCGCCGGCGGCCTCTTCGCCATGGCACAGGCGTCCGCCTTCCCCGACGTCATGAGCCTGCACTACTCGGGCTACGTCGTGATGATGACGCTGGTCGGCGGCGGGCTCGTGTCGTTCTGGGGGCCGGTGATCGGCGCCGTCGCCTTCTTCCTCGCCCGCGACGTGCTCGGTGCCCTCACCACCGCCTGGATGCTGTGGTTCGGCTTGCTGTTCGTGGCCCTCGTGCTGTTCAAGCCGGAGGGCATCGCCGGCTTGCTCCAGGGGACCGACAAGGCCGAACCCAAGCGCGTGCCCCGGCCAGCCGCCGAGCCGCAACCGCAGCCAAGGTGAGCCGATGCCGCTGTTCGAGGCCAGAAACCTGCATCTGCGTTTCGGCGACCGCGTCGTGCTCGAGGACGTGTCGCTCGCTTTCGAGCAAGGCCGCCTGTCGGGCATCATGGGCCCCAACGGAGCCGGCAAGACCACGTGCTTCAATGTGCTGACCGGCCGCTACAAGCCCGACCGCGGCAAGGTGCTGCTCGAGGGGCGCGACATCACGGGACACTCGCCGCAGGCCATTGCCCGGCTTGGTGTTGCCCGTTCCTTCCAGATCATGAGTCTGTTCGACGAGTTCACCGTGTTCGAGAACGTCGCGATCGCACTTCCCGGCCTGCGCGCGCGGGCGCGCGATCCGTTCGGACAGGCCTATGCCGATTCCACGCTTGTGGCCGAGGCGTACGCGGTCCTCGAGATGGTGGGCCTTGCCGACCGTGCCGAGGACCTCGCCAAGTCACTGCCCTACGGCGCCCGGCGTGCGCTGGAGATCGCCGTTGCGCTGGCCGCCAGGCCGAAGTTGTTGTTCCTCGACGAGCCGACCGCCGGGCTCGGCAGCGACGGACGCGCGCAGCTTGCCGAGCTGGTCGCCAGGCTCAAGGGCACTGCGACCATCGTCATCATAGAGCACGACATGCAGTTTCTGTTTTCGCTCGCCGAAGAGATCTCGGTCATCCACTGGGGCCAAGTGATCGCGCGCGGCACGCCCGACGAGCTCAAGGCAAACGCGTGGGTCAAGGCTTCCAATCTCGGGCAGCTGCAGTGATGCTCCAGGTCGCAGGCATCGACACCTACTACGGCGAGACGCAGGCGCTGTTCGGCGTATCGTTGTCGGTCGGCGCGGGCGAGGTCCTGGCGCTGCTCGGCGCTAATGGTGCGGGCAAGACCACGGTGCTGCGTTCCATCCTCGGCCTCACCCGGCCGCGGCGCGGAGACATCCTGTTCGAGGGGCGCTCCATTGCCGGACTTCTCACGCACAAGGTGGCCCAGGCCGGCATCGGCTGGGTGCCCGACGACCGGCGTCTCTGCCCCACCCTGACGGTGGCCAGGAACCTCGCCCTCGGCATCAAGCGCAGCAAGTTCCGGCCCTGGGGCCTCGATGAGGTCACCGACATCTTCACCCCTCTCAAGTACCTGATGGGGCGCGAGGCCGAGACGCTGTCGGGGGGTGAGATGCAGATGGTGGCCATCGCTCGCGCGCTTCTAGGTGCGCCGGGGCTGATGCTGTTCGATGAGCCGAGCCAGGGACTGGCCCCCAAGATCGTCGATGACGTCCTCGGCGTGATCCGACGGCTCAAGGCAGCCGGCGTTGCGGCCATCGTCGTCGAGCAGAACGCCGACGTTGCGCTCAGCGTCGCCGACCGCGTGGTGATCCTTGCGCAGGGCCAGGTCGCCTGGGAGGGGGACGTAGCAGCGCTCAGGGTTGATCCTGACCTCAAGCGCCGGATGCTGGGGGGCCTCCAATGATGCCCGCGCCGCTTCTGGCCCTGGAGCGCGTCAGCAAGATCTACCGGCGCGGCCTGCTCGACCGCGCGCCGGCCTTTCGCCTCGAGCTTGACCGCGTCTTCACGCAGCCTCAGATCGTGGGCGTGCTCGGCCCCAACGGTGCCGGCAAGACTACCCTGTTCGAGATGATCGCGGGCTCCAATGCTCCCTCTTCCGGGCGCATTCTGGTGGCAGGGCAGGACATCCATCGCGTCCGCTACCGCCAGCGCGACCGCCTCGCCATCCATTACCACCAGTCCTACCAGGTGCGCCGCTTCGCAAAACGCAAGCCGGCGCTCCTGCTCGACTCGGCCGCCAGCTCATATCCGCTCGTGCACCTTTTCGACGAGCCGCAGTTCAATACCCAGGACGGCTACATCGGCTTCATGCTCGACTTCTTCCGGCGCCTGCGCGGCGAAGGCCGCCTCGTGTTCGTCTGCCTGCACCCAACCGCCGCGTTTCAATTGCAGATCCTGCGCGAGATCTGCGAGTGCTTCCTGTTCGTCAATGCCGGCAGATGCGACGCGCATGCGGACTTCGAGGCGCTGGTCGCCCATGCCGATGTGCGCCGCTATCTCGGGGCCCTCGCGCCCTGATCCGCTCGGGACAGACGTTCTCGACCGCGTCCCTGATCGCAGCGCAGGCGGTGTCGTTGCCGGGGCGGGCCACCTCCGACATCACGGGTTTGTACCGATATCCGCCGTGAATCCCAGGGGCGGCCATCTGCGTCTCACAGCACACCGAGATCAGAGGGCCGACAATGCGTACAGCTCTTCGTGCACTGCGGCTTTCGACTGTCTTCGGCGGCCTTTCCCTCCTTCTCATCAGCCTCGTCGACGCCGCGGAACCCGACCGAGCGACTGGCGATCGTGCCCTCCAGGATCGTGCGACCGAAGCCGTGATCTGGGGCATGCCGGCCGTGAACTACGACCTGATGCTGCAGGAAATGCTGAGCAAAACCGACGGCAGGGTCGGTCAGGTCATCTATTGGGGGCGGCCGCTCGATGCGCGCAACCAGACGCTCACGCCGAACCCCGATGCGCTCTACTTCATGGTGTTCTTCAACACCAAGGACGGGCCGGTCGTCCTCGGCCTGCCGCCCGGCGACGCCAACGGATCGTTCAACGGCAACATCGTCACCGTCTGGCAGATGCCGCTCGAGGATGCGGGCCTGCTCGGCTACGATAAAGGCGCTGGCGGAAAATACCTGATCCTGCGGCCCGGCTACTCGGGCCCGAGACCCGAAGGCTACATCTCCCTGCAGTCCGACACCTTCGGCGGCTACGCGCTGATCCGCTCCAATCTCGCAAGCCACGGCGATGCCGACGTCGCCAGGTCCATCGCCTACGGCAAGCGCATGAAGATCTACCCGTTGTCGCAGGCGGCCAACCCCGCGGCGAACACATTCACCGACATGAAGGATGTCACCTTCGATTCCACCATCCGCTACGACGCCAGCTTCTTCCAGAATCTCGACCGGATCGTGCAGAGCGAGCCCTGGCTGCAGCGCGACCGCGCCATGATCGACCAGCTGAGGTCCCTCGGCATCGAGAAGGGCAAGCCCTTCAACCCCAGCGAGGCCACCCGGGCCACACTTGGCGCGGCGGCGCGTGACGCGCCGCGACCAGATGCTGGTCTCCGCCTTCGACAGTGCGCGACCCGATCGCATCAATTGGCCGGACCGCAAGTGGGAGTGGATCGGCCTCGTCCCCGGCAGCGTGCAGTTCGAGACGCCGAACGGTCTCGACCTCGAAGCCCGCGACCGCTGGTTCGCGCAGGCAATCGTCACCTCGCCCGCCATGTTCAACCGCGCGGCGGGTGCCGGCTCGCTCTATTGGCTCGCGGCCCGCGATTCGGCCGGCGCCTTTCTCGACGGCGGCAGGACCTATCGGCTTACGGTCCCGCAGCCGGTGCCGGGCAAGCTGTTCTGGTCGGTCACGGCGTACGACGCCGAGACCCGCTCGCAGGTGCAGACGGATCAGGGCAGGGCGGCGTTGCGCTCGCTGTTTGAGCTGAAGGATGCCGCATCGTCCTCATCCGTCGATCTCTATTTCGGTCCCACCGCGCCGGAGGGCCAGGAAGGGCGCTGGATCAAGACCACGCCCGGCAAGGGCTGGTTCGCCTACATGCGGATCTATGGACCGGAGCAGGCGGCCTTCGACAAGAGCTGGAAGCCGGGTGATTTCGAGGAGATCAGCTCCATCGGCCGCGCCTTGCGGTGAGGCACGGCTCCGGTGCCGCAAAGGCACTGCGCGGTTTTGCCATTGGCCGCCGTGAGCCCGGCGGACGTGAGATGGTGCGAGCTCGCCGACGCCGCGGTGGGGGCGTCCAGGCGGAAGGCCCGCGGCCGTAAATAAACCCAGCTCCGCGATGCGATATGAATTAGATCTCATGAATTGTTGAATTCACAACATATTGCCGGCCATCCCGGTTTACCTCCGGTTAACACCATTCCCGCGCAAGGTTGCTGCGGGATCATCGTCGCGTTCTTCCGCTTTCCGGAGCCGCGATGATTGGGCGAGCACAGCTGGAGCGTCTTTGGAGCAGCCTGCTCGGTCTGGGTGGGCGCAAGCTCTTTGCGCTTACGCTGATGGGTGTCACCGTCTTCGCCACCGTGGGCCTCAGCAGCTACTACCTGAGCCGCCCCGATCTCGAGATGCTCTACGGCGGTCTCAACGCCCAGGATGTCAGCCGCATCGGCGCCGCCCTCAAGGAGGCCGGCATCCACTTCGACGTGAATTCCCAGGGCACCGCCGTTCTGGTGCGCCGCGGGCAGTCGGCACAGGCACGCATGCTGTTGGCCGAAAAGGGACTGCCCAGCAACGCCAACGCCGGCTACGAGCTTTTCGACAAGCTGGGTTCCATCGGCCTCACCTCCTTCATGCAGGAGATCACGCGCGTCAGGGCGCTGGAAGGGGAGATGGCCCGCACCATCCAGGGCATGCGCGGCGTGAAGGCGGCGCGCGTCCATATCGTCATGCCGGAAACGGGCTCCTTCCGGCGCACGCGGCAGCCGCCTTCGGCCTCGGTCATCATCCGTACGGAATCGGCCAACGACTTCTCGGCGGGGCCGGCCATCCGCCACCTCGTCGCCGCCGCCGTCCCCGGCATGACCGTGGACCAGGTGACCGTGCTGAGCACGGATGGAACGATCCTGGCCTCGGGTGGCGACTCGGCAAGCGCCACGCCCGCGAAGATGATCAGCCTCGAGAAGACCATCGGCCGCGAGCTGCGCGACAACATCGCCAAGACGCTCACACCCTACCTGGGTTTCAACAATTTCGAGATCAGCGTTGCGGCGCGGCTCAACACCGACAAGCGCCAGATCAACGAGACCTCCTACAACCCGGAATCCCGGGTCGAGCGCTCGGTGCGGGTCGTCAAGGAAACGGGCAACCAGCAGAATACCAACTCCCGCACGCCCGTCAGCGTCGAGCAGAACGTCCCGGCCGAGCAGACCACCACCAGCCCGGCCGGCGACCAGTCGCGCCGGTCGAACGAGCGCCGCGAGGAGCTGACGAACTACGAAGTCAGCTCCAAGGTCGTCAACACGGTGAGCGAGGGCTACAAGATCGAGCAGCTGACCGTTGCCGTAGTCGTCAACCGCAAGCGGCTGCTGGCCGCGCTCGGCGAGGGCGCCGGCGCCGAGGCCGTCGACAAGCAGCTCAAGGAGGTCGAGCGCCTGATCGAATCGGCCGCGGGCGTCGATGCGAAGCGCGGCGACCGCATCACGGTGGCGGCCGTCGAGTTCACGGGTGGACAGGCCTTCGAGCCAGTTGCCTCGCCCGGCATCGTCGAGCAGCTGTTCAGCCATCTGAGCAGCCTGATCAACGCCGCGGCGATCCTGGGCGTCTCCGCATTGCTGATCATGTTCGGCCTGCGTCCGGCCACCAGGGCGCTCCTGGAGAACAGGAGCAGCGAGCAGGAGGCCGCCGCGAAGCTGCAGGCCGATACACCCCTCACCGAGGTCCCGGCCGTTGCCGGTACTGCCGGAGGCGAGCAGCCCAACCTGATCGCCGACCTTACAGAGAAGCTCGGACGCACGCCGCTGAAGCGCCTCGAGCAGATGATCGACTATGATGAGGACCAGGCCGCAGCCATTCTCAGACAATGGATGCGGGGGGCCGAAAGAGCATGAGCGCCCTGGCGATTGCGCGCTATCTGCCTGAGTTCGAGGCAGCCGGCGAGCCGAAGCCGGCGCCGGGTGCCGCGGTACTCTTGAAGGCGAGCAAGACGGCCGCCGTCGATGAGGCCTACGCCAAAGGACTAGAACGCGGGAAGGCGGATGCCGAAGCCGGTCTCACGGCAAGGCTGGTGGAGCAGAAGGCGCGCCATGACACGGAGCTGGCGGCGGCGCGCGAGGCCTGGGCGCTGCAAGAAGGCGGGAAGCTTGCCGATCAGCTCGCCGCCGGCCTGAAAGACATCGAGACGCGGATCGCCGCCGCCTCCGCCCGCGTGCTGCAGCCGTTTCTGGCTGCAGAGCTGCGCAAGCGGGCAATCGCCGATCTGCTCGAGAACCTCAATGTCCTGCTCGCGCAGGAGGGTGCCGCGCCCGTCGACATCTGCGGCGCGCCGGACCTCCTGGAAGCGCTCCGTGCGCGGCTCGGCGCAAGCCGCGCCGGCATCACCTACCACCCGCAACAGACCAGCGACGTCCGCGCGACGGTGGGGCAGACGGTGCTCGAAACACGGCTCGGCGACTGGATCGCAAAGATCGAGGAGGCGCTGAAGTGAGCGGTGAGGAAAGCAAGGCTCAAGAGCTCGTCATCATCCGGCGCCGGGGGGGCGGCGAGGATGGCGGTCACCACGGCGGCGTCTGGAAGATCGCCTACGCCGACTTCATGACCGCCATGATGGCGTTCTTCCTCGTCATGTGGCTGATCAACTCGACCGACAAGAAGACGCTCACGCAGGTGGCGACCTACTTCAACCCGTTGCGTCTCACCGACAAGCGGCCCACCCCCAAGGGACTGCACGAGCCGGATGGGTCCGAGGGCTCGGGCGCGGGCTCCACTGCGAAGACAAAGAACAAGGACAGCGTGGCCAAGGGCGCAACGCAGCGCGATGAATCCGAGCTCGGCGAGGTGCGTCCGCGTGGTCATGAATTCCAGCATGGCACGGAGCCCAAGGAGCAGGAGCTGCGATCCGGCAGGGGCGGCGAGATCGACCAGAGCGCGCCGCGGCCTGTGGGCCGCGCCTTCCGCGATCCCTTCGATTCGGTGCCGCGATCGGAGATAACGCCGAGCGAGCCTTCCGGCAGCAGGGCCGAGCGGCCGCAACCGCCGCCGGTCGTCGGCGCGGGGGACGGTGGCCTGGGCAAGCGCAGCGTCGAGCGCTCTGCTGCGCAGGAGAAGGAGCCGGCCAAGGAAAGACCCAGGGAGCCGGCGAAGGCAGCGGTTGCCAAGGAGGGCGCAGCCGAGTCCGTCGACGCAGCCGTCGCCAAGGGGGGCGCAGCTGCGCCTGCCAGGGACGTCGCGAAGGTCGTGCCGGCCAAGGAGGGCGCCGCCGCGGCGGTCGTGGCGGATGCCGCCAAGGATGCGGCGGGCAAGGGCACGTCGGCCAAGGATGCCGCAGCCAAGGAGGAGCCGACCAAAGAGGGCGCGCCGCCGATCGCCAAGGAAGGTGGCGACAAGGACGCCAAGGACGCAGCCCGCGATATCGTAAACCGCGAGGATGCGGCGCAGCTCGAGGCCGCGCTCCGCAAGGCGGTCGCGGAAGCGCTGCCGGCGGCCAGCCCCAACGTCGAAGTCATGGAAGGTCCGGAAGGAGTGCTGATCAGCCTCACGGACGATCAGGCATTCGGGATGTTCGCCATCGCCTCCGCCGAGCCGCGGCCAGCCATGGTGATCGTCATGAACAAGGTTGCCCAGATCCTCCAGGCCCGGCCGGAGCCTCTGATCGTACGCGGCCACACCGACCGGAGGCAGTACCGCAACACCGTGACCTACGACAACTGGCGTCTGTCGTCGGCGCGCGCGCACATGGCCTATGTGCTACTGGCGCGCGGCGGCATCGATGAGAAGCGCTTCGAACGGATCGAGGGCTACGCGGACCGCAATCTCAAGATCCCTGGCGATCCGGAGGCCGCGCAGAACCGGCGCATCGAGATACTCCTGCGGAAGTCGGCGCCATGAGGGGGCGACGCATTCCCCCGGGCCTGATGCTGGCGATCGGCATGCTTGCCTGCGCCTCCGCGCCCGCGTGGTGCAAGGAGGAGCTGCGGCAACCCTACGAGCTCATGCGCTCGCTGCGGACGCTGCAGGATCGCATGGCCGTCGGCGACAGCGCGGCCTTCCTCGCCTACCCCAGGACGATCGCCGCCTACGCGGCACTCTTCGAGGAGGCTCCCGAGGAGGCGTGGAAGGACCCCCGAAACGTGCGAGCGGCCATCGCGTTCGTGCTCAGCGGCGGCGATCCGCACGTGCTCGCGAGACTGGCAAAGCTCGACACCGGTGCGGAGAAGACGCTCGTCAGGGCTGCGCTGGCCTATGGCAACAATCGCAACACACAGGCGGCGGAGCTCCTGGCCGATGCCAATCCACGCACGCTCGATCCGAGCATTGCCGCCCATATCGCTCTCGTGCGCGCCGAGCTGCTGACAAAGAAGGACCCCGACAAGGCTCTTGCCCTCCTGGCCGATGCCCGCCTGCTGGCTCCCGGAACCATGATCGAGGAATCGGCCCTGCGCCGGGAGGCGACGCTGGCCGCCGACCGCGGTGACGCCGCTCGTTTCGAGAGCGTCATGAGCCAATACCTCCGCCGCTTCGCCAGCTCCGTGCACATGGCAACCTTCCGCCGCCAGTTCGCCACCAGCATCGCCACGCGTGGAATGGGTGACGATCTTCAGCGCCGCTCGAGGATGGAGGCCGCGATTGGTGCGCTGCCTCCGAGCCAGCGCGAGGACGTGTATCTCTCGGTCGCATGGGAGGGCATCATGGCCGGCAGGGTGGACTTGGTCCGCTGGGCTACCGGCAGCGCGAACGGGTTGTCGGCCGATGACAGCCCGCAGCAACTGCGCGCGAGGCTGTTCGAGGGGGCCGTCCTTCTGGTGACGAATGAATTCGAAAGGGGGGTGTCGCAATTGCGCGCGCTTCCCCCCGACCAGCTCGACGCCGAGGAGGAAGGGCTTCTCGCCGCCGCCTTGAGCGTCGCTGACGAGGTCCGGCGCGCTTCGCCGCTGCCGCAGAGTGCCGACAATCCGCCGCCAGGCGCGAGCGCTCCAAGCGTTGCCGCAACGGCCAAAGCTACCATCGCCAAAGTCGACAATCTGTTGTCCGAGGCCCGCCGATGAGTGCATTGGATGTTTCCGCCGGCGCGACACTTCCCTTCACCGCGCGCGCGTCAGAGTCGTTGGGGCGCCCTGCGCCGCCGGCCGACGGCTCGGCGCCACCGAATTTTTCCGACCTGATTGCCAAGATGGGGCCGGATGCGGCCACGATGCCGAGCGCACCCACCGCCACAACGGCGGAGCGCTGGTCGGCATGGCGCGAGCAGCTGTTGCAGCAGGGCATCGACGCTCCTCCGGTCGACGGCGAGGGCGATCTGGTCGCGGGCGGCCTTGTACGTGATGCGATGGGCGATCCGTTCGCCGCGGATACGCAAAAACCCGATCAGTCCACTGGTGATGCAGCTGCTGTGCCGGCTGGCGTCGACGCCCTTGCTCTCGCCGCCCTGGCCCTGCCTGTCGAGGCCAATGCCGGGCCGTCGGCGACGCCAGCGCCCCGGCAGCTTGCTGCGAGCCCGATGGAGCTCGCATCCGATCCGGGCTCTGAGCCTTCGGCCCCCGACGAGATGTTTGCGACGGAGACAGATGCGCAGGTGCATTGGCGCCGCCTCGCTGTGCTGGGCCAGGAGACGCATCTGGCGCCCGTCAGGCAGACGCAGCTGGGCCCGGGCGTCCCCGACCTCGCTACGCTTGATGCGGCGCCGACCAAGGCTCAGGCAGACACGTCAGCGGACGTGGCGGCAGGCCGCCAGCTTTCGTCGCCCGTTCTCGAGACATCGGCGGCCTCCGCCCGTCAACCGCTGCCGCGTCAGGCGGCGTCAGTGCCGATGCTCCGCGACAGTGCGCCCGCCGATTTGGCCCCGCAGGTCTCGGCTGGCGAGGGCGTGGAGACCGATGCGCCCGGGACCGGCGGCATCGGGAAGGAGGGTATCGAGCAGCCTCGATCCGCTGGCGCCGCTTCCGCGTCGTCCGATCAGCCTGCGGCGGAGAGCGAGCGGCAGCCGGAGCGCGGTGAAGTGAAGCCGCGCAGGCAGGATGCGGCCGCTGTCGGGGATGCTGCCGACGCAGTTTCCAAAGACATTCCGCGCTCGGCCGCGGCAACCTCGCCGATGCAGCAGGTCGCCGGCCGCATCGTTGCGACCGCAGTCAGCCTGCAGAACGAGCCAGCGCGCGCCGACGTGTCGCCCATCCACACGGCCCCCGCACCCGTCGTCAAGGTCCTGCATCTGCAGCTCCAGCCCGACGACCTCGGCACCATCACGATCCGCATGTCGTTGAAGGGGGACGCTCTCGAGATCCGTCTCGAAGCCAGCCGCAGCGAGACGGCCGGAATGCTGCAGCGGGATCAGGACGCGCTGGCGAAGTTGATCGGCGCGGCCGGCTATCGCATCGAGGGCATGCTGGTGTCGTCGAGCGGCAGCGACAGCGCGCAGTTCGCGGATGGCCGGCAATCCGGCTTCTCTCAATCTTCCATGTCCGGGCAATCGGGGTCCTCGCAGTCAGACGCCAGGTCCTCAGGTGGGCGCGAGGGAGCCCCGCAAGAGTCCCGGCAGTTTCGTGGAGCCCAGAATGGCGATGGCGAGAAAGGCGGTGCTGCGCGCAATGCTGGCGGCGGCATTTACGTGTAGCGGAGCGGTGCTCGGCTCGGCCGACAACGCCTGCGAGCGGGAGATGGCGGCTGCCGCCGAGGCGCAGGGTATCCCATTGGGCGTGCTTTATGCGGTCGGCCTCACCGAAACGGGACGCGGCGACTCGCTCAGGCCCTACGCCCTCAACATCGACGGCAAGGCCAGCTACGACATGGACAAGGACGAGGCGCTGCGGAGGTTCGAGGTCGCCCGCCGCGCGGGCGCGCGCATGATCGACGTCGGCTGCATGCAGATCAATCACCGCTTCCACGCGCAGCATTTCGCGTCCGTGGCGGACATGCTCGATCCGCCGAGGAATGTCGCCTACGCGGCCCGCTTCCTGCGCGAGCTAAGGGAGCGGGAGGGCAACTGGACGATGGCGGTGGCCCGCTATCACGCCGGGCCCAACAACGATCCCGCGCAGAAGCGCTACGTGTGCCGGGTCATCGGCAACATGGTCGCGTCCGGCTTCGGCGGGTGGACGGCGGAGGCGCGCGCGTTCTGCAGCCCATGATTTGGGGCGAGCATCAAGGACCAGGAGCGAGGAGCAGGGACATGGTCAACACCGGGCTGGCGGGACCTTACCGCCTCACGTTCGATGCGATCGACGCGTTCGTGCGGGAGACGGCACCGGGCGTCTTTGCGCTGGGCTATGCCGATCAGGCGGGACGCTTCTGCATCAACTACGTGGGCCGTTCCGACGGCGACATCAAAGCCAGCCTGCGCAGCTTCATCGGCTCCGATAGCCTGTTCAAGTACGGCTACCTGCCGAGCTCGCAGGCGGCCTTCAGGAAGGAATGCGAGCTGTTCCACGACGTGCAGCCGCCACGCCTGCTGGTGCACCCGGGCCGGCCGAAGGGGACTACTTGGGAGTGCCCGCGCTGCCGGATATACGCCCGGCGGGGGTGAGCAGATCGAGGATGTCGCTCAGCGCCGCCTGATAGCCGTGATGCCAGTAGGCGCGCTCAGGGCTGTCGGTCTCCAGGTGCTTCTGGTCGGCATCCGTATAGGGCGACTCTTCGTCCAGCCACTCGCGAATGCCGTCACGGCGCCGCTCGATCAGCGCGATCTTGTCCAAGAGCGACATGCCCGTTCCCCCGGCGGCGTCTACGATCCTCGATGCTGACGGTTATAGACGAGACGTGTTGGCTTAGCGCCAAGCCGGGGCGCCGCATTTGCGTAAAATTGCAGACACTTGGTGAGCGCTTCAGCTCCAAGCGTAAAGCTAGTCCTCACAGCCGCCCCATATCGCGGCGCGTTCATCCCTCATCAACCATTGGGTGGCTTGGGCAGGTCCTGCCGGCACGTAGGGCGCAAAGGCGGAGCGCATTGCGCCGCTGCAACCCGTGCCAAGCGCTTTCGTCAGAGCCGCAACGGAGCCCGTCAGCGCGTCGGGACTGGCTTTTCGCCCCGATAGTCGTAGAAGCCGCGCTGCGTTTTGCGACCGAGCCAGCCGGCCTCGACGTACTTCACGAGCAGCGGACAGGGCCGATACTTGGAGTCGGCAAGGCCCTCGTAGAGCACCTGCATGACTGACAAACAGGTGTCGAGGCCGATGAAATCGGCAAGCTCGAGCGGCCCCATGGGATGGTTGGCGCCCAGGCGCATGGCCTTGTCGATGGACTCGACCGTGCCGACGCCCTCATACAGCGTATAGACCGCCTCGTTGATCATCGGCAGCAGGATACGGTTGACGATGAAGGCCGGGAAATCCTCGGAGACGGCAATGCTCTTGCCGAGGCTCTCGATAAAGTTCTTGGCCAGCCCAAACGTCTCGTCCTCGGTGGCGATGCCGCGGATCAGCTCTACCAGCTGCATCATAGGCACCGGATTCATGAAGTGAATGCCGATGAACCGCTCGGGGCGATCGGTGACCGAGGCGAGCCTGGTGATTGAGATCGATGAGGTGTTGGTGGCGAGGATTGTGGATTTCTTCAAGCGGGGACACAGATCGACGAAGATCTTGCGTTTGACCGCCTCGTCCTCCGTGGCAGCCTCGATGACGAGATCGGCCTCGACCACGGCCTGCACATCGCCTTCGGCACGGATACGCTTCAGCGCCGACTGCATTTCCTGGTCGGTGATGACGCCGCGGGTCACTTGGCGCGCCATGTTGCGCTCGATCGTGGCGCGCGCCTTGTCGATGGCCTCCTTCTTCACGTCGACCAGGGCCACGTTGTAGCCGCCGAGCGCCACCACGTGCGCAATGCCGTTGCCCATCTGGCCGGCGCCGATGATGCCGACGGAACTGATCGCAGACTGCGCGCCGGCCTCGCTTTTGCGGCCGCGCTCCGCCTGCCCCCCGGGCTTCTTGTTTTTGACGCCTGCGTCCATGACGTCCTGCTCCATTTGACAACCCCGGTTCAACGTCTCGCCGGTGCCCGGTCTACTTGCCGGCCTTATC
>JBFWRV010000009.1:0-130700 GCA_050248715.1 Hyphomicrobiaceae bacterium | reverse complement strand
CCACCAGCGCCACGTAGTAGCCGCCGAGCGCCACCACCAGCGCAAAGCCCTTGCCCATCTGGCCGGCGCCGATGATGCCGACGGAACTGATCGCAGACTGCGCGCCGGCCTCGCTATTGCGGCCGCGCTCCGCCTGCCCCCCGGGCTTCTTGTTTTTGACGCCTGCGTCCATGACGTCCTGCTCCATTTGACAACCCCGGTTCAACGTCTCGCCGGTGCCCGGTCTACTTGCCGGCCTTATCCAGCTCGTCCTTCAGCTCCGGCAGAACCTGGAACAGGTCCGCCACGAGGCCGAAATCGGCCACTTGAAAGATCGGCGCCTCGCCGTCCTTGTTGATGGCGACGATCACCTTGCTGTCCTTCATGCCGGCCAGATGCTGGATGGCGCCGGAAATGCCGACGGCGATGTAGAGCTCGGGCGCCACCACCTTGCCCGTCTGGCCTACCTGGTAGTCGTTCGGCATGTAGCCCGCATCGACCGCGGCGCGGCTCGCGCCCACGGCCGCGCCGAGCTTGTCCGCCACCGGCTCGATGTACTTCTTGAAGTTCTCGCCGGACTGCAGGCCGCGGCCCCCCGACACGATGATCTTCGCAGCGGTGAGCTCGGGACGGTCGGATTTCTGGATCTCGGCCTTCTCGAAACTAGAGAGGCCGACGGGCGCTGGCGCCGCGACGGCCTCGATGGGAGCCGATCCGCTGTTGCCGACCGCTTGGAAGGCGGTGGTGCGGACCGTCACCACCTTTTTCTTGTCGGCCGATTGCACGGTTTGAATGGCGTTGCCGGCGTAAATCGGACGCTCGAACGTATCGGGAGACACCACCTTGATGATGTCGGAGACCTGCATCACATCGAGCGCCGCAGCGACGCGCGGCACGATGTTCTTGCCCGAGGCCGTCGAGGCCGAGACGAGCGCGTCGTAGTTGGCCATCAGGCCGCCGGCAAGGGCGGCGACTTCCTCGGCCAGCTGGTGGCCGAGATGAGGGGCGTCGGCAAGAAGCACCTTGGCGGCGCCGTCGAGCTTGGCCGCGGCCTCGGCCACGCCCTTGCAATCTGCGCCGGCCACCAGCACATGCACGTCCTGCCCGAGCGCCTTGGCCGCGCTCATCGCCTTGGCGACGGCGGGGCTCAGGGTCTTGTTGTCGTGATCGGCGAGGAGCAGGGTTGTCATGATAGCGCGCCGACCTCCTTGAGCTTGGCGACGAGCTCGGCGGCGTCGGCCACCTTGACGCCCGCTTTGCGGCCGGCAGGTTCGACCGTCTTGAGCACCTTGAGGCGCGGAGCCGTGTCGACGCCGAAGTCGCCGGGCTTCTTCACCTCGAGCGGCTTCTTCTTGGCTTTCATGATGTTGGGCAATGAGGGGTAGCGCGGCTCGTTGAGGCGCAGGTCGGTGGTGACGACGATCGGCAGCTTCATCTTCAAGGTCTCGAGCCCGCCGTCGACCTCGCGCGTGACGAGTGCGTTCTCGCCTTCGATGACGAGTCTGGAAGCGAAGGTGGCTTGCGGCCAGCCGAGCAGCGCGGCCAGCATCTGGCCGGTCTGGTTGCAGTCATCGTCGATGGCCTGCTTGCCCAGGATGATGAACGCGGGCTTCTCGGCGTCGATCACGCCCTTGATAAGCTTCGCCACCGACAGCGGCTCGATCGCCTGGCCATCGGCCGTCTCCACGAGGATACCGCGGTCGGCCCCCATCGACAGGGCCGTGCGGATCGTCTCCTGGGACTTGGTCGGCCCGATCGAGACGGCGACGATCTCAGTAACCGTGCCCTTCTCCTTCAGCCGGACAGCCTCCTCGACGGCGATCTCGTCGAAGGGGTTCATCGACATCTTGACGTTGGCTAGCTCGACGCCCGACCCGTCAGACTTCACCCGGATCTTGACGTTGAAATCGACTACGCGCTTTACCGCGACCAGGATTTTCATTCCCCGAGAAGCTCCATTTGAGCCGCAGCCTCACGCCCCGGTGAGCCGCGTTGCACCGCGAGTGCGACCTGGGCCTCCCTTCTTGGCTTCCTTCTTTTTGTCTAGTTTATGAAGGCAGGATATGGCGCTTCGCAAGTGCGAAATGCCACCGTAGGGCGCCGTCATTTGGGTGTCAATTGGGCAACCGCCGCGGCACTTTGGACAACGCTTGGGCAGCGGCGGCTGTGGCCGCGGTGCCGCATCAAACAGGCGTGAGCCGCCGGTCGAACAAGGGCACGCCTGGGCGCCGCATGAATAATATCAGAACCGCGCCGGCGACCATCCCGCCTACGTGTGCCCACCAGGCCACCTGATCCGGCTGGTTCAGCAACACCATGACAAGCTGGGTGACAACCCAGACACCCAGCACCCACGCCGCCGGAATTCGCAAGGGAATGAAGCGGAACGCCAGCACCCACACCAGCACGCGCGGGTGCAGGATGAGGTAGGCGGCGATCACGCCTGCGACCGCGCCGCTGGCGCCGATCAGAGGCAGCTTGGAGTTGGGCAGCATGTAGGTGTGGGTCAGGCCGGCGGCAATGCCGCAAAGGATATAGAAAACGAGGAACTTGAGGTGTCCCATCGCGTCCTCGACGTTGTCGCCGAACACCCAAAGGAACAGCATGTTGGAGACGAGGTGGATGATGTCGCCGTGCAGAAACATGTAGGTCAGCAGGGTATAGCCCTCGGGCACGTCGACGCGGTCGTAGACCCCGTGTGCTGGTCCGCCGAAGATGCCGACCTGCAGCAATTCGGAGGGAACGACGGCGAAGCTTGCCGCCACCGTTTGTCCAGGCTCGATATTCTGGAGAAGGAAGACGGCAATGTTGGTGATGATCAGGCCGATCGTCACCCACTGGTAGCTGATCGACCGCAGCGGGTTGTCGTCGGAGAGCGGGATGAAGACCACGTCGTGCTACCTCGGTTTGGGCCCGGGCTGGCGCAGATCGGCCGGCTAGCGGTTCTTGCCCGGCACCCACAGGACGTCGCCTTCCCCGCGCGCATTGACGTAGCGGCTCGCGACGAAGAGAAGATCGGACAGGCGGTTGATGTACTTGAGCGCGGCCGGGCTGACCGGCTCGTCCGGCAGCCCGGCAAGCTCGACCATGCAGCGCTCCGCGCGACGGCAGACGGTACGCGACACATGTAGCGCAACCGCTGCCGCCGAGCCGCCCGGCAGCACGAATGACCGCAGCGGTTTCAATTCGGCATTCATAAGGTCGATCTCGTCCTCGAGGCGCTTCACCTGCGCCTCGCTCACGCGCAGCGGCGTCGCGCTGCCGCTCTCCTGCTCCGGCATTGTCAGGTCGGCGCCGAGGTCGAAGAGATCGTTCTGGATGCGCCCGAGCATGATGTCGACGTCGGCGTGCGCCTCGCGCACGTGCAGGCGTGCCACGCCAATGGTCGCGTTAGTCTCGTCGACAGTTCCGTAGGCGGCAATGCGGGCGGAGTGCTTCGCGACGCGCCTGCCGGTGCCGAGCGCGGTGAGCCCGGCATCGCCGGTCCGGGTGTAGATCTTGTTGAGCACGACCATGCTGGACATCCTGCTGCGCTCCGCCGCGACCTGCAGCGTAGCGGGCGGGTGGTAAGGGTCAAGGCGGCGCCCTCTCCTCTACGGACGCAGGAAATAAACGGCAATCATGGCGATCACAATGGCAAGGAACTGCAGCCCGACACGCCAGCGCATCAGCGTCTGGCTGAGGTTCGGGCTCGATCCCCGCATCATATTCCACAGCCCCGCGAGCAGCACGAGCACTACCGCTGCCACCGCGGCAATCGAGAGATAGTGCAGGGCACTTTGCATTTACTGTTTGTCCAATAGCGTAGGTGTGGCGCGGGGGTCGCGTTGAGGCAGTCGACAACCGGCGTCGGCGTGCAGCAACGGTGATCGCTGCAACTCATCCATGCCACAATTGCGGTGATCTCTAACAGTAAATTCGGGCATACGATCCAGGCTGGCTGGCGATTCGCCGCCCGTTGACGTCCACTTCAAGCCATCGAGGGCGGATTGGCGAAGGAGATATTGTCTGCGCTCAGATCGGCGGTCGTTGCCGTTGCGGCGCTGCCTATGGTTGCCGCGGCTCCCATGCTTGCTGCGGCACAAGGCAACTTGACCCCCGATGAGGCACGGCGGCGTCTTGAGAGTGATCGTGCCAGGCTCGAGGCGACGGAGCGGCGGTCCAAGGACCTGCAGGCCGAGCTCGACAAGATCGCGGCCGAGCGCGAGCGAATCAACGGCCGGCTGGTCGAGACTGCCAAGCTGGTGCAGCAGAGCGAAGCCCAGCTCAGCCTGATCGAATCCCGCCTCGGCGAGCTCGACGCGCAGGACAAGCAGCTGCGCGAGACGTTGGAGGCGCGGCACGGGTCTATCTCCGTGCTGCTCGGCGCTATGCTGCGCATGGGCCGGAATCCGCCGCCCGTCATGGTGGCGAGCCGCAAAGACATGCTTTCGGCGTTCCGAAGCGGCGCGCTTCTCACGCCGGCGCTGGACGAGCTCGGCACGGAGGCCAAGACCCTGTCGGAGCAGCTCAAGGACCTCTTGCGCGTCCGCACCAGCATTCGCACCGAGGGTGAGAAGCTGCGTGCGGAGACCACCCGGCTCAACGATGCGCGCCTGCGCCTGGCCGGCCTGCAGGAATCCAAGCGCCAATCCCTTGCCGAGCGTCAGTCCGAGCTGGAGAAGGTGCGCCAGGCGGCAAACGACATAACCCGCAGTGTCTCAGACCTGGGGGACCTCATCCGCAAGCTCGACCGGGAAGTCGCCGAGCGCACGGGCCTTGGCTCCTACGAGCAGGAAATCGCGGCGGCTGCCGCCGCGGCCGCTGCCGAGCCGGCTGCGGCGGGTCCCGCCCCGACGGCCGCCCCGGGTGGGAAGGACGCCGCCAAGGTTGCTGCGGCGCCCCCCGGCCCGGGACGCGGCGACAATCGCGCGGGCCCAGTCGTGCTGGCGCCGGCCGGCGATCGCATGGCCATGCTGACGCCCGGACGCATCAAGCCGGCCATGCCCTTTCCGGAGGCAAAGGGGCTGCTCCCGCTGCCGGCGCAGGGCAAGCGCGTGCTGGCCTTCGGCGAGAAGACCCAATACGGCAGCCAGTCCAAGGGCATCGTGCTGGAGACGCGGCAGGGCGGCCAGATCGTCTCGCCATGCGACGGCTGGATCGTCTATGCCGGCGAATTCCGCAGCTATGGCCAGCTCTTGATCATTAATGCCGGCGGAGGCTATCATATTCTTCTTGCTGGGCTATCTCAAATCGACGCGCAACTTGGTCAATTCGTGCTCGCCGGAGAGCCGGTTGGCGTGATGAGTGCAGGTGCGAAATCGACGCAGGCGAAGCCGCAGGAGAGCGCTCCGATCCTGTACATCGAGTTTCGCAAGGACCAGCGGCCGATCGATCCCGATGCGTGGTGGTCTGACGCCTCTCGCAAGATGCAAGGATAAAGGTGCAAGCATGACGCGAAAATCGGACTACGCCTTCTGGACGTTCGTGATGTTGGCCTGTCTTGCGGGTGCCACGACGGTTCTGAACGTGAGCCGGACGTATTCCGCCACCTCCACCAACGCCGAAATCTACAAGCAACTCGATCTGTTCGGCGATGTGCTCGAGCGCGTGCGCGCCGACTATGTGGACAAGCCGGACGACTCGATGCTGATCGACTCGGCGATCAACGGCATGCTCGCCGCCCTCGATCCGCATTCGGCCTACCTGAACCCCAAGAACTACCGCGACATGCAGGTGCAGACGCGCGGCGAGTTCGGCGGCCTTGGCATCGAGGTGACGATGGAGCAGGGCTCCGGCGTGGTGAAGGTCGTCTCTCCGATCGACGACACCCCGGCGGCCAAGGCCGGCCTGCAGACCAACGATCTCATCACCCATCTCGACGGCGAGCAGATCGTCGGCCTCACCCTCGAGCAGGCGGTCGACAAGATGCGCGGCCCCGTCAACACGCCGATCACGCTCACCATCGTGCGCAAGGGCAGGGACGATCCCTTCGACGTCAAGATCGTGCGTGACGTCATCCGCATCAATGCCATCAAGGCCCGTGCCGAAGGCGACATCATCTACGTGAAGGTATCCACCTTCAACGAGCAGACGCACGCCAATCTGGTGAAGTCGGTCGACCGCCTGAAGAAGTCGATCAAGAACGTGAAGGGCTACGTCATCGACCTGCGCGGCAATCCGGGCGGTCTGCTCGACCAGGCGATCTCCGTGTCCGACGACTTCCTGGAGAAGGGCGCGATCGTGCTCACCAAGGGGCGCGGTCTCGAGGAGACCCAGCGCGCCAACGCGCGGCCGGGCGATATTGCGGACAGCAAGCAGATCATCGTGCTGATCAACGGCGGATCGGCGTCGGCCTCCGAGATCGTTGCCGGCGCCCTGCAGGACCACAAGCGTGCCACCATCATCGGCACGCGCTCGTTCGGCAAGGGCTCGGTGCAGACGATCATCCCGCTCGGCGGCGGCGCCAGCAACGGTGCCATCCGCCTTACGACGGCACGCTACTACACGCCCTCCGGGCGCTCGATCCAGGCAAGGGGCATTGATCCCGACATCCTGGTCGAGCAAGAACTGCCGCCGGAGCTTCGGGCGCGGTCGCAGAGCCGGGCGCCCAGCGAGGCGGCCCTCAGAGGCCACCTCAAGAGCGAGGCCAAGGACGGCAAGGAGGGCGGCGGCTCCTCGAGCTACGTGCCGAAAGAGCCCGAGAAGGACAACCAGCTGCAATATGCTCTGAAAATGCTGCGCGGTGAGCCTTTGCCGCCGGCGATCCCGCCGCAGGCGGCGGAGCCCCCGACGCAGCCCAAGCAATAACATTATGAGGATGCCGGCCCCTCGCGGGCCGGCATCCTCTTCCTTCGGCCCGCGATGCAAATCGAGAGCAGCGCCTACCGCCCCTGCGTCGGCATCATGGTGCTCGACCGTACCGGCCGTGTCTGGATCGGGCGTCGCCACGACGCCCCCGCGGAGCCGGAGGGGCCCGGCGCGTGGTGGCAGATGCCGCAGGGCGGCATCGACGCCAGCGAGGACCCGGCCAAGGCCGCCCTGCGCGAGCTCGAGGAGGAGACCGGCATCTGCTCGGTCGATATCATCGCCGAGAGTCCGGGCTGGTACTGCTATGATCTGCCCCTGAACCTGCGGCCGACGGCCTGGGGCGGACGCTACCGCGGCCAGAGACAGAAGTGGTTTGCCGTTCGCTTCCGCGGCGGCGACGACGAGGTATCCCTGACGCGGCCAGGCCATCCGCCCGAGTTCGATGTCTGGCGCTGGGCCCCGATCGACGAGCTGGTCGCCCTGGTGGTGCCCTTCAAGCGCGCGGTGTACGCGCAAGTGGTCGCCGAGTTCGCTTGTCTTGCCCGCCCGCAGACTCCGACCTGACCGCTCGAGTGGCATTTCCGCCTCCGGCGTGACGGATTGCCGTGACAAAATCCGCAAATCACTGAACAGTTGCCAACATCCGGTTCGCCGCTCGGATTGGACTGCGCATGCTCGATACACGGCCGCTCGATTTGCCTTATCGCCGCTGCGTCGGGATCATGCTGATCAACCGTGCCGGTCGCGTATGGGTTGGCAGCCGGCGCCCCAAGTGGGCGGGCGCCGCGATCGGTCGCATCTGGCAGATGCCGCAGGGCGGCATCATCGACGGTGAGACCGAGTGGGCCGCAGCGCTACGCGAACTCGAGGAGGAAACGAGCGTCACCAGCGCCGAGCTCCTCTGCGAGGCCAGCCGCTGGTTCGCCTACGACCTGCCCGAAGAGCTTGTCGGCATCGCGCTGAAGGGCCGATATCGCGGCCAGCGCCAGAAATGGTTCGCCATGCGCTTCACCGGCAACGACCGTGAGATCGACATTTCCGCCCGCGGCCGCAAGGCCGAGTTCGACGACTGGCGCTGGGTGGATGCGGCCAAGCTCCCTGACCTCGTCGTGCCCTTCAAGCGTCAGATCTATTGCGACGTGGTGCGCGAGTTCGCACCCTACGCGGGCTCCAGCGCCTGGGCTTCGCCTCGTTGATCATTGACATACGTTTTTGAAGACGTCGGGCCCTTCATGCGCGGAGGGCACGCGTGCCTGGGCTTCAATGCTCTGGTAAACGCTTGATATACCGGTCTATTCGTTCTTGCATTGACAGTGGGACACGGCCGAGACTAAATCTTCCATTTACGCATATTATTGCGACCGAGGGATACTCGCACTTGTCGCGTTGGCCGACGGCCCATCGCGACGGCCTCCCTGCATCATCAAGGCATTCGGCGAGCAAGAGCGGAGCATGCGCGTCTGGTCCAAGGCAAAGTGGATATTCGGCTGGCCGTCGCGGATCATTCGACTGATCGTGCGCCGAATCGACGTCCTCGTGGTGGGCTCCGCCCACATCGAGACGACCGGCGAGCTGGCAGACAACACCCTGCTGGCGCAAGGCAGCGATCATGAAGGCCGCATCGTCTACTCCGTAGGAGGTAGCGGCTACAACGTTGCGGTCAACCTGGCCGCAGCCGGCAAGAACAGTCGGGTGGCCTTGGATACCTTGCTGCCGAAAGAGTCGCGCCTGGCCGAGCTCGTCCTCAGCAAGCTGGTGTCCAACGGCGTGTCGACCGACTACGTCAGGCGACTGAGCATAGAAAAGCAGGGGAGCCGGGAGTTTCTCCAGGCGGCGATGGGCGGCCGCGTGGAGTTGCGCGCAAAGCAGACCCGGCTGTACTCGGTCTCGAGAACGCTCGTGAATACGCCGGAGTATTGGACCAGGAACCGGGATCGCATCGCCGTCAACCGCGCCAAGGCCTTGGTCGTGGACACCTACCTCTTCGAGGCGGCTGCCCAGGAGGTCGTCCGGCTCGCTGTCAGCAACCGCACCCCTCTCTTCGTGCTCGCTGCAACGGATTCTACGGCTCGTCGCTTTGCCCGCAGTGTCGCGGATGGTTTTGGGCAGGCCAGCGGCGGCGTTCTCTGCATCGTCGGCGTCGCGGACGTTATAGACGCCATGACGTTCGAGATCGATCCAGACGAGGACCGGCATGGCGAGCGGCTTCGCATGCTGCTCAGCAGGTCCGGCGATGTGGAGGCGGCAACGGCGCAGGCCATGTGCCGGCTGCTGAGGACGCGCTATCTCGCATTCGCCCATGACCGGGTTGCAACGATCGTCGCCTGGACCGGGGATCATTTCCAGGTCGACATGAGGGACATGCCCGTGACGAACCAGAAGGGGGCCGGCGACGCTTTGATGGCGGCGGTGGTCGACGTGTTCCTCTCCAGTGGAGGCAAGACGGCCGGGGTGGTCGGCGCGCAGGACGTCCTCGATCTGAAGAACTCCGAGCTGACGGGCGCCCTGCGAACGGAAATCCGCCATCACACGCAACGTGCGTTCCGCTCCGAGGGGGCGACCCCGCGCTCGGTCATATCGTTCGAGGAGCCTTTCGAGTCCTGGCGTCAGACGCTGAGCCGCCAGGCAAAGTACCTGTCGATGCAGGCGGTGAATGCGGCCGGCTGGCTGGCGATTCTCATCGTGATCAACCGACTGGCTATCCTGGCCGGCCTGGACGACGTCGTGAGGCTCCCGATCAAAAAGGCCAGCGCGTTTCTCGGCGCCGCCCTGCAATGGCTAAAGACGGTGCTGGCGCTGATGTTCGGGCATTAGGAGCGTTTTCCGATCGGGCCGTCATGTCGTAGCTCCGGCCCGGCTCGGAGGCCAGGCGGGCTGCAAAATATCCAGCCGACTCTGGAGCTCCTGCTCTCGGCCGGCATGACAGGATTTCGCGATCGGCGCGCCAGGCTACCGGGATAGCGCCCTCAGCCGGTCCACGGCGGACGCCGCCGTGAGACGGGCGGCGTCGTCGGCGGCAGAGGCAAGCTCGGCCTCCGCCGCAGCAAGCTCATCGGCGATGGTGGCAGCTTCCATCGCCTCGACGTCGAATGCGCGCTCCGCCAGCACGGTGAGGTGTTGGGCGTCGATCTCGGCGAAACCGCCCTTGACGTAGATGCGGGTGCGGCGTGCATCGGGCAGCGCTACCTCGATCACACCCGGGCGCAGTGCCGAGATGACGGGGGCATGACCGGCCAGCACGGTGAACTCGCCCTCCATGCCCGGAACGACCACTTGTTCCACGTCCTCCGACAGCGCCACGCGCTCGGGAGTGACCAACTCGAACCTGAACGTGCCTGCCATGCGCGCTGCCCCGCGGGATCGCCTACGATTTCACCTTGGCGTCGACCTCGTCCGGCGTCTGCAGCTTGCTGCCGCAGAACGGACAGAAGAACACCGGATGGTCGACCATGTTGGGATCCTCTTCCTTCTCGGGGTCCACAAGCCCGATCGACATGTAGAGGACGCCGTCCTCGTCCTCGGCAATGAGCGGCTCGAAGTCCTCGCTCTCGAGCACGTCCTTCAGAACTTCGCAACAGCCCCCGAACCTTCCAGCGCCATCTGCCGACATGCCCTCGCTCCTTCTTGGGTTATGCCGCCTCGGCCAGCTTCTCCGCCTTGGCGACCGCCTCTTCAATGGTGCCGACCAGGTAGAACGCCTGCTCCGGCAAGTGGTCGTAGTCGCCGGCGCACAAGCCCTTGAAGCCCTTGATGGTATCCTGGATTGACACGAGCTTGCCCGGCGATCCCGTGAACACCTCGGCGACGTGGAAGGGCTGCGACAGGAAGCGCTCGATCTTGCGGGCGCGGGCCACCGTCAGCTTGTCCTCTTCCGAAAGCTCGTCCATGCCCAGGATGGCTATGATGTCCTGCAGCGACTTGTACTTCTGCAGGATCTGCTGCACCTGGCGGGCAACCCGATAGTGCTCCTCGCCCACGACGCGCGGCTCGAGGATGCGCGAGGTCGAGTCGAGCGGGTCGACAGCTGGATAGATGCCCTTCTCCGCGATGCCGCGGGACAGCACGGTGGTAGCGTCGAGATGGGCGAAGGAGGTGGCAGGTGCCGGATCGGTCAGGTCATCGGCCGGCACGTAGATCGCCTGCACGGATGTGATCGAGCCCTTCTGCGTGGTGGTGATGCGCTCCTGCAGCGCGCCCATGTCGGTTGCGAGCGTCGGCTGGTAACCGACGGCGGAGGGGATGCGGCCAAGCAACGCCGACACCTCCGAGCCCGCCTGCGTGAAGCGGAAGATGTTGTCGACGAAGAACAGCACGTCCTGGCCCTGGTCGCGGAAGTGCTCGGCCACGGTGAGTCCCGACAGACCGACGCGGGCACGTGCGCCGGGCGGTTCGTTCATCTGTCCGTAGACGAGGGCGCACTTGGAGCCTTTGGTGGAGCCGCCGTGCTCCTTGGGATCGAGGTTGACCTTCGATTCGATCATCTCGTGATAGAGGTCGTTGCCCTCGCGCGTGCGCTCGCCGACGCCCGCGAACACCGAGTAGCCGCCGTGCGCTTTGGCGACGTTGTTGATCAGCTCCATGATCAGCACGGTCTTGCCGACCCCGGCGCCGCCGAACAGGCCGATCTTGCCGCCCTTGGCGTACGGGGCCAGCAGATCCACGACCTTGATCCCGGTGACCAGGATCGCGGCTTCCGTCGACTGGTCGGCGAAGGTGGGTGCCGGTTGGTGGATGGCACGCTTGCTCGCGGTCTGGATCGGCCCCGCCTCGTCGACCGGCTCGCCGATGACGTTCATGATGCGCCCGAGCGTCTCGTCGCCGACGGGAACGGCGATCGGCTGGCCGGTGTCGGTCACCTCCTGGCCGCGCACGAGGCCTTCGGAGCTGTCCATCGCCACCGTGCGGACGGTGTTCTCGCCCAGGTGCTGTGCCACCTCGAGCACCAGGCGATTGCCCTGGTTGGTGGTCTCGAGCGCGTTCAGGATCTCCGGCAGATGCCCGTCGAACTGAACGTCGACGACGGCGCCCATCACCTGGCGGATCTTGCCGACTTTGTTGGTAGCCATTTGCGGTTCCTACGTCCTCGTCTGTCGTTCCATGTCCTGCCGGGGCTTTTCCCCGGCATCCATCAATTTGCTCGTCCAGGCGTCGGCGGAGGCGTCGATCCCCGGCACAAGGCCCGGGATGACAGCGGCGCACGTCCGGTCGCCGTGATCATCCTATAGTGCCTCGGCGCCGGAGATGATCTCGATCAGCTCCTTGGTGATGTTGGCCTGGCGCTGGCGATTGTAGCGGATCGTGAGCTTGTTGATCATATCGCCGGCGTTGCGGGTGGCGTTGTCCATGGCCGTCATGCGGGCGCCCTGCTCGCTCGCCGCATTCTCCAGCAGGCCGCGGAAGATCTGCGTGGCGATGTTGCGGGCGATCAGCGGCCCCAGAATTTCCTCCTCGCTCGGCTCGTATTCGTAGACGGCCTGCGACCTCGGCTGCGAGGAGGGTGCCTCCTTGCCGTGGGCCGGAGTCGGCATGTGTGCGGGAATCAGCTGGAGGGCTGTCGGCTTCTGCGCGATTACCGACTTGAACTCGGAGAAGTACAGGGTGCAAACGTCGAACTCGCCCGCCGCGAACATGGCGAAGACCTTCTCGGCGACGCCCTGGGCGTGAGTGAAGTGGAGCTGCTTGACCGACTTGAAATCAACCCGGTCGACGACGTTGCGACCCCACTCGCGCCGTAGCGCATCGTAGCCCTTGCGGCCGACGGTCAGAATCTTGACCGTCTTGCCGGCGGCCGACAGGCGCACCGCGTCGCCGCGTGCGAGTCGGGCGATGTTGGAATTGAAGCCGCCGCACAAGCCGCGCTCGGCCGTCATCACCACCAGCAGGTGCACCTGGTCCTTGCCGGTGCCGACCAGCAGCGGCGATGCGCCCGAACGATTGGTCACGCTGGCGTTGACGTTGGCCAGCACCCGCGCCATGCGCTCGGCATAGGGCCGGGCCGCGGTGGCGGCCTCCTGGGCGCGCCGCAGCTTGGCGGCCGCCACCATCTGCATGGCCTTGGTGATCTTGCGCGTCGCCTTTACGGAGGCGATGCGGTTGCGCATGTCTTTCAGTGAGGCCATCGGCAGCCTTTGCGTAGAGGACCGAAGCAGCGGCCTGCGCCACCGCTGTAAGACACCTTAGGCGAACTGCTTGGCGACCTGCTCGACCACGCCCTTGAGCTTGGCCGCGGTGGCATCCGACAAGTCCTTGCTGTCGCGGATCTCGTTCAGGATCGAGGCGTTCTGGCTGCGCAGATCAAGGAGTAGCGCCTCCTCGAACGGCTTGACCTTGTCGAGGGGCATCGGATCGCAGTAGCCGTTGACGCCGGCGTAGATGACGCACACCTGCTCTTCCATCTTGAGCGGCGAAAACTGCGCCTGCTTCAGCAGCTCGGTGAGACGTGCGCCTCGGTTCAGGAGGCGTTGCGTCGTGGCATCGAGGTCGGAGCCGAACTGCGCGAAGGCTGCCATCTCGCGATACTGGGCAAGCTCGCCCTTGATGCGCCCGGCGACCTTCTTCATCGCCTTCGTCTGCGCCGAGGAGCCCACCCGCGACACCGACAGGCCCACGTTCACAGCGGGGCGGATGCCCTGGTAGAACAGGTCGGTCTCGAGGAAGATCTGGCCGTCGGTGATGGAGATGACGTTGGTGGGGATGTAGGCCGACACGTCGTTGGCCTGAGTCTCGATGACGGGCAGCGCGGTCAGCGAGCCCTTGCCGGCGGCATCGCCCATCTTCGCGGCGCGCTCGAGCAGCCGCGAATGCAGGTAGAAGACGTCGCCCGGGTAGGCTTCGCGGCCCGGCGGGCGGCGCAGCAGCAGCGACATCTGGCGATAGGCGACCGCCTGCTTGGAGAGATCGTCGTAGATGATAACGGCGTGCATCCCGTTGTCGCGGAAGAACTCGCCCATGGCGCAGCCCGCGAAAGGCGCCAGATACTGCATTGGTGCGGGATCGGAGGCCGTGGCGGCGACGATGATCGAGTAGTCGAGGGCGCCGTTCTCCTCCAGAGCCTTGACGAACTGGGCGACCGTGGAGCGCTTCTGTCCGACGGCGACGTAGACGCAATAGAGCTTCTGGCTCTCGTCGTTGCCCTGGTTGAGCGGCTTCTGGTTGAGGATGGTGTCGAGGGCGACGGCCGTCTTGCCGGTCTGGCGGTCGCCGATGATGAGCTCGCGCTGGCCGCGGCCGATCGGGATCAGGGCGTCGATGGCCTTGAGGCCGGTTGCCATAGGCTCGTGCACGGATCTGCGGGGAATGATGCCCGGCGCCTTGACGTCGACGCGCTTTCTCACGTCCGCCTTGATCGGGCCCTTGCCGTCGATCGGGTTGCCGAGCGCGTCGACCACGCGGCCGAGCAGCCCCTTGCCGACCGGCACCTCCACGATGGCCCCGGTACGCTTGACGGTGTCGCCTTCCTTGATGCTGCGGTCGTCGCCGAAAATCACGATGCCGACGTTGTCGGTCTCGAGGTTCAGCGCCATGCCGCGGATGCCGCCGGGGAACTCCACCATCTCGCTGGCCTGCACCTTGTCGAGGCCGTAGACGCGGGCAATACCGTCGCCGACCGACAGCACCTGGCCGATCTCCGAAACCTCGGCCTCCTTGCCGAAGTTCTTGATCTGCTCTTTCAGGATCGCCGAGATCTCTGAGGCGCGAATGTCCATCAGCCGATACCTTTCATGACGACTTTGAGGTTGTTGAGCTTCGTGCGCAGCGAGCTGTCGATCATCTTGCTGCCGACCTTGACGATCAGGCCGCCGAGCACGCCCGGGTCGACCCGGGTATGGATGCGCACGTTCTTGCCGATCGAGGTGCGCAGGGTATCCGACAGAAGCTGCATCTGTTCGCTCGTGAGCGGATGCGCGGAGGTGACGTCCGCGCTCACTTCGCCACGCTCGCGGGCAAGCAGTGCACGGAAGTTCTTGAGCATGTCGGCAACCGCGAACAGGCGCCGGTTGCGGGCAATGAGCCCGACGAAGTTGGCCGTCAGGCCACTGATCCCTGTCTTCTCCAGCAGGGCGGCCAAGCCCCTCTCCTGATCCTCGGCCGAGATGACGGGGCTACGCACAAGGCGTTGAAGGTCGCCGCTGGCATCGAGCATGCCCTGCAAGGTCGTCACGTCGCGCTCGACCTGCTCAAGCTGGCGCTGTTCCTTGGCAAGATCGAACAAGGCGGCGGCATAGCGCCCCGCCATGCTCGCCATCATGGGATCGTCGCTGGACACGTAAGCTCCCGCCCCACGGGGACAAAATGAACGCCAGCCCGCATCGTCGGGCCCTGTGGCGCCCGGACCGGCCAACAGCAAGGAGCCCGCAAGCCGACGCTGCCGGCACCATTCTCAGGCCCGCGCATACCATGCGCGGCGGGGTACATCAACCGCGCGCGTGCGGATGCGATGCCGCATGGAAAGCGGCACCCGCGCCACGGCTCGATCCTACCTTCGCCATGGCCCGGTGATACCGGAACCTGTCGATCGACGGAACGTTCACGGTTGCACCGTTGTCGCCGCGGGTCGGAGGTGCGCCCCGAGGCATTGCCGGGGCGGGGGCAGGATCCGAATCGCGAGCGCGCGAAAAAACAAGGTCGAAGCAAGGGAAATCCTCATGTCTATCACATGGAAGCTGTTGTCCGCGGGGGCGCTGGCCTTCGCCTTTGCCGTCCTCCCAGCGCAGGCAGCGCCCGCCACGCCGGTAGCCGCCGTCGCTGCCAAGGCGGATACGGCCAGCCTCCTCACGCAGGCCCAGTGGGGCTGGCGCCGCGGCGGCTACTACCGACCCTACCGCAGAGGCTGGGGTGCGGCCCCCTGGGTTGGCCTGGGTGCCGGCGTCGTCATTGGCAGCATCATCGCCAGCGAGGCCTACCGCCCAAGGCTTGGCTACTACTACGACGACGATGACTATGACGGGCCCTACTACTACCCGTCGAACTATTCGGGGGACCCGAGGGCCATTTGCGCGCAGAACTTCCGCTCGTTCGAATGGCGGACCGGCCTCTATACGACCTATTCCGGTGAGAAGCGGCTCTGCCCCTACCTGAGGTAGACCGGGGCGAAGCTACGCAGACCCCAACCGCGGGCCGTGCAAGCGGCTCGCGGTTGTGTTTCCGTAGGGCGGGCGCTGTGCCCCGTGGGCTATGGCCACGCGCGTCCGCCCTGCGCATACTCGTTAACGATTCGTTAACCGCGGCCCTCCTGACCGAGGCTTCCAGTCGCGCGTAAGCCCGTTCCCGTGTCGGCCCAAGGATCGAGGGCTGTCAGCAGCAATGTTGCGGGCAGGCGCCAGCGACGACAGAGGCAGCGCCGGCAGGTCTCGGGGCACGATGGCCCTGCTCCTTCTGGCGAGCGTCCTTGTCGTGACGACCCTGCTGGTTGCGGTGGTCGACGGCGGCACCCTTCCGCTGTCGGCGTCGGCGCACTCCGTGCTGCTCATTTCGCTGGCATCGGGTGCAGCCTTGCTTGCGGTCGCGACCGTCTACCGGATGTTGCGCGCGCGGGGCGGCACCGCCGACGCCAGGGCGCACGAGATCGCCGAGCTGCGCAAGAGCTTGCTGACCGCAGAAGCCATCATCAATGCCGAGCCGCAGGTGCTGGTGTTCTGGGAGCAGGGCCAGGGCGTGCGCCTGATGGCGCACACGCTGACGGGCATCGCCGGCCTACCGCGGCCCAATGCGGAGCTGCTGCGCTTTGGCCAATGGTTCGATCCAGCCTCCTCGGAGGAGCTCAAGGCCAGGCTCGATGCGCTGTTCCTGGACGGCCGGCCCTTCACCTCGCTGCTCAAGACCAAGGCCGGGGGCCATGTCGAGGCGGACGGGCGGGCGGCCGGCGGCCGGGCGATCCTGCGCCTGCGCGAGGCGGCCGGGCGCAAGCGTGAGCTTTCCCGCATCCTCGACCAGCATCGCCAGCTCGTGCGCGACACGGTGGCCGGCCGCACACTTCTCAACGCGCTGCCCATGCCGGCTTGGCTGCGCGACGCGGAAGGGCGCATCCAGTGGGTCAACGAGGCCTACGTGAAAGCTGTCGAGGCGGGGAGCGAGGCCGAGGTGCGCGAGCGCCAGATCGAACTGCTGGAGACCCGCCAGCGCGAGACCGTCGGGGCCGCGCTGGCCAAGGGCGGCCTCTACCGGGAGCGCGTGCACATCATCAGCGGCGGCGCGCGCAAGGGCCACGACGTGGTCGTCATTCCTCTCGACGGCGCCAGCGTCGGGGCCGCCATCGACGTGGCGGCGCTGGAGACGGCGCAGGGTGAGCTAGTCCGGCACGTGGCCGCCTACGAGCGCACGCTCGACCGCGTCGCGACGGGCGTCGCCATCTTCGGCCCCGACCAGCGCCTCACGTTCTTCAACGAGGCCTACCGCAAGCTCTGGCAGATCGATGCCGACTGGCTTGCCACCAAGCCGACCGACGGCGAGTTGCTCGACCGCCTGCGTGAGCTGTCGCGGCTGCCCGAGGTGGTGAACTACCGCGACTGGAAGGCCAAGATCCTCGCCGGCTACAAGACCGGCGCCGAATACGAGGACCTCTGGCACCTGCTCGACGGCCGCACGATCCACGTGGTCTCCGCGCAGCGTCCCGACGGCGGACTTACCTATCTCTACGACGATGAGACCCAGCGCATCGATCTCGAGATCCGGCACAATGCCCTGATCAACGTACAGCGTGAGACGCTCGACAGCCTGAAGGAAGGCGTGGCTGTGTTCGCCACTGACGGCCGCCTCAAGCTGTTCAATTCCGCCGTGCTGCAGATCTGGCGCCTTCCCCGCAGCACGCTGAACGAAGGCCCTCACATCGACAAGATCATCGCACTCTGCAGCAGCCTTTACGACGACATGGCGACCTGGGCGCGCATCAGCCGGGCCGTCACAGGCATCTCCGACCGCCGCCAGCCGGTGGCCGGGCAGATGGTGCGTCCGGATCAGAGCGTCATCGATTTTGCCATTGCTCCGCTCCCCGACGGCGCCACGCTCATCACCTTCGTGGACGTCACCGACAGCAAGCGCTACGAGAAGACCCTGATCGAGCGCAACGAGGCACTGGTGGCTGCCGACCGTCTCAAGAGCCAGTTCATCAGCCACGTGTCCTACGAATTGAGAACACCGCTGACGAACATCATCGGCTTCAGCGAGCTCTTGGCGAGCCCGCGCACCGGCGAGCTCAACAGCAAGCAGCGCGAGTACCTGAACGACATCTCCGCCTCCTCGCGCACGCTGCTTGCCATCATCAACGACATCCTCGACCTCGCCACTATCGACGCCGGCGCTCTGGAGCTCAAACTGGCCCCGGTCCGAGTGGCCGACATCGTCGATACGGCCGTCCTGGGCGTGCGCGACCGCGCCAACCGGGCGCGCCTCAATCTCGACATCCGCATTGCCGACGATGCGGTGGAATTCATCGCCGACGAGTCCCGGGTCCGGCAGGTGCTCTACAATCTGCTCGCCAACGCCATCGGCTTCTCGAAGCCTGCCGATACCATCTCGCTCGTGGTGTGGCGCGAGGGCGGCATGGTGGCCTTCGCGGTCGAGGACAATGGTGTCGGCATCCCCAAGGATCAGCAGCAGCGCGTGCTCGAACGCTTCGAAAGCCGCAGCCAGGGCTCCAAGCATCGGGGTGCCGGACTGGGCCTGTCGATCGTCAAGAGCTTGGTGGGGCTGCACGGTGGAACCATGTCGCTGGAGTCCGAGCCGGGGCGCGGCACGTGCGTGACCGTGCGTTTTCCCGAGGACGGCGTGAGGCGCCTCGAGCCGGCGCCCGAGGCCGCCAGTGCATGAGCCCGGTGTTTTCGCGCGATCTCGATGAAGCCGGCGTCGTCCGGCTCGCGGAGCTGCTGGCTCTCAAGCTGCGCAAGAGCGATGTCGTGGCCCTTGCCGGAGAGGTCGGGGCCGGCAAGACGACGCTGGCACGCGCGCTGATCGTCGCTCTCTCCGGCGATCCCGACATCGAGGTTCCGAGCCCCACCTTCTCACTGAGCCAGATCTACGAGACGCCGCGTCTCGCCGTGGCGCATTTCGATTTCTATCGTCTCGGCTCGGGCATCGAGGCGCGCGAGGTGGGCTTCGACGAGGCGCTCGCTAGTGGCGCAGCGATCGTCGAATGGCCGAGGCAGGCCCAGGACGTCCTGCCGGAGGACCGCATCGAGTTCGAGCTGGCGGAGCTGCCCGAGCCAACCCTGCGCCGCGTGACCCTGCGCGGGCGTGGGGCGGCCGCCGCAAGGGTGCAGCGCGTCGGCGAGATCGTGGCGTTCCTTGAAGACCAGCCCGAATGGGCGTCGGCCCGCATCGCCTACCTGCAGGGCGATGCCTCGACGCGCACCTACGCGCGCCTCTCGAACGAGACCGGCACAATTCTGCTGATGGATGCGCCGCGCCAGTCCGACGGGCCGCTCACGCCGGAGGCCCAGGCCTACACTCGTATCGCCCGCCTGTCGGAGGACATGCGCTCCTACGTCGCCATCGCGGCGGCGCTGCGCGCCGCAGGTCTCAGCGCGCCGGAGGTGCCCGCGGCCAACCTCGACAAGGGGCTGCTGCTGGTGGAGGACCTGGGCGACCGCCTGTTTGGCGCGGAACTCGCTGCCGGCGCGTCGCAGGCGGAGCTGTGGCGCGCGGCAGTCGACGTGCTGGTCGCGCTGCGCCGCGTGCCGCTGCCGCCGGCGCTGCCTCTACCCGACGGCACGGGCTACGCCTTGCCGCGGCGCGACCGTGCCGCCTTCGAGATCGAGATCGCGCTGCTGCTCGACTGGCACTGGCCGGCGGTGAAGGGTGGTCCGGCACCTGAAAGTGTGCGCACGGAATTCATGGCGCTGTGGGCGCCGGTCCTCGAGCGCCTGCTGGCGCTGCCCGGGGGCTGGTTCCTGCGCGACTACCATTCGCCGAACCTCATCTGGCTGCCTGGGCGCAGCGGGACGGCCAGGGTCGGCATCATCGACTTCCAGGATGCGCTCAACGAGCATGCAGCATTCGATCTCGTTTCCCTGCTGCAGGATGCACGCATCGCCGTGCCGGAGGCTCTGGAGCGCGAGCTCTTTGCCTACTACTGCGCCGAGACGTCAGCTCGGGAACTCGGGTTCGATCGCGACACCTTTGCCGCCGCCTACGCCGACTTCGGCGCGCAGCGCAACACGCGCCTGCTCGGGCTGTGGCTGCGGCTGCTCGTGCGCGACGGCAAGCCGCAATACCTTCATCTGATTGCCCAGACCTGGGGATATCTCGTGCGAAACCTGCGGGCGCCCGCACTTGTCGAGCTGGCGGCGTGGTACGACCGCCACTTCCCACCGGAGCTGCGGACCGGCAAGCTGCCGGGCGTGCGCTGAGGGAGCAAGGAACGGGGCGGATGGCCGCGACGCTGAAATCGGCAATGGTGCTGGCTGCCGGCCGCGGCACGCGCATGGCGTCGCCCGCCGACAACGGCATGCCCAAGCCGCTCGTCCGGCTTGCGGGCAGGGCGCTGCTCGACCACGTGCTCGACCGCCTGTCCGAGGCCGGCTACGAGCGCGCGATCGTCAACGTGCATCACAAGGCCGATCTGATCGAGCAGCATCTGCGTGCGCGCACGGCCCCCCGCATCGAGATTTCCGACGAGCGGTCTCTCCTCCTCGACACGGGCGGCGGCGTGAAGCGGGCGCTACCCCGCCTGGGTGCCGAGCCATTTTTGATCCACAACTCGGATTCGGTGTGGATCGAGGGCGTAGGCTCCAACCTGGGGTGCCTTGCTGGGGCCTGGGACGGCGGACGCATGGATTGCCTGCTGCTGCTGGCCCCCGCCTCTATGAGCCACGGCTACCAGGGCCGGGGCGACTTCGCCATGGAGAGCGATGGCCGCATCCGCCGCGGGCGAGCGGAACAGGAGATCGTGCCGTTCGCCTTCACCGGCGTATCGGTCGCGCACCCGCGCCTGTTCGCCGGCAGCCCCGACGGTCCTTTTTCGATGAATGTCGTGTGGTCCCGCGCCATTGCTGCCGGCCGGGCCTATGGACTGCGTTTGGACGGCGTTTGGATGCACGTCGGCACGCCCGCAGCGCTGGCGGACGCCGAGCGGTGCCTGAGCGATCAGCGAGTGGATTGACCGGCGGGTAACGTCGGTCGGGATTCCCAGGATTGCCCGAGGATCGCATGAGCCGCATCTACACGGTGCCGACCGGCCGCCCGTTCCTGACAGCCCTCGCGGAAGCGCTGATCGCGGGCGAACTTCCCGTCCGCGGCGGCGTGCGGCCCGACCCGCTCGCGCTCGCCGATGTCACTTTGCTCCTGCCGACGCGCCGCGCCACGCGCGCGCTGCGGGCAGCTTTCCTGAAGGCCTCGGGCGGCGCGGCCGTGCTGCTGCCGAAAGTCAAGCCGATCATCGGATCGGGCGAGGAAGGGCTGGAGGTCCCAGGGGCCACCGGTGATCTCGCGACCGACGGTTCGGGCGCGCTGAAGCCGGCTGTCGCCGACTTTGCCCGCCTGCTGGCGCTCGCCAGGCTCATCATCGCCTGGTCGGAGGCCGAGAAGCGGGCGAGCGGCGCGGGCGGTGATCTCGACGTTCGTCATGGCGCCGCCGCCCACACACCCGCGCAGGCAGCCCGGCTTGCGCGCGAGCTCGCCAGGCTGATGGACGGCATGGAGATCGAGGATGTGGACCTGGCCCGCATCCGCACGCTCGTGCCGGAGGAACACGCCGAGCACTGGGAACAGACGCTCGCATTCCTGCGCATCGTCACCGAGTTCTGGCCGGCGCATCTGGCGGAGCGCGGCCTCATTTCCAAGATGGCTCACGACAAGGCCCTGGTGCTGGAGCAGGCGCGCCGGTGGCGCGAGACGCCTCCGGCCGCACCCGTCGTCGTCGCGGGCGTCATGAGCAGCGCGCCGGCCGTCACCGAGCTTGTCCGCACGGTTATCGGCCTGCCCAACGGCGCGCTCGTCCTGCCGGGCCTCGACCAGGGACTGGACGCGCAGAGCTGGGACGCCATTCTGCCGGCCCATCCCGAGCACCCGCAATTCGGCATGCGCAAGCTGCTGGCCGCGCTCGGCGTGCGCCGCGAGGACGTGTTGCCGCTGCCGGGTGCCCCAGCCTCCGCGGCGCAGGGCGCGCGGGCTGCTTTGGTGAGCGAGGCCATGCGGCCTGCGCGCACGACGGAGCGCTGGCACGGTTTCGTCGCACGCATGCAGGCGGCGGGAGCCGCCGACGCCCTTGCCGGCCTCTGCGTCCTGGACGCGCCAACGGCCGAGGACGAGGCGGAGGCCGTCGCGCTGATCCTGCGCGAGGTGGCGGAGACGCCGGGGCGCACCGCGGCGCTGGTCTCGCCCGACCGCCAGCTGGCGCGGCGCGTCGCCGCGCGCCTGACGGCGTGGGACCTGCGCGTGGAGGATGCGGCCGGGTACCCCTTCGCCAGGACGCCCGTCGGCGCGCTGCTCGATCTCGTCATCGAGGCAGCAGCGACCGGTTTTTCTCCGCTGGCGATGATGGCGCTCCTGAAGCACCCCTACTGCCGGCTCGGCATGAGTGTGGAGGACCTGCGCAAGGGCCGGTCTGCGCTCGAGCTTGCCGCTTTCCGCGCCCCGTACTTCGGGCAAGGACTGGAGGGCATCGCGGCAGCCCTCGAGCGTGCCGCGAATGACCTGCGCAACAGAAGGCGCCGCCACCGTGCAGTGCACGACCTGGAGCGCGGCGACTGGCAGGCAGCCCGCGCGCTCGCTGCCGCCCTGCGCAAGGCGCTGCGCAACCTGGAGGTGCTGTTCGCTGCAAACGCCAGCGCCGGCCTGCACGCACTCGCCGAGGCCCATGCCGCCGCGGCCTCCGCCATCGCCGCGACGCCGGAGGATGCCGTTGCCGAGGCGCTGTGGCGCGCCCCGGCCGGCGAAGAGGCCTCCAAGTTCCTTGCCGCCCTGCGCGACCGCACAAGCGAAGCCCCGAGCATGGAGGCGCGCGAATACCCTGAGTTCTATCGCAGCCTCGTCGCCGAGGTGACGGTGCGGCCGCGCGGAGCCACGCATCCGCGCATCGCCATCCTGGAGCCTTACGAGTCGCGCCTGCAGCAGCCCGATGTGGTGATCCTGGGCTCGCTCAACGAGGGCACGTGGCCGCAGGCCGCAGATCCCGGCCCGTGGCTCAACCGGCCGATGCGCCAGGCGCTCGGCATGCCGGCGCCGGAGGAGCGTATCGGCGACGCCGCCCACATCTTCACCTCTCTGCTCGGCGCCAGCCAGGTCTACCTGACGCGCGCTGCCAAGATCGAAGGCGTGCCGACGGTGCCTTCGCGCTGGCTGTTGCGCTTGCAGGCACTGCTCTCCGGGTTGGGCAAGATGGAGCCTGACCGTCCCTGGCTTGTCTGGGCGCGGGCGCGCAACGCACTTGCCGGCCCGCCGCGTCCTGTGAAGGCGCCGGAGCCGCGCCCCGCACTGGCGCTTCGCCCGCGCCAGCTCAGCGTCACCACCATCGAGCGGTGGATATCCAACCCCTACGCCGTCTTCGCGCAGCGCATCCTGGGGCTCGATCCGCTGCCGGTCCTCGGCTCCCTGCCCGATGCGGCGCTGCGCGGGCAGATCGTGCACGAGGCGCTCGGCCGTTTCGCCCAGCGCTTCCCGGACCGACTGCCCGAAGATATCCGCGCCGAGCTCATCGCGCTGGCGCGCGCGGGTCTGGAGGAGCTGACCGGCGCGCCGCGGGTCGCAGCCTTCTGGACGCCGCGGTTTGCCCGTTTTGCGTCCTGGTTCGCTGAAACGGAGCCTGGCCGGCGCGCCGGCGTGCGCAGCATCGTCGGCGAGGTGGAGGGCAAGCTGGCGCTGGCCGGGCCCGCGGGCCCCTTCACGTTGAAGGCGCGCGCCGACCGCATCGATATCGGCGCCGACGGCATCGTCATCACGGACTACAAGACCGGCGCCAATCTCAAGCAGCTGGCGAGCCGGGCTGCACAGGGCGAGGCGCCGCAGCTGCCGCTGGAGGCAGCCATCGCACTGGCTGGCGGATTCACGGCGCTCGCTGCGCCGAACGTCAAAGGCCTGCGCTACATCTCTGCTTCCGGTGGCGAGCCGCCGGGGCAGGACTGCCTGCTCAACGACGATGCTGCCACGCTCGCCCGCATCGCGCATGAAGGCCTCGCCCGCCTGATTGCCGCCTTCGACGACGAGAGGACGCCCTATCGCGCGCTCCGCCGCGCGCGCTTCAACTACCGCTACGACGACTATGCCCACCTCGCCCGCGTGGCAGAGTGGTCGGCGGCCACGGTGGAAGAGGCCTGAGCGATGAACCTCTTCGTCCGCCGCTCCAAGCCCGACGGTCCGCTCGCGGAGACGAAGCGCAGCCAGGCGACGGCCGCCGATCCCGCCGTCTCGGCCTGGGTCAGCGCCAACGCCGGCACCGGCAAGACGCACGTGCTCACGATGCGCCTCCTGCGCATTCTGCTCGCCGGCACGCCGCCCGAGCGCATCCTGGCCCTCACCTACACCAAGGCCGCCGCTGCCGAGATGTCGAAGCGGGTGTTCGCGCGCCTGGCGCAGTGGGTCGCCGCGCCGGACGATGCGCTGACGGGCTGGCTCGCCGAGCTGCTGGGGCGCGCACCGACGCCAGAGGAGATGCAGCGCGCGCGGCAGCTCTTCGCGATTGCCATCGAGACGCCCGGCGGCCTCCGGGTGCAGACGATCCATGCCTTCTGCGAGCGGCTGCTGCAGCGCTTTCCGCTGGAGGCCGGCGTCGCGCCGGGCTTTGCCATCCTCGATGATCACGAGCGCCGCGCCCTGCTCGCGGAGGCGGCCGACGCCACGCTGGCGGAAGCGAGCGCCGCTGCACCCGATACGCCGCTTGCCTGCGCCTTGCATACGGCCGCTACGTTCGCCACCGACGGCAGCATCGATGCCCTGCTGGAGGAGGCGCTGCGCGAGAAGGCTTGGTTCGACGCCGCCGCCGCGGATGATGGCAAGCGGGCTTTCGCCGAGGTCGAGGCGGTCTACCGCAAGGCGATCGGGCTCGGCCCCGATGCGCGCAGCGACGACGTGGAGGCGAGGTTTGCCGGGCTGCTGTCGGACGCGGAGTTGCGCCATATCGAGCGCGTTGCGTCGTCCTCGACCTCCGCCACCGAGATGAAGCTGGCGGAACGGCTGCGCGCGGCACTCTCCGGCGGTCCGGTGCAGCGCATCGATGCCTTCCGCGGCATCTTCTTCACGGAGAAAGGGGAGCTGCGAAAGTCGTTTCTGACGAAAGCCGTCGCGGCCGCGCATCCCGATGTGCCCGCGCTCCTTCTGCGCGCGCAAACCGAGGCCCGGGCGCTCAACGAGGAGCGCTGCAAGCTCGCGCTGATCGAGGCGGCCATGGCGCTCCTGCGCCTCGGCGATGCCGTGCTGCAGCGCTACGGCGCCGCCAAGGCCCGGCGCGCTGCACTCGACTTCGAGGATCTTGTCGCCAGGGCCGCGAGACTGCTCGGCGCGTCGGTGGCGGTCGAGTGGGTGCTCTTCAAACTCGACGGCGGCCTCGATCACATTCTCGTCGACGAGGCCCAGGACACGAGCCCCGTGCAGTGGGATGTGATCCGGGCGCTCGCCCGGGAATTCTTCTCGGGCGCGGGCGCGCGGGAGGGCGTGCGCACCCTGTTCGCCGTCGGCGACGAGAAGCAATCGATCTACGGTTTCCAGGGCGCTGCCCCCAGCATGTTTGCGAAGACGGGGAACGAGCTTGCGCTCGACGCGCAACGCGCGGGCAGCTCGTGGCACCGCGTCCCGCTGACCCTTTCGTTCCGTACCGTCGAGCCGCTGCTGGCAGCGGTCGACCGCATCTTTGCCGATCGGTCGCGGACGCCGGGCCTCACTGCGTCAGAGGCCCCGATCACCCATATCGCCCATCGCGTGGGCCAGGCCGGCCTCGTCGAGATCTGGCCGACCGAGAAGCCCGACACGCCGATGCGCACGGAGCCCTGGTCGCCGCTGGAGGAGGAGAGTGCATCCTCCCCGGTGGTACGTCTGGCCGCGCGCATCGCCGACACCGTGCACGGCTGGATCAAGTGCGGCGAGAAGCTCGCCTCGCAGAACCGCCCCATACGGCCTGGCGATATCCTGATCCTCGTGCGCAAGCGCATGCCGTTCGCGCCAGCCATGATCAGTGCGCTCAAGGCTCGCGGCCTCAAGGTGGCGGGTGCCGACCGCCTGGTGCTCACCGAGCAGATCGCGGTGCAGGATCTGATCGCGCTCGGCGATGTTCTCACGCTGCCCGAGGACGACCTGGCGCTGGCCGCCGTGCTGAAGTCGCCGCTCTTCGACCTCGACGACGACGACCTGATCGCGTTGGCTCCCGACCGCGAGGGCTCGTTGTGGCGGGAGCTGGCGGTCCGTGCCGCGGCAAGCCCGCGCTATGCCGGTGTCGCCGAAGCCCTGCAGCGTTGGCGGGCACGCTCCGAGACCGTGCCGCCCTTCGAGTTCTTTGCCGGCCTACTCGAGAAGGACGGCATGCGGCCTCGCATCCTGGCACGGCTCGGCATCGAGGCGGCCGACGCCGTCGACGAGTTCTTGAACCTGGCGCTTACCTACGACGATGGCGTGGCACCCTCGCTGCAGGGGTTCCTGGGCTGGCTTCGCCAGGGGCTGCGCGTGGTCAAGCGCGACATGGAACAGGGCCAGGACGAGGTGCGCGTGATGACCGTGCACGGCGCCAAGGGTCTGGAGGCGCCGATCGTTTTTCTGCCGGATACCTGCTCGACTGCGTCCGGGCGTCAGCCCAATAGCCTGCTCCGTCTGGAAGTTGCGGAGCGTCCCGCTCACATGCCGCCGCCAATCCTCTGGCCGGTGAAGGGGACGGCCGACCTCGACGTCGTGCGCGCCGCCCGCGCCGCGGTGGCACGGGCCGAGGCCGAGGAGCGCAATCGCCTGCTCTACGTGGCGCTCACGCGCGCAAGAGATCGCCTGTACGTCGGGGGCTTCGTGGGTTCGAAAGGGCGCACCGCCGGCTGTTGGTACGACCTCATCGAGCAGGGCCTCGACGGCACCCTGGCCGAGACCGCGGATGCGGAAGGCCGCATCATCAAACGGCTCGAGAGCGCCCAGCAGGCCAAGCCCGAGCCCTCGACAGTGCTGACGACCGAGGGCGGCGAGGCCACCGGTCTTCCCGACTGGGCCGCGTGCCCCGCGCCTCCCGAGCCGCTGCTGGCGGTGCCGCTCGCCCCGTCACGGCTGGCTCCCCTCGAGGCCGATCCGGTCGAGCGCCGGCCGGCCGCCACGCCGGCCGGCGCGCGCGAGGAGCCGGCCATCCTTTCGCCTGCCGCGTTGGCCGAGGACTATCGCTTCCTGCGCGGCACGCTCACGCATGCGTTGCTCGAGCATCTGCCGGCAATGCCCGTGCAGCGCTGGCCGTCCGCTGCCGCAGCCTTCATCGCCGGTCGCGGTGCCCAGCTTCCGGCGCCGGTGCGCGAGCAAATCGTCAGCGAGGCGCTCGCCGTGCTGCGGGATCCGTCGTTCGCGCCGCTGTTCGGCCCCACGTCCAGGGCCGAAGTGGCGATCGCGGCCGAAATACCGAACCCGGCGGGGCGTGGGCCGGCTCTGCGGCTCGCCGGCCAGATCGACCGCCTCGTGCAGACCGCAGAGGGCGTGCTGATCGTCGACTACAAGACCAACCGGCCCCCTCCGACGGATCCTGCCGGGGTTGCGGAAGCCTATCTGCTGCAACTCGCGGCCTACCGCCTGGCGATCGCCCGACTTTTCAAGGGGGCCAATGTCAGAGCTGCCATCCTTTGGACGGATGGCCCGCGAATCATGGAGATGCCCCAGCAAATGCTGGACGAAGCCGAGAGCAGGCTATGGTGCGCGGACCCGGGGCTACCTTGACGGTCATGGGGGTGCTCCCTACGTTCCGGTCAACGATTCCCGCCTCGCCCCAAATGCCAGCCAGCCGGGGCCATCACAAGGAGACCGATCCAATGCCGAGTGGAGCGACGCTCGCCGTGTCGGATGCCGACTTCGACAAGGTGGTGCTGCAGTCCCCCGAACCGGTGCTCGTCGACTTCTTCGCCGAGTGGTGTGGGCCCTGCAAGGCGATGGCGCCGGCCCTCGAGCAGGTGGCGGCCGACATGACCGGCAAGGTGAAGGTTGCCAAGCTCGACGTCGATCAGAATCCGGGCGTCACTCAGAAATACGCCATTCAGGCCATGCCGACCCTGATGATCTTCAAGGGCGGCAAAAAGGTTGCCGAGCGCGTTGGCGCCCTCACGCAGAAGAAGCAGCTGCAGGACTGGATCAACGGCTCGATTTGAGGCGCTGCCCTAGGTTGGGTCAAGCGGCGCGCAGGTCCAACGCGCGCCTTATGCAGCCTTCGTGTTTATGTTGGGTGATCGCTGACGCTCGATCCAGCCTGCAGGAATACGCGAGCCCCGGGGCGCTCCCGTGGCCTTTTTGCTTGTGAGAGTGTGTCCCGCTGCCATGGAAGTTCCACTCCCGCTCGGCTACCGTCCGGCCGAACAGCAGGGGAGTGCACCACTATGGTCGAGACCACGATGGTCGTTGTGGCCGGCAAGGGTCTGTCTGTCCCTCGGCTTCTCAAGCGGCTTCTTCAGATCGCGATTGCGGTTGCGCTGACGGCCGGCGTGTTCCTCGTCGTCATCGTCGGCAACGGTCTGCTGGTCGGCCGGCAGACCACGCTTCAGGCGGGCCTCAATCTCTGGCTGGCCTTCATCAAGCGGCCGGACATCCTCGCCACCATGATCCTGACGGCGTTGGTAACGGTGGCCTTCGTCTACTGGCAGCGCAACCAGGAGCGCAAGGCTGGCGCTCGCCGGATGCAGTAGGGCGCAAAGGGTCAAGCGCGTCGCGCGGTTGCCAGCGGTGCTTCGGCGCAATGCGCTCTGCTTTTGCGCCTACAGGCCTGCTGGCCCTATGCTGAGCTTGCCGAAGCACGGCTCGGCATGCGCGTCCCGTTCTTCGACAAGCTCAGGACTGGGGATGAGCTTTGAGAGCGCGGGCGGACTCAGGACGGATTCGCGGGACCTCCGCCTTGTCTTTTCGCAGTGATGCCGAGGCCCTCCAGGTAGACGAGCGTTGCTGCCTCCAGCAACTCCTCGGGGCTCATGGGCAGGCTGCGACGGGCGGCGTCGCCGCGCGCGAACAGGCTGGCGATGCCGTGCGACAACGCCCATATGTGCAGCGCCACCATCATGGCGGGCGGTCGCTTGCCGCGCGGCAGCGTGGCGACGATCGCCTCGCATGCCTGGCGCAACACCGCGAACGCCCGGTCGCCGGCCTCGTGCAGGTCGCGATGCTCCGCAATCGGCAGCCCGGACTCGAACATGGCGGAGAAGTAGGCCGGCTCCTCGCGCGCGAATGCAAGGTAGGCGCCGCCCATGCGCTCCAGCGCGGCGAGCGGGCTCGGGCGGCCGTCGTCCCAGGCGGCGGTGAGGCGCTGCTCGAAGCGCTCGAAGCCGCGTTTGGCGACATCGGCCATCAGCGCATCGCGGTCGCGGAAGTGACGATAGGGCGCCGCCGGGCTCACGCCGGCAGCGCGCGCTGCCTCGGCGAACGTGAACCCCGCCGCTCCCTTCTGGGCAATGAGATCCAGCGCCGCGCTGATCAGCGCTTCGCGCAGGTTGCCGTGATGATAGCCGCGCCGTCCGCCGCGGCCGGGCCCAGACCAGCTCATGAGTCGCAGTCTTAGCGCAAACCGCCGCCCCTGCACACACGCGGTCCATCTGCCGATGGGATAGGGCGCGGGCGGGTTGTCTGGCCCGGGCGGCGGAATCGTCAGATGCGAAAGCTCGCTTGATCGATTCCACACCGCACGCGTCCGGTGACCTCGTAGGAGTGTTGATTTACCGAAATGTGATGTGTCAGGCAGCTCGCGTCCCGCATGAGTCGCTGTAGCACGCCCGTGCGGCGTACGGCGCCCGCGCCGGCGATATCGTAGGCGGCGCGGACGATCTCCGCCCCCCGGTGCGTTGCCGTGACCGCGGCGACGCGAGCGCTGACGCGCATGTCGGCTGTGGCGGGCTCGCCTTGCAAGGCTGCGTGCCAGATCGTGTCCAGCGCTTCGCGCAATCCTGCGCGGCAGGCGAACCAAAGCCCCTCCGCCGCCTCCAGGCTGCGCTGCGTTGCCGGGTTCTCGAGCAGGGGACGCTCCGTGAAGCGCTCCTTCTTGTTGCGCAACTCGTTGCGCGCCTCGTCGAGCGCGCGGCGCGCCAGCCCCAGGTGCGTCGCAGCGGCACAGATCGCGATGAACCAGGCGCCGCCGACTAATACCGAGGTCGGATAGCCCGCGCGTGGGCGGCCGGCAGGCCAGGCAAAGGTGCGATGCCAGGGCACGAAGACATCACGGAAGTGCACGTCATGGCTCCCCGTGCCCGCGAGGCCCACAGGGTCCCACGTTTCCTCGATCACCGCCTCTCGGACCGGGGCCAGTGCGGCCACGACCCGAGGCTTGCCGTCTGCGCCGGGGGGCAAGCTGACCATGCCGCCCACGAACGTGGCAGCCGTGCAGCCCGTCTCGAAGCTCCAGCTGCCTGTGATGCGCAGCCCATCCGGCTGCTCCGCGATCTGCAGGCGCGGAAGATTGCTCCAGGCTGCGCAGGCGCCGGGGTCGGAGAAGAATTCGTCGCGGAGCCGGGGATCCGCCGAAGCGTAGATCAAGCCCGCGCAGATGTTGGCATGCGCCGTCACCCAGCCCGTTGACGCGTCGGCCTCTGCGAGCGTCATGCCGATATCCAGCAATTGTCTGAGCGAGCCCCCGAGCCCGCCGGCATCGCCCGGAACCAGGACCTTGAACGCGCCAGCGCGTTTGAGCTTGTCGGCGAAATCCGGGGCGAGCTTGCGCGCTTTCTCGAACTCGAGGGCGCGAGTCTTCGCTTCGGTTGCCAGATCGGGAAGCGCGGAGCCTAGATCACCAAGCGTCGCGGAATCGAGATTAGGCATTCTCTCCTCCTTGCTCCTGCAAATGAAAGATGGAGAGCGCCCATTATCCTCGGCGGTGCGGACAAGTCTCCAGTCCACTAACTGTACCGGTGGCCGGGGCGCCTCGGCGCCTGGCAGCGCGGGCGCCGGATGGCTGGCGCCGTTAGCGGGCCCCACGATCCATGACCGCCTGCGGCGCAGCGCCGATCGGGTATAGAATCTGTATCTGCGGCGGGCCGGGCTCAGGCCGGCTTTTGCAGCAGCTCACGTCGGAACCAGTAGGCGATGGCCACGATGATGGCGGCTGCGATCAAAAAGATCGGTCGCCCGCCGAACCGGTCCATCACCGGCGCCGCGAGCGCGACGCCGATCGACTGCGCGCAGAACAAGGTGAAGGCGAAGATCGATAGGGCAAGCCCGCGCGCCTCGGGGGCCATCTGCGTGGCGTTGGTCTGCAGCGTATTGTGGATCATGTAGTAGCCGAGGCCGACGAAGGCGATGGCGGGCGCGGCGAGCCACGCCCAGGGCATGAGCGCGATCACGACATAGCCGCCGGCGAGCGCCATCGCGCCGAAGGCGGTGAGGCCGGGCTGCCCGAGCCGGGCCACCATCCGCCCGGCGGTGAAGGAGTAGGCCAGCGCGCCCGCGCCGAAGGACGCCAGCAGTGCGCCGACCGTGCCGAGATTGAGGCCGAAGCGCTGGTGCAGATCGGCGCCGATGTAGGCCAAGGCTCCGAACATGGCGAGGCCTTCGATGAATACCGTGATCAGCACGATGCGCACCCAGCGGTCCTGCAGCATGGCCCAGGACTGCTCTGCCGACTGGCGCCAGCGGGCGCGGCCGGGAACGGGCACGCCCGCCTTCAGGCGGCGCATCTCCGCGTACAGGAGCAGGCCGGCCGCGATATGCACCAAGCCCAGCATGGCGAGCGCGCCGCGCCAGCCGATCAATTCGCCAAGCAGCCCGCCGGCCGCCTGACCGAACACGATGCCGAGGATCTGCCCGGAGATGAAGCGTGCCAGCACCGGCTGTCTTCGCTCATAGGGCACAACGTCGCCGAGCCACGCCAGGGCGACGGGGACGACGGCCGCGGCACCGATGCCGGCGACGAAGCGAGCGACTGTCAGCGGTCCGATGCTCGGCGCGCCGGCCGAGGCGATGCTGGCGATACCGGCCCACACCGAGCCCAGCACCACCATCAGCAGCTTGCCGCGGGCATCCCCGAGCGGTCCAACCGCCACCTGCGACAGGCCGTAGGCAAGGGCGAAGGCCGTCACCATCAGGGCCGCGGTGCCGACGGTGACGCCGAGCTCGCCGGCGATCTGTGGGAGCAGCGGGTCGCAGACGCGCAGGTTGGCGGCGCTGGCGAAAGCTGCAATTGCGAGGATGGCGATGGCCCGCGCGGGCGGCGGTGCTGCCTCTGCCTGCGCCTTGCCCTTGTCCGCCCCCTCAGCCATGGCCTACCGCTACGTGGCGCGCCCCGATTTGTCGAGCGCGAGCCGGCACGGTATGGCCAGCATGCAACGGTGTGGCGTCCGCGGGCGCAAACGCGGACGGGGGCACAGCGCGAGGTTGCGTGCTACTTGCAGATGCGACCGTCGCCGTCCCGGCCGTGGCGGGCGAGGTCGAGGTGGAAGTGGTCGTGGTGATTGGCGTCGTAGTCGGGACCGAGCACCGTGGTGAAGACGCCGCAGGCGCCGCGGTGCACGTCCTGCAAGAAGCTCCGCTCAGCAACCGGGCCCTGCCACCCGCTCTTGACCGCGATCGTCCGCCCGTCGGCGAGCACGAAGCCGGCGACGTCGAGCGCGTTGGCGTGGCCGTGCTCTGAGAGGCGCGCGCCATCGACGTGGTTCATGGGCCGGCAGGAGTAGGACGCGGCCACCTTAAGTTCGACGACTGCGGCGCCGAAATGACGACGTGCCGCCGGCACCACGACCCTCTCGACCCAGCGGTCGATCGCCGGCACCATCTGGCAGCGCAGAAGCGCATGCGGCTTGAGCTGCACCCAACCGTGCATGGCGGCCGTGACCGCGAAGGGGCGGATCGCTCCGCACACGCTTGGACCGCCGAGGGAGGTGCGCGCGGCGATGAAGTTGCTCTCGCGCACAGTGCCGGAGGCGAGGCAGGCCCGCTCCTCCTCCGCGCGCCAGGGCTCCTCCTTGGCGACGAACTGGGGCGCACTGCTGCAGGCCCAAAGAGCGAACGCGCACGGCACCAGCACGAGGACGAGGTATACGCGGGACTGACACATGGGGGGAAGGATGCAGCAGCGCTCTTAAGGTTGCGTTAACCACCCCACCCCGAGTCGCACCTTGCGCTATATTTGCGGCGGGTTTGCGGATCCACGCGCTGCCTCGGGGGATTCTCCGCATGCCGATGGCTCCGAACAGGAGGGTCGCCAGTGTCGATGTTTCCCGTGACCGAGCATGTTGCCAAGTCGAGCAGACATACAACGTTCTATCTCGCCTCCGGCCCGCAGGATGGGCCCCTGATCGTGTTCGTGCACGGCTGGCCGGAACTCTCCGTGAGCTGGCGCCACCAGCTCCCATGCTTCGCCTCCCTCGGCTTCAGAGCCGTGGCGCCAGACATGCGCGGATACGGACGATCGAGCATCTACACCCGCCACGAGGACTATGCGCTCGAACATCCGGTTGCCGACATGATCGAGCTTCTGGGAGCGGTCGGCCGCAGCAGGGCCGTCTGGGTCGGGCATGACTGGGGCAGCCCCGTTGTGTGGAGTCTTGCGAGCCACCATCCCGAAGTGTGCTTCGGCGCCGCCAATCTTTGCGTGCCCTATTTTGCAAAGGGCTTCGGTCCACCGAACTTTCTTGCCCTGATCGACCGCGCGACCTATCCGGAGGATCAGTTTCCCGCCGGGCAGTGGGACTACCAGCTCTTCTACGAGGAGAGCTTCGAGACTGCGCGCGCTGCCTTCGAGGCCGATGTCGCGAGCACGGTGAAGGCTCTCTTCCGCAAGGGCAACCCGGATGCGGCGGGCAAGCCGTCACGCACCGCGCGCGTGCGTCGGGACGGCGGATGGTTCGGCGGCATGGGCAAGGCCCCGCCTCTGCCGATCGATCGCGACGTACTGAGCGATGAGGACCTTGCGAAGTATGTCGCTTCCCTCCAGGCCAACGGCTTCTTCGGGCCGGACTCTTGGTACATGAATCACGCGCGTAATCTGGAGTACGCCAAGCAGGCGCGCGAGGGCGGCAAGCTCGCCATGCCCGTCCTTTTCCTGCATGGCGCCTACGACTACACCTGCGAGACGATGCAATCGCGCCTCGCCGATCCCATGCGCGCCGATTGCGTAGACCTGACCGAGGTCGTCGTGCCGTCAGGGCACTGGATGGCGCAGGAGCATCCGGCCGCCGTCAACGCCGCGATTGCCCGCTGGATCGCGACTCGGCTGCCTGACGTCTGGCCTGTTCAATTCGGGAAGCGGCCGTCCATGTAGCGGCGCCATTGCTCCTCGCCGACCAGGCAATTGCTCTGCTGCTCCGGTGCGCGCGCCTGCACGCGGATCAGCCGGGGCGGCGGCTCCGCCCTGGAAATCTCGAGGAGCAGCTTGCGCCGCGTCGCCGTCCGAAACTCCGAGCGCTCCTTGATCGGGATCATGAAGGCTCCGGTGCCACCGATGACGCAGTCCGCATAGTAACGGTCGAGATCGGCGAGATCGAAGAAGCCCGATGCCAGCTTGAGCATGACGGGCAGCCCGTTGATGACGATGCCTTCGGCAACGAGCCTGTCCCGGACCGGCACGACGGGATCGCCGGCATTGTTGGGGCCGTCTCCGGAGACGTCGATGACGCGGCGGATGCCCTTGACCCCGCTGACTTCGAACAGGCGACCCGAGAACTGCAGCGCGGCCGAGATGGACGTCATGCGCGCCCGCGATATCGGTAGTCTCTCCAGCTTGTCGGCGAGAGCATTGGCGGCTTCGACGCTGTCGATCGTCGTCCAGGGGATGACGACCTGCTGGGTGGGTGGCCCCGCCCATTCCATGTAGGTCACGGCGATGCGGCCATGAGGACCGGACAGGATCGCCTTGTGCACCTCCGGGTCGCGAAAGGCCGCGATATAGCCGTCGCGCTGCAGCCGCTGCTCGTCGAGGTCCATCGACAGGGACACGTCGACGGCCAACACCAACTCGAGGTCGACGGGCGTTTGCGCACACGCCGGAGCAAGGCCGAGCCACGCTACAGAAATAATTGTCGCTACCGTGAAGCGCAGCGATTTCAAGAACAAACCGGTCATGCCGACAATCTCGCACAGGGGCGCGCCCCGCTCCAAACTTCCTGAATCGCGGCTCGGCGCCCCGGGTTTACCAGCTAGTTATCCACAAGATTCCAACCGAAACCCCCCAAATTGTTGTGACTTGGGCTGTGCGGAAAGCTACCGTTCAGGTGCCCGTCCCTGGGTATGTAAGCGTAAGAGTAATGCGTACGTAGCTCCCGCATTTTGCGGTCGGCGGGACCCGTGACATTCCCCGCGTTTGTCCTTTGGGTCCCTCGCCGACAGCCTGCGGGAGCTATCGTGCGCGTCTATGGCCGGCGCTGCAGGAACGCCAGCACTCCCTCCTTGTAGACGCGATCGCCGACCGCCAGCATGTGGTCGCGCCGGGGGATCGGTAGCGCCTCCGCGCCCGGAATGAGCGCGGCCAACTCGTCTGCGGCGCCGCCGATCACATCCTCGGTTCCGGTTGCAACCAGCACGGGGCAGGTGAGGCTTCCCACCATTTCGCGCGTGATGGGGTCCCGCGAGCCGCGTATGCAGGCCGCCAGCGCCTTCAGATCGCTGCCGGTCCTCTCGGCGAAGGCGCGGAACGTGCGCGCGGTCGCATTCTTTACGTCGTCGATCAAGCTGGCCTCCAGGGCATGGGCGATCGGGCCCGTTCCGGCCATCGGGCGAATCATGTTGCCGCCGAGACCGCCGAAGACGGCGCTGCGCACACGATCGGGATGCGCCAGCGCCAGGAAGGCGGTGATGCGCGCGCCCATGGAGTAACCCATGACGTCGGCGCGCGGGATGGAGAGGTGGTCCAGCAGGCGGCGGGCATCCTCGGCCATCAGCGGTGCGGCATAGAGCTCACGGTCATAGAGCTTCTCGCTCTCGCCATGCCCGCGGTTGTCGATGGCAATGACGCGAAAGCCCTTGCCGGTGAGAAGCTGGACCCAGCCGGGATCGACCCAGTTGTGCCTGATGCTGGAGGCAAAGCCGTGAATCAACATCACGGGCTCGCCCGCTCCCTCGTCGACAAACGCCAGGCGGATGCCGTCGGAGTTGAACGTCTGCACCTGGCTCCTCGTTTGCAAACGGCAGGGGTGCGAAGGGCGCGACGGGGGCGCTGCGACGCCGACCACCCCTATCATCTTCGACGGCCAGGGGCTATGGTCCCGCCGACCGCTCCGTTTCACCTCAGGCACACCATGGCTGCATCGCTCACCCCGCACTTCGCGAACGATCTTGGCGTCGAAAAGATATCGATCGGCGCCAAAGAGTTCCAATGCATGGGTGCACGCCCGCCGCACGATCACCCGCACGTCTACCTGGACATGGGCGCCGACAACCAGATTTTATGTCCCTACTGCTCGACGCTCTTCGTCTACGATCCGCAGCTGCGGGCGGACGAGACCGAGCCGAAGGGTTGCCTGGTGATCTCGGAGCCGGCGGCCGGCTGAGCCCCGCGGCAGGTGCCGATGGCCGAGCCCGCGCCGATCCTGATTGCCGGCGGCGGCATCGGTGGCTTGGCCCTCTCGCTGGCGCTTGCCCGACGCGGACGCCGTTCCGTCGTTCTCGAAGCGCGCCACGAGTTTGTCGCTGAAGGGGCCGGCATCCAACTCGGCCCCAACGGCGTGCGCGCCCTGCAGCATCTGGGTGTGGCCGATGCCCTCCGTCCGAAGGCGGGCGAGCCGGAGGCGCTGGAGGTCCGCGACGGCGGCACATCCCGCCTCCTTGCGACGCTTCCGCTCGGACGATGGATCGCTGACCGGCATGGCGCACCCTATTGGGCCGTCCACAGGGGCGACCTGCACGCGGCACTCCTGACTGCTGCGGGCAAGCAGTCAGCGGTCTCGCTGCGCACGGGCTTCGCCGTCACCGATCTCGCGAACGAAGGTCACGGCGTGGAGATTGCGAGTGCGACCGGAGATCGGGTCGCGGGGCGCGCCCTCGTCGGCGCGGACGGGCTGTGGTCGGGCGTGCGCAGCACGATCTGTCCCGCGATTGCTCCGCAGTTCGTCGGATCGACGGCGACGCGGACGGTCATCCCGGCCGCGGACGCGGGCCGTCTCGCTTCCCCCAGCGTCGGACTGTGGCTCAGCCCCGGCGCCAATATCGTCCACTATCCGGTGCGCGGCGGCACGGAGGTCGCCGTCGTGGTGATCGCAGTGGAGGCCTGGGAGGGGCGGGATTGGGCGGCCGAGGCCGACCGCACCGCCCTCATGGGCCGTGTCGGCGGCTTTCACGCAAGCCTGATCCAGCCTCTGGCAGGCGCGCGCTCCTGGCGCAAGTGGGCGCTTCATCGCCTGGCCCCGCTACCCAGATGGTCGGCTGGACGGATCACGCTGCTTGGCGATGCCGCGCACCCGATGCTGCCCCATCTCGCGCAGGGGGGAGTGCTGGCCCTCGAGGATGCCGTCGTCCTTGCCGACTGCCTCGAGCATCGTCCCGGAGAGGAGGCAACGGCCTTTCTCGCCTACGAACGCCAGCGCCGGGAACGCGCCGCGCGAGTGCAGGCGGCGAGCCGGCGCAATGGCCGCGTCTATCAGCTGGGTCCGGCGTTCGCCTGGGCGCGCAATGCAGCGTTGCGTCTGGTGCCGGGTGCCCGTCTCATGTCGGGCTACGACTGGCTTTACGGCTGGCGGTTCGATGCGGCGCGGTGATCGAGCCACCCCCAACTCGCTCCGGAGCCGTCGGACGGACAGATACCGGGCACAAGGCCGATAGGACCGCGGGTTGCGGTGTCAGCCTCAGACCGCCACGCTTATCGGTCGCCCGACACAGGTCCCTTTCCTGCTGGTCCCGGGAATTGTGCCTTGCAACGCTACGTTGTAACCATCGGACTGCGGTCCGCAACAGCGCGAACGACGTCGACCGGGCTTCCCCCGCGTCCCGCTCGCAAAATCCGCCTTCGGGAACACCTGCAAGATGGCCAACAACGCAAATTTCGTCGCCCGCCTCGAGGACAAGATGCGCGCTGCCGGGGACGCGCCGGCCTTCGAGACGCCGGACGGCACGATTACGACCTACGCGCAGCTGCTCGATGAGGTCGGGCGAGCGGCAGCCGCTTTGAAGTCGCTGGGCGTCGCTCCCGGCGACCGCGTGATGGCGCAGGTCGACAAGTCGCTCGCCAACGTCTTTCTCTATCTGGCGACCTTGAAGGTGGGCGCGGCGTTCAACCCGCTCAATTCCGCCTACACGCCGGCGGAGCTCGAATACTTCATCGGCGATGCCCAGCCGTCCGTGATCGTCGCCTCGGCCAAACGCATCGCCGAGATCGGGCCAGCCGCCTCGGCCAGCAAAGTCCGCTCCCTGCTCACGATGTCCTCCGACGGCAGCGGATCGTTCATGGAGCTGGCCGCGCAGCAGGCGCCCCTGCGCGAGACGGTAATGCGCGAGCCGGACGACCTCGCCTCCCTGATCTACACGTCCGGTACGACGGGCCGCTCGAAGGGCGCCATGATCACCCACCGCAACATCGACTCCAACGCGGTGACGCTGCACAGCTACTGGGGGTTCCAGCCCGGCGACGTGCTGCTGCACGCCCTGCCGATCTTCCACGTGCATGGCCTGTTCGTCGCCCTGCATACCGCCCTGCTCAACGCATCGCGGATGCTGTGGCTGCCGAAGTTCGACCTCGACGAGGTCCTGCGCCTGCTGCCGCGCGCCACTGTCGTCATGGGCGTGCCGACCTTCTACACGCGTCTGCTCGCAACCGAGGCGTTCGGCATGGGTCAGTGCAGCAGGCTCCGCCTCGTCATCTCCGGTTCGGCGCCCCTGCTCGCCGAGACGCACGAGCAGTTCACCAAGCGCACCGGCCACCGCATCCTCGAGCGCTATGGCATGACGGAAGCCGGCATGATCGCGTCCAACCCCTGGATGGGTGGCGAACGCGTCCCGGGCACCGTCGGCTTTGCGCTGCCCGAAATTTCCGTGCGCATCGCCGGCGAAGGCGGGAAGCCCGTGGCGGCGGGAGAGATCGGCGTGCTCGAGGTCAAGGGGCCCAATGTGTTCAAGGGTTATTGGCGCAACCCGGAAAAGACCAAGGAGGAGTTCCGCGCGGACGGCTACTTCGTGTCCGGCGACCTCGCCACCATGTCCGAGGACGGGCGCGTCACCATCGTCGGGCGCGCCAAGGACCTGATCATCACCGGCGGCTTCAACGTCTATCCCAAGGAGGTCGAGGAAGAGCTCAATGCGCTTCCGGGCGTCGATGAGTCCGCTGTCGTCGGCGTTCCGCATCCCGACTTCGGCGAAGGCATCGTCGCCGTCCTCGCGCCGCTGCCCGGCAAGGAGCTGCCGAGCGAGAGCGAAGTCCTCGGTCTGCTGGGCAAGCGTCTCGCCAAATTCAAGCTGCCCAAGCGCGTGTTCTCAGCCAAGGAGCTGCCGCGCAACGCCATGGGCAAGGTTCAGAAGGCGGCCCTGACGGCGCAGTACCGCGATATCTTCAAGGGTTGATGCAGTGTCCAGCGGCGCACGCCGCACGCTCTTCTCCTCCCCCCAATGCCGGAGGCATGTCTTCGACATGACGGAGAGGGGATAGGGTGGGGTGAAGTCCCGCAGTGTCTTGGTCTCTCGTCAGCCCAACCCCTCCCCGCAAGGGAGAGGGGAGTCCCCGCAGCGCGAACCGCGATACCACAAGGCTCGTGATGCTCCTGCTTCTCAAGCTCGCCTTGCCGCCTGTGCTGGTGGCTGTGATCTCGCTCGTGGCACGCCGAGTCGGCCCCACCATCGGCGGCATGCTCGTCGGCCTGCCGTGGATGACGGGGCCGGTGCTGTACTTCCTGGCGCTCGACAAGGGCATCGATTTCGCGGTGGAGGCCTGCGTCGGCATCGAGCTGGGCGTGATTTGCGTGGCGATCTTCATCCTCACCTACGCCGCCGCCTCCTCGTTCCTGCGCTGGCCTGGCTGCGTTGCCGCGGGTGCTGTCGCGTTCGCAGGAGCTGCGCTCGTCCTGCGGGAGGTTGCGCTCGACTTGCCGAGCGCGGCGGCGCTGGCGCTCGTCAGCCTGGTTGTCGCCTATCTCTTGCTGCCGTCACCCCGCACGCCCTCCGCGATGCAAGCCCTTCCGTGGTGGGACATCCCCGCGCGCATGCTGTCCGCATTCGCCCTCATCGCCGTGATCCTGTTTACGGCCGACCTCCTGGGCCCGCAGCTCTCCGGCATCGTCTCAACCTATCCCACGATAGTCACCGTGGTCAGCGCCTTCACTCACCATCAGTGGGGCGTCGAGGCGCTTCGCCGGCTGTTGCGGGGAATGACGCTCTCGCTGATCGTGTTCGTGGGATTCTTCCTCGTCGTCGGCCTGACCATGCCCGGCATCGGGCTCGCACTGTCGTTCATGCTCGCGTCGGCCTTGGCACTAGCCGCCCAGGGCATCGTGTTCGCCGCGATGCGCGCATCCGGCCTATGACCGTACGTCACCCGGGCGTCATCGCGCCGACCACGGCCGCGGTCATCAGGGTTGCGAGCGTGCCGGAGATGATCGTCTTGGCTCCGAGGCTCACGATCTCGGCGCGGCGCGACGGCACCATTGCCACCATGCCGCCGATCATGATGCCGAGGCTGCCCAGGTTTGCAAATCCACACAGCGCGTAAGTCATGATCAGCCGCGAGCGCTCCGATAAGGCACCTGCCGGGACCTGGCTGAGCTGCAGGTAGGCGATGAGCTCGTTCAGTACGGTCTTGACGCCGAGCAACGAACCGGCCTTGGCGCACTCCGCCCACGGGATACCGACGAGCCAGGCGAGTGGCGCGAAAAGCCAGCCCAGGATGCCCTCGATCGTGAGCGTCATACCCAATGGTGACGCCATCAGGCCGAGCAGGCTGTTCGCGAGTGCCACCAGGGCGACCGCCACGATCAGCATCGCCGTCACATTGACCAGGAGCTCGATGCCCTCGCGCGTACCCTGGGCGATCGCGTCCATGCTGGTGTGCGGCGCGTCCTCGATGACGATCCTGGCGGGCTCCGCCTCGGCGGCTGTGGGGGCACTGTCCGGAACCATCAGCTCGGCCAGCATCAGTCCGGCCGGTACGCTGATGACGGAGGCGACGATCAGATGCCCTGCGGCGCCCGGCAGCAGCGGCTCCAGGAGGGTGGCATAGAGCGCCAGCACGGTGCCTGCGACGCCGGCCATGCCGACCGTCATGGTTGCGAACAGGCCGTTGCGGCTCATGGCGGCGAGGTAGGGCCGCACCAGCAGCGGCGCCTCCACCATCCCGACGAACACGTTGGCGGCGGCCGAGGTGCCGACCGGCCCGGTGACGCCCAGTGAGCGCTGCAGCACCCAGCCGATGCCGGCGACGATCTTCTGCAGAACGCCCCAGTGATAGAGCAGCTTCGACAGGGCGCTGATGACGAGGATCAGCGGCAGTGCCTGGAACGCCAGGATGAAGCGGGTTTCCGGCCGCACCGTATCGAAGGGTGTCGGCCCGCCAGCGAGATATCCAAACACCAGCCGCATGCCGGTGCTGGTGGCCGATTGTAGCGCGGCGACCAGGCTGCCGGCCCAGTCGAAGGCGGCACGCGAGGCCGGCACGTTCAGCATCACGCCGGCGATCAGCACCTGCAGGCCGAGGCCGGCAAGGAGGATGCGCGCTAGTCGCGCCGGCGGCATGGCGCCGCGCCGTTCCGACATCGCCCACGCCAGTAGCGGAATGGCGACGAGCCCGATCAGGCTCTGCACCTGCAGCCGCATTTCGTGTGCCCCCAACCGCGGTCCCCGACCTTGGAGTCTTAGGCGATTAGAGTAAACCCTGTCATGGTCGGGCTTGCCCCGACCATCCAGCCATCCGGAGGAGGTGCGCTTGCTGAGGGCTGGATCCTCGGGAAAAGCCCGAGGATGACAATGTATGGCGCGCCCTTGCGTCCGAGGGGGTGCGCAAGCTAGCAATGGCGCCGAAAAGCAAGCGCACGTGCCGGAGAAAGCCCCAATGACCACCCACTCCCTCCTGCTCCTTCCCGGCGACGGCATCGGGCCGGAGGTGATGGCCGAGGTCGAGCGCATCGTCGCTTTCTTCAACAAGAAGGGCCGCGCGAAGTTCGAGACCGACACGGCGCTGGTCGGCGGCGCCTCCATCGACGCGCATGGCACCCCCCTCACCGACGAGGCCCTCGCCAAGGCGAGCAAGGCCGACGCCATCGTCTTCGGCGCCGTCGGCGGGCCGAAGTGGGACAAGGTCGCCTATCATCTGAGGCCGGAGGCCGGCCTGCTGCGCCTGCGCAAGGACCTCGACCTCTTCGCCAACCTGCGCCCCGCCATCTGCTATTCGGCGCTGGCGGAAGCCTCAAGCCTGAGACGCGAGCACGTCGAAGGGCTCGACATTCTGATCCTGCGCGAGCTGACGGGCGGCACCTATTTCGGCGAGCCCAAGGAGATCGTCACGCTGGAGAGCGGCGAGAAGCGCGCCGTCGACACCACCGTCTACACCACGCATGAGATCGAGCGCATTGCCCGCGTCGCCTTCGACCTCGCGCGCAAGCGCAAGAACAAGGTGCACTCGGCCGAGAAGCGCAACGTCATGAAGACCGGCGTGCTGTGGAACGATGTCGTCACCGCCACGCACGCTCGCGAAGCCAAGGACGTCGAGCTGCACCACATCCTCGCCGACGCCTGCGCGATGCAGCTGGTGCGCAATCCCAAGCAGTTCGACGTCATCGTCTGCGACAACCTGTTCGGCGACATGCTGTCGGACGAGGCCGCGATGCTGACAGGGTCCATCGGCATGCTGCCGTCAGCTTCCCTCGGGGCGCCGGATGCCAAGACCGGCAAGCGCAAGGCGCTCTACGAGCCGGTGCACGGCTCAGCCCCCGACATCGCGGGCAAGGGCCTAGCGAATCCGATCGCGGCCATCGCCAGCTACGGCATGGCTCTGCGTTATTCCTATGGCCTTGCCAAGGAAGCCGACGTTATCGACAAGGCAATTGCCGGCGCACTGTCGCGTGGCTACCGCACGACGGATATCATGCAGCCGAACATGCGTAAGGTCGGCACCGCCGAGATGGGCAAGGCAATTCTCGAAGAGATCGAGAAGGTTACCGGCTGAGGCAACGCCCACGTGTTGCTACTGAGTGTCGCCGCCGCGCCACGACGAAGCGCTGCTGCAACAAATACCGGTGCCGGCGCGCATACCATCCACTGCTGATCGCTGTGCAGCCCTTCGATTGTGGCTTGGTCCGTGCTCTAGATTGGGAGCAGAGGCAACGATTCGGCGCCACTGGCGTCTACGGCGAGGGAATTTGCAGCATGAACGCCCACAACGAGTTGCGCGCCGGACTTTGCGCCATTGCGAAGCGGTCCGTCGGCTTGATGAGCGCATGCGGAAACGAGGAAAGTACCAAGCTGTATCTCGTTTTGCCGATCCTTGGCTTGTTCGGCTACGACTACTCGAACCCCTACGAGGTCTATCCTCAGTATTCCGCTGATCCCAATCAGCCCAACAAGGTGGACCTCGCGGTCCTGCGCGACGGGCAGCCGGTCATCGCCATCGAGTGCAAGAAGGTCAGCAGCGATCTGGCCGAAGCGCGCGATGAGCTGCGCGGCTACTACAACGCCATTCCCACCACCAAGCTCGGCATCCTGACCAACGGCATCGTCTTCGAGTTCTTCGTGGATTCGGTCGACCCGAACCGCATGGACGAAGATCCTTTCCTCACCATCGATCTAGAGAGCGTATGGCGCAACGGCGTCTCCGACGAGGTCCTGGATGCGCTCATTCACGTGACGAAGGCGAGTTTCGATCCCGAGACGATCGCCGAGATGGCGCACGTGCGCATGGTCAAGAAGCGGCTGCGCACCACGCTGCTCGAAGAGGCCAACTCGCCGTCGGAAGAGTTCTGCCGCTTCTTCCTGCAGCGTGCCGGGCTGAAGCAGGTGCGCAAGAATGCCATCGACCGCTACTATGGACCCCTCATCAAGGTTGCGTTCGACGAGGCCCTGGTGCTGCCGGCCGTGCAGAAGCTGCGCAACGACCCGGACGGCAAGACCACCTCGCTCAACCTGCACCAGATCGGCCAGCGCATCATCACCAGCGAGCACGAGCTGTCGATCGTCGGCTATATCCGCCGCCGACTGGCCTATCTCGTGCGCGAGGAGGCGCTGTTCTCGGCCATCGACCGCATCGAATTTAGGGACACCGTGGGCAAGCTGACGGTGTTCTACATGAACGAGCGCAAGGGCCGACTGTTCGACTACATCGAGGGCGCCGAGGGCTTCGACAAGTTCATCTTCCCGCCGCCCTACGGCGAGGTGATCACAAAAAGCGTGCTTGACATCGACGAGCCTCTGCAGGCCACCTTTGCCGCGCGCGTCCGCGAGCTCGGCCACCTGCAGCCGGTCGAACGGCTGGCGCGCATCGCCTAGCTCGGTCGGTCGAGGAAGAGTATTGCGTGTCGAGCACACCGTATGACTGGTCCGGCGATGTATTTCGCGCCATGCAGGCGCGGAAGATCAGTATTGTCTGCACGGTGCCCGATGGCGGCCTGACCCCGTTGCTCGGCCGCATCGAGGCCGATGCGGCCATCCGCCTCGTCACCCTCACGTCCGAGCAGGAAGGCATGGGCGTTGCCACGGGCGCCTGGCTCGGCGGGCAGCGGGCCATGATCGCCATGCAGTCCTCGGGCGTCGGCAACTGCATCAACGCGCTCGGGCTGCCGACAGCCTATCGCGCACCGTGTCTTATGCTGGTGACGATGCGCGGGCAGTGGGGCGAGTTCAATCCCTGGCAGGTGCCGATGGGGCAGGCCGTGAAGCCCGCGCTCGAGGCGGTCGGCGTGAAGTGCTTCCCCGTCGACAAGGCGGAGGAGGTCGGCGAGACCTTCGAGGCGGCGGCCGACCTCGCCTTCAACGGCTGGCTGAGCGCGGCCGTGCTGGTGAGCCAGCGCGTGATCGGCGCCAAGGGTTTCGGCCAGAAATGAGTGCGCAGATGAGTTCCAAGTCGAACAAGATCGAGCGCCGGCCATTTGTTGCCGACCTCCTGAAGCGTCGGGACGGCTCGCTCGTCGTGTGCGGCCTCGGCAGCCCCACCTGGGACTGCTTCGCGTCCGGTGACAGCCCGGACTATCTCTACTCCTGGGGCGGCATGGGGCTCGCCGTGCCGACGGCGCTCGGGATTGCTCTGGCGCGGCCCTCACGCCGCGTGCTGGCTCTGACCGGCGACGGCGAGATGTTGATGGGGATCGGCGCGCTCGCGGTCGTCGGCGACCAGGCGCCCGCCAATTTCGCCGTGCTGGTTCTCGACAACGAGCGCTTCGCCGAGACCGGCCGCCAGCGGGGGCTCACCTCCGGCCGCACCGACATCGCCGCCGTCGCCAAGGCCGTAGGCTTCCGCGATACCATGCTCGTGACCGAGCAGGGCGCGGTGCCCGAGCTGGCCCAATTCCTGTTCAAGGCGGAGGGCCCTGTGCTCGCCGTCGCCAAGATCGCCATCACCGAGGATCCCTGGGCCTTGCCGGAGAAGGACGGCGCCGTCATCGCGCAGCGCTTCCGCGCCAGCATTGCAGAGGATTGATGTGAAACGAAGGCCGGTTGCCAGACGCTTCGATGAGCCATTGCGACACGTCGCATGGGTCTCGGCCTGCGCCGGAAATGACGTTGGCAAGCTCGACGATGAGGAGTGCAAAAGGTCGCCATGACCAAGTTGACGCCGCAGGAAAGCAAGATCACGGACTGGCTGGCCTCGCAGAAGGAGGCGATGCTGGCACTGCTGACCGAGGTCGTGAACATGGACAGCGGCAGCTATGACAAGGCCGGCGTCGATGCGGTTGGCAAGCGCTTCGTGCGCTTCTTCGAGGAGCAGGGTCTTCTCGCGACCGTCCAGCCGCATGAGACGTTCGGCAACGCCATCCATATACGCCTGGACGACAGGCCCACGAACGAGCGGCCGATCGTGCTCATGGGGCATCGCGACACGGTGTTTCCCAAGGGCGAGGCAGGCCGGCGGCCGTTCCGCATCGAGGGCAGCCGCGCTTACGGGCCCGGCGTTTGCGACATGAAGGCCGGTCTCGTCATGAACGCCTTCGTGCTCGCGGCGTTCAAGCGTTTCGGAGGCGCGCCGGCGCCGCTGGCCGGCCTCATCACCAGCGACGAGGAAATCGCCTCCCCTTCCTCGCGCCCCATCATCGAGCGCGTGGGCCGCGAGGCACGCTGCGTGCTGAACTCCGAGCCCGGCCGTCCCAGCGGCAACGTCGTCACGGCCCGCAAGGGCGGCGTGTTCCTGGCCTTCGAAATCACGGGCAAGGCCGCGCACTCGGGCGGCAACTTCGACAAGGGCATCAGCGCCATCGGCGAGATGGCGCACAAGATCGTCGCCATGCACAAGCTCACCGACCAGCCGCGCGGCATCACCGTGAACGTGGGCCTCGTCAAGGGCGGGCAGTCCGTCAACACCACGGCGCCGTCTGCTGAGGGGCAGATCGACCTGCGCTACGTCAAGCCCGAGCAGCGCAGCGCCATGCTTGCAGCGCTGCAGGAGATCATCGACAGCCCGGCGGTTCCAGGCACCACCGCGCGGCTGGAAATCAAGGGTGAGTTCCTGCCCGTGACACAAACGCCGCAGGCCGAGGAGTTGTTCAGCTGCTACCAGGCGGCTGCCGCCGATGCCGGCCTCAAGGTCGCCGGCGAGTTCACCGGCGGATGTGCGGATTCCGGCTTCACGGCTGCGGTGGGCTGCCCGACGCTGTGCGGAGTTGGCCCGGTCGGCGGCAGCGCGCACACGCCTGAGGAATATTTGGAAGTCGACAGCGTCGTTCCGCGCGCCCAGGCCATGGCACTGGCGATCCTGAGGCTCCCGCCCGCCGCGTAGGCGCTTGTGCGCTTCTTACGCAGGGGTCGCCGCCTCTGGCGCGATCATTGGCGGCCGCGGCGCGCTACTGCCACAGCCCCAGGCGATCCCAGGAGTCCTTGGGCACCTCGTTGCCGACGGTGAACGAGAACGAGGTCGCCTTCATCAGGTCGGCAGTCAGCTCGCAGCTGAAGCTGATGGCGAACCAGCGCTTCCCGTCCCGCACGGCCCCACCCTTGGCGGTCAGATGGGTGCCTTCGAGGACAGCCCGGCTGAAGATCGACGTCTTCATGCGGTCCGCCTTGCGCAACCGGGCGTCGCGCCGCACCGTGTCCAGCCCGCGCAGGATACAGGCCTGATGCGAGCGCTCCTCGGGACTGAGCTTGGCCAACATGCGCTGCATGGGATCAGCGGCCCAGGCCGCCTGCGCGCTCAACACCATCCCCAACGCGAGCGCAAGCTTCCCCTGCATCGTCCCTCATCCCCCAAATTTTCCCAGTGCACAGCAACCCGCAAAAGATGACGAGAGTTCGGCACCGCTGCGACTCGTGCAGTCAGTGTGGTCTGCCAGCACTGCCCTCGGGTGACGCGTCCGCGATCTCGCTCTCCTCCCGCAGGCGCGTGCGCCGGAGCGAGCCGCTCTGCTCCAGGATTGGGTAGGCGACCGAGGCGATATGGGCGGCGATGCGCTTCAGGTCGCGGGCGATGTCGATGTGCAACGAGCTGGTCTCGATGCTCTGGGCCCGACCCTCGCGCAGCCGCCGCAGGTGATTGTCGGTGGCCTGCTGCTCCAGGTCGCGCATGCGATCCTTCTCGGCCAGCAGCGCGCGGGCGGATTGGTTGTCGCCGAGCATGAACACGCTGGTCGCCAGGTGCAGGTTGTCGAGCAGGCGCTGGTGCATCTGGGCGATCTCTTGCAGTCCCTCCTCGGAGAAGCGCAGCCGCTGCTTGATCTTCCTGGCGGCGATCTCGCGCAGGCTCTTGTCCAGGATGTCACCGATGTGCTCGAGATTGATGGTGAAGGCCAGGATGTCGGAGCAGCGCTTGGCGTCGGCCTCGCTCAGCCCCTCCTGGCGGCTGATGGCGGTCAGATGCAGCTTCACGGTGTTGTGCAGCCGGTCGACCGTGTCGTCGAGCGCCGCGAGCCGGCCCAGGAGCTTGCGGTCGTCCTTCTGGATCGCCTCAAGGAACATCCGCAGCATGGACTGGATGATGTCCACCATGCGCAGCACTTCGCGCGCCGCGTCCGCCAGCGCGAGGTTGGGCGTGCCGAGCACCGCGGCGTTGATGTACCGGGGCCTGCCGGGGTCGTCGCCTGCGGGTGCCGAGGGCATGAGCCGCGTGCACAGGCGCGCCAGCGGGTCGAGAAGGCCGATGAATATCAGCGCCAGGGCAAGATTGAAGAGCGTGTGGAAGTCGGCGACCTGACGTGCCGGGCTGGCCTCGAGCGCGCCCACGGCTTGCGTCATCCAGGGCAGCAGGGGGATGGCGATGAGGCAACCGGTTCCGCGCACGATGAGGTTGCCGAGGGCGAGCCGCCTTGCCTCCACGTTGGCTCCGGCGGCCAGGTATTGCGGAATGACATTGCCGAGATTGGCGCCCAGCACCAGTGCCAGGGCAGCCGCCGGCGACACGATTTGCTGGGCCGCCAGCGTCATGATCAGGAGGACCACGGCCACACTCGAATAAGCGGCCCACGTCAGCAGCGCTGCGATGGCGACGTCGATCACGGGGTCGCCCGCGAGCAGGGCGAACAGCTCGCGCAGCGCCTGCGCCTTCTCGACCGGCTCCATGGTGGCGATGATGAGATGCAGCGCCAGCAAGACCAGGCCTATGCCGATCCCGACGCGGCCAAGGTCGCGCGTGCGCGTCTTGCCGCCCCTGTTGAACGCAATGACCCCGGCCAGCACGAAGACGGGGGCTACGGCGGCAACGTTGAACGTCAACACCTGCACGATCAGCGTCGTGCCGACATTGGCGCCCAGCGTCACGGCCAGAGCGGGCACCAGCGTCATGAAGCCCGCCGCGATGAAGCTCGTGGACATCAGTGCGGTTGCGGTGCTGCTCTGGAGCAGGGCCGTGATGCCCATGCCGGCCAGGAAGGCCTTCCACCGGCTCTTCAGGCCGGTCGCCAGGACCTGCCTCAGCGCGCCGCCAAAGGCGCGCACAATGCCGCTGTGCACCATGTGCATACCCCACAGCAGCAGTGCCACGTACCCTGCCAGGTGGAGCAGAATAAGGGTTGCCGGCATCGCAGAAACCTCCCGGAGAGTGGGGGAAGTGGGGCTTTGGCGGGCAAACCCGCCGGCGCTTCGCTGTAGGCTACGACTGTAGAGGCGCAAATCGCAGGCCAAAGCGGATTTTGCGCTCAGTCGCGAGAAACGCAACGCGAGGCACGACGGCTGGTTCCCGCGTCACCCCTGGGCATGCGGCGGTCGCGGGTAATTCGTGTTCCCGGCAGGGACCGGTATGGCGCCGGCCGGCAGTAGCGGTGGCAAGAATGGCGCCCGTCAACGCACGTCGGGCTCGGCGGGTGCGAAGCGCAGTGCGTGCGATCGGGCGTGGCCGCTTTCGACTACGCCGATCGAGGGTGCGGTTGTCACCGGCTGGAGCCGGAGCGGAACCGGCGCGGGCGCGTGTCGGACCCGGGCAGGAAGTCCGCACGGCGCTGATAGGCATCAGCATAAATCCGCTCGGCCACCCTCGCGCCTGATTCCGCTCCGCGCGCGCAATCGAAGTTCCAGTGCACGCCGAGGTGTACGCGGCTCCTGTTGTTGTCCTCGATCATCTGGCCGATGCTATCGTAGCTCAACGGCACGTACGGCCGTGGCCGGTTGGTGAAATTGTCGATCGAGACACCGTTGAGCTCATCCGAGACGAAATCGATAGCGGGATTGAGCCGGTCAGGGTTGGCGTGTGTGCGCTCGCGCTCGGCGCGCACCTTCCGCAGCATGGTGAAGCAGGCGCTTCCCAAGGCGGCATGGCCCGAGGGATAGGCAGGGAAGTTGGGGGTGAAAGCTGCGAGCTTGTAGGTGAGCGTGCGGCTTGCGGGCTCCGGCAGCTGGCTCTCGCTGGCGCCCAGAAAGTTTTGGGCCGTGGCGCGACCCTGTGTGTCCCTACCCAGCGCGAACTGCGTGGGGTTGGTGCGCGGCGACCCCAGAGGGAACCATTCGTTGTGCGGATGCCGCAACGAATGGCGAATCGCGACCACCGGGCGCCAGACGCCATAGCGATATTTTGCCTCCCAGCAGACGATGCCGCCGTCGGCCATCGCCAGGTTGCAGAGCGCCAGCAGGCGCGCCATCTCCGGTACCGACATCGCGTCGTCCTCGGCGATCTGGCGCACGATCTGATTGTAGAGGCGCGGCGGCGTGCCGATCAGCCGGGCGCCGTCGTAAGCCCAGAAGAGACCGGAGCGGACCTGCGCATCCGTTGGCTGCTCGCCCCGGTAAGCGCCAAGCTGACGCACCTCCTCGAGGTCGCGCAGGTACTCCCTGTCGCTCTCGCCGGGAGGATCTCCGGGTCCGTAGCCCGCGACGTCTCCAAAGCGTGGATCGAGGGGCGGGATTTGCGACCAGTGCACGCCGTAGAACCCCTGGTCGGCATTGAAAGGATCGACGGTGTGCCCTCGCGGACGCGGCACATAGGGTGTGGGTGTCGCCAGCGCGGCCCGTCGGATCGCGGTCCAGTCCCAGCGCGACGTGAAGGCTTCGTTGCGGGCGAACGCGAGGCCGGCTTCCCAGGAGGGAAGAGCGGCCGGCTCGTAGGCATCGAGGAAGCGAAGTCGCTGCGAGCCGATGAATTGTGAGTGCGCAGGCGTGCCGAAGATGAACTCCAGGATCCATGCCACCGCGCCGCCGACGAACACGTCCGGGTAGTCCCTGATCGGTGCGCGATGATCGCGAACATAGAGGCCCGCGAAATCCACCGGATAGGCCGCGGCGACCGCATCCGCCATCACGATATGCGCCAGGCCAAGCGCACGCGCGCTGGCGCAGGGGCCGGGAGCGCGCGCGTCCTTGGCATCGATGCTGTGGTCGAGTGCGACGAGCTGCAGGCTGGCCTCGTTCCAGAACAGGACCGGATTGTGACGCCGAGCGAGGTCGAGACCGCGCGTGGCCTCGCCGTAGGCGCCCAGGTTCATCGTCCGCCGTTCGCGCTTGGGAAGGTCCGGAGGATCGAAAAGGCCGGGTCTGCGCTCTTGCGCCCCGGCAGCGAAGCTCGTCAGCCCGGCCGTTGCGCCGAGGCCGAGATTGAACAGTCGACGACGACTGAAGCGTGCTGAGCTGGTCACGAGGCTCACTCCCTCGAATGGCCGTTCACACAACCGCCCCATGTCCCAGCACCCGCGACAGGACGGGAACTGAGAGTTTGCCCAATCATATGAATGCGCGGTGAATGTCGAGGCGCATGCAACGCGCAAAAATCCGGCTCTCAAAGGCTCACCACGAGCACAATGCGAGAGGTTGCACGCGGGGGATTGAGCCAGCAACGGCCCAAGCGCCGATCCAGTGGACGATCAGCCCACTTGAGGTCCGCGGACGGCGGCTCACAGATCCAGCAGAAACCGGCGCGGATCTTCCAGGCATTCCTTGATCCGCACCAGGAAGGTCACGGCATCCTTGCCGTCGACGATGCGATGGTCGTAGCTGAGTGCCAGGTTCATCATCGGCCGCGCCACGATCTGCCCGTCGCGGATGACGGCCCGCTCCTCGATGCGGTGCATGCCGAGGATGCCCGACTGTGGCGCATTGAGGATCGGCGTGGAGAGCAGCGAGCCGTAGACACCGCCGTTGGAGATCGAGAACGTGCCGCCCTGCATCTCCTCGATGGTGAGCTTGCCGATGCGTGCCCGCTTGCCGAAGTCGGCAATCGACTGCTCGATCTCGGCGAGCGACATGCGGTCGGCCTCGCGCACCACCGGCACCACAAGGCCCTTGTCCGTGCCGACGGCGACGCCGATGTGGTAGTAGTTCTTGTAGATGATGTCGCTGCCGTCGATCTCGGCGTTGACGGCCGGGACTTCCTTCAGGGCCTGGATGCAGGCCTTCACGAAGAAGCCCATGAAGCCCAGCTTCACGCCGTGGCGCTTCTCGAACAGGTCCTTGTATTCGTTCCTGAGCTTCATGATGGCACTCATGTCCACGTCGTTGAACGTGGTGAGCATGGCCGCCGTGTTCTGCGCCTCCTTGAGGCGGCGGGCGATGGTCTGGCGCAGCCGCGTCATGCGCACCCGCTCTTCGCGTGCGGCATCGTTGGCGATCGAGGGCGCCCGCATCTGCGCGGCGGGCACGGGAGCTGAGCTGCTGGCGAGCGGCGCGAATGCCGCTGCATCGGCCCGGGCCTGCGCCGGGGCCGCGTCCGGTGGCGGGGCGGACGTCGAAGCGGGCTTGGCGGCCGCCGCGATCACGTCCGATTTGAGAATCTGCCCGCGCCGCCCCGAGCCCTGCACATCGGTGGCCGAGATGCCCTTCTCCTCCATGAGCTTGCGCGCGGCGGGGGCAGGCGGCATGTCGCCGTTGGCGCCGGGAGAGGTCCGCGGCGCCGCGGGAGCGGCCGGCGCCTCTGCAAGCCGTGTGGCAGCCAGCGGTGGGGTGGTCTTCGGCTTGCTCGCGCTCGGACCTGCCGCGGCGCCCTCGCGGATGGATCCGAGCACCGAGCCCACGGCCACTGTCGTCCCCTGCGGCACCTTGATGTCCGCCAGGACACCTGAGGCCGGCGCCGGTACCTCCAGTGTCACCTTGTCAGTCTCGAGCTCGAGGACGGGCTCGTCGGCGTTGACCGCGTCGCCCGGCTTCTTGAACCACTGCCCAACGGTCGCCTCGGTCACGGATTCTCCGAGCGCAGGCACGACAATTTCGATTGCCATCTGTTCCACCGTTCAGTCGGAAAGCGCCTGGGCGAGCAGGGCCTTCTGCTCCTGGTTGTGCTTGCTGGCGAGGCCGGTGGCCGTGGCCGCCGACGCGGCCCGACCGGCATAGCGGGGCCGTGCGCTGCTGGCGCCCGTGTGCTGCAGCACCCACTCGATGTTGGGCTCGAGGAACGACCACGCGCCCATGTTCTTGGGCTCTTCCTGCGCCCACACCACATCCGCCTGGGGAAAGCGCGAGAGCTCCGTGATCAGCGCCCGGGCGGGGAAGGGATAGAGCTGCTCGATGCGCATCAGGTAGATATCGTCGATGCCCGCGGCCTCGCGCGCGTCGCAAAGGTCGTAGTAGACCTTGCCTGAGCAGAGCACCACGCGGCGGATCTCCCGGTCGGGTTTGAGCCTGCTCTTTCCGCCCGGATGCAGCTGGGCATTATCCCAGAGCACGCGATGGAAACTTGTCTGCGAGCCCATCTCGCTCAAGTCGGAGACGACGCGCTTGTGCCGCAGCAGCGACTTGGGCGTCATGATCACCAGCGGCTTGCGGAACTTGCGGTGCAGCTGCCGGCGCAGGACGTGGAAGTAGTTCGCCGGCGTCGTGCAGTTGGCGACCTGCCAGTTGTCCTCCGCGCACAGTTGCAGGAAGCGCTCGAGCCTGGCCGAGGAATGCTCCGGCCCCTGGCCTTCGTAGCCGTGCGGCAGGAGGCACACGAGGCCCGACATTCTCAGCCACTTGCGCTCGCCCGAGGACACGAACTGGTCGAACACGACCTGGGCGCCGTTGGCGAAGTCGCCGAACTGCGCCTCCCACATGACGAGCGCGTTGGGCTCGGCCAGCGTGTAGCCGTACTCGAAGGCCAGAACCGCCTCCTCCGATAGCATCGAGTTGATCACCTCGAAGCGGCCCTGGTCGGGGGAGACGTATTTCAGCGGCGTGTAGCGGCGCTCACTCTCCTGGTCGACCAGCACCGAGTGGCGCTGCGAGAAGGTGCCGCGCTCGCTGTCCTGGCCTGACAGCCGGATCGGGAACCCTTCCTTCAGGAGACTGGCGAAGGCCAGATGCTCGGCCATCGCCCAGTCGATGCCCGTGCCCGTCTCGACCATCTCGCGGCGGCGCTGCAGCAGGCGCTGGATGGTCTTGTGGGCGTTGAAGTCCTGTGGGATCGTGGTGATGCGCCGGCCCAGCTCCTTCAGCGTATCGATCGGCACTCCAGTGTTGCCGCGCCGGGCCTCGTCGTCGGCAAAGCCGATGTCGGACCAGCGTCCGTCGAGCCAGTCCGCTTTGTTCGGCCGATAGCCGTCGGCGGAGGCGAACTCCTGGTCGAGATGGGCGCGGAAGCGCGTCTGCATCTCCTCCACCTCGGCGCTGCTGACGACGCCTTCCTCCACGAGCCGCTTGGAGTAGATCGCGACCGCGCTCGGGTGCGAGCGGATGGCGCGGTACATGAGCGGCTGCGTGAAAGCTGGCTCGTCGGACTCGTTGTGGCCGTGCCGGCGGTAGCAGAACATGTCGATCACCACCGGCTTCTGGAACTTCTGCCGGAACTCGGTGGCGATCTTGGCCACGTGCACCACGGCTTCCGGATTGTCGCCGTTGACGTGGAAGATCGGCGCTTCGACCATCTTGGCGACGTCGGAGCAATAGGGCGAGGAGCGCGAGTGGCGCGGATTGGTGGTGAAGCCGATCTGGTTGTTGATGATGAAGTGCAGCGAGCCGCCGGTGCGGTGGCCCTTCAATCCCGACAGGCCGAAGCACTCCGCCACCACGCCCTGGCCCGCGAACGCGGCATCGCCGTGGATGAGGAGCGGCAGCACCGGCGTGCGCTCTCCCGGCTTGCAGCCGTGCTGATCCTGCTTGGCGCGCACCTTGCCGAGCACGACCGGGTCGACGATCTCGAGGTGCGACGGGTTGGCGGTCAGCGAGAGGTGCACGGTGTTGCCGTCGAAGGCGCGGTCGGAGGAGGCGCCGAGGTGGTATTTCACGTCACCCGAGCCTTCCACGTCGTCCGGCTTGAAGGACCCGCCCTTGAATTCGTTGAAGATGGCGCGGTGCGGCTTGCCCATGACGTTGGCCAGCACGTTGAGCCGGCCGCGGTGGGCCATGCCGATGACGATCTCGCGAACGCCCAGCTGGCCGCCGCGCTTGATGATCTGCTCGAGCGCCGGCACCATCGCCTCGCCGCCATCGAGGCCGAAGCGCTTGGTGCCCGTATACTTCACGTCGGCAAACTTCTCAAAGGACTCGGCCTCGATCAGCTTGTTGAGGATCGCCTTCTTGCCCTCGTTGGTGAAGGAGATGTCCTTGTCCTTGCCTTCGATGCGCTCCTGGATCCAGGACTTCTGCAGGGCCGACGTGATGTGCATGAACTCGACGCCGATGTGGCGGCAGTAGGTGCGGCGCAGGATCTTCAGGATCTCGCGCACGGTCGCCATCTCCAGCCCCAGCACCTTGTCGATGAAGATGGGGCGGTCGAGATCGGCTTCCGTGAAGCCGTAGGTCTCGGGGCGCAACTCCTTGTGCGTCTTGCGCTCGGTGAGCCCCAGCGGGTCGAGGTTGGCGGCAAGGTGGCCGATCACGCGGTAGGCGCGAATGAGCATGAGGGCGCGGATGCTGTCCTGCGTCGCGCGCAGCGATGCGGCCGGGCTCATCTCGTAACCGGCGGTGCTGGCGCGAGCCTGCAGCTGGTTCCTGATGTGCTGCTCGGCCTCGCCCCAGTCGCCGGTGAGCGCCCCCAGCAGCTCGCGGTCGCCGGCGCTTTCGACCTGCTCCAACGGCCTCGCCCAGGATGGCTCAGCGTGGCCGTTACCGCCCAGCCGCTCCTCCTGGAGGCTGGCGAAGAAGTGGCGCCATTCGTCGCTCACGGAGCCCGGATTGCGCTCGTACAGTGCCTGCATCTCCTCGATGTAGGCCGCGTTGGCGCCGTGCAGGAAGGAGGTGCGCGCGAAAGCTTCGTTCTTCGGCTGGCGGGTCATTTCCGGTCCACGCTCTGTTCTGTTGGATGGGTGGGCGGCACGCACGCTATACAACACGGCGCAGGGCGCGAAGCCTAACTACCACAACGCTCTGTTTAGTACAGACCATGGCCCTGTTTAATTCGTGCGACAGTGGTGCGAGGGTCCGCCGGTGCGTGCCTATGGAACGTGCAGCAGCCCTTCGGCATTGTTTGGCATGCTGCGGCGAAGGCCGCGGTTCGATGTGGCGCGGGGAAAGTCGGGAAGGTCTGGATGACGCCGGAAATCGCCCTATGCCTGGGCATCCTCGGCTGCGCGATCTTGCTGTTTGCATGGGATCGCGTTCCGGTAGACGTCGTTGCGCTCGGTGTGATGCTGGCGGTGATCGCCACGGGCCTGCTGCCGGCCGACAAGGCCTTCGCGGGCTTTGGCAGCGATACGGTCATGATGATTCTCGGCCTGCTGGTCATGTCGGCCGGGTTGATCCAGACGGGCGTTGTTGAGATCGCCGGGCGATACGTCTTCGAGATCGCCGGGCAAAATCCGCGCGTGTTCCTGCCCCTGATCATGGTGTCGGTGGCCGCCGTCTCGGCCTTCATAAGCAACACGGCGGCGACGGCGTTTTTCGTGCCTCTGGTCATCGGCTATGCCGCCAAGGTGGGCGAATCACCCTCGCGCTACCTGCTGCCGCTCGCCTTCTCCTCGATCCTCACGAGCTCGGTCACGCTTATCGGCACGTCGACGAATTTGATCGTCAGCGATCTGTTGACCCGATACCAGCAACCGCCGATGGGGATGTTCGAGCTGGCTCCGGTCGGCGTTCCCATCGCCATCGTCGGCATCCTGTACGTCTGGCTGGTCGGTGTGCGGCTCATCCCGCAACGCGATGACCAGAAGGCGGAGGAGGAAATCGGTGAGCGGACCTACCAGGCCGATATCGTCGTGGTCGAGGGCGGGCCGCTCGTCGGCAAGTCGCTCAAAGATGCCAAGATTACCGCCGACGCTGGACTAAAGGCCGTGAAGCTCGTCCGCGGCGAAGAAACGGCGCGCGGCGACAAGAAGCTGGCCGATCTCGAGCTGCAGGCCGGCGACGAGCTCTTCATCGAGGGTCTGCGTGCCGATCTCCTCAAGATCAAGGACATCGCCGGCCTCGATTTCAAGGCGGACGTGCATCTCGTCGATCCCGAAGGCGAGAAGGAGGCGACCACGATCGTCGAGGGCGTGCTGCTGCCACGCTCGCCGCTGATCGGGCAGAGCTTGCGTAGCCTCGAGTTCAAGGAACGCTATGGCCTCCAGGTGCTGGCCATCCACCGGGCCGGGCGGGTCCCGCGCTCGATCAGCGCCGCGCGCCTGCGGATGGGAGACGTGCTGCTGCTGCAAGGTACGCCCGAGGACGTGAAGGCGCTCGAGCGCGGCAATCTCTTCAACATCTTCGGCAGCGTGCAGACCGAGCGACTCAACCGATCCCGTGCCCCCCTCGCCATCGCCATCTTCGTTCTGGCGATCGTTGCCGCAACGGCCAAGATCACGTCCCTCCCCGTCGCCATGCTCGGCGGCGCATTCCTGATGCTGCTCACGCGATGTCTGGCCCCCGATGAAGCCTACCGGCAGGTGGAATGGAAGGCCCTGATCCTGATCGGCTCGCTTCTGTCGCTCGGCGCTGCCATGGAGGCGAGCGGCGCCGGAAAATTCCTGGCGCAGCAGCTCATCGGCCTCGTGGGTGCGGAGAGTCGCTACGCGCTGCTCACCTGCTTCTTCCTGTTGACCGTAGCGCTCACTCAACCCATGTCGAACCAGGCAGCAGCCGTCGTCGTTCTGCCGATCGCCCTGCAGACCGGGATGCAGCTCGGCGTCGACCCGCGCGCTTTCGGCATGATGGTGGCGGTGGCCGCGAGCTGCTCCTATCTCACGCCGCTCGAGCCCTCCTGCCTCATGGTCTATGGCCCGGGCAAGTATCAGTTTGCGGACTTCTTCAAGGTCGGAGCGCCGCTGACGCTGCTCATTTACGCCGTCAGCATCGCCCTGGTGCCGCTGGTGTGGCCGATGTGACGCGCGGGCATTCCCTCGGCGCAGTGAACTGTCCACGGACCAGGGCATCTCGGCACGATCCGGAGAATCACCGCCCCGCCGCGTATCCCTGCATGCCCCGCGCGTTGGCGGCGGCCTTGCGGCGCATGCCCTCCTGCGCGGCGGCGCTGAGGCGCCCCTCCGACCAGTCCGGCCCTACCTCCACCTTGTGACCGCGCCGCTCGAGTTCCTTGATGGTGGCTTGGGGCAGGCGGCCCTCCACCACGAGCACGCCCGGGCGGGCCGTGCGCGGCCAGAACGAGATCGGGAAGTGCTCGATATGCCAGGCCGGTGCGTCGATGGCTTCCTGCAGGTTCATCTTCGGCGTCGGGGAGTGCTGGCTGGCATGCCGCACGAAGAGCTGGCAGCTCCACTGGTCCTGCTGGTCGCCTCCGGGCGTGCCCCAGATCATGTAGGGCGCGCCGTCGCGCAGCGCCATGCCGACCGAGAGGGACGAGCGCGGGCGTTTGCCCGGTGCCAATGATCCCGGCAGCCCTTCCTCCAGCCAGAACATCTGCCCGCGGGAGCCCAGCGGCCAGCCGAGTGCCGGGATCACAGGCGAGGACTGCAGCCAGCCACCCGAAGGCGTGGCCGTGAACATGTTGCCGGCCTTGTCGATGATGTCGATGTGGACGGTATCGCCGATCACCTTGCCGCTGGCGCTCACCTGCTGCTCGCCGGCGCCGTGACCCGTGTGAAGACGTGCGAACGTGGGCTCGCCGGCTCCCGCGCCGACCTCGCGCGCTGCCTTGACGATGACCTCGCCGCCGTAGCCCTCGATGCGGCCTGGGCGCTGATCCATCGAGGCACGCTCGCCCACGAGCTTGCGCCGCTCGGCGTTGTAGGCTTCCGACAGCAGCGTCTGCATTGGCACGTCGACGAATTTGGGATCGCCGTAGAAGGCCTCGCGGTCGGCATAGGCGAGCTTGGCGCACTCCACCCACGTGTGCACGAACTCGGGATCGGTAGGTGAAAGCCTGTCGAGGTCGAATCCCTTGAGCAGCGCCAGCATCTGCAACAGCACCGGCCCCTGCGTCCAGGCGTGCGGCTTGAGCACGCGGTAATTGCCGTAATCGAGATGGATCGGCTCCTCGATGGTCGGCAACCAGGTCGCCATATCCTGCGCGGTCAGCACGCCCTTGTGCGGCCGCCCGCTCACGTCCATCACCTCGTTGCTGCTGCAGAAGGCATCGATCGCCTCGGCCACGAAGCCCTGGCTCCAGGCCCGCCGCGCGCGCTCGATCTCCTTCTCGCGTCCGCCGCCGCCGGCTTCGGCCTCCTTGAGGATGCGCTCGTAGGTCTCGGCGTGCTTCACGTTGGTGAAGAGCGAGTTGGGCTTCGGCACCTTGCCGCCCGGCAGGTAGACGGCGGCCGAAGTCGGCCAGTGCTCGCGAAAGAGCTTCTCGACGGTGGCGATCGTGGCGCAGCCGCGCTCGACCAGCGGATAGCCGTTGCGGGCATATCCGATCGCGGGCTCCAGCACGTCGCGCAGGCGGAGCGTGCCCCAGTCGCGCAGGATCATCATGTAGGTTTCGAACGTGCCGGGGATGCAGGCCGGCAGCAGGCCGGTGCCCGGCACGATGTCGAGGCCCAGGTGATCGCGGTAGTGCGCGATCGTAGCGCCCGCCGGTGCCGGTCCCTGGCCGCATACGACGACCGGCTTCTTCGCCTTGGCGTCGTAGAGCATGACGGGCACATCGCCGCCCGGCCCGCACAGATGCGGCTCCACCACCTGCAGCGTGAAGGCCGTGGCGATGCCAGCATCAAACGCGTTGCCGCCGCGCTCCAGGATGCTCATGCCGATGGCCGTGCCAATCCAGTGCGTGCTGGCGACGACACCGAAGGTGCCGTCGATCTCGGGCCGGGTCGTGAAGGGGCCGGCATTGATGTTGGCCATCGGGCTGGTGCTCCGCTGTCTGGCTAGAATGCACGCGCCAGACTAGGGCGCTGGGCCCACCAGTTCAATGCGCCCCCGTCGAAGGCCTGTGACAGCAGACGCGTCCTCGTCCTGAGCGTGTCGAAGGACGCTCTGCTACACCTGATCCGTGCTTCGACAGGCTCAGCACGGGGTTGGAGCCTGTGGCCGCATGCTCGCCGTCGTCCTGAGCGCGTCGAGGGACGGGCCGCGTGCACCTGCGCGGTGCTTCGACAGGCTCGGCACGGGGTTGGAGGGTGTGGCCGCATGCTCGCCGTCGTCCTGAGCGTGTCGAAGGACGGGCTGCGCACCTGAGCCATGCTTCGACAGAGCTCAGCACGGGGTTGGAGCCGGCGGTGCATGCCAGCCGTGCGTCGGCACCCTCAGCATGAACCGCGTGCCGTGCTAACGTCCGGCCAATTGCCCGGGAGGAACGACAATGAAGGTCAAGAGCATCGAGACGCTGGTCTGCGACGCGGGCTGGCGCAACTATCACTTCGTCAAGATCACCACCGATGCCGGCATCATCGGCTGGAGCGAGTATGACGAGGGCTTCGGCTCGCCGGGCGTGGGCGCCGTGATCGAGCGACTTACGCCGCGTGTCGTCGGCCAGCAGGCCGGCGATCATGAGCGCATCTACGCCGAGCTCTATTGCGCCACGCGGCCTGGGTCCGGCGGCGTCGTCGCCCAGGCCATCGGCGCCATCGAGAACGCGCTGCTCGATGCCAAGGCCAAGGGGCTGGGCGTGCCCTGCTACGAGTTGCTCGGCGGCAAGGTGCGCGACCGCATCCGGGTCTACTGGTCGCACTGTGCGACGTGGCGCATCAATCACCCCACCTACTACAAGCCGGCCATCACCGACCTCGACGGCGTCAAGGCGATCGGACGCGAGGTGCGCGAGAAGAAGTTCACCGCGCTCAAGACCAACATCTTCATCTACGAGCCGGGCGCCAAGAACCCCAAGGGCTGGCGCCCCGGCTTCGGCGTGCCCTACCATCCCGAGCTCAACGTCGACCGCACCGTGCTGCGCAACCTGCGCATGCATCTGGAAGCGATCCGCGAGGGGGCCGGGCCGGACATCGACATCCTGCTCGACCTGAACTTCAACGCCAAGACCGAGGGCTATCTCAAGATTCTGCGGGAGATCGCCGATCTCGACATGTTCTGGATCGAGATCGACACGTTCAATCCGGAGGCGCTGGGCTACATTCGCCGCCAGAGCCCGCACCCCATCTCGTCGTGCGAGACGCTGCTCGGCCTGCGCGAGTTCCTGCCTTACTTCAAGGAGCAAGCCATGGATGTCGCCATCATCGACACGCCCTGGAACGGCGTATGGCAGTCCATGAAGATCGCCAACGCCGCCGAGGCCTACGAGGTCAACGTGGCGCCGCACAACTTCTACGGCCACCTCTGCACCATGATGAACGCGCACTTCGCTGCCGCCGTGCCCAATCTGCGCATCATGGAGACGGACATCGACCGGCTCGGCTGGGACGACGAGCTGGTCAGCCATCCACCCGTGTACGAGAACGGCCATCTCGTGATGCCGGACCGTCCCGGCTGGGGCACCGAGCCCAATGAGGAGGTCATCCGCGCCCGCCCGCCGAAAGGGCAAGGCGGCCTCATCCACTACGGGCGGAAGGGCTGATCTCGCGGGCTACGTGGCAGGCGAGGCGGTGTTCGAGGCCCGTTGCACCACGTTGAACAACGCAAAGGGCGCGCCGCTCAGCAGGACCTTGACGTAGCGCGGCTTCTGGTAGTCGCCGTTCAGCGAGACGCGCGGCAGCGCGAGCAGCTGTTGGGCGTGGCGGGGATGCATGAGCCCCTTGCGGGTCGTGACGCCCGTCTTCATCCCCAACTCCCTGGCAAGAGCGAACTCGCGGGGGCCGGCGCTCGCCTCGTCGCCGTAAGGGTAGCTGAAGTGCCGGCAGGGCTTGCCGATTTCGCGCTCGATGCGCCGCACGCTCTCGGCGATCTCGGTGCGCGCCTCGGCCAGTGTCAGCTTGGCGAGCGCGTAGTGGCGCCGCGTATGCGCGCCGATCGTCACGATCGGGTCGGCGGCCAGGTGGCGGATCTCATCCCAGTTCATGGTCAGCTCGGGGCAGAGGCCGTCCTGGTCGAAGTCGGCGTCCCGGCACAGATCACGCACGAACGCGCGTGCGCTTGCCTCGTCGATGCCTCTGAGCCACCAGTAGATGGTGTCGAACGTCGCATCCTTCTCGGCCGCTGTGCCGCAGCGCAGCCGCCGCTGCGTCCCGTCGATCTTCACGGACAGAGCCTTCACCCTGTCGATCACCTTCTCGAGCGCCAGCCACCACAGGTCGCCACGACCGTCTGCGTAGTCGGTCGGCACGTAGATGGCGAAGGGCAGGTTGTGACGCTTGAAGATCGGGTAGGCGTACTCGAGGTTGTCGCGATAGCCGTCGTCGAAGGTGAAGCACACGAACGGGCTGCCGTAGTCGCCCTCGATCATCCGGAAGTGGGCCTCGTCGAGCGAGATGATCTCGAAGCCGTCGTTGCGGACCTGGCGGATCACCTCCTCGAGGAACTGCGGGGTCACCTTCAGGATGCGGTTCGGCTCGAAGGGGCTGGGATGCTCCGGACGCACGTGGTGCAGCATGAAGACGGCGCCGATGCCGCGCGTCAGCGGCGCCATGGCGCTGTCCGCACCGGAGTAATGCAGGGCCGACAGGACTGCCTTGAGAAGTGTCGTGCGCCCGTTCATGGCGGCGGTGCTCTTGCCTCCCCCCTTGGTGTGACAGTCGAAATGTCCGCATCACTGCTCTCTGGCAGTGCCGAAGCGGACCCCTCGATCTCAATCACACTGGAAATTCGTTCCCTGCTTGCTGCACGGCGAGACGATTTTCGCGGTCAGGATACCAGAATGCAGCTCAGACTGCGCCCCCGACCGCAAGCAGCCTCGCCTCGCGACGCTCCCACGTTGCCGGCTCATAGCGGATGATGTCGAGGTCCGCTACCGTGTAGCCGAGGAAGTCCCCAGGTGAAGTGTGCTCCTCTCCGTCCGCGACGACCAGGCCGGCGTCGATGCGCCCCTCGATTGTGCTGAAGAGGCCGCGCAACCCGTCTCCGTTCCCGGCGATCACGACGTGGTCGTAGGCATCGTCGAGGGCGTCGAGCAGCATGTTGACGCGATCCTTGTCGCGGGCGGCTGCCATTCCCGCGGCGCTGGAGCCGGCAGCGATCACATGCGCGGCCGAGTCGGCCATGCGGCCGATGACGTCCTCGAAGGAGGCGCGTCCCGAGAGCACATCGACGATCCCCAGCGTGGACGATACGCCGAGCTCGGCAGCCAGCCCCACGCCATCGAGGCTCCAATCGAGCAGGATCACCTGCTGGCCCTGGCGTGCCAGTTGCCGGGTCAGCTCGATGGCCACCGGACCAGCACTGCCGGCTGCTGCCTCGCCCGTTACCAGGGTGCGGAAACCGCTGCGGCGATAAGCCTTCGTGATCAGTTGCTGCGCCGCCGAGTGCAGCGAGGATGTGCGTATCGGCGACGGTGCGGTCACGGGCGCCGGCCGCGCGTGCCGCACGGGCTTGGGTGGGGACGCACCTTCGGAGCGGGGATCGGAAAGGCCCGTCGACAGTCCTCGCCGTGCCATGCCGAACAGCTCCCGCGTGACGACCAGCGCCAGCCCGAGCAGCAGCGTCGCCACCATGGCGAACAGCGTCATCATGCCGACCTTGGGCCACGCCTTTTCGCTCGCGGCCCGCGCCCTCGAGACGATCTGCACCTCGACGGGCACAGCTCGCGCCTCGCCAGTCGTGCGCGCGGCTTCGAGCTGTGACTGCACACGTTCGAACTCGGCGCGCTTGGATTTGGCGACGCTTTCCAGCGCGCGCAGCTTGACGTCATCGGCCCCCGAGCCGACCACTCGCCGCTTGGCCTCCTCGAGGCGCTGGCGGATGCCGTCCTCGCGCAACACCGCAACCTTGGCCTCGCGCTCGAGCCCTTGCACGACCTTGTCCACCTCGGTCCTGATCTGGCCGTTGAGCCCGGCCAGGTCGGCGCTGAGCTGTTTCATGCGCGGATGCGCCGGCAGCAGCGTTGCCGAGAGCTCTGCAATCTGGCGTTCGACGCGCACGCGCTGTTCGACAAGGCGGGGAACGAGCTGCGACTTCTGCACGTCGGCAAGCGTCTCACCGATTCCGCGGGCGGCGATGTCTTTCGCCTCGCGGGCGCGGGCCTCCGCCTCCGCGCGCGCCGTAGCTGCCTTCGTGAGTTCGCCGTTGAGCTCGCTCAGTTGCTGCTCGTTGAGGCTGGACCTGTCACGGCCGACGTCGAAGATGTTGGCCTTGCCGCGAAAGCGCGTCACCTCGGCTTCGGCGGCCGCCACCTCTTCGGCGAGCTTCCTGATCTGGGGTGCGAGCTTGGCGCTCGCGTCCTTGCTCTCGAGCACGGCGCGCTGACCCAGGTCATCGCGGTAGACCTCGGCGAGCTTGTTGGCGGCGTCGGCGGCGAGCCTAGGATCGGCTGACCGGAAGTCGATCATGATGCCGCGCGTGTCCTTCACCTGGTAGACGCGGAGGGCATCGTAGTAGGCGCTGAGGACGCGGTCCTCCTCGCTTTCGCCGGCCCGTGGCCCCATGAGGCCCAGCCCATGCAGGATTTCGCCCACAGGCCCTCGCTCGACCAGGGCGCTGTTGAACTCGGGTTCGGTGGCCAGGCGCAGGTCGGTTGCGACCTTGAGGGCAAGATCGCTCGACATCAGCGCGCGCACGTGCGTGGCAATGGCTTCCTTGTCCATGCGCACCGAGACCAGCTCGGAGCTGGAGGCGTCGCGTCTCGGCTCGAAGGGATTGCCGAGCCCCTTGGAGACAATCTCGATCTGCGTCTGGGACGCATACTTCGGCGTGAGCATCGACAAGACTGCGGCGCAGGCGATCCCGACGCCAAGCGTGGCAACCAGCAGCTTCGCGAGCGAGCGCCGGACCGCAATTCCGAGCGCTACGAGATCGATGTCATCGGGGGAAGCCATCGGCTGGTCGCGCATCTGGGCCCCGCGGGCTGCTCCTTCGGGAAGTAGGACCCGCATTAGAGCGGCGGGAGGTTAGCTTTGGCTTAAGACTTGCCGGAAAGGTGCACCGGCAAAAGGTTTCTTAACCCCCGCTGTCTAGAACCTGGATTTCCAGGGCTCGTTGGTCTTGCGTCGGTCACTCGTCGGCACTCTCGTCGACATTCTATGCAAGAGGCCAGCCGGTCCATGTCGTGCACTTTGCGTCAGTTCAGGGCGGTGTTCGTCGCCCTCGCAGTGGCGAGCGCATTGACCGGTTGCAGACATCTGTCGCCTTGGGATCCTGAGATCGCCTTGGCGCCGGCAGAGGCCGTGGGAGCCGTCGGGCACCGCGGCTGGGGGGAGACGATCGTCGTCGCGGCCGAGCATGTGATCGACGAGGATGGCGATGGTCCTTACGTGCTCGACAGCGGCGACCGGTTGCGCATCTTCGTCTACGGCCACCCTAACCTTTCGCGACTCTACACGGTTGATCAGCAGGGCATGGTGTCCGTGCCGCTGATCGGTGACGTGCCGGCGCGCGGGCGGACGACGCGCAGCCTCGGGCGAGCCATAGCTGCGCGCCTAGGTGCGCAGTACGTCAGAGACCCGCACGTCACCGTCGACATCGCGCAGAACCGCCCCTTCTTCATCCTGGGCGAGGTGCGCAGCGCCGGACAGTTCCCCTTCGTCAGCGGCATGACGGTGCAGGCGGCCGTCGCCATCGCCGGCGGCTATGCCGACCGGGCCGATGAGCGCCGCGTCCAGATCACCCGCCGCCACGCCAACGGCATCGTCGAGAAGATGGATGTACCACCGGACTACCTGGTCCGCCCCGGCGACACGCTTTACGTCTATGAGCGCTGGCTCTGAGCGGAACGGCGTGCAGCCTGCCAGGGACGGCAGCCTTCGCATCCTGCATTGCCTGAGGGCTCCGGTCGGCGGGCTCTTCCGGCACGTGCGCGATCTGACCCGGGAGCAGGCGCGGCGGGGCCATTGGGTCGGCGTCGTCTGCGACGCCGCGGTGGGCGATGCGCTGACCGAGGCACGCCTGAGGGAGCTGGAGCCGCATCTGCGCCTCGGCCTCATGCGCACCTGCATGAGCCGCGAGCTCGGCCTGAGCGATCTGTCGGCCTACCTGGCCATCCGCCGCCATGCCGCAAGCCTCGGCATCGATGTGATCCACGGCCACGGTGCCAAGGGCGGCGCCTATTCGCGTCTCGTCGCGCGCTCGCTCAAGCGAACTGGAGCCTCTGTCGCCTCCTGCTACACGCCGCATGGCGGCAGTCTGCATTACCATCCGAGCACGTTGCAGGGACGCATCTATATGCACCTGGAGCGACAGCTTGCGGGCGCTACCGATGCCCTGATTTTCGAGAGCGCCTATTCGGCGGACAGATACGCGGCCCAGGTCGGTCGGCCGCAATGCGCCGCCCGGATCATCCCCAACGGCCTCGGCGCCGACGACTTTGCCGAGGCCCGTCCCGCCGCCGACGCCGCAGATTTTCTGTTCGTCGGCGAGCTTCGGCGACTCAAGGGCGTCGACGTTCTGCTGACCGCACTGGCCGATGTGCGGCGGGCGCGCCCGGTGCGCGCGGTCATCGTCGGTGGCGGTCCCGATGAGGCAGCGTTCAAGGCGGAGTGCGCGCAGCTGGGGCTCGGCTCCGCCGTCTCGTTCCGGGGCGCGATGCCGGTGCGCGAGGCGTTCGGGCTCGGACGGGTGCTCGTCGTGCCGTCGCTTGCGGAGAGCTTCCCCTACATCGTGCTGGAGGCCGCCGCGGCCGCGCTCCCCCTGCTCGCCACCGACGTCGGCGGCATCCCCGAGATCGTCGCCGGCACGGATACGGCCCTGCTGCCGCCGCAGGATGCGGCAAAGCTGGCGCTCGCCATGCTCGACGCAATCAAGGATCTTGAGGCAGTGCAGGCCCGCGCCCGTCGATTGCAGGCGGCGGTGGCGCGCCGCTTCACCGTTCCGGCGATGGCGGACGGTGTGCTCGATCTTTATGCAGCCGTCCCGGCGGACATCCCCCTAGCCGTGGCGCAGTGAGGCATTTTGGGCCGGGCTTCGAGCCGCAGCCGGGTTCGGTGCGCCATCACGCCCCGAGGCGGGGTGGGGCCCCGGACCTGCGCACATTCTTGTGAGTGCATCAGGCGGGGAAGAATGCCAAGGTGGCGCCCAATTGCCTCGGCAACCTGCGGCAAAAGAAGACTGTTGATGTGTTGATCGCTCCAGCCCGGAGCATGCTAGAGTAGTACCGATGGCAGCATGGCAAGGACCACCACCGGGTGAACGCTCGCTTGCGCCGGCGGCCGAGCGGGTGTTTGAACGCAAGGTGCGCCTCAGCAGGTGGGCGCTGCTGTTCGAACAGTTGTGGCCGCGGGCATGGTTGGTGCTGGGCGTGGCGGCGCTCTTCATCGGCGTTTCGCTGGCGGGACTTTGGCCGAGGCTGCCTGAGCTTGCCCATAAGTCGGTCCTTTCCATCTTCGCCCTCGCCTTTGCCGCTGCGCTGGTCCTCCTGGTGCGGGTGCGCATGCCGACCCGCGAGCAGGCCATCCGCCGCGTCGAGGCCATCTCTGGCGTCAAACACCGTCCGGCGTCCTCGTACGAGGACACCCTGACGCTGGGGGCTGGCGACGCCCGCACCGAGGCCTTGTGGCGCGCACATCGACAGCGCCTAGCAGCCATGCTGCAGAAGCTGCGTGTCGGGCCTCCATCGCCGCGCACGGATCGGCGCGACCCCTTCGCGCTGCGTGCCCTGCTTCTGCTCGGCGTGTTCGTGCTGCTGGTAGTGGTCGGCGATAGCGCCTCGGACCGTCTGCGGTCGGCCTTCCGCTTCGGAGCTCTGGCCAAGGGCGCCGAGGCGCGGATCGACGCCTGGGTGACCCCTCCGGCCTATACCGCCAAGCCACCCATCATGCTGGCTGACGGCGGATACACCGGAATGCGCCCGCAGGAGAAGCCAACAGGACCGTTGGAGGTTCCGGACCGGAGCATCCTGGTCGTGCGTGCGAGCGGTGCCGCATTGGGAGCATTGACGCTCGAAGCCCCCAGCGGCGATGGCACTCAGCAGCAGCTTGCCGCCACGGCGCCGGCCAGCGCGTCCGATGTATCGGAGATCAAGCTCGAGCTACGGCATTCCGGTACCGTGACAATCTATGGTGGCGGCACCCAGCTTCTGAGCTGGCCGTTCCACATCACGCCGGATCATCCGCCAAAGATCGCCCTGACCAAGGACCCTGAGCGCACCCCGCGCGGGGGGCTGAAATTCACATTCAAGGTCGAGGACGACTACGGCGTGGTCTCGGCCGAAGGCCGTGTCCGGCGCCTCAAGCCGAAGGAGGATACCTCTTCGACGGCCTGGGCGCGGCCGAGCGCCAAGAAAGGGCCGCGGCCCCCTTACGAGCGCCCGCCCGCGCTCGCCTTGAGGTTGCCACGCGCCTACCCAAAGCAGGCGGAAGGCCAGAGCTTCCACGAGATCGGCGATCATTTCTGGGCCGGGATGCAGGTGCAGCTGACACTGGTCGCCAGGGACCTTGCCGGTCAGACGGGGCGAAGCGAGCCGGTTGAGCTGGTGCTTCCCGAGCGGCGTTTTTCCAAGCCGCTGGCGCGCGCGGTCGTGGAGCAGCGCCGGCGTCTGGCCGAAGACCCGCGCGATCGCCTGCAGGTGGCCCGCGCCCTCGACGCGCTCACGTTTGCGCCGGATGGCTTCATCGAGGACCTGCAGGTGTACCTGGGCCTCAGGTCGGCCTACTGGCGCTTGCAGCGTGAAACTACGCGCGCCAGCCGCAACAGCGTCATCGCGCAGCTTTGGAACATCGCGCTCCGCATCGAGGATGGCAATCTCTCCGACGCGGAACGGGCCCTGCGCGCGGCCCAGGAGCGGCTGTCGAAGGCGCTGGAGGAGGGTGCATCCGACGAGGAGATCCAGCGGCTCATGCAGGAGCTGCGGCAGGCCCTCGCCCAATTCCTGGAGCAGCTGGCACGGCAGGCGCAGAACCAGCCGCCGATGCAGGGGCAGGACCGCAACAACCAGTTCATGACGCCGCAGGACATCGAGCAGATGCTGCGCAATCTCGAGAACATGGCGCGCTCCGGCGACCGCAACATGGCCCAGCAGATGCTGAGCCAGCTGCGCGATCTGCTCGACCGGCTGCAGTCCGGACGCATGGCGGACCAGGGCCAGAGCCAGCGCTTCGGCCAGATGATGGACGAGTTCGGCAACCTGCTCGGCCGCCAGCAGCAGCTCCTCGACGACACCTTCGGCGAGCAGCGCCAGCAGGGTCAGCGCGGCCAGCAAGGCCAGCAGAGGGGCCAGCAGGGCCAGCGCGGCCAGCGGGGTCAGCAGGGCCAGCGCGGTCAGCAAGGGCAAGGCGGCCAGGGCGAGGGCGGCGACCAGATGGGTGCGCTCGGCGATCGCCAGCGCGAGCTGCGCGATATGCTGGGCCGGCTCCAGAGGCGCCTCGGCGAATTGGGGATGCGTGGGCCTGGACAGCTCGACGGTGCTGGCGAGGCTATGGAACGCGCCGAGCGGGCGCTGCGGGAGGGTGATCTGGAGGGTGCCACGCAGGAAGAGGCACGGGCGCTCGAGCAACTGCGCGAGGGCGCACGTGAGATGGCCCAGCAAATGCTGCGGCAGATGCCGTCCCAGTACGGCCTCTCCGATTCGCGCGGCGAGCTCGATCCAATGGGCCGGCCGCCGCAGCGTACCGATGGTCCCGACCCCGGCGTTGGGGTGAAGGTGCCCGATCAGATCGACGTCCAGCGGGCTCGCGAGATCCTTGAGGAGCTGCGCCGGCGCCTCGGTGAGCCGACCCGCCAGCCGCTGGAGCTCGAATATCTGGAGCGCCTGCTGAAGCGCTTCTAGCCTAGTGCCCTGATCGCGAAAATCGTCGCGGCGTGGGGCGCGCGAGGACGTACCTCGCGTTCTGAAGGGCACAAGCCAAGCAGTGATTTGCGTGTGACCCACGTCGAGACGTCTGCTTCGCGGACGTCTCGTTGGTCACACCCGGAACTATCGTTAACGCCGTTCGCGAGGCTGCCCGCGCTGGCAAATCGCTTGATGAAGGCCGCTAATCGGGCCGCTCCGACGCAAGGGTTGTGGCGATCTGGCGACGTGCTCTTGTCGGCACGAGACGTGGCGTCTCAATTCGAGTTTGAACTGGAGCGCCGTGGCGGTTACAGTGCCGCCCCAAAAGTCACAATAATGTGAAACACAGCCTTCCAGAAGTGTCGTCCGACCGCTTGCGGAATGCTGGACGGCGCCTGTGTGGGGTGGGGGAACGATATGGATATTCAGGATATGCGCATCTTCGCCCGGGTGGCGGCAGTGCAGAACTTGTCGGCCGTGGGCACTGAGCTCGGTTTGACGCCGGGCACGATCTCCAAGCGGATCCAGTCCCTCGAGGACGAGCTGTCAGCGCGATTGTTCGATCGAACGACGAGATCGATCCGCATCACCGAGGAAGGTGCAGCTTTCCTCGGGCATGTCGAGCGCATCCTGTCCGAAATCGAAGCGGCCCGCGCCAGCGTCGACGACAAGGTGAGCAAGCCGAAAGGCAGGCTCAAGATTGCGGCGCCGGCCTGCCTCGGGCGGCGGTACGTGGCGCCCGCGCTATGCGAGTTCGTCCGGGCTTTCCCGGAAATCGATGTGCATGTTGACCTGCACGACCGGCAGGTCAACCTGCAGGAGGACGGCTACGACGTGGCGATCCGTACCGGCGTTCTGTCGGATTCCTCGTTGATCGCCAAACGCCTCGCCCCCGACCGCCATGTCATCGTCGGGTCGGCGGCCTATCTTGCGCGCGCCGGGCGTCCGATGGTCCCCGAGGACCTGGTCCGGCATCAGTGCCTCCTGCTCGGCGAGTCCCGCCAGTGGTCGTTCAGCAAGGACGGCAGGGAAAGGACGGTGCGCGTGCAGGGCCCGCTGAGGTCCAACAACGGCGAGCTTCTCTGCCGTGCGGCGGTCGATGGGCTCGGCCTGATCCGCGCCTCCGAGCTTGAGGTGCTGTGCGAATTGCGCTCGGGCAAGCTCGTGCAGGTGCTCCCCGACTTCGAGGTCGCAACCAATGCGGCGCTTTGGGCGCTGTACCCGAGTGCCAAGCACGTCCTGCCACGCATGCGTGCGCTGCTCGATTTTCTCGCCGACTGGTTCCGCGATGCCCGGAACGGCACGGGCATGTCCACCGTCGGCAACTTCGCCGTGGTCGCCGACGCGCCGGCAAGCAGCGGTCTCGCCAAGGTGCGCCTGCAGGCCGGCTGAGCCTGCGCCGAGCTGTCAGTTGGTCTGCTCCGCGAGCCGCTCGAGCATGCGCCTGACGGCTGAGATTTGCGCGCCCTCCCGCGTGAGATAGTCGGGCCCGGTATAGCCGACCCAATCCCAGCAACCCGGCGGGTCGTGCAAGGGCTGCTTCTCCACCTGCGGGAAGAGCAGGATGATGCGATTGCCGTCGGCCCACCCGAGGTAGCCCGCGTCGCGCACGAAGCCTTCGCCGGTCTGGTTGCAGCCGTGGAAGACGACGTGAACTCTGCAGGCGCGCGCGTTGAGGCAGTCCTCGGGGACATGAAGATAGCCGGTGTCGGCCATGCCGTGCGCGAGTGAGCCGCGCGTATAAGGCCGCTGGTCGAACCTGGTCGCGCCGCCCGGCGCTCGCCCGCTGCGCCTTGATACGTCCGGATAGACGTGGCGCAGAATGGCGCCGGCCTGATCGTAGTTGCAGTCCGTGATGTAGGTCGAATCTTGCGTGCCGCACCTGGCGCCCTTCTCCTCCGTGACGAAGGCGTGCTTGGCATCGTTGCGCCGAACGAGCTGGACCCTGCCTTCAGGCACGCCGAGTTTTGCATAGAGCGCCTGCGCGGCATCCACGACAGGCGAGATCACCCTATCGTCGGCCGTGCTCGTGAAGAGATAGATGCGGGCGCGCGCAACGCCTTCCAGGGCATCGATGCTGCCGGCACGGGCCATCTCGCGGATCTGCCCTTCCAGCCGGCCTGTGGCGGGGACGCCGAAGCCCAGGCGGCTGCCCGCCATGCAGCGGCCGCTCGCCCAGTATATGGTTGCGCCAAGGCCGAACGGGCGCGCGAACCAGGGCGTGGCAGCCGCCGCGCAGCCGTACGGTCCACCGGCGACGATGCCGGCGCCGACGACGATGCTCGAATTGGCGATGTGGAACTGGCTCGCCATGAACGCCCCTGCGGAAAGGCCGGAGACGGAGGTGGCCTCGAGATCGGCGCCCAGCGCGGGAAGCGGCGCTTGGGCGCGCCCTGAGCCTGCCCAGACTGCGACAAGAAGGGCGACGGCAGTCGCAACGATGATTTGCCTGAAGCTTGTCACGCCGTGCAATGGACAAAACATGAGCAGATACTACATGCGGACGGCCTGCTATGCCAGCGATGGCGAACGAGAAAGAGTTACTTCACCCGCACGGTCACGCGGTCGGCGCGGCCCTGGGCGTCGATCACCGACAGCTTGAGAAAGCCACGGCTGCCCGTCGGCAGCTCCGCCTCGCGCCGCATCGGATCCGCATCGATCGGCACGCCGTCGACGAGCCAGGTCAGCGGCAGGGCACCACCCTCCGCCTTGACGATGATGCCGGTGCCATCGGTATCCTCCGCGTCGAGCTCGGAGCGGTCGGGCGGGAAGGCGATCTGCACCGGGGGTTCCAGGTACGCGCCTGTACTGGACGCGATGGTCGCTGCCATGCCCTCGCGGAATCTCTTGAGCGGCGGCGGCAGGTCGGGGCCCGAGGCAGCTAGCGCGCCGGAAGGCGCAGACGGCAACGGCGCGCGCCGCGCCGAGAGACGGGCAAAAGCGTCGAACAGTAGCGGCGCTGCAGCGGTGCGGCCGGCAAGGCCAGGCGTGGCGGCGCCGTCGGGCCGGCCGACCCACACCGCGACGGTGTGGCGGCCATCGTAGCCGACTGCCCAAGCGTCGCGAAAGCCGTAGGAGGTGCCGGTCTTGTAGGCGATCTCGCCCGGCTTGGCGTTGGCGGGTGCGGGTGCGTTGCGCAGGATGTCCGTAATGTACCAGGCCGCGACCGGCGAAAGAAGTCGAGCGGTTGCCGGCGGCTTGACCTCGCTCTGGCTTCTGCTCGCGTCGCGGCGATGGACGAGGGTGACCGGCTCGCCGCCGCGTGCCAGGCCGGCATAGAGCGAAGCGAGATCGGCGAGTCGGAGACCGAGGCCGCCGAGCGCGATCGCCAGCGTCGGCTCGGCGCCCTTGGGCAGCACCGGCATGACGCCCACGTGGGCCAGCCGGCCGAACAGCCTCGGCGGCCCCAGCGCATCCAGCGCCTTGACTGCGGGAATGTTGAGCGACTGAGCGAGCGCCATGCGGATCGTCACCGTGCCGTGCCAGTCCTGATCGAAGTTCTTCGGCACGTAGGCGCCGAAGCGGGCCGGCCGGTCCTCGATCAGCGTCTCGGGATGGGCGAGGCCGGCCTCGAAGGCGAGGCCGTAGATGAAGGGCTTGAGCGTGGAGCCCGGCGAGCGCACGGCCATCGTCATGTCGACGGCGCCGAAGCAGTCCTCGTCGAGGTAGCCCGGCGAGCCGACATGGGCCACGACCTCGCCGGTCTTGTGGTCGAGCGCGATGAGCGCTGCGGACAGCCGGCCGCCGAGGCCTGCCGTGTGCTCGCGTGCCAGCTGTTCGAGGTTGGCCTGTGTCGACCGGTCGATGGTCAGGCGATGCACCAAGCGCGTCTTGTCCCGCTCGATCTCGTCGTCGGCCAGATGCGGCGCCAGCATGGGGAACTCGCGGCGCGCGGTCGGCATGCGTTCGTTTGCGGCGCGCGCCGCCTCCTCGCGCGGGATAACGCCATGCAGAGCGGCATGGGCCAGTACGCGATTGCGCGCGCGTCGGGCAGCTTCGGGAAAGCGATCGGGACGGCGCGTCTCCGGCGACTGCGGCAGCGCCACGAGAAGGGCAGCCTCCGCCAGCGACAGCCGCCGAGGCTCTTTGCCGAAGTAGGCCAGCGAGGCCGCGCGCACGCCTTCCAGATTGCCGCCGAACGGCGCGAGGCGGAGGTAGAGCGCGAGGATCTGATCCTTGGAATGCCGGCGCTCCAGCGCCAGGGCGTGTAGCATCTGCCTGAGCTTGCCGGCGGCGGAGCGCTCGTGCTCGGTGAGCAGGCGCGCAACCTGCATTGTGAGCGTCGAGCCGCCCGAGACGATGCGGCCATGGCCAACCAGCTGCCAGCCGGCGCGCCCGATGGCGTAGGGATCGACGCCATGGTGGCTCCGGAACCGGCGGTCCTCGAACGCCATCAGCATGGCGAGGTAGCGCGGGTCGACGTCCTTGGCGGCAATGGGCAGCCGCCAGCGCCCGTCCGGCGTCGTGTAGGCCCGCAGCAGCCTGTCGTTGCGATCGAGGACCGTGACGGACATCGTCTCGGCCCGCGCCAGCGACAGCGGCGGCATGCGTTGCCAGATCACGGCGAGCGTGGCTGCGGCAGCACAAGCGAGCAGCGCCAAAGCGAGGGCTTCATACCCGAGCATGTGCGCCAAACCAAAGGCACTTCCCTCCCCCCTTCTGGGAGAGGGAGGGGGGGGTTCCCGAACCTCTGCCGCAGGGATTCCCCCCACCCCTGACCCCTCCCCGCAAGGGGGAGGGGAAGCGTCTGGGGGAGGGCAATCGCGTGCGGCGCGCTTCGGCCAATCCGGCACGGCCCTCACTCCTTCGCCTTCACTTGCAGACGGCCGGAGGCGGTGCGCGCGAAGCGGTCGGGGCGGTACATGTCCTCCACCGTTGCTGCCGGATGCGCAAAGGAGCCGGGCGTCACGGCGCGCACGAGGTAGGCGACCGTGGCCGCGCTGGCGGGATCGCGGTGCTCCTCGTCGCCGTCGGCATTGCGTCGCCCGCGACGGCCGTCGCTCGAGCCGAAGAAGTCGAAGGCGGCCACGAAGCGGTCATCGCGGAAGTCGGTGTGCTGCGGCTTCAGCGGCACCTTCAGCCAGTCGAGCGTCTTGATGTCGCCGCTGTCGACGAGGCGCGGATTCTCGATCTCGAGGCCGGCCGGCAGACGGTCGACGACGAGAATGCGACCGCCGGTCTCCGGTGACTCCACCTTCAGCACCACGACCAGGCGGTCGTTCTGCCTGAGCTCGCCCTGCCCGCCGTTGGCACTGGCGAGGTCCACTTTCTTGCCGTCGAGCGTGTAGTAGGTTCGCTCGATGGTGAAGCCCTTGGACACCGCCGGCTCGGGCGTCAGCGCCGCACCGACGACCGACACCATCGCATGCACCGGCGTATCGCCGGCATTGGCGATGGTGAGCGCGCCATCCTTGACGTCCGCGGGCGTCAGCGAGCGGATCAGCTGGCCCTTGTGCGCCGACCCGTTGACGGAGAGTGCGGCATTGCCGGCCTCCTCCGCCACGGCGCGCGCTGCCAGCAGCATCCATGCCTGCTCCTGCGTCGAGGTGTACGTCTTGGCCTTGTAAGCCTTCGCCGCCACATCGACGAGCCGGGGCACCTCGGCCTTGGCAAGCCCGGTTTCCGACGCCAGCGTGATCAGCGCCGCGCGATCGCGCACGCCCGTCCCGTAGTCGCGCCGGGTGAGGCCGTCGTCAGCATCGCCGAGGCTTGCGAGTGCGGCCTGCAGCGCCTTCTCGGCGCGGGGCTTGTCGCCCAGCATCGACAGCGCCGCGCCGAGCTGCGCCTGCGCCAGCGGCGTCGCGAAGCGGTCGAGCCGCGTGTCGACGTAGTAGCGCAGTTCCCCGATCGGCGCGCGGCCGTTGCGCGCGAGCACGTAGAGCGCATAGGCCCGGCCCTCGCCGCCCTGCTCGAAGTCCTGCGCGTAGCTGATGTAGTTCTGCAGCCGGTCGAGCGCCTGGTTGAAGGCCTGCTGGCGCACGCTGAACCCCGCCTCCCTTGCTCGCGTCAGGAAGTCGGTGACGTAGCTCGTCAGCCACATGTCGCCGTCGGATGGGCCCCAGATGCCGAAGGCGCCGGAGCTGTCCTGCATCTCGAACACACGGGCGATGGCGCCGTCGATGCGCTCGCGCAGCTGCGTATCGGTGGCAAGACCTATGCGTCTGGCCACGTCGTTGACGTAGAGCAGCGGCAGGGCGCGGCTCGTCGTCTGCTCGGCGCAGCCGTAAGGGTAGCGGTCGAGCACAGCGAGAATGCCCGGCACATCCAGCGACGCCGTCGGGCCGACCGTTATGGTCGCCTTCGAGCGGCGCGGAATGAGGTCCTGGAAGAGATCGCCCGTGAGGGTGATCTTGCCGCCCCTGGCCTGCAGCTGGCTCACGGTTAGGCGGCGGATGTCGCCCGCCGGCACCTTCACGTCGAAGGTGAGGCGGCGCTTCACGTCGATGCCGTTGGGGCCCGTGACACGCACGGCGAGCGTGGTCTGTCCGACCTCGCCGGCCTTGAGCGCAAATGCCTCGCGCCTGCGTTCGCCAGCGTTGAGCGCCACGGCGCGCTCGAAGCCCGGTTGCGATTGTGCCCCGGCCTCCTGCTCGTACAGGCCCGTGATGCTGTAGGAGCCCGCTGCGCCTTCCACGTTGTGCAGCGCAAGCTCGAGTCGTGCCTCGTCGCCGAGCGTGAGGAAGCGCGGGCCCGATACGGTCAGCGCCACCGGATCGCGCACGATCACGTCCCTGGTCGCGGAGCCGACTTTGTCGCCACTCCAGGCGACCGCCGAGAGGCGCACCGTGCCGTTGAAATCGGGCAACTGGAACTCGACCTGTGCCGTCCCATCGCTGCCGACCTTCACGATGCCGGAGAAGAGGGCCAGCGTCGCCTCCACCGGCGGGCTGCCCTGCACGGACATTGCCCCGGCCGAGCCGTCGCCGCCGGAGCGCAGGCGGCCGCGCTCGGCGCGCATGCTGTCGATCAGGCGGCCGTAGACGTCGCGAATCTCGGTGCCGAGCCGGCGCTGGCCGAAGAACCAGTCCTGCGGCTTGGGCGCCTCGAAGCGCGTGAGGTTGAGGATGCCGACATCGGTGGCGGCAATCGTGATGCGCGCCTCCTCGCCGGCTGCAAGGCCGCCGACCTTGACGGGGACGATGAGCGTCGCACCGGACTTCACCTTCTCTGCCGGCTCGAGCTTCACGTTGAGCATGCGCGGGGTCTGGTCGATGGCGAGCCATCTCAGCCCCAGCGCGCGCGAGGGCATGCGCCGGGCCTTCTCGTCCATGGGCCGATACAGCGTCACGGTGACGTAGGCGCCGGGGTTCCAGTCGTCGCTGACCTTGATCGGCACCTCGCCGCCGCCGGCGGGCAGATCGACCTCCTGCATGCTGGCGAGGCCTGAGCTCATCACCGCGACGAGCGCACGGCCGGCCATGCGCGTGGTCACCTTAAGGCGCGCCGTTTCGCCGATCCTGTACGACGGCTTGTCGAGGGCCACGTCGAGCACCTCGGGACTGTCGGCGGCCTCGTCGGCGTAGTAGCCGGCGCTGAACACGAGGCTCGAGATGACGAGGCCGGAGCTGTCGGCCGTGCTCACCTCGAGGCGATAGCGGCCCCAGTCGAGCCTGGCTTCGATCTTCGCGGGCGCGCCGGGCGCGGCATCGGCGGTGCCGGTGGCGACGCGGCGCGTATGCGTCACGGGCTCGAAGTTCCAGGAGCCGTCGCGGCTGTACCACTGCCAGCGCTGGTCGAGGCGCAGCAGCTCCCACTTGAGACCCTTGGCGTCGGTGGCCTTGCCGTCGGCGCCGAGCAGGATGGCTTCGAAGCGCGCGGCCTCACCTTCCGGCGCCTGGTTATTGATGAACAGCGGCTTGATGCCGATGCGCGGCGTCTTGAGGTCGACGGGTAGCGTGACGGTGCGCTCGATCGTGCGCCCGCCGGACTCACGCAGCTTCAGGATCACGTCGGCTTCGAGCGGTCGGCTGGTTTTGGGAATGGCCGGAAGTTGCACGGCGATGTCGGCCATGCCATCGGCGTTGGTTGCCGGCAGGTTTTCGAGCGGCTTGCGCACGGGCGCCACCTGCTCGTCGGCGAGGCCGAACTTGTAGCCCGCAAGGCCTGGCAGATCGCCCTTGGCGAGCCGCACCGCGATCTCGCCTTCGACGGCAAGCCCGGTGGCCGGCGGCCCGTAGAGATAGCGGCCGGAGAGCTTGACGGGCCCGGGAACGTGCGGAGTGAGCGCCTGAACGGTGGGCTCGAGCTTCAACTCCAGGCGCTCGGGCACGAAGTCCTCGACGAGGAATGCGGCCTGGGTGATGGGGCTGGACTTGGGATCGGTGTGGACCTTGACCCGCCATGTGCCTGTCATGGCAGAGCCAGGCAGCGCGAGCGTGGTGGCGCGGCCGCCCTGACCCTGGTCGGTCAGCGTGACGCGCGCGTGCTCGACGCCGTCGGGGCGCGCGAAGATCAGGGTGACGGGAATGGCCGCCGCCTTGCCCGTGCGGTCGCGCACGAGGGTGGCGAGGTGCACCTGCTCCCCGCCGCGATAGACGCCGCGGTCGGTGTAGGCGAAGGCATCGAGCGGGCCCGGTGCGGTGCGTCCCTTGACGCCGCGGTCGGTGAGATCGAAGGCGCCGGTGGAGAGGTCGAGGAACGCATAGTCGCCGTCGGCCGTATCGGCCACGACGACGGCCGGCGCCTGGCCGCCTTCGCCGGACTTGAGGCCAGCCTCGAAACGGGCGTAGCCGCGGCTGTCGGTTTTGGCGGAGGCCAGCACCTCGTTGTTGCGCGCGATCAGACGCAGGTTGGCGTTGGCGACGGGCGTTGCGCTGGCCAGCGAGCGCACGAACGTGTGCAGCCCGTCGTCGCCGTTGATGGTGGTGAGACCGAGGTCGGAGACGATGAACCATTGCGTGGCGCCGGTGCGGTAGCCGTCGTCGTCCTTCTTCGCGTTGGCGTAGGCGGCCAGCACGTACACGCCGGGCTGCAGCTTCGGCACGGCCTCGGCAATGGGGAAGGCCGTCGTCACGTCCTCGTTAAGGCGCGAGGCCACAGCCAGTTCGCCGGCATAGACCTTGGCGCCGGTCCGCTCCTTGAGCGCGGCGATGTCGTAAGATGAGATCTGCTTGGCGAAGTCGCCGCTCTGCAGGGTCTGCGCCAGGTTGCGGTCGCCAATGCGATAGACCTCGACACTGACAACCTCGGTGTTCACGGTGACGAGCGGGATGCCCTGCTGGCCGCGATTGGGCAGCACGTAGCCGCGCCCGGTCGCGCGGACGGACGGAGCACGGTCCTTGACGTAGATGGCGAGTTCCGCCGTCTTGGCCAGCGTCTCGCCGATGGAGGAGGGCAGGCCTTCGCGCACCTGCACCTCGTAGCGCTTGCCGTGAACAAGGCCGTCGAGGCAGATCTGGCGCGTCTCGGCCGTGACGGCCTGGGGGTCCTTGCCGTCGACCTTGAAATACTGGGCCCAATCGATCCGGCCCGGCGCCAGGCGTTCGGAAAGCTGTATGCACAGGCGCGGCTGGGCGGCATCGGCATCAACCTTGTACTCGAGGATGCGGAAGCCGTGCTCGCTCACCAGGGCGTCATAGGCCTCGCGCACCTGCACATTCTCGGCGAGGCTGAGGCTTGTTTTGAGCGCGTCGATGGCGGGGCGCCAGTAGGAGCGCCGCTTCAGCGCCTCGTGCAGCACCCACAGGGCGGCCGCCTTGGTGGCCGGCGTCCTGGCGCGCTCGTAGGCGATTAGCGCTGCGCCCGAGGCATTGACGGGAAGGTCGTAGCGCTCCGATCCTTGATCGGGCTTGATGGCGAGCAGCGCGCGGGCGAGCCCGGTCCAGGCTTCCGTGTCGCCGGCGTCGAACACGACCGCCTGGGCGTAGGCGCGGGAAGCGGCGCGCGGGTCATTGCCCGCGGCGAGGATCCGGGCGCCGTCCGCGCGCAGCGTGCGACCCTCGCCCTTGGGCTGCCAGCTCGATCTCAGATAGCTCTCGTAGCGCTTGGCGTCCGCCTGGACGCCTGCGTGCGCGAAGGGCTTCTCCTGGGCGCCGGCGAGGCCAGGGAGTGAAAGGGCGAGGAGGAGAGCAAGGAAGTGGCGGAGGAGAGGTGACATGTTGCGCGCTCCTGACGTGTCGTGTGTCCGACGTCTGCTGGGCCTGCAGCCGGCAGTCGAGACACGGCGACAAATGGATCAGGGAGCGGTGTCTGAACAGTGGCGCTCCGTTCGCAAATGCGGGTCGTTGCGAGCGCTTGCGCCTTATTTCCGGAATATCTCGCCATTGCCTGTCAGCCGCCCCGGAGGTGGTAAGGTAGTCCCGACGTGCCAGGCTTGGCCGTCTCCGGATCGCAAGGGTGGCGCAAGGCGACGGCGCTAGTCTCGGCCGGGTGCTTGCATCGGCAATTCGCGGCTCGGGTCCGCAAAGCCAGGCGACGGCCTTGGATGAGAGAGAAAGAACTCAGGCTGGCTTTGGTCTGCTTCGGCGGCGTATCGCTTGCCGTCTACATGCACGGAATCTGCACGGAGATCCTGAAGCTCGTCCGCGCCTCGGCGGCGCTGCATGGCATCACAGACCGCGCGGCACGGGCGGAGGCGTCCTTCGCGCAGTCCGGGGTGCAGCCGGCGTCTGCCAGCGACACGGAGGCCTCCTACTTCGAATTGCTGAAGGCGATCGGACGCGAGGTCGAGTTGCGCGTCATCGTCGATATCATTTCAGGCGCTTCCGCCGGCGGCATCAACGGCACAATGCTCGCCCGCGCCTTGTGCCATGACCTGCCGATCGACCAACTGAGCCAGCTCTGGCTCGACAAGGCGGATATTCATGTCCTGCTCGCCCCCGAGGCCAGGGCCGGGCCCTGGAGTAAGGTGGCTCTGAAGCCTCTGATCTGGGGCGCCTCCTCGACCGGTCTGCTGCATTCGATCGAGGACCCGGAGGCCAGGAGGAACCTCTCGCTGTTCGTCCGCTCTCGCTGGTTCAAGCCGCCCTTCGACGGCGGTCGAATGACGGGGCTGATGCTCGACGCCATCCACGCGCTCGGTGCGCCGGCGCGGCCGGCGGCCTCCCTCGTACCGTCGGGTCAGCGTCTCGACCTCTTCGTCACCCTCACCGACTACCACGGGCGCCCAGATCTCCTGCAGTTGCACGATCCCGTCTTCGTGCACGAGCGGGAGCACCGCCACGTCCTGCATCTTGCATACCGGCGCAACCAGGACGGTGCGGTCGAGAACGATTTCGATCTCGCCAACAGCCCGGGGCTCGCCTTCGCGGCTCGGGCTACGTCATCCTTTCCCGGTGCCTTTCCGGCGGCGCGCATCGTCGACGTCGACGCGGCCATCGCGGAGCGTGGGCTCACCTGGACGGCGCGCCAGAGCTTCATCGAGAGGGGCTTCGGCGCCTATCTGGAGCGCGGCGTCGACCCTACGGAGGCCTGCTTCATCGATGGCAGCGTGCTGAACAATCGGCCGTTCCGGGAGGCGATCTCCGCCATTCATGGACGGCCCGCCTACCGTCAGGTCGACCGGCGGCTCGTCTATATCGATCCGTTGCCCGACTCCGTCACTTTCTCCGCCACCCGCGCGCTTCCCGGCCTGTTGTCAATGCTCAAGGCCGCGGTTTCCGACCTTCCGCGGGCGCAGCCGATCACCGACGAGCTGCACGCGCTGGACGGTTTCAACGACCGCGTGCGCAATTTGCGGGCAATCATCGAGGGCGCCCGTCCGCGCATCACGAGGCTGGTTTCCGGCGTCATCGAGCGGCCGCCCGCAAGCGTCCTTGCCGCCGAGCAGATCACCAGCTGGCGTCAGCACGTCAACGCGCAAGTGAGGCTCGACGCCGGATTTGCCTACGAGAGCTACGTGCAGCTGAAGCTGCGCTCGACGGTGAGATCCGTCGGACGCCTGATCGCCGATCTGCGCGGCACCGCCCACCGCTCGCCGCTGGGCAAGGCGATTGCAGCGATCATCGAAGCCTGGGCCGGGCGCACAGGGATCGTGCGCGACGACACGTCGTGTGACGTGGCGCCGGATGGAGAGGCGGCGACAGCGGGGAGCCCCGAATGGGTGCGCTTCCTGCTCGCTTTCGACATCGACTATCGCAAGCGGCGGCTGCGCTTCCTGGTCGAGGGGCAGAACCGCCTCTACCAGCTCATCGAGCAGAAGAGATTTCCCGGATTGGAGCCCGGCGTCGTCGACAGGCTCAAGCGCGAGTTCTACGCGCACCTTGATCGCGTGGATGGCATCCAGGCCCGCTGCCACAGCGACGAGACCCGCAAAGCCGTGGCTGCCCTCTTCGCGGCCCCGCCTTCGGCCGCGCAGGCGCGCAATCTTGCGGGCTACGCCCAGCAGTTCACCGCCGCGCACGTCGACCGCCTCGATGACCTCATGTTCGCGTTGGCGAGCGAGATCGATCTGCAGACGACCAGCCGGGACCTCGATGTCCTGCTCTCCACCATGCTGCCCGGCGACTGGCACGCCGACGCGCGCTACGAGGTGCTGGTCAACTACGTCGGCTTTCCGTACTGGGACGTGCTCACGCTGCCCGTGGCGGCGACGCGCGCGACGGGTGAGATGCGCGAAATCCTGGTCGACCGCATCAGTCCCGTGGATGCCGTGACGCTCGGCAGCTTTGCAGGAGCCGATAAGCTCAAGGGCAAGGCGCTCGGCAACTTCGGGGGCTTCTTCTCCCGCTCCTATCGGGAGCACGACTATCTGCTTGGACGCCTTCACGCCGTCGACCGGCTCATCGACATCGTGTGCGATGCGGCCGGCGTGACCGGCCTTTCCGGCAGCATCGACATTGTCGGGATGAAGAAGAAGGCGTTCAGCGCCATTCTTCAGGCCGAGAAGACGCGACTCGGCGCCAGCAACGACTTGAAGGCCGCGCTGCGCCGGTCGATTATGATGCTCTGAATTACCCTCGTGCTGGGCCAATCCGTCGTGGTCACGCCGAACGGCGGCCCTTATCGCGGAAGCGATGGGCGTAGTCGTAGATGCTGACCAGCACCGCGGGTGACGTATCGACGGAAACGGCCAGCGCCGCCCCTGTCGCGAGCGCACGAACGTTGGAAACTGAAACCCTCGTGTCGTCCCGGGCGGAAACCTCGGGAACATTCTCATTCTCGGCGACCAGACGGCGGCGGCCAAATTGGAGGACCCTGCCGAACATTGTTTTTCTCCTTGCGATCAGCAGCCATCACGGCGCGAATCGGCCATGCGTGTTGACTCCGTAAATCGCGATGATTTTGCTGCGGTGCAAGACTGGAGGTCTTCACATCGCTACACGTCCGTGTGAACAATGTTTTCAAAGTTGCATCAAGCGCTTGGGAAGGGGTCGGCGTAACATGACGGCAAGCTGGATTCCGGACCAGAAGGTACAGGGGGGATCGGAACTATGACCGAGGCGACCGCAAAAGGTCCTGCCGCCAACGTGGCGACCGCGATTGCCGTGCTGCGCCAGCGCTTCGGCGACCGCCTGCAGACCGGCGAGGCGATCCGCCAGCAGCACGCCAACACCATCACCTGGATTCCCAACCAGCCTCCCGATGCCGTGGTCTGGGCCGAGACCCAGGAGGAGGTGAGCGAGGTTGTACGCGTGGCGCGCACCCACCGCGTGCCCATCGTGCCCTTCGGGGCCGGCACCTCGCTGGAGGGTCACATCAACGCGCCCCGCGGCGGGCTGTCGCTCGATTTCTCGCGCATGAACCGGGTGCTGGCCGTAAACGAGCGTGATCTGGACTGCGTGGTAGAGCCCGGCGTCTCGCGCAAGCAGCTCAACGATTATCTGCGCGACATGGGCCTGTTCTTCCCAGTCGACCCGGGCGCCGAGGAGGCGACCATCGGCGGCATGGCGGCAACGCGCGCCTCCGGCACGAATGCCGTGCGCTACGGCACCATGCGCGAGAACGTGCTGAACCTCACCGCGGTCATGGCGGACGGCTCCATCGTCAAGACGGCACAGCGCGCACGCAAGTCGGCCGCCGGCTACGATCTGACCCGGCTGATGGTCGGATCGGAGGGCACGCTGGGCATCATCACCGAGGTGACGGTGCGCCTCTATGGCATCCCGGAGCGCATCCTGTCGGCCGTCTGCCCGTTCGAGACGCTGGAGGGTGCCTGCAACGCCGTGATCCAGTCGATCCAACTCGGCCTCGGCGTGGCGCGCATGGAGTTGCTGGACCCGATGCAGGTCAGCGCCGTCAACAAGTACGCCAAGCTGACACTCGACGAGAAGCCGACCTTGTTTCTGGAGTTCCACGGCACGGAGGTCGGTGCGCGCGATCAGGTCGAGCAGTTCAAGGCCATCGCCGAGAGCGAGGGCGCGCTGCGCTTCGACTGGGCCGAAAGCGAGGAGGAGCGCCGCCGCCTGTGGAAGGCTCGCCACGAGGTTTACTGGGCGATTAGGACGGTGTGGCCGGGTCGCGATGCGCTCGCCACCGACGTGTGCGTGCCCATCTCCCGACTGGCCGAGTGCGTGCTGGAGACGCAGAAGGACATCGAGGCGACGGGCCTCATCGCGCCGATCGTCGGGCACGTGGGCGACGGCAATTTCCACACAACGCCCGTGTTCGACCGCAGCAATCCCAGGGAGCTGGCCGCCGTCGAGGGTTTCCTCGAGCGGCTCGCCGAACGCGCCATCGCCATGGAAGGCACTTGCACCGGCGAGCACGGCGTGGGCCAGGGCAAAATGAAGTATCTCAAGGCCGAGCTGGGCGAAGGTCTCGCCGTGATGCGGGCCATCAAAACCGCCCTCGACCCGCTCGACCTTTTCAATCCCGGCAAGATTCTGGCGGCCTAGGAACAGCACCGGCCATGACCGACATCGTCATCACCGAGTTCCTGGAGCCTGGTGCCGTCGACATCCTGAAGCAGAATTTCAAGGTGCACTGGGACGCCGAGCTCTGGAACAAGCGCGGGGAGCTGGAAAAGCTCGTGCGCGATCTGCCCGGCCTGATCGTGCGCAACCGCACGCCGGTCGACAAGGCGCTGCTCGACCTTGCGCCCCGCCTCAAGGTGGTAGGGCGGCTCGGCGTGGGGCTCGACAACATCGACGTCAAAGCCTGCGAGGCACGCGGCATCGAGGTGTGCTCCGCGCGCGGCGCCAATGCGACCTCGGTGGCGGAGTACGCCATCGCCATGGCCATGATCCTGCTGCGCCGGAGGGCGTACCTCGACACGCATCGCCTCGTTGCGGGCGAATGGCCGCGCGAGGAGCTGGGGCGCGGGGCGGAGTTGGCCGGCAAGCGGCTCGGCATCATCGGCCTCGGCTCCATCGGCGGCACCACGGCGCGCAAGGCTCGCGCCCTGGACATGCGCGTGGTGGCCTTCGACCCCTATCTTCCCGGCGAGCACGAGAACTGGAATGTGGCCGAGAAGGCTGCGTTTGACGAACTGCTGGCGACGAGCGACGTCATCACGGTGCATTGCCCGCTCAACGCCGAGACGCGCGGCATGATCGGTGCGACGGAGCTTGCGCGGGTCAAAATGGGCGCGGTGCTCATCAACTCGGCGCGCGGCGGCATCGTCGAGGAGGCGGCGTGCGCGGCGGCCCTGCGCACCGGGCCTTTGGCCGCCGCCGCGCTCGACGTGTTCGACTACGAGCCGATCCGGTCGGAGGCGGGCAAGCTGTTCGCCGGCATTCCCAACGTCATCCTGACGCCGCACATATCCGGGGTGACGGTCGAAGCCAACCATCGCGTCAGCCTGATGACCGTGGAAAGCGTGGCGGCGGTGCTGAGGAAGGGCCGATGAGCACAACGGCCGGCATTGGCGTGGCCGAGCTCGAGGCGCTGATCGTCTCGGCGTTCCTGGTTTCGGACACCGGCGAGGCCAATGCGCGCTCGGTCGCGCGCGCGCTCCTCGAGGCGGAGATTGACGGTCAGAAAGGGCACGGCCTCTCGCGCGTCCCGAGTTACACGGCCCAGGCCAGGGCGCACAAGGTTGACGGGCATGCGGTGCCGACCGCCAAGCAGACGCGGCCTGCCGCGCTCATGATCGATGTCGCCAACGGGTTCTCGTTTCCCGCGGTCGATCTGGCGGTCCAACGGCTGCCGCCTCTCGCCCGGGCTTCAGGCGTCGCCGCGGCGGGCTTCGTGCGCTCGCATCACTTCGGCGTCGTCGGGCGCCACGTGGAGCGGCTGGCGGAGAATGGCCTCGTCGCGCTTGCCTTCGCCAACACGCCCAAGGCGATCGCGCCCTGGGGCGGCAAGGGCCCGGTGTTCGGCACAAACCCACTGGCGTTCGCCGCGCCGAGGCGGGATGCCCCGCCGATCGTCGTCGACCTGGCGCTCAGCCAGGTGGCGCGCGGCAAGATCCTCACGGCCGCCCAGAAGGGCGAGCCCGTTCCCGTCGACTGGGCCGTCGACGAGCATGGGCAACCGACCACCGATGCCAAGGCGGCCCTCAAGGGCGCCCTGCAGCCGATCGGCGGCGCCAAGGGTGCGGCTCTGGCGCTGATGGTGGAGGTGCTGGCCGTGGCCCTGACGGGGGCCAACTTCGGTTTCGAGGCCAGCTCCTTCTTCGATGCGGAAGGCGCGCCACCGGGTGTCGGCCAGCTCATCCTCGCCATCGATCCCGGCGCTTTTGCCGGGCGCGAGCTGTTCCTCGACCGCATTGCCGCTCTGGCAGGTGTGATCGAAAAAGGCGCCGGCACGCGGCTGCCGGGCTCGCGCCGCCTCGCGCTCCGCGCCAAAGCTCAGGCCGAGGGCGTGGCGGTGGACGCCAGGCTCCTCGCCGAGGTGCGCGGCCTGGCCAAGGGTTGAGCGGCGGTTGCCGCGCAGTCGACCCATGCACCCCAGTCTTAGCGGCCGCGGGCGCTCCGTTTCCCGGCCAGCTTTTTGAGCTGGCAAGCGTCCTTTGCGGCTTCGGCAAGCAGCCAGTCCCTGAAGATGACGATCTTCGGCAGGGTCGTCGTCGCCTTCGGGCAGATGATCCAGTAGGTCTTCGACAGGCGCAGCTCCTCAGTGAACGGGCGCACCAGACGGCCATTGATCAGGTCGGTCGCTGCGAGCGTTGTGCGCGCGAGCGCGATGCCCTGGCCGTCAATCGCTGCGTCGATGACCATGCTCGCGCGGTTGAGCACGGGCCCGTGCGAAAGCCTGGCGCCTTCCACGCCGGCAGCCTCCAGCCACCTGGCCCAGTCCTTCCGATCGTCGACGTGGAGAAGGGGAAACTTGAGCACGTCGGCGGGCTTCGCGAGACGAGTGCGACCGGCCAGCAGCTTGGGGCTGCAGACCGCGAACAGATGCTCTGCGCTCAAACGAGCCACATCGAAGCCTGGCCAGTTGCCGTCGCCGTGACGCACGGCGAGGTCAACGTCCTCGCGCGCGAAGTCGACATGGCGGCGGTGACGCCGGAGTTGCCGGCAACGCGCGGGCTGGACCTCGAGGTTGAGCACCCCGGGAGGTGGACAGGATGGGACATGACCTTCTTCATGCAAGCCATTTTCACGCGGAAGCGGACCTCGTGCATCGAGGCGCACGCCTGATGCGCCCGCCCTGGCTGCTCAGAACCGCGTTGCGTGCGATTTGGGAAACGCTGCCGGAAGCTTTTGCAGCGCGCCGCGAGTATGAGCACATGCTATCAGGAGGCGTTCCTCACCGGACGGCGCTGAGAATGGCGCTCGGCGTCGTGCCGCACTCGGACGCACGCCATCGTAGCTAGGGCTGGACAAGGCGGCTCCCTGCGACTTGCCGGGCCGAAAACGTGACGAGAGCGGAACGAGACCGGATGACCGCGCACACGCTGTCGACGGACCGATCGGCTGGCAAAGGGCGGCCGGCAACGCCCGACGTGGTCATGTACGTGTATGCGGCGCGCGCCCTGCGCGATTTCGGCGACGGCTTCGTTGCCGTGCTGCTGCCGGTTTACCTCACCGCGCTGGGCTTTTCGGTTCTACAGGTCGGCGTCATTGCAACCACGGCGCTCCTTGGCTCGGCGCTTCTCACCCTCGGCGTTGGCCTCGTCGGGTCGCGTCATGACTACCGCCGGTTGCTGCTTGCCGCGGCCGGTGTCATGGCGGCCACCGGTGTCGCCTTTGCCCTCGTGCACGACTACTGGCTGCTTGCGGTGGTTGCGTTTGCCGGCACGGTCAACCCCTCGGCCGGCAGCGTCAGCGTGTTCGTGCCGTTGGAACATGCCGTGCTGAGCCGCGAAGTGGCCGACACGGAGCGTACGCGGATGTTCGCGCGCTATGGTCTCGTCGGGGCGTTGGCCGGGGCATGCGGCGCGCTTGCCGCGGCGGCGCCGGACTTCCTCGCACCCATCGGCTTCACTCAGCTCGAGGCCATCAAGGCGATGTTCGTGCTCTATGCCCTGCTCGGCGTCATGGGAGGTCTCGCGTATTCGCGCGTTCCGCCGCGGAAGCCGCCTGCGAATGGTGAGCCATCGACGGCCCTGGGCCCGTCTCGGCACATCGTCTACAAGCTGGCTGCACTGTTCAGCCTCGACGCGTTCGCGGGCGGCTTCGTGGTTCAGTCGCTGCTGGCGCTGTGGCTGTTCGAGCGGTTCGATCTGTCGCTGTCGGCAGCCGGCGTATTTTTCTTCTGGTCCGGCGTGCTCGCGGCGTTCTCGTTTCCGGTGGCGGCTTGGCTGTCACGGCGCATCGGCCTCGTGAACACGATGGTGTTCACGCACATACCGTCGAGCGTGTGCCTCATCCTTGCAGCGGTTGCTCCGACGCTGCCGATCGCCCTCGCCCTGCTCCTCTTGCGCGCCGCCCTCTCGCAAATGGACGTGCCGACGCGTTCATCCTACGTGATGGCGGTCGTGACGGAGGCGGAGCGGGCGGCCGCGGCCAGCTTCACATCGGTGCCGCGCAGCCTGGCTGCCGCCCTCAGCCCCGCTCTCGCGGGTGCGCTCTTCGCGGCCTCGTTTCGATCTTTGCCGCTTGTCATCTGCGGCGCCCTCAAGATCGCCTACGACTTGCTCCTCCTCGCACAATTTCGCCATGTCAAACCGCCCGAGGAGCGCGCGGATCGACGCCGATGATCTCGATCGCAGCACCATGCCTGCTGCCGCGATGAGCCGGGAGCCAGCGCAAGCGGGGGCCTGCTCGCTGCAATTCCCGATCGGCGACATGGGTCTTGCCATGCCGACCGAAGGCAGCAACCCGAGGGCCGGTGTCCAGGGCCCCGGTTCGCGACCGTATTTCGCTGACTCTTGGAACAAGGCCGGGGCAGACGTAAAATTCCGGCATGACTAAGCTGATCGGAAATTTCTCTAGAATCCGAACAGCAGTTCGAAGAGGGTCTTGGGTTTGCGGGGCTCGGGGCGCCTGGCCTGAACCTGCGGCGGGGGCTCCTTGGGCTTGGCCTGCCGCAGCTGGAACTCGTCGGTGATGCCGTCGGCGGTCGCCACCACGAGCTTGCCGTCATCCCAGTTCCATTGTGCAACCTTCTCGCCCTGGCGCTGCATCTCCACGGAGATGACGGAGTTCGATTGAAGGTCGATGATGGCGGCCTGCTCCGTTTCCTCGCCGTTGGAGATGCCGGACTGGAAGCGCAGGACCCCGATGCCGGCAAAAGGCGGCTTCTTGACGTCCCACTCCAGGATGCGGGGCGGTCCGGCGCCTACCATCTCGAGATTGACCGTCAGGCGCGGAAATTCGTCGGTGGTCGCGACGAACTGAAGGCCCCGGCGAAACACGCGCCAGCGCTCGAAATTGGCTTCGGCTACGGGCTCCTCGGCAACGCGCGTGTTGACGCCAAGACGCTCCAGAGCCTGGGCGGCGGACTTGAGGCGTTGGTCGAGCGTCAGCGCCTTGCGCAAGTCCGCCACGGCGGCCTCCGCCCGGCCCATCGTCTCGTTGATCTCGCCGCGCACCCAGTAGGCTTCTGCGCTCTTGTCGTCGAGCTTGAGCGCGCGCTCGATGTCCTTGAGGCCGAGCTCGGGCTGTTGCTGCTGGCGGTAGGTCCAGGCGCGGTAGGCGTAAGGCTTGGGCGAGCGCGGGTCCAACTCGATGGCGCGGGCGAAATCGGCCAGCGCATCCTCGAAGGCTTCGGCCTTGGCAAAGGCAAATCCGCGTGCGGCGTAGAACACTCCAGAATTTGGATTGAGCTCGATCGCCTTGGCCAGGTCCTTGATGCCGGAGGCGGCATTGCCGGTTTCCAGGTAAGCGGCGCCGCGCAGGGCGTAAATCTCGGCGTTGCGCGGCTCGAAGGCGATGGCGCGGCTGAAATCCTCGACGGCCTCTTCGTTGCGGTCGATGAGCATCTTGGCTTCGGCACGGCTGCGGTAGGCGGAGCTGAATCGCGCGTCGGCCGTCACCGCGCGCGTGAAATCGCGAATGGCACCGTGCGGTCGCAGCGCGGCCAGATGTGCGCGTCCGCGACCGCTGAGCGCCGCCGCGCTGTTCGGCGTCAGCTTGATGGCTTTCGAATAGCCGGCGATCGCCGGCTCGATCTGGCCGAGCTTCATGTAGGCGCCGGCGCGGTTGCTGTGGGCGGCCGCATAGCCGGGCGACAGCAGCACGGCGCGGTCGAAATCCTTGAGCGCCTCCTTGACCGCACCCAGTCCGAGCAGCACGTTGCCGCGGTTGTTGTAGACCGCGGCATACTCGGGATAGAGCTGGATGGCCTTGTTGAAGTCCTCGATCGCCTCCTTGTGCTGCAGGCGGCGCGCATAGGCGACGCCACGATCGTTGAGAACAATGGCGCGTCGATCGTTGGGCAGCGCCTTGTCCTCGAGTGCTTCAGAATAGAGTGCAATTGCCTGCTCGAGGTTGCCGCGCATCAGCGCTGCGGCAGCCTCCCGGCCGCGAAGGGCGTTCGCCGAGTCGCTCTGCGCCGCTGCCGGCGTCGTCGCCAGCGCGCAAAGCAGGACCGCCATGAACGGCCGTCGGGCCATGCCAAATCCCCCGGTCGCGCGCCGCAACCACCGGCCGTGCGCGCGCAAATCGCTTATAGCCCACTTTGGCGGGCGCCGGAACGCGGGTCGCCGGCCGGGATTCACGCCCTTCCCCCGGCCTTGCCTGCGGCCGTTCCCTCCGCACTTGGCGAGGCAGCAAAGCCAAAGAGGTCGGTTGGATCTGCGGCTGCCGCAGAGCCCAGCTCGGCGATGCCCACACCGATGAGGCGGAAGGTGCGACCGTCCGCCTCCCGGTCGAGGAGACTCGCCACGCTCTCGCCAATGATGGCGGCTCGCTGCGTCGGGTGCGGCAGGCGGCGGGTCCTGGTGAGGATGCGGAAGTCCGAGGTCTTGAGCTTAAGCACGACGCTGCTGCCCGCCACGTTCTTGCGCACCAGCTGGGCAGCGACCCGCTCGCACAGGTCGGCCGCAATCTCCTGCAGCTTGGCGCGGGACGCCGTGTCGTGCCGGAAGGTCGTCTCGGCGGAGATGCTTTTGACAGGTCGATGCGGCGTCACCCTGCGATCGTCCTCTCCCTGAGCGAACTGGGCGAGCCGGTAGCCGAACCTGCCGAAACGCGCGACCAGCTGCTGCTCCGTGGCGGTCTGCAAGTCGGCAATGGTGGCAAGCCCGCCTTCTTCCATGCGCCCGGCCGTGACGGCGCCCACGCCATGGATCTTGCGTACCGAGAGCGGCGCTAAATAGGCCTTCGCCTCCCCGCGGCCGATTACGGAGAACCCGCGCGGCTTCTGCAACTCGGAGGCGAGCTTGGCGAGGAACTTGTTGCAGGCAAGTCCGATCGACACGGTGATGCCGATCTCCGTCTCGACGCGCTGCGCGATGCGGGAGAGTGCTGCCGCCGCACTCGTTCCTGCCGTGCGCTCCTCCGCCGACAGATCTAGGTAGGCCTCGTCCAGCGACAGGGGCTCGATGATCGGGGTGGCCCACTCGAAGATCGCGCGGATCTGCTGGCTGACGCGCTTGTACTTGCCCATGTCGGGCTCGATCACCGTCGCGTGGGGGCAAAGCTCCAGGGCCTGGAACATCGGCATCGCCGAGCGGGCGCCGAACCGGCGCGCCTCGTAGCACGCGGTGAGCACGACACCGCGCCCGCCGGCGTGGCCGATGATCAGCGGTTCGCCGGCAAGCTCGGGCCGGTCGCGCTTCTCTACCGAAGCATAGAAGGCGTCGCAGTCGATATGTGCGATCCCGAGATCGGAGATCTCGTCGTGCACGACGATCCGAGCGCCGCCGCACATGGTGCAGGGATTATGCGCGCCATCGATGACCTCGCAGCAGTCTCGGCACAACGTCCGCGGCATTGGGCGGCGTCCGACGTTCATGGAACTGTCACGTTGCCATGCGGCATTCGTCCCGCCAGGTCAATGCCGCACTGCCGCAATGTGGCAAGAGTGGGTCGACCCGCCTGAAAAGCGGCCGAAACCGCCGTTTCCCGCACCCGGGGGCCTTGCACCCCCTTGCGACTCGGTTGACGCTCCCTATGTCATTGGGTGCGCATCATGCGGGGCTCTCGCTCCGCTTTTGAGGCCGGGGGTGGCGGCGACCGCCACGTGCGACTTTCAGCGAGACCATGCCAGAGCTTTGCACCATCCCTAGCGGATGGTGCGCGAGCACCGGGCCGGGCGCGTACGATACGGAGATCGCGCTGCATGAATTCCAACCGCCAAGGCAACTTCGGGGTGCAGCGAATGCGCCCGGGACGAGACCGCAGAAACGCCGGCGCTCCGCACAACCAGCGCCAGCGAGGTCCGGGGCGAAACCACAACGGCTCGCCGGGGAATGCACAAAGGAACTACGAGCGCTACATGGCGCTGGCAAGGGAAGCGGCGCTCAGCGGCGATACCATCGAGATGGAGAATTGCTATCAGCACGCCGAGCATTATTTCAGAATGATGAAAGAGCGGACGGCCTGACGGGGGTGCGTCTATCAAGCTGCACCCCGGCGGTGCCGGCTCGAAGCATAGGCTGCCGCTGCCCCGTAGAGCTTCAGCTGTCTTTGCCTTGCTCCCGCTCTTGTGTGCGCGCCCGGCGCCCCTTAGCCGGAACCATCGGCGCGGCTCGCTGTTCCTCCACGAACGCAGGCTCGTGGAGGTTGGGAGTCGGGCATGGCAAGGCCTCGCTACTACCCATTGATCGTCGTCGGCGTAGTCATCACGTTCGGAGTGCTTGGATACGCTGCTTCCCGCTTGACGCATCGGACGGTCTCGTTGCTGCTTCTACCTTTCCTGCCCCTGCTCTTTTTCTAGAGCACGATCCGCATCTGCCGGAATCGTTTGGCGGCACGACGTGCGCCGAGATGATCGAACATTGCGCTGGACTAGCGCCGCTTTCGAACAGCCCCGCCTGCCATCATCTCGGAATTTGGCCGAAGGCGAATGTCCAGGAGGCAGGGCGGCAGGCCGGGCGTCATTTGTTGCATCCGCCGCGTGCCAGGACGACGCGCCATCGGCGGCTCAGGACGCGTCGGCCGTCCCCCGCCCGTGCTTCGGCAGCGGCGGGGAATTGGGAGCGGCGCGAGCTTCGGCGATCAGGCGGTCGCAGGCGGTCTCGATCCGTTCCTGGATCGTCGCGCGCGCCTGGGCCCGCGGCAGGGCGGCCGGAACGGGGTCGAGGATCTCGATAACGATGGTGCCGGGATAGCGGCGGATGCTGCGCCGTGGCCAGAACAGCCCGGAGTTGAGCGCCAGCGGCACGCATGGCAGCCCCAGACCCTCGTAGACGGCGACATAGCCCGGCTTGTAATCGGGCGGGGCGCCCGGCGGACGCCGCGTGCCTTCGGGGAAGATCACGATCTCGCGGCCCTGCGCGGCGCGGTCGCGGGCGTCGCGAATGAGACTCTTGAGTGCGCTCGGGCCTTTGTCGCGGCGCACGAAGATGTGCTGGAACTTGTGACTGAACCACCCGTAGAGCGGGATCCACCCGAGTTCCACTTTCATTACCATGGCGGGATCGTGGAACACGGGGATGAGCGCAAACGTGTCCCAGGCCGATTGATGCTTCGAGGCGACGAGGTAGGGCGCCGTGGGCAGCTTCTCGTGCCCGCGGACCTCGAGCCTGGTGCCGCAGATCACTTTCAGCCACCACAGGCTCGCAAGTCCGTGCAGGCGCAGGCCCTCCATCGCCCAGCGGCGCGGTGCCAGCAGCAGCCAGCTGCCGAGCACGAGGAAAACCGCCGTGTTGACGTAGAACACCACCAGGAAAAGCAGTGAACGGACCAAGATGCTCATGGGTCGCGAACGGATCTCACGAGGCCGCGACGCGCCGGGGCTCGCGCCCGGCCAGCGCGTGGCCATCCCACACGCCGAGGAGGCGCGCAACGCCGAAGCGGGCGGCCGAGGGCAGAAACTTCACGTACTCGCTGAAGAGAAGACGCGCGGTCCCCAAATGCAACCACCAGGCCTCGGTGCGGAAATTGCTCGAGACGACCGGATAGGGCACCAGGGTGAGTTCCGGCATGACGCGCCCAAGCTCGACGAGGCTGCGCGGCATGTGATAGCTGGAGGTCACGATGATGAGCCTGTTGAAGCCCTTGTCGCCGGCCCACGCTTTCGCCTCCTCGGCGTTACCGCTGGTGGTGTGCGCATCGTAGCCGATATCGACGCAGCAATTGAACAGCACGGGCGCAAGCCCGCTCTTGCGATGCAAATCCTCGCGGGTGGCGACGCGGTTTGCGCCGGAGATCAGCAGCCGCTTGCCGCGGCCCTCTGCCAGCAGACGGGCGGCCTCGCGCAGGCGATGCTCACCCCCGGTGAGCACGACAATGCCGTCCGCCTGCACTGCAGCCGAGGGAGTGAAGCGGCCGATAGAGCTGGCGAAGACCACAAATCCGCCCAGGAACGCAAACAGGCCTATGCCCGCGGCTGCGGCGAAGATTCTGCCTGCTCCTGCCACGACGTCACTCTCCAGGCGGCCCCCGGCAAAAGAGGGCCATTGCGCACCACATTAGCCGATTTGGACCGGGCTGTGACCCGCTGCCGCCGCGGTCGCAAACAGATTTTCCCGCTCCGCCCAGATCAGTGCTGGCTATTAAGTATCCGGTAGACGCCGATGCGCGAAGTCAGCATGCAGAGCGAAGCGATGACCAGGACGACGATACCGAGAAGGAAGTAGCCCGGCGCGTCGAGGGAGGCGATCCCGATCAGCCGGCGCATCTCCGCGATGGTCACGGTGCCGCCCCCAAGCAGTTCCATGAGCATGGGCATCGCCAGGAACACGAACATGGCCCAAGCCGCGCCGACGATGCCCGCACGGACGCCAAGGCGCAGGAAGTGCCGCTCGAACTCGCGAGCGATGAAGCGATCGGTGGCTCCGACGAAGTGCAGCACCTCCACGATCTCGCGATTGGAGGCCATGGCGCTCTTGGTCGCCGAGACGATGATGGCCGTCGTGGCGGCGCCGACCAGCAGGAGAATGGCGAGGCCGCCCAGAGCGAACGAACGCGTGATGGTGCGGATCTGCTGCTGCCAGCGGCGATGGTCGTCGAGCGTGACGCCCTTGAACTGCTGCCCGAGCGAGGCGCGCACGGCGTCCAGGTCCGCCGGCGTGTTGCGATCGAGCTCGACGGCGATCAGGCGGGGCACAGGCAGCGTGCGCAGTGCGTCGGTCTGTCCGAGCCAGGGCTCCAGAAGCTGGGCGGCATCGCCCATGCTGATCGCGCGCACGCTGGCGATGCCGGGCTGCCGCGCCAGGAACGTGTGGACGTCGGCAACCGTCTTGTCGACGTCCGTGCGCTCCTTGGCCTCGATCTGCACCGTCACCTCGCTGGCGATATCGCGCAGCCAGGCCGAAGCGGACTGGTTCATCATGTAGACCGCTCCGGCCGTGAGGCAGGCCAGAAAGCACATGATGGTGATGACGAGCGTCAGCGAGCGGCCTGTTACCGAGCCGGCAGGCACGATCGGTGCGGTGGTCTGGGTTGGGTCCTGGCGGCGAGTGCGGGAACGCGTACGCGGCTCGGTCGTGCCGACGTCGAGACCGGGCGGCGGCCCGGTTGTCGGCACGCTCAGCGGCATGCTGTAGGGGTCGTGCTCCAGGCCCGAATGCGTCGGCTGCAATGTCGGTTGGCCGAGCGGCCTGTCATACGATCCGGACATGGCCCTCGTGCAGCTCCAGGCGCGGCGCCTTCGTCTGACGCATCAGCTGATGGTCGTGAGTGGCGATGACGACCGAGGTTCCGAGCCGGTTGAGCTCGATGAAAAGGCGCAGCAGCCTGCGGGCCATTTGCGGGTCGACGTTTCCGGTCGGCTCGTCGGCGAGCAGCAGTTCCGGCTTGTTGATGACGGCTCGGGCGATGGCCGCACGCTGCTTCTCGCCGCCCGAGAGGACATGCGGATAGGAGTACATCCGGTCTCCCAGCCCCACCCATTGCAGCAAGTCCGTGACGTCCTCCTTGTAGTCGCCGATGCGTTTGCCGCTGACGCGCAGCGGCATGGCCACGTTTTCCCATGTCGTCAGGTGGTCGAGCAGGCGAAAATCCTGAAACACGATGCCGATGCGGCGGCGCAATTGCGCGCGCTTGGCCGGAGTGACCCGGCTGATGTCCTGGCCCAGCACGTGGATCTGGCCGCGGGTGGCCTGCATCGACATGAACAGCAGGCGCAGGAGCGACGTCTTCCCCGATCCCGATGGGCCCGTGAGAAAGTGGAAGGACCCGGGACGCAGGTGGAACGTCACCTCGCGCAAGGCCTCGTGGCCGTTGCCGTACTTGAGACCGATGCCGTTCAGTCTGATCACGCTCTCTCCGGACCCCCCGGACCGAGTGGACTCTACCCACGCGCAAGCTGGAAGAGGGCATCAATTGTGCAGGATTGTGGCCAACTGATGTACCGCTGCCGCCGTATACTACTTCCTTGCCCCGCCGGCGCGCCATTCTGATATGACGGCACCGGAAGCTGCGCCAGCCCGAAGTCCGACAGGAACCGCATGGCAGACCCGGAATACCCTGCGGACACGATCGAGGTCATCTTTCCGGCCCCGGCAATTGCCGAGCGAATCGATCAGCTTGCGCGCAGTATCGCCGATCTGAGGCTTGATCGCCTGCTGGTTGTGGCCGTCCTCAAGGGCAGTTTCGTGTTTGCGGCCGACCTCATCCGTGCGCTGCACCGTGCAGGCCTGTCGCCCGAGATCGATTTCCTGTCGCTTTCGAGCTACCGCGAGGCTACCACCTCCTCAGGCCATGTGCGGGTCGTGCGCGACATCGAGACCGATGTCAGCGGACGCAGCGTCTTGATCGTCGACGATATTCTGGAATCGGGCCGTACGTTGATCTACGCCCGGGATTTGATCGTGGCACGAGGCGCGCGGCAGGTCCTCACCTGCGTGCTGCTCGACAAGCCGGTCGCGAGGCCGCGTGGAATAGCTGCCGATCTTACCGCGTTCCAATGCCCGAACGTGTTCGTGGTAGGCTACGGCATGGACCTCGCGCACAGATACCGCCAGCTGCCGTTCGTGGGGCGCATCGTGCGGGACTGACGCGCGTGAGGCCGACTCGGGGGAGGCGGAGCGCAGGGAAGATCGAGGGAGACTGGGAGTGCGGCTCGGCGGACTCATCGAGCCCCGGCCGCCGCAAAGCGGGAGAGTTCCATGGCACGCATCCTTCTGGCCGAGGACGACGCGGCGACACGCGACCTTGTACAGCGCGCCCTCGCCCTCGATGGTCACGCGGTGGTCGTGACGCAAGACGGCCTGGAGGCGCTGGAGAAGGTGCAGACGACGCCGACGGGCTTTGATCTTCTCATCACGGATGTGCAGATGCCCGGGCTCGATGGCATCGGCCTCGTCGAGAAGGCTCTAGCAGCCAGCCCCAAGCTGCGCATCGTCATGATGTCGGGGTTTGCCGACGAACTGGGGCGCGCTGGCCATTTGAAGTCGAGCATCTCGCGCGTCATCACTAAGCCCTTCACGCTGGAGCAGATGCGCGCGACGGTGCGGGCGGCGCTGGGATAGTGCGTGCATTCTACCTGTCGTCCTGCCGGCAGTTGCCGGAGGCGTCGGGATGGCGGAATACGCCGAGCGCCCACGCGTTGCGCAGAATGTCGATCACGGCCAGCGTGCTCGCGACCACCACGAAGGTATCGCCGACTGGTCCCAACGAGAAGGCCGTGACCGCGGCCATGAGGATCCAGGTGATTCCCGGCGGGGCCGCGAGCGCGAGCAGGCGCCGATCAGCCTCACGTGCCGCCGGGTCGTCGGACACGTCACCGAGGGCCCGCGCGGCGGCCAGGCCGCCCCCGCCGAAGATCGCCAGCGTGAGTGGAATGACCGCGATCTTGGCCAGGAGGTTCGACAGGGATCCCTCGGCCAGGGGCGACGGAGCGGGGCCGAGCGGGGGGCAGCCGAAGTAGAACCACACCGCCAGCATGCTTGCCGCAAGCGACACGGCAAAGTTCCGCCGTGTATTTTCCATGGGTTTTCTCCTGACTGGGCGGACAGGCTGCCGCCCGGTCGAGATCACGTTGAGATTCCTTCGATTCCGTCCCGCTTCGGCCCGGGAGGATAGCAGGGTCCCCCGGCCTTGCTGACTTGCGACCGCCCGGTCCCTGGCACCAAGGGCACGCCATACCGGGATTAGCATCCGCCGACTTGCACCGGGTCCCAATATTACCCAAATTCCGCGGCAGTCAGGCGTCACAACGTTGCGGGGACCGCGTGAGTCCGCCGCCTGAGGTGATTCGGCCCATGGCGATCACAATGGATGGGCGCCACACGCAATGGGGCCCCGTTGCCAGGGAGGGGAAGGGCAGGGATGCGCGCGAACGCGCGTTCCGGCAGGCTAGTCGCCATTCCCGGACGGTCAAGGTGCTCCGCCTGGGGATGCCCCTGGCGGCTTTCGGCCTGTTCGCCTTCTACGCCTTGACGCTGAGCGTCAGCTGGAATCTGGGCGCCGGCCGCCTGAAGGTCGACGAGGTCCAGTTCACCACCGACGATCTCACCATGAAGAACCCGAAGTACTTCGGCCTGACGAAGGACGGCGGCAGCTACGAGGTGCGCGCCAAGAAGGCGATCCTCGAATTCAGCAAGGATGCGCCCGTCAAGCTGGTCGACATCGACGGCGACCTGCGGCAGACGAGCAACGTCACCACCAAGTTGAAGGCCAAGCATGGGCTGCTCGACAACGCCAAGAGCGAGCTTGAGCTCTATGACGGCATCGAGATCGACGCATCCAACGGCATGAAGGCGCGGCTGTCGCGTGCCATGGTCTACTCCAAGGAGCACCGCATCGTCTCCAAGGAGCCTGTCGACCTGACGATGCCGGCGGGCCGGGTGCTGGGGTCGGCCATGACGCTGCGCACCGATACGCGCGAGGCGACGTTTCTGGGCAACGTCAGGACCCGCCTCGTGCCCGCGGCCCAGCCGGGCGACATCACGCGGCCCGCGACCCCCGCCTTCGGCGCCAACTCGCGCGAACCTGTCGACGTGACCTCCGACCAGCTCTACATCAACGACACGGCCAAAACGGCTTTGTTCATGGGCAAGGTTGTCGCGGTGCAGGGCGATTCGACGCTCAAGGCCCAGGAACTGCACGTCACCTACGAGGGTGCGCCGGCTTCCGATCTCATCACCGGGGCGGCAACGCCGAAACCTGGCGACGGGTCCCGCCTTTCCCGTCTCGTCGCCAAGGATGGGGCGGTCGTCACGCTTGGGGCGGATCGCCGCGTCTCGAGCGATCAGGCGGAGTTCGACGTGAAGGGGGATACCGCCCTGTTTGTCGGGAACGTGCTGGTCAATCAGCAGCGCAACGTTCTGCAGGGCAGGCGGCTTTTTGTCGATCGCAAGACGGGCAACAGCAGGCTCGAAGCGCCGCCCGATGGCGATCAGCGCGCCGGGCGGATCGCCGCGACGTTCTACCAGGGCGACGGCAAGACGCCGCTCGCGACCAAGAAAAAGGCCGATGGAGAAGCGCCCTCGGCCGCCGCGGGCGTTCTCGGCTCCTTCAAGACGGACCCCAATGCGCCGATGGATATCGAGGCCGACACCCTCGATGTCTACGATCGCGAGAAGCGGGCGGTATTCGAGGGCAACGTGAAGGCGCAGCAGGGCGACGTCGTGATCCGCACGGTCGAACTCACGGCCTTCTATTCCGGGCAGGCGGGGCTCGGTCTGTCCGGGGGTGGGGACGCCAACGGCAAGGAGGCCTCGCAGCTGACGCGCATCGAGGCCAAGCAGAAGGTGCTGATCAGCTCGAAGGACGGCCAGAGCGCCAGCGGCGAGTGGGCGATATTCGACACCAAGGCCAACACGGTGCTGCTCGGCGACAACGTCATCGTGAGCCGCGGCAAGGACGTGGTGCAGGGCGCCCGCCTCAAGATCGACCTCACGAGCGGCATGTATCGCTTCGAGATGGACCAGGAGGCCCAGGGGGGATCGCAGTCCGGTCCGGCGACCATCACCTCGCCGCCGATTACGCCCGCGCCCACGCCGGGAGATCCCAGCCAGCGCGCGTGCCCGCCCGGCAAGCAGTGTCTGCTGTTCTATCCGAAGGAGGCCAAGGACAAGGCCAAGGACGCGGTCAAGAAAGTGCTGCCCGGCGCCACGGGCCACAAGGCGGGAGAGGGCTGGGAGCCGAGCACCAGCGCAAGCCCGGCAATGCGGAGCCAGTGACCGCATGCGGCTGTTCTCATTCGGTGCCAAGAAACGCGTGGTGAAAGGCAGGCGGCCGCTTGGCCGGGGGAACGGGCACGGCGCGTTCCAAGACCCTGATTTCGGCTACGACGGGCCCGATGCGCTGCACGGCGGGCCCGGCTGGCTCACGGTCGTCAACGTGCAGAAGTCCTACCGCAGCCGCATGGTGGTCAAGGGCGTGAGCCTGGAGACGGGCCGGGGCGAGGCCGTCGGCCTCCTGGGGCCCAATGGCGCCGGCAAGACCACCGTGTTCTACATGGTGACCGGCCTTGTCCCGGCCGACGCCGGCAAGGTCACTCTTGATGGTCGCGATGTAACCCGCCTGCCCATGTACCGCCGGGCCCGCCTCGGCATTGGCTATCTGCCCCAGGAAGCCTCGGTATTTCGAGGACTTACAGTCGAGCAGAACATCATGTCGGTGCTGGAGCTGGTGGAGGGAAACCGCAAGCGGCGACGCGAGCAGCTCGACAATCTGCTCGAGGAGTTCAAGATTACACGTCTGCGCAAATCCCCGTCGATCGCCCTTTCCGGCGGTGAGCGGCGGCGGTGCGAGATTGCCCGCGCGCTGGCCAGCCGGCCGTCCTTCATGCTGTTGGACGAGCCATTTGCGGGCGTCGACCCCCTGGCGGTCGGCGACATCCAGCAACTGGTGCGACAACTCACCTCGCGGGGGATCGGCGTGCTCATTACCGACCACAACGTGCGCGAGACGCTGAGCCTGGTCGACCGGGCCTATATCATCTATGACGGGCAAGTCCTAACGCACGGTAACCCGCGGGAAATCATAGCCAATGAAGACGTCCGACGGGTCTATCTCGGGGATATGTTCGGTTAATGCGGCGACCTTATAACTTGACCCCGTGAGACGTCCTGGTGACGATCGGGGCTAAGATGGCGCTTGTTCCGAAATTGGAGCTGAGGCAAGGCCAGCAGCTGGTGATGACACCCCAGCTGCAGCAGGCCATTCGCCTGCTTCAGTTGTCAAATGTCGAGCTGTGCTCGTTCGTGGAGACCGAGGTCGAGCGCAATCCGCTGCTGGAGCGCGACGAGGTGGCGCCCGAGCCCAGCGAGATGCCTGCCGCACAGAGCCGTAGCGACAGCGAAGGCGATACGGACGGCGAATGGACGCCGAGCGGCGAGGAGGATTTCCCCCTCAAGGCCGTATCGCCCGAAGCCCGCGAGATGAATGGTGCTGCACGCCAGAACGGAGCCGATCATGAGGCCGGTGCGTGGGCATCGGTGCGCCAGCGCACCAACAACACGTTCGGCGCCAAGGATGCCAATCTGGAAGACATGGTTGCGGTCGGCGTGTCGCTCGCGGATCACCTGACCGAGCAGCTCAATGTCGTCGTGTCCGACCCGGTCGAGCGGCTGGTCGGCGCCCATCTGATCCACATGGTGGACGAGGCGGGCTATCTGCGCGGCGATCTGGGCGAGCTGGCCGAGCGGCTCGGCGCGTCCGACAGCCTCGTTGAGCGCGTGCTCGAGACGCTGCAGGGTTTCGACCCTCCCGGTGTGTTCGCCAGCGACCTCGGCGAGTGTCTGGCCCTCCAGCTCAAGGACCAGAACCGCTACGATCCACAAATCGCCAAGCTGCTCGAGAACCTAGCCCTGCTCGGCGGGCACAACCTGGCAGGCCTGAAGCGGGCGGTGGGCGTCGATGCCCATGAGCTCGCCGAGATGATCGCTGAGATCAAGCGGCTCAATCCAAAGCCGGGTCTCAGTTTCGGCACCGTGCAGATCCAGCCCGTGCTGCCTGACGTGATGGTGCGCCCTGCCCGCGACGGCAGCTGGACCGTGGAACTCAACAACGACACGCTGCCGCGCGTGCTCGTCAATCGCAGCTATTACACCAACGTCAGCAAGAGCACGCGGTCGGAGCAGGACAAGGGCTATCTGCTCGACTGCCTGCAAACTGCCAACTGGCTGGTCAAGAGCCTCGACCAGCGCGCGCGCACCATCCTGCGCGTGGCAGAGGAGATCGTGCGCCAGCAGGACGGGTTCCTGACCTACGGCATCGAGCACCTGAAGCCGCTCAACCTGAAGACGGTGGCCGACGCCATCTCCATGCACGAATCGACCGTCAGCCGGGTTACCTCCAACAAGTACATGGCAACGCCGCGCGGCGTGTTCGAGCTCAAGTACTTCTTCACCTCGGCGATCGCTTCGGCGGACGGCGAGGAGGCCCACTCCTCCGAATCCGTTCGGCATCGCATCAAGCTGCTGATCGACGCCGAGGCACCGCAAGAGGTGCTCTCCGACGACAAGATCGTGGAGCAGTTGAAGCGTGACGGGATCGATATCGCGCGCCGCACCGTGGCCAAGTATCGCGAGGCGTTGCGCATTCCCTCGTCCGTGCAGCGGCGGCGCGAGAAGCAGATGGCAGCCAGGCTCGGCGCCAGTCCCTAACACATGCAGTTTTGCGGCAAGGCAGGGTATCGCCTCGCCGTCAACAGTTGTAACAAACGACGCCCGGGCGTTATTTGACTCGCCAGGGACCCTGATCTACGGTCCGCGCCGCATTGCAGCCGCAGGGATCACCGCACTATGGGCGCTGCGGTGCAAACCTGTATCAGAATCGCAGTCTGGGGCGCGTCAACGTTGGACGACGCGCCGCCGACCGGCAGGTGCCGGCACCGTTCGATGCAATGATTCCAGGGAGGGCGCCGCGCGCATTCCCGGATATAAGAGACGGATATGGATCTCGGTGATCTCATAACGCCGCAGGCGATCTTCCCCTCGCTGAAGGCGAAGAACAAGAAGCAGGTCCTGCAGGACCTGGCCCAGCGCGCCGCCGTCCTGACGGGCGTGGAAGGGCGTGAGATTTTCGACACGTTGCTGCAGCGCGAGCGCTTGGGCTCGACGGGCATCGGGCGCGGCATTGCTATCCCGCATGGGCGCGTGGCGGCCTTGCGCAACATCGTCAGCGTGTTTGCCCGGCTCGAGGAGCCGATCGAGTTCGAGGCCCTTGACAACGAGCCAGTGGACCTCATTTTCCTGCTGCTGGCGCCGGAGCATGCCGGTGCCGACCATCTCAAGGCCCTGGCACGCATTTCCCGGCTGCTGCGCGAGCCCTCCTCGATCGAGAAGCTGCGAGCTGCCAAGGACCGTGCCGCGCTCTACTCCGTGCTTACGGAGCCCGCCGTGCACGCGGCGTGAGATGAGTGCGCCGCGCGCCTACCGCAGGCACTGTACGGAGGCCGCGGGGAGCCGGACGACGATTGGCTAAGCCGCCGCTTTTGGCAATTTTTGCGCCCGAGGGCACAGGATTATCGACACACGCGGATCCTGCTCGAGTTGCGCCGGCGCGCTGAGCCTCACGCGGCGCGCGATGCGCGTACCAGCAGGCGGCGCTGCTCCGCTAGCAGGAGATCGCGATAGGGGCCGGCACGACGGGCCAGCTCGTCGGGCGGCCCATCCTGCAGCAAGCGTCCCGAATCGATGATGAGGATGCGGTCGAAGCGGCGCACGGTCGTCAATCGGTGCGCGATGGCGATCACCGTGCGTCCCCGCATCAGCCGGCCCAGGGTTTCGCGGATCGCCTCCTCGGATTCGCTATCCAGCGCCGACGTCGCCTCATCGAGCAGCAGCAGCGGGGCATTCTTCAGGAATGCGCGGGCGAGGGCGATGCGCTGCCTCTGACCGCCGGAAAGCCGCGTGCCGCGGTCGCCGACGATGGTGTCGAGACCGTGCTCGAGGTTGCCGATAAAGTCGCACCGGGCGGCGGCCGCCGCCGCCCAGACCTCGGCGTCACTCGCCTCCGGCCGCGCATAGCGGATGTTCTCCATGAGCGAGCGGTGAAACAGGGAGATGTCCTGCGGCACCACGGCGATGGCCTCGCGCAGGCTCTGCTGCGTCACCTCGGTGATGTCCTCGCTGCCAATCAGAATGCGTCCGCCCGTGATGTCATAGAAGCGCTGCATGAGCGCGAAGATCGAGCTCTTGCCGCCGCCGGAGGGGCCGACGAGGCCGACGCGCTGACCGCTCTCGATCTTGAAATGCAGCCGGTTGAAGAGCCTCGGACAGTCCGGATAGCCGAAGGCGACGTTTTCGAAAGTCACGCTGTTGCCGCGTGGCTCCAGCTGCTTTGCCCCGGGCCGGTCGGAAAGTCCGTGCGGAACCAGCAGCGTCTCGAGAGCCTCCGAGAAGCGGGCGATGTGCTGTGTAACGTCCACCAGCGCGACGGCCAGATCGCGCGTGGCGTTCAGCACGTAGAGGCCGAGCATGCACACGAGAACGACGTCTCCCGTGGTCGCATGGCCGCGCTGCCATAGCGAAACCACCCAGGCCAGGAGGCCGATCGTGAGCGTGACGGTGACGAGGGCGTGTGCGATCCGCAGCTGCTCGAGGTAGCGCAAGCTTCGCTGGCGCGCGGCAAGCTCCTTGCCGACGGTGGCATCGAATCGGCAGTGCTCGCGCGAGGCGCCGCCGAAAGCCTTGACAAGCGTGATGTTGCCGACGACGTCGATCAGCTCGCCATCGACCGCGGCGGCGCGGCTGGCGAACTCGTGATGCAGCGGCCTACCGGCCGCCGCCCGGCGGAAGATCAGCGTGACGAGGCACGCCGCCACCACGACCAAGGCGCCGGCCATCTCCAAGCTCACCGTGCCCACGAAGGCGATGGCCCAGAATGTCGCGATGCAGGGCGGCAATACGTTCCACACCAGCATGTTCTCGACCGTGAACAGGGCGTTGGAGGTCGCGGTGACGCGCGAAGTCAGGACGCCCGCGGGGCGCGCCGCAAAATAGGCGGGTGCGTGGCCGGTGAGGTGCCGGAACAGATCGCGCCGGACGTCGCCCGTGACGCCCACGAACGTCGTGTTGCCGACCCAGGCCGCAATGCGCCAGAGGAGGTTGTCGCCGGCGATGAGGGCGGCCAGCAGGGCAAAGCCCTGCCAGGCGGCCGAGACGCTGCGCTCGGGCATCGACAGCGTGTCGACCAGAAGTTTGACGCCATACTGGGTTCCGATGGAGCAGAAGACGGCTAAGCCCACGGCACCCAGGATTACGGCATGGGCCAGGGAACGACGCCGCACATAGCGGAGAAAGAAGGCGGTGGGTCGCTTTGCGAACGATGCCAGGTCTTCCATTGCCATCTGCCCGTAACACCAAAATCGAAGCGGCCGACCTAGCGCAACGCTGGCGGCCTCAATCCGGTTCAACAGCGCCGCTGCCACCGGCGGGAGCCGTCTCCGGCATCGCCAGCAGGACGGTGAGGAACGCGGCGAGCGCGACCATGGCCAACCCGAGGAAGGCCAATGGCGCGCCGAACACGCTCGCGAGGTACCCCGACGCGGCTGTGCTCAAGGCTGCGCCGAGGCCGGTTGCGCTGGCGACGATGCCCTGCGCCAGATTGAAGCGGCCGGTGCCGCGGGATACGTCGGCGAGGGACAGTGGCACGAGCACGCCGAGCACGGCGGCGCACAGCCCGTCGAGCACCTGTGCCAGCACGATGACGAGGGGATCGCTGTTCCAGGCCAGCAGCAGCGCGCGTGTCGGCAATGCGGCAAACCCGGCGATCAGGACCGGGCGCCGCCCGCGTGATACGGCAAGGCGGCCGGCGGCGGGCGCGATCAGTGCGACCACCAGCTGCGGCATCACGATGCATGCCGCGACCAGCACGGTCGCCCACTGCCCCGAGCGAAGGGTCATCTCGGAGGCTGCGAGGGGGAGTATCGACGCATTGGCCGCATGGAACAGAAAAACGCACCCCGTCAATGCGATCATGGAGCGCTTGCCGAGCAGCTGCGCAATGCCGCTGCCCGCTTTGACCGCTGCCATGCCGCCGTCGGCGCGGATGGGATCGATCTCATCCTCGCGAATGCGGGTCAGGGCGAAGACTGTCGGGATGGCCAGCGCCGCGGTGGCGTAGAACACGGCCTGCGGCGAGATCAGGTATCCGCAGATCCCCATCACCCCCGCGGCCAGGCCGTTGCCGATCGCGGAGAAGCGTGCGTTGCGGCCAAGGCGGGGCCCAACGGCAGCATGTCCGACGAGGCCGAGCGTGATCGCGGCAATGGCGGGCCCCAGCACGGAGCTCGAGACAACATGGAGAAGCTTGGCGGTCATGATGCCCAAAAAGAAGGGCATAAGAGCGATCATCAGCGCGCTCGCACCGATCCCGACGACGGCTACGAGGGCCGTGCGGCGCTTCGACACTACGAAGTCGACCAGCCAGCCCCCCGGCAGCTGGCTTAGAAGGCCCGCGACATTGCCGAATGCCAGCACGAGGCCGATATCAGCCTGGTTCCACTTCTGCGTCGTAAGGTAGACCGCCAGAAACGGGCCAAACCCCGTCTGGATGTCGGCCACGAAGAACGTGAACCAGTCCAAGCCGCGCTCGCTGATACGGGAAGCGGATCGCACGGGGCGCGGACCTAGCTGGGGGAGGCCGCCGCTGGGCGGTGTTCAGTTCGACAGCGTCTTCACGACGAAGGGCGGCTCGTTTGGCTTGTACTCAGGGGCGGCCCGAAGCTGGTCGCGCGTGACGTCGACGATGATTGCAGTGTGGGCGCCGTCGCGGACGAAGCGAAAGGCTTGCCACTCGACGGCAATCTTGCGCGTGCCGAGCCCAAGGAAGCCCCCGAACTCAATGACGGCCGCGCGCAGCTGGCCCTGCGTGTCGGTCAGCAGATCGATGACGCGCCCGCCGTCGCCGTCGGTATTCCGCACGTCCCGGCCGAGCACGCTTTGCAGCCGGAAGGCGTTGCTCTCACCCGCCGGGGGCAAGGGCTCCTCGGCGCGTGCCACGGACAGCAGCAGACAGATCGCGACGCTTGTGCAGATCAGCGCTGCGCCGCTCGGCGAACGCCGCATAGGAGTGTCTCCGTTAGCCGTCAGCCCCCATGTCAACGGCGCGGGTTTGCGCGAGTTCCCAGCGCCAGCGTCGACGCCCGCCGTGCGCGAAAGGATCGCAGGGCAACCCGCAAAGTTGCGCGCTGCGGCGCGGAACTGGTGCCTGTCGCTTCGCGTTAGACCGCCCGGAAGCAAGAACGCCGGAAGTCGAAACGGCAGAAGGCGAAACGTTTCTCACACTGCGAGCCTGGCCTGGTCGAGCAAGCGATGTCGAAACCAGTTGGTGCGGGCGTGTTCGGATCTCGAAACCCATGAAAATAGCTCAGGTTGCGCCTCTCACGGAAAGCGTGCCGCCACGCTTCTACGGTGGCACGGAGAGAATAGTTTCCTACCTCACCGAGGAGCTGGTGAAGCAGGGCCACGACGTGACGCTGTTTGCCAGCGGCGATTCCATCACCTCGGCCAAGCTCGTCGCCGGTTGCGCTCAAGCTTTGCGCCTTAATCCGGCGGTGCGCGACGATGTTCCCTACTACATGGTCATGCTGGACAAACTGCGCCGGCAGGCCATGGATTTCGACGTCATCCACTTTCACCTGGACCGATACCCCTTCCCAATCTTCCGGGAGGTAGCGCACAAAACGATTACCACCTTGCACGGTCGCCAGGATTTGCCGGACTTGTTTCCCCTCTACAGCAACTTCCCCGAGATGCGCCTGATCTCGATCTCGAACGCACAGCGCAAGCCGGTGCCCTCCGCCTCCTACGCGGCGACCGTCTATCATGGCCTGCCCGCGGACCTGCTCACACCCACGCTGCACCCGCGCGGGGGCTATCTGGCGTTCATCGGCCGCATCTCGCCTGAAAAGCGGGTGGACCGGGCGATACGGATCGCGCGGACGGTCGGTCTGCCGCTCAAGGTGGCGGCCAAGGTCGACCGGGTCGACGTCGATTACTTCAAGGCCGAGATCGAGCCGCTGTTCGCCGAGCCGAGCGTAGAGTACATCGGCGAGATCGACGAGCGCCGCAAGCCGAGCTTCCTCGGCGAGGCCCGCGCGCTGCTGTTTCCCATCGATTGGCCGGAGCCCTTCGGCCTGGTGATGATCGAGGCCATGGCCTGCGGCACCCCTGTGCTTGCCTTCCGCAACGGGTCCGTGGACGAGATCATCGACGAGGGCGTGACCGGCTACATCGTGGAGGGCGAGGATGAGGCGGTGCGCAAGCTCGGCGCATTGCTTGCTCTCGACCGCGGACGCGTGCGCCGGCGTTTCGAAGAGCGCTTCACGGCGGCGCGGATGGCGGCCGACTATGTCAGGATCTACAAGGGCCTGGCGCCCGCCGCCACGGCGCGGCGCACGCTGCGGCTCGTGTCCGGCGTGGAGAGCGACACCGCCACCGTACAGTAGCGCTCTCGAGCGGGCTGTGCGACGCGGGAAACGTTTGGTCGCCGGGCATCCGCACCCTTGGGCAATTTCGTGGGGCTGGCGCATGCCAAAACTCAGACTGACCGAGGCTGGCGCCCCACCCGCGGCCGTGGCGGCCGGAGAAGCGCCATTCTACATCCCGGCAACCGATGCCCCGGCCAGGGCGCGGCGCAACCTCAAGCACAACGACACCTTCGCCGTGTTCGACAGTCACGGCGACATCGGCGCAAGTGCGGGCGGCGAGGACGGGCTGTTCGACTGCGACACCCGCTACTTGTCGCACCTTGAGCTGCTGATCACCGGTTCGCGTCCGCTGCTGCTGCATTCGGCTATCAGCGACGACAACATCAGCTACTACGTCGATCTCACCAATCCCGACATCTACGCCGAGGGCAAGATCGCCCTCCTCAAGGACACCATTCACATTTCGCGCCACATCTTCCTGCGCGAGGGGTCCCTGCGCGAGCGCATCGGCTTCATGAATCACGCGGCCGAGCCCGTGACCTTCACGCTGTCGCTCACCTTTGCCAGCGATTTTGCCGATATTTTCGAAGTGCGCGGCATCGAGCGCGCGCGGCGCGGCCAAGCCTGGAGCGAACTGCTCGGCGACAATGGCGCGCGCCTCAACTACCGGGGCCTGGACGCCGCGCTTCGCTCGACGTCCATACACTTCGAGCCCGCGCCGAGCCGGCTACAGGAAGGTGCCGCCAGCTATACCGTTACGCTGGCCCCGCAGGAGCGGCGCGCGATCTTTGTCTCTGTCGCGAGCCACGGCCGGCTCCCGGAAACGACCCTCTCCTTCTTTCGGGGCCTGATTGCCTCGAAGCGGGAGCTCAAGGTGCTGACGCGCAGCGTCGCCTCGGTCGAGACCTCCAACTCCATCGTCAACGACATCCTTTGCCGATCCATGTCGGACCTCTACATGCTGATGACGCGGACCCCGGACGGCCTGTACCCGTATGCAGGCATACCCTGGTACTCCACCACGTTCGGCCGCGACGGCATCATCACGGCCCTGCAGATGCTCTGGATGGATCCCGGCGTGGCGGCCGGCGTCCTGAGACGGCTCGCGCGGCTTCAGGCTGCGCGCCTCGACAGGAAGATCGACGCTGCACCCGGGAAAATTCTGCACGAGATGCGCGGCGGCGAGATGGCCGCGCTCAACGAGATTCCCTTTCGCCAGTACTACGGCACCGTCGATGCGACGCCGCTATTCGTCATCCTCGCCGGCCAGTATGCCCGCCGGACGGGGGACTGGGACCTCGTTCGCGAGCTCTGGCCGACGATCGAGCGTGCCCTGGCGTGGATCGATGGTCAGGCAAATCCCGACGGCGACGGGCTTCTCGAGTACGCGCGGGGGGCAAGCACCGGCCTGTCGAACCAGGGGTGGAAGGATTCCTACGACTCCGTCTTCCACAGGGATGGCCGACTTGCCGAGGGGCCGATCGCGCTCGTCGAGGTGCAGGCCTACGCGTTCGCCGCGCGCCGCGTGGCATCGGCCTGCGCGCGGGCTCTCGGCCTGCAGGAGCGGGCCGATGTGCTGAGCGCCCAAGCCGAGCGGCTGCGCCGGCTGTTCGACGAGGCGTTCTGGTGCGAGGACATCGGCTTCTACGCGCTGGCGCTGGACGGCAAGAAGATGCCGTGCAAGGTGCGCAGCAGCAATCCGGGCCACGCCCTGTGGTGCGGGATCATCCCTCCCAAGCGTGCCGCGGTCGTGGCGTCGGCGCTTCTCGACTCGGATTTCTTCTCCGGCTGGGGCGTTCGCACAGTGGCCAAGGGGGAGGCCCGCTACAACCCCATGTCGTATCACAACGGATCGATATGGCCGCATGACAACGCCCTGATCGCGCGTGGACTTGCGAGTTTCGGCGCCAAGCGCGGCGTCATTGATCAGTTCGAGGGTCTCATGCGCGCGACTTCCTACCTGGATCATCGGCGCATTCCCGAACTCTTCTGCGGATTTCGTCGCCGTCCTGGCCGAGCGCCGACGCTCTATCCCGCTGCCTGCTCGCCCCAGGCATGGGCGGCGGCAGCTCCGTTCTCTCTCATCCAGTCGATGCTGGGCTTGGAGTTCAGGCCGCAGGATGCCGAGGTGAGACTGAACAATCCCGTGGTGCCGCCGATGGCAGGCGCAGTGACGTTGCGCAACGTCACGCTCGGCAACGCGAGCGCCGATTTCACCGTCCGCCCGAGCATCGGGGGCGTGGCGCTGGAGGTGTTGCGAACCAGAGGTGATTTGCGCATTTCCCTCGTGATCGACGATTCGCCCGCCGGAAATGCATGGGCGCTGTAGCGCTTGGCGGCCGTTCGCGAGCGCAGGGCCTAACCCAGCACGACCAGGGCGCCGAGGCCCGCGCCGCCCACGAATATCCGCCACCACGCGAACGGCGCGAAGCCGTGATTGCTGACGAACTGCAGGAGATAGCGCACGACGAGGACGCCGGCGATGAAGGCCACCACGAAGCCGAGCGCAATGCTCTGCATGTCGGAGAACGTCAGGCCGGCATAGTTCTTGTAGAGATCGTAGGCGAACGCACCGGTCATGGTCGGCATCGCCAGGAAGAACGTGAACTCCGTGGCCGAGCGCTTGTCGACGCCCAGGAGCAGGGCCGCCACGATGGTGGACCCGGAGCGCGACACGCCGGGGATCATGGCCAAACACTGGGCGAACCCGATCGCGACGGCAAGCGGGATGGGTATGTCCATCACGTCATGATAGCGGGGCTTCAACTGCATCTTGTCGACGGCCAGCAGCACGATGCCGCCGACAATGAGCGTCGTGCATACGAGCAGCGGCGACTCGAAGAAGACCTCCTTTATGTACTTGTGCCCGGCGGCGCCGATCACGGCGGCCGGCAGGAACGCCACGAGCACCGCGACGACGAACCGGCGCGCGCGCGCGTCGCTCGGCAGGTCGAGGAGAAGGCGGACGAGTTTGGCGGCGTAGACCGACAGGATGGCCAGTATCGATCCCAGCTGGATCAGCACCTCGAAGGTCTTGCCGGGCGAGTTGAAGCCCAGGAAGTGGCCGAGGAGCAGGAGGTGGCCTGTAGAGGAGACGGGGATGAACTCCGTCAGGCCCTCGACGAGGCCGAGCAGGATCACGTGCCAGCTGGACATCCAGCGCCTCCTGTGGACGCGTGTGCTGTGGGTGATGGGTGAGCAGTCGAGTACGCCCGCGCGGCTTATTCCTCAAGGGCGGGGCGGTCGAGTCATGCTATTCTGCTCTGGTTGTGGCGGTGTGGCACCGCTATTCTCGTGAGGTCAGCGGATACTGGCGACTGCCAACCTTCCTGAGCTCCCACCAATGACCGAGAGCCTGAAACAGCTGGTCCTGGCCGAGGCGCGCGCCGCGGGGTTCGATGTGACGCGCGTGACGACGCCGGCCGCGGTCGGTCACGTGGTCGCGGAGCGCCTGGCCGAGTTCCTGCAGGATGGCCGGCACGGCGACATGGAATGGATGGCGACCACGGCCGAGCGGCGGCAGCACCCGCTCAGCATGTGGCCATCGGCCCGCTCGATCGTCATGCTCGGCATGAACTACGCCCCCTCGAGCAATCCGCTCGCCGTCCTGGCTGAGCCCGGGCGCGGTGCGATCTCCTGCTACGCCCAGTGCAAGGACTACCACGATACCGTGCGCTCCGGGCTCAAGCGCGTGGCGGCCAGTCTGCACAGCGCCAGCGGCAGCGAGGTGAAGATCTTCGTCGATACCGCGCCCCTGATGGAGAAGCCGCTGGGCGAGGTGGCGGGGCTCGGCTGGCAAGGCAAGCATACCAACCTCGTATCCCGCGACTTCGGCTCGTGGCTGTTCCTCGGTGCCATCCTGACGGCGGCCGAGCTCGAGCCCGATCCGCCCGAGCAGGACCACTGCGGTACCTGCAGCCGCTGCATCGACATATGCCCGACGAAGGCCTTTCCGGCACCCTACCAGCTCGACGCGCGCCGCTGCATCGCCTACCTGACGATCGAGCACAAGGGGCATATCCCCACGGAGTTCCGCGCGCCGATGGGCAACCGCGTGTTCGGCTGCGATGACTGCCTGGCGGTGTGCCCGTGGAACAAGTTCGCCGAAGCCGCGCGGCACGTCCGCCTTGCGGCTCTGCCGGCCGCCGACTCTCCGCCGCTTGCCGATCTGCTGGCACTGGATGACGCAGACTTTCGCAGACGATTTGCCGGCACCCCGGTGAAACGGACCGGACGCGACCGGGTGGTGCGCAACGCGCTGATTGCCGCCGGCAACTCGGGCGATGCCAGTCTGCTCCCCGCGGTGGAGCGTCTGCTCGACGACGGCTCACCCCTGGTGCGTGCGATGGCGGTCTGGGCTCTGCAGCGGCTGGCGGAGCCGGAGCATTGGCAACAGCACAAGTTGCGGCGCGCGGTGGGCGAAGGCGATGCATATGTGCAGGCGGAGTGGGCCTGAGCATCGCCCGTGTGATCTTCAACGGCGCCGGTGAAGCGTGCGCCGGCCGCGGGCACTCTACGAGTTGTCATGGGTCGCCTTCGGGCTCACAATGCTCGTGTCGAGCAGGCCCAAGCGAAAGGGGTTCGCCATGATCTCTGAAGTCATAACCTTCAAGCTGCGCCCGGGCATGACGCGCGCCGAGGTGGTTGCCATGTATCGCAAGACCTCCTCGATCTGGCGCGCCAACCCGGACTGCATCCGCAAGTGCTACCTCTATGATGCCGAGAACCATCTCGGCGGCGGCACCTACCTGTGGAAGAGCCTCTCGGCCGCGAAGCGCGCCCACGGCGAGGAGTGGCGGCGGATGATCAATGATCTCTACGGCAGCCAGGATCAGATCACGATCACGTATTTCGAGACCCCGATCGTCGCCGACAACCTGGTGGGGCAGACCATCGAGGAGGAGCCGGCTGCCGGCAAGGCTGCGTAGGTCGCCCGCTGTGTCGGGGACCCGGCGAGGCCGGCATCGGATGCGCGAGGTCCGCTGATGCGGCTCTTCTGCTTCGGCTTCGGCTATTCGGCGGAAGCGCTGGCGCACAGCTTGAGCGGACGCATCCTCGCGCTTTCCGGCACGCGCACCAGCCTCTCGGGCTCCGAGCCGCTGCTCAAGCCGAGGCTCGCCGCCTTCCAGGGCGATACGGCATCGGAGGGCGTGCGCGCTTTGCTGCCCGGCACCACGCACATGCTCGTCAGCATCCCGCCCGACCTCGAGGGCGACGTGGTGTTGCGTCCCTTCCGCGAGGAGATCGCTGCGCTGCCCGACCTTGCCTGGATCGGCTACCTGTCGACCGTGGGCGTCTACGGCGATTGGCAGGGACAGTGGGTCGACGAGACGAGCCCCACCCGGCCCAAGTCGGAGCGCAGCCTGCGCCGCGTGCAGGCGGAGCGCGCCTGGCTCGACCTGGGCAAGGAAACCGGAAAGCGCGTTCAGGTCTTCCGGCTATCCGGCATCTACGGCCCTGGGCGCAGCGTCATCGACAATCTCAAGGCCGGCACGGCGCGGCGCATCGTCAAGCCGGGCCAGGTGTTCAACCGCATCCACGTGGACGACATTGCACGGGTGCTTGCCGCCGCCATCGACGCTCCGAGCAGCCAGGGCATCTACAATGTGAGCGACGACGAGCCGGCCCCGCCCGAGGATGTGGTGGCTTACGCCGCCGAGCTACTGGGCCTGCCGCCACCACCCGCCATCACTTTCGAGACGGCGGGATTGGACGGCATGGCCGCGAGCTTCTGGTCCGAGTGCAAGCGCGTCAGCAATGCGCGCGCGAAGGCCGATCTCGGACTGGAGCTGCTCTATCCGACCTATCGCGAAGGGCTCAAGGCGTTAGCTACAACCTGAGCTCATTCAGCCGCCGTTCAGCTCCGTTCCCGCTTTCCGCCGCAAATCCTGACAAGATTGAAGGCCACCAGCGGGGGGTCTGCGCAAGGCGGGCTCAACCGACTGCAAAGCGGGCTCGGGGCGGGGATGCGCCGACCCGGGATGACGTTGGGAGTGGGCAATGTCCGGGTCGCCGCTCGTGCTGCGCGCCGTCGTCGCGCTGGCAGCTCTTTGCATGTTCTATGCTCCGGTGCGCGCCAACGAGGCAGCGCACAAGATGGCCGAGAAATTCTCCGGCACGACGGGCGGGGAAGCCAAGAAGTCGACTGCCAGCAAGGAGGAAGCCCAGAAGGCGCCGGAAGCCAAAAACACCGAGTCCGGAAAATCGGAGGCGGAAAGGAAGGCCGAGAAGAGGCGCGCCGCGCAACGCAAGGCGGCGGCCGCGCGCAGGGCTGCCGAGGCCAAGCGCCGCGCCGCGGCCAAGGCCGCCGAGGATGCCCGTCGCGCCTCGGAACATCGGCGGTCGGACGAAGCCGACATGCTCGCGCGCGCCCGGCGCGAGGCCGAGGAGATGCGAACATCGCAGGCGCAGGAGCAGCTGGCCGAAGAAGCGCGGCGCCTGATCGCCGAGGCCGCGAGGGAGCGCGCAAAGGCCGAGGAGCTGCTCGCCGCTCAGGGCGGGCGTCAGGCTCCCTACCCGCGGTCGGCGGCACAGCAGGAGGCGGACCGGATCGCCGACGAGCGCCTGGCCAACCAGCGAGCCGAGGAGGCGCGCCGCCTCGCCGAGAAGTTGCGGCGCGTGCGCGAGCTGCGCAAGACGCGCCTTGCAACGCAGCCGCTGCCCGAGGTGGAAGAGATTCGCGTCGAGGCTTCGCCGACGCCTCCGTCGGCCGCCGCCTCGAGGGAGGCGCCGCAAGACGCGCTCCCGCCGCCTGCGCCGGTGGCCGGGCCGGTCGCAGCGCCGGATGCTCGCGCGCCCGTCGCAACTGCCGAAGCGGAGGCGCTCACAAATCACCCCACCCAACCCGCAGCATCGGTCGAGGCCGGGCCGAGGAACGTCGCGAGGCCGCCGGAAACGAAGCCGGAAGCCGTGGCCGCCACCCCTGCAGCGGTCGCTCCGCCGCCGAGCGCCGAGATCGTACCGCCGATGGCGGGCCCCGCGCCTCAGGCAACGGCAGCTCACAGACCCGCGCCGGCTGCGAACGCACCCGAGCCGAAGGTCGAGACGACTGCACCGCCGGCGGCGCCCCCCGATCCCGACGGCGCCCCAATTCTGTCCGGGCCGAAGGCTGAGGCGGTTGCAGCGGCGCCCCCGGCGCAGCCACCACCTTCGGCCGCGCGCGCCGAGCCCCGCGCCGGCCACGATCCCGCCATGGCGCGCGACTCCGTCAGGCCGCCGGAAACCAGAGTCGTGACGACCCCCGGCCGCGACGGCGATGGCGTGCTGGATGCGCGCTCCTCTGGCGTCCCCGGGCCCACCATGCTCGGGAGCCGCGGGACCCACTTCACGGTGTTGCTGACTATGGAGCCCGGCAACTACGGGATCCGGCGGCGCGGCCCCAAGGTCGCCGACCCGCTGCTGTGCGCGCGCGACGGCTGCTACGTCAGCACCGGGTCCGACAGCCCGGCCGTATTCCTGCCGGGCCGCAAGGCAACGGGCATCGGCAATACGCTAGGCGCGCGCGCAGGCGCGTGCCGACGGTCGCTCGGCTGCGTGTTTCGTGGTGTCGAGCTCGGGCCGCTGCCCGGCTATCTGCAGCCGGTCGACCTGCACGTGTTCAAGCACGATCGCAGGCCCGGCTACATGGTCATGGCCGACTCAAGCTGCCACGCCGAGGCCGGACGCATCTCCTGCCGGCACGGCATCTATGCGGAGAGCTATACGCTCTGGGTGATCCCCGAGAGCGTCGCGACCGCCGCGGGTCCGGAAGCCCTGCAGCGGGCCGTGGACGACGGCCTCAACAGTCCGCGCTCGGCCGAGTTTACGCCGCGTTGAGGTGGAGCGGTCCGCGCGGCGGTATCGCCGGGCTCGCGGCCGAGCCGCCGACGCTGGGGCTGGTCCGGCGTCAATCTGCTGGCGCGGCGGCGTCGGCTTGCCTATCGTTGTCCGGTCGCCAAAGCCGCTCCGAGGGAGGCGCCCATGCATGTCGGCGTCGCGATGTTCTGCACCGACTATTCGATCGCGCCGGCGGAGCTGGCGACCGCGCTGGAGGCCCGCGGGTTCGAGTCGCTCTGGTCTCCCGAGCACAGCCATATCCCGCTGAGCCGCGCCTCGCCCTGGCCGCAGGGCGGCGAGCTGCCCAAGAAATACTATGACGTCATGGACCCGTTCGTGGTGCTGAGCGTTGCGGCGGCCGTCACGACGCGCCTGAAGGTCGCTACCGGCATCTGCCTTGTTCCCCAGCGCGATCCGATCCAGACTGCCAAGCTGGTCGCCAGCATCGATCAGATCTCGAAGGGCAGGTTCCTGTTCGGTGTCGGTGCCGGCTGGAACGCCGAGGAAATGGCCGACCATGGAACCGACTTCAAGAGCCGCAACGAGGTGATGCGCGAACGCATCGAGGCCATGCGCGCGATCTGGACCAAGTCGAAGCCCGAGTATTCCGGCAAGCACGTGAAGTTCGGGCCGATGATGACGTGGCCAAAGCCGATCCAGAAGCCGCACCCCCCGGTGCTGGTCGGCGGCGCGATGCCGTATGGCGCCCGCCGCGCGCTTGCCTACGGCGACGGCTGGATGCCGCACGCCAAGCGCCCGACCTATCGCCTGCTCGACAGGCTGCCGGAGTACCGAGGGATGGAGAAGGCCGCGGGCCGCGCGCTGCCGATCACGGCCTTCGGCGTCGAGCATGACCCCGAGGCATGGGGCGCCTATCGCGACGCCGGTATCGAGCGGATCGTGCTGAGCATGGATTCGGAGAAGGCCGACGCGGTTCTTCCGAAGCTCGATGGGTGGGCGGCCAAGCTCGCGGTGGTGGCGTAGTTTCCGCGTAGCTTGGGTCAAGCGAAGCGAAGACTCAACTTCTCGCTCTCGCTCTCGCTCTTCTTGGGCTTTGCCCCCCGCGTGCCGCGAAGCGCTTGCGCTTGCTTGCAAGTCCACTACCGTTGCCTCCCGCGCGACCGCCAACAAAAAACCGGTGACAGGGAGTGGACGCACATGCAGAAGGGCATCGGCACCTCATCGACTAGCGACGCTGGTCCCGTGGAGCGCATTGCGCGCATCGCCGAGGTCATCGAGACATCGGCGGCGCGCAACGAGGAACTCGGCCGGCTTGCTCCCGAAGTCGTCGAGAAGCTGCACGAGCAGCAGCTCTTCCGCATGCTGTTGCCCCGCGACTACGGCGGGGAAGAGCTCGATCTCGTCACCTGGTTCCGCGCCATGGAGGCGCTTGCCAAGCTGGACGGCAGTACCGCTTGGTGCGTCGGGCAGATGAACGGGTGTGCGGCCACCGCGGCCGCGGTCGAGCCGGCGGTAGCGCGCCGGATCTGGGGCGAGCCGCAAAGCGCGCTGAGCTGGGGCCCACCCGTCAAGGCGCGCGCCGACGAGGTCGAGGGCGGGCACCGAGTGACCGGCGAATGGATGTTCTCGAGCGGCAGCCGGAACGCCACGTGGATTGGACTGCACGCGCCCGTGTTCGACGAGAGCGGAGCACCGGTGAAGCTGCCCGGGGGCGCTGCTCTGCGGATCTTCTTCGTCCCGGCTGGCGAGGTCGAATGGATCGAGAACTGGGACGTGCTCGGTCTCGTCGCGACCAACAGCGGCGGGTTCAGGACCGACGGGCTGTTCGTGCCGGAGGGCTATTCCGTCGTGCTGCGCCATCCGCTCGAGGCCAAGATCAAGTCACGACAGTACATATTCCCCATGAACAGCTTCTTTGCCATCGGCTTCTCCGCGGTCGCGCTCGGCATCGCCCGTTCGATGCTCGAAGCATGCAAGGCGCTCGTCGCCGAGAAGAAGCCGCGGCTGGCCAAGTTCTCGCTGCTGGAGAACCACCACGTCCATTTCCAGATCGGGGAGGCGGAGGCGCGGCTGCGCTCGGCCCGCGGCTACGTCGAGGCCACCGCGCAGAGGGTTGGGCAGGACGCGCTCGACACGGGCGAGCTGTCGATTGCGCAGCGTATGGATATCCGCATGGCCGCCACCTTCGCCATCCACGAGGCCAAGGTCGTTGCCGACGCCGTTTGGGAGATTGCCGGCGCCAACGCGATCTTCCAGACCGGTCCTTTCGAGCGCCGCCTGCGCGATATTCGCACGGTGATGCAGCAGGCGCAGGGCCGCAAGGCGCATCTGCAGGATGTCGGCGCCTACCTGCTAGGCCTGGAGCCCGCGCTCATGTTCGCCTGATCACCCCTCGTGCGACGCAGGGAGCCCAGGAGCGCAATTGTTCAAGGCCGGCAAGCTCTGATAGCGTCAGGTAGAATTCAAGGAGCCAGGGTCAAGCCCGGCCCTCTCCAGGGAGAACGCGAATGGCAATGGCAGACGCAGAGGTGCGCAAACCGATTCCGTTCGATACCAGGCGGCTGGACCGGCTCCTGGACGAGGCCGGCATCGACGTGCTCGTCGCCACGTCGAAGCACAACGTGCAGTACCTGCTTGGCGATTACAAATTCTTCTTCTTCGAGGCCATGGATGCCGTCGGCATCAGCCGCTACCTGCCCGCCGTCGTCTACCAGAAAGGCAAGCCCGAGCGCACGGGCTACGTCGGCAACAGCATGGAGGCCTACGAGAATGAGCTCGGCAAGCTCTGGCCGCAGAACCTCTATCTTTCGACCTGGACCAGCCCCGACACCATGCAGCGCGTCGTCGAGCATATTGCCAAGCTCGGCCCCGGCGTGCGCCGCGTCGGCGTCGAGGCTGCGTTCCTTCCCGCCGATGCCGACAAGGTGCTGCGCAGCGGGCTGTCGAACGTCGACGTGGTCGATGCTTTCTTTCCGCTCGAGCGCCTGCGCGCCGTGAAGACGCCGAAGGAGATCGAGTTTTTGCAGTTGGCCTCCGAGCGCGTGGTCGAGAGCATGAACGTCGTGTTCGCGCAGTGCGCACCGGGCAAGACCAAGCAGGAGCTGGCGGATGCGCTGCGGGTGGAGGAGGTCAAGCGCGGGCTGGCGTTCGACTATTGCCTGATCGCGGCGGGCACGAGCCTCAACCGGGCGCCGTCGGACCAGAAGCTCGAGGCCGGCGACGTGGTATCGATCGACTCCGGCGGCAACTACCACGGCTACATCGGCGACCTCGCGCGCATGGGCGTCGTCGGCAACAAGCCGGACGCCGAGCTCGAGGACCTGCTGGGGTTCGTCGAGGAGGTGCAGATGGCCTCCCGCCAGCCTATCCGGCACGGTGCACCCGGCAGCTCGATCTGCTCCGTCGGAGAGCAGCTCCTCTCCGCCTCCCGGCACAAGGCCTACACGCATTTCATGGCGCACGGCATGGGCCTCGTGACCCACGAGGCGCCGCGGCTTATGGACAATGGACCTGTTCCCTATCCGGGCTACGATGCGGGCCGCCCGCTGGAGGCCGGCATGGTGCTGTCAATCGAGACCACCATGAACCACCCCAAGCGCGGCCTGGTGAAGCTCGAGGACACCGTTCTCGTCACTGAGGGCGGCTGGAGGGGCCTCGGCGACGGCGTTCGCGGCTGGCAGCCGACGGCGGGCTAGATTCAGTCTAGGTGCCGGGGCGCCTGGGGATTTCGAAGCCGCGCTTGACGGGGGGCGCGCGAGCCCGCGATCGAGCCAGGCCGGCACGTGCTTCAGCGCGTCGAACTCGACGAGGTCGCGGGCGCCGTAGAAGCCGACAAGGTTGCGCACCCAGCCCGACATGGAGATGTCCGCGATCGTATAGTCGTCCATGATCCATTCCCGCCCGTCGAGGCGGGTCTCGAGGACTCCAAGCAGCCGTTTCGACTCGATGCGATAACGCTCCAGCGGGCACTTGTCGGCGATCTCCCGGCCTGCGAACTTATGGAAGAAACCGAGCTGATGGGGAAAGCTGAAAGCTCGGGCATCCAAGCCTCCGATGATTGCGGGATTGCCATCAAGATGGGGATGCACCGCGGCCGCGCAACTGCGGCGGGTTGGCGGCTGTCCGCGCGAGTGGGGTGCGCCTTGCCGCTCGGCCTTGGGCGTATGCTACCAGCCCGGATCGGTTGGGCGCAGGCCAAGCAGAGCTTTGCCGGCGGCCTCCATATGCGCAGGCAGGCCGGCCGCATGCTGCACGGCGACGTGGACGTTGCGGAAGTGGCGTTCGAGCGGATTGCGCTCATAGACGGCATTGGTGCCGGCGGCGTGGAAGATCAGATCGACGCAGCGCACCGCCTCGTGCATGCCATGGGTGATGGCGAGACGCGCCTGCACGATTGCCCCGTCGAGGTCGGTCTGGCCCTGCCCGGCGCGCGCCCACAGATCGCCGACGGCAGCCTGCACGTAGGCCCGGGCGGCACTCAGGATCGCCTCCGCCTCCGCCACCTTTGCCTGCACGAGCGGGCGATCGCGCAGCAGAGCCGTCGACATGGTGGACGACCTGGCGGAGGCCAGCTCGATGAAGTCGTCGAGAGCGCTGCGGGCGATGCCCATCGCGTTGGCGGCGGTCGCCGACCAGATGCAGGACATGTGGAGCCGCGGATCATAGAGCCGGCCTTTCTCCTTAGGCGGGCTTCCGAGCAGGGCCGAACGGTTCTCGGGAACGAAGACATCTGTGACGGTGAAGTCGTTGCTGCCCGTACCGCGCAAGCCCACGACGTGCCAGGTATCGAGAATGGTGGCACTCTCTCTGGGCACCCAGAATATGCGCGCGACGGGGGCGCCGGCCGGGGTGCGCACGGGCTTGTCGCCGTCCCAGAGCATGCACGGTGCCATCAGCCAGCGCGCGTGATTGACGCCGCTTGCGAAATCCCAGCGGCCCTCGATGCGGTAGCCGCCGTCGACGGCGCATGCGCGCCCCTGCGGCCGGATCGAGCCGGCAAGCCGCACGTCGGCCGGGCGTCCCGCCATTGTCCGGCCGACGTCAGGCTCGAGCCAGCCCGCGAAGCTCGACACCCCGCCGGCAATCATGACGCACCAGCCGATCGAGCCGTCCGCCCGCGATATTTCCTCGACGATGTGGAAGGCGGCGAGCGGCGACAACTCGAGTCCGCCCATTGAGCGTGGAAAGAGCATCTGCAGCAGGCCCGCCTCACCCAGTGCGTCGGCCATGGCGGGTGGAACACGCCGCCGCAGCTCGCATTCCTCGCGTGCCGCGCGAACTTGAGGGAGCAAGCGCGCAGCCGCGGCGATCGCATCGGCTTCGGCCGGCGTCGATGCGGTCGGCGGAGGGCGAAACGGGTTCATGTTTGCAGCCGCACCATGAGCTGGAAGGCTCACCGACGATTGCATGCCCCGATGCTCCATTCAACCGATGCCTCACGACCGACAGATGCGCGCTGCCTTGACCCTCCATTCAATCCATGCTGCATTTTCCCATCAAACAACGAGATAAGCAGCGCAGAATGCCGCGCTGCAATGGGACCGGGAAACGCGCCTACCCAAGGGAGGACTCCGCCATGCGTCGCCGCCTTGCCTCCGCACTCTCCCTCCTGCTGCTTATGATATTGCCGGCCGCCGCGCAGGAACCTGTCGCCGAGCGCGCCGTGACCGCGGCCAAGGACTACGTCAAGGCCAAGGCTCTCAAGGAGCCCAAGCTCACCATTCTGCTCAGCTCGCTCTACAACAACTCCTTCCCGGATTTCGCGAAGAAGTGGGAGGAGCTGACGGGCGTGAAGATCGAGATCGTGCCCCTCGGCTACACCGACATCCCCGCCAAGATCATGCAGGAAGCCGTGTCGAAGACGGGCGTCTACGACATGTTCAACGACTTCCCCTACACGATGCCGGATGCCGCCGGCGCCAAGGTGATCATCCCGCTCGATGACTTTGCCAAGAAGTATCAGCCGGATTTTTCGGGCGTGGCGGACGGCCTGAAGTATCAGCAATACTACGACGGCAAGCTCTACACGATGGTCAACGACGGTGACCATCTGCTGATGGTGCTGCGCAAGGACCTGGTGGAGAACGCGCAGGCGAGGACCGAATACAAGGCCAAGCACGGCAAGGACCTGGGCTGCCCCGACACGGTCGCTGAATGGATGCAGCAGGCGGCCTTCTTCCAGACCAAGGAGGGTGAGACGCGTTGGGGTGTCAAGTTCGACAAAGGGCTTTCCGGCGGGCTCGGCTATCGCTCCGTGAATTTCTCCTATCGGCACTTCCCGCTCTATATGAAGGGCCTTCTGTTCGACAAGGACATGAAGCCCCGCATCAACACGCCGGACGGCATCCAGGCGATCAAGGACTTTGCCGCCGGCGTCGAGTACATGCCCAAGGACATCCAGGGCTGGGGCACGCCGCAGATCTATCCCTACTGGGGCAGCGGCCAGGCCTACTCGGCCGTGTCGTTCCCCTCCATCTACGGCTTCGGCGAGAGCAACCCCAACAGCGTGGTCAAGGGCAAGCAGCTCGCCTGCGTGATCCCGGGCCATATGGTGGACGGCAAGCTCGTGCGCCGCTCGCCGCAGGCGGCGGGCACTGGCTACATGGTGAGTGCCTACGCCAAGAACCCCGAGCTCGCCTATCTCTTCATCCAGTGGTTCACCAGCCCCAGCATCGGCGACGACGCCGTTGCCCATCCCAAGGGTTTCTGGGACCCGTTCCGTCACTCCAACCTGACGCACAAAGGCATTCTCGATCGCTTCGGCGCGGATATGGTCAAGACGACCATCGAGAACACCAAGTATGCCGCCTCGCTGCTGCTGATCGAGGGCAACTACGAGTATTTCAAGACTCTCGACAACAATCTGGCCGATGTGATGAACAAGAACATCACGGCCGAGGAGGCGGCTAAGCGCATCGAGACTGGCTGGAACAAGATCACCAACGAGATCGGCCGCGAGCAGCAGATCCAGGTCTGGCGCAAGGGCGTCGAGAGCGGCATCTATCTCGACAAATTCTGATCGCGGGCACGAATTCTCTCTTCCCGCTCAGGGTGAGGGGCAGCCATAAGCGCCCTCGCCCCGACCCCCTCCCCATCGTGACGGACGACAGGGAGAGGGAGGCGGCGGCGAGCGCAACGGCCGGTTGGTGAATGACAGAGATCAGCACGAGTGATGCCGTTGCCGCAGCCGCCCCGGCCCGGCGAGGGGCGGGACAGCGCCTTTCGCGCTGGCTTGCCTCCGAGCGCGTCTTTCGCCTCATCCCTTTCGTCGTGGTGGAGGCGCTGTTTGTTCTGACGATTCTGATCCCGTTCGCACTCACGATCTGGATTAGCCTGCTTCGATGGCGCGCCAACCGCCCCTTCGAGACGGCGACGTTTGCCGGGCTCGACAACTACCGGGGTGTGCTTGAGAACGACCAGTTCTGGCTGGCGCTCGCCCGCACGTTCTATTTCTCCGGCGTTGCCGTGGCGCTTGAGCTTGCCATAGGCTTCCTGCTGGCGATGCTCGTGTCGCGATGCACGCGGTCGCGGAAGCTGTACACGACGATATTCCTGGTGCCGATGATGATCGTGCCGATCGTCGTCGGCTACAACTTCTCCATGATTTACATCGACAGCGGCCCGCTCAATCAGCTCCTTGCGCCGCTGCTCGGGATGTTCGGCATTGACCCTCGCATCCGCTGGCTTTCGCATCCTGTCGCCGCCCAGTGGGCGATCATTCTCGCCGACGTGTGGCAATGGACGTCGCTGACGTTCCTGATCTTCCTCTCGGGCTTTGCCGCGCTCCCGCGGCAGCTCATCAATGCGGCCCGCGTCATGGGCGCTTCGGCGTGGCAGACTTTCTGGCGCGTCGAGCTGCCGCTGCTCAAGCCCGCAATCGTCATCGCCGTCATCATCCGCTCGATGGAGGCGTTGAAGCTATTCGACCCGGTGGTGCTGCTGACCTTCGGCGGCCCCGGCACATCGACGCAGACTGTTGCCTATTTCCTGTGGGAGCAGGTGTGGGTGTTCAACAAGTTCAGCTTCGGCGCCGCCGCATCGATCATTCTGCTCTTCATCTTCTCGTTCCTCATTTTCTTCGGCATCTACATGCTGATCAGCCAGCGGCGTGCGGTCGAGGGGGGCGCGCAATGATCACAGCGGCAGACGTCGCAGGCCAAGCGGCGCGGTCGCGCAGGCGAAGGCGCGAGCGCCTGGGCAAGATCGGCCGGCACGCGATCCTTCTCGCCTGGACGGCCTTCATCGCCTTTCCGATCTTCTGGATGGTGTCGACATCGTTCAAGGATGCCGGCGAGTGGGTGGCCTGGCCTCCACGCTGGCTGCCGCACGAGCCGACGCTCCATAACTACGCGCAGATTTTCGCTTTCGGTGCGCTCGACCCGACGCTGAGCCGCCAGGCGACCGAGCAGGCCTTCACCATCTGGAAGGGGCTCGGCGACGCGCTGCTCGTGTGCACGGCGGCTTCGCTGCTCGGCCTGCTGCTCGGCACGTTCCTCGCCTACGCGATCTCGCGGTTTAACGTCGGCGGCAAGTATTTCCGCCACACGATTCTCATGATCCGCATGATCCCACCGATCGTGGTCGCGATCTCGATCCTCATCTACTACGCGATCATCATCCCCTACGCGACGTCGGCGCTGTTCGGCGTGCGCATCAGCTTGTTCGACACGTATGTCGGGCTCATCCTCATCTACACCGTCACGACGCTGCCGTTCGTCATCTGGATGATGCTGACCTTCATCGACGAGGTGCCTTACACGCTGGAGCACGCAGCACGCCTCATGGGAGCCGGTCGTCTCCAGGTGCTGCGACTCGTCGTCCTGCCGCTTGTCGCCTCTGGCATGGTGGTGACGTTCCTGTTCGTCTTCATCCTCAACTGGGCGGAGTTCCTGCTGGCGCTCACGCTGACGCACCCAGAGGTGACGACGCTCACTGTCCTGCTCAACAAGTTCCAGAGCGCGGCGGAGGGACGCCTCTACGGGCCGCAAGCCGCCATCGGCACGGTGGTGACCGTTCCCGTCGTCATCATGGGCCTTCTCATCCAGAAGCATCTCGTGAAGGGGTTCAGCTTCGGCACGATCCGCAAGTAGGCAGCGCACCGCAGCCGGCGTGCCCCAAGGGAGCATCTAGGACGCACCGTGGCAGGGATCGCACTCCAGAACCTGGTGAAGTCGTTCGGCAGCTACGTGGCTGTCAGCGGGGTTTCGCTCGACGTCCGCGACGGCGAGTTCCTGATCATGGTTGGGCCATCCGGCTGCGGCAAGACGACGACGCTCAACATGATCTCGGGGCTGGAGACGCCGACGAGCGGCAGCATCGTCATCGGCGGCACGGTCGTCAACGACGTGGAGCCGGGCGAGCGCGGTCTCGGCATGGTGTTCCAAGACCTTGCGCTTTTCCCGCACATGACGGTGTTCGAGAACATCGCTTTCGGGCTCCGCGTGCGCAAGGTGCCGTCCGCCGAGATCAAGGCGCGCGTGACGGCGGCTGCGGAGGCAATGCACATCCAACCGCTGCTTGCCAAGATGCCTCGGCAATGCTCGGGCGGCGAAAGCCAGCGCGTCGCGCTCGCCCGCACGATCGTGACCAACCCGGCCGTATTTCTGATGGACGAGCCGCTGTCGAGCCTCGATGCCAAGCTCAGGGTCGACATGCGCACGGAGCTCAAGCGCCTGCACGGCAAGCTCAAGGCGACCTTCATCTACGTCACGCACGATCAGGCCGAGGCCATGACGATGGCGGACCGCATCGTCGTCATGAGCAAAGGGAAGATCGAGCAGCTGGGCACGCCGCTGGAAATCTACAACTGCCCGGCTACGCGCTTCGTCGCGGGCTTCTTCGGCACGCCCACCATGAACTTCCTGGAGGGCGCGGTGGATGGCGGCGCCACCGGCCCCCTCTTCCGCGGCGGCGGCATCGAGCAGGCCCTGCCGGCTTCCCTCCCTGCCGGCCTTCGCGGGCGCAGCGTCACGCTCGGCGTGCGCTCGGAGCATGTTGTGATCAACGGCGCAGCGTCGTCGCCGGGAACGGCCCGGCTGCTCGAGCCGCTGGGCGACGTGACGCTCGTGCATTTCGACGTCGGCGAGGGCCAGTCGCTCGTTGCCAAGGTACCGCCCGCGACGTCGCTGGCGCTGGGGTCGCCGGTAAAGTTCAGCTTCGCTCCGGAGCAGTGCCACCTGTTCGATACGGCGACGGGACAGCGGATGAACTAGCGGTTGGCGGCCTATAGCGGCCGCTTGGTCGGAACGTCGATCGGCAGGAACTCCACGCCCGACCGCTGCACCGGCTGCGGGTAGAGCTTCATGAGCTCCAGCACCGCCGTCGGCATCCCGACCTTCACCGGCAATCCCAACTCGGTGGCTTCCTGGGCCGTGAGCGCATAGTCGTGCGTCCAATGCCCGCCGGCGAGCTTCTCGGCGAGCTTCTCCGCGGTCGCCTGGTCGAGCCGCGGCGTCAGCAATTCGACGGCGCCCCGCTTCACCTGGGCCAGAGCCTTCTCGCTGACATCGGCCAGCACGAGGGTCAGATCGAAGACGTGCTCGACGGGCTTGGAATCGCGCGCCCGCACGATGCTCGCCGCCGGCAGTCCGGCAATCTGCGGATCAATCGGCCCCAGCATCGAGAACTCGCCCAGAACGACCTCGTCGGCGGCGAGCGCAATGAGCGTTCCGCCGGACATGGCGTAGACGGGCACGTAGACCGTGACCTTGGCGGGATGGGCCTCCACGGCTCGGGCGATCTGCATGGCCGCGAGAACCAGGCCGCCCGGCGTATGCAGCACGATGTCGATCGGACGCTCTGGCGGGGTCTCCTTGATGGCGGCGATGATGGTTTGCGCGTCCTCGAGATCGATGTGGCGGGAGACGTTGAAGCCGAATAGGCTTCGCTTCTCCTGCCGGTGGATCATCGTGATGACGCGCGAGCCGTTGGCCTTCTCGATGGCCCGGATCGCCTGTATGCGCCGGACGGAAAACCATCGGCCCATCAGCAAGGGCTGCAAGGCCATCACGGCGATGAGTATCCAGAGCAACGTCGAGAAGTCGAACGACACGTCTTCCTCCATGCGGGGCGTCGGGCGATCCTCGGCTGCCGCGGTCTCCTGTCAAGGGGGCTCCAGGCCCGGATTTGACCGGGCCCAGCCCGCGAGCATCCGGGCGTTCGAAGCTCACGTCTGTACACATGTCCGTTATTGTCACGGCTGGAACAGGGTTTGGCGGCGCCGGTCGCGATAATGGCGCCATGAACGCCAACGAATGGAGACGACCCATGCAGAAGACAGCTCTTGCCCTTGCATTCGCCGCCGTCCTGGCGGTTGCCGCCAACCCTGCCCTCGCGCACTGCGGCGGTTCGCACGGAAAGTCGTACCGCTCGGCGAAAGCGGTGAAGAAACCGGTCGAGGCCAAGGCGGCGCAGCCTGGCAACGCCACTCCGGCCGCTGCGACCACCGGCCTCGATACGAGCACGGGCCTCGCCGGTGCTGCCGGCTTGGCGTCGAACGTCTGACGGAGCCACAAGCTGCTCGCGCTCACGCGGCCGGCACCGAGAGGATGCGCGCTGACCGCGAGCAGAACCACCCGCGGTCGTTACTGGGGGTAACCCGCGACCGGGCACGGGTTGAAGCGGTCCAGTACCGTGGCGCTACGTAGGGAAAATCCCCCTCAGAGATCCACGCCTAGGCCCAGCCTCACGGTATGGAAGGCCGCATTCATGTCGATATGCGCATTTGTGCCGCAGGTGTAGGCGTAGCATCCTGTATTCGTAAGCGGGACGTCCTTGGAGATGTGCCCGAAATCTACAAAGCGGTATTCGAGCCTGGCCTTCAGCCCCATCCCTATGTCTATCTCGACGCCCCCGCCCACGGTGTACCCCAGCCGCAGGTCATTCCAGCTTGCAGCACCGGTCACAGAAGCCGGCCCGTAGTACGAGTTGAACTGAGCATTGTAGCTGAACGAGCCGCTCACCATGCCGAAGGCCGCGCCTCCGGTCACATAGGCAAGGAGCGACGGGGTGAGAAGTGCGCCCAGCCGGCCGCGGACGGAGCCGTCCCAGCTCTGCGTCATGCTGCCGGTGAACGTCTCATGGACATAGAGGGGAGTGATCCCCGACTGAACGTAGGATGTGACGGCGCGCTTCCAGGCGATATCCCCCTCGATGCCGACGACCAGTCCGCCGAACTGCACGCGATATCCTGTAAATCCTCCGGCCGTGATGCTGGAAGGATGTCCACTGAATATGAACGGCGTTTCAGCACAGGTCACCCAGGGAGGTGTGGGGCAGAGAAATGCTCCCGGCTCGGCAAAATTCTGTGCGAGAGAGCTGTTGCCGCCATTTGCCCCGGTTTGCAGCCCGGTCCAGTTGCTGCTGGGTGCCGCCGGTGCGGTCGAGGGCTGAGCCTTGCGCGGCTTGGCCTTCCCGTCGGCCAGAACGCCTTGCGTGAAGAGCGCACTGATCAAAGCGCTCACGACGATGACGATGGCTCGGTGCATTATTCACTCCCGTACCCAACTTGTTGGCAATAAACACTATTTTCCTCTGGTTAAGAAGCAAGTCGTGCAGGTCGATTGATGTGTCCGATGTTGCGGGATTGCACCATCGATTTGCACGCCTAACTCTGTCACTAATGGCCAGCCACACCGTCGCCGCGCGCACCCCCCGCGGCTTCCGCTCCGCTTGGCCCATCCCCTGGTAGCCCCTTGAACGCGGGCAACCCTATCGCGATACCCTGTTATGGGGCGCCAAGCGAGAAGCGCGGGTTGGTTTTGAACAGCTTCGCGGCATCGACCCAGCGCCGTTAAGCTGTACAGGCAGCGGTGCACTGCCCGACGAAGTTTGTATGGCCGGGGGGCGAGACGAAGCGCGTCCGCTTCTTTAGGTCAACGCGCTGGTGTAACGTTGCGATCTGGCCATGCCGGCGGTCTGCCGAAGGGTGATCGAGCAAGCGACGATGTCCATCGGTCGGGAGGTCTGACCGATGGGTCCAACCTGAGTTGGCATCGTGGCGCCGATCGCGCGCAGAGGTTCTTTCTGTTGATGGGAGCATGTGGGGACGATGGCTGTACGCACCATCATCGGCTTGTCCGTCGTGCTGGGGTGCTTCGTCCGGTTTGCAGATGGCCCGGCCCAGGCACAGAGCGATCAAGAGCGGGCCCAGCTGATTGTGTCCTCGCTGCCGTCGCGGCAGTCATCCGCCTACAAGTCGCTCAAGGCTTTGGCCGGCAACCCATCGGTCCAGCTTCTTTCGCTGACGAAGAGTGAGGTCTGGTCGGTTCCCAAGGAGAAGGTCGACGCCGTGACGAAGGCTGCGGGTCAGCACGGCATCGGCGTGAGGCTGCTTGGCGAGCGAAGCCTTGCGGACGGTCGCAAGCCGCGCCGAACACGCGGCGCTATTCCCGAAGCGTCTCGAGAGCCTACCGACGATTGGAACGAGATATTTCGTCTGGCACCCGCCGACATCAGAATGAACGACAAGCAGAAGCAGATCATGGAGATCGCGAAGGCCTCTCGCGCGACCACGGCGGTTGGCGTGGTGGAGGCTTCGCTTCCTGCTGTCGTGGAATACGCTCTGACCAAAGGGGAGGACGCAAGTGCGCCGTCCCGAGACTCCGCGAGGATAGTCGTCACGCTTGGCCAGGGCACGATGCTGACGATCAATCGAACCCGCGTCGAGGTAAGTCCTCGCATGTGCGTCTGGCACGGCACTGTCGAGGGGACGGAAGCTCCGGCGACGATCATGTGGTGGCCGGACGGCAAGATGGCCGGGGCCTTGCAACATCAGGGGCGTCTGTATTCGATCCGCCACTTGGGCGGCCAGATGCATGCCGTGGTCGAAATGAGCGACGAGAAGATGCCGCAGGAGCATGCGCCGATGCCTGCCGGCCTGCGGAAGAACGATGCCAGCCTTCGCGACGACCCTTTGGTGCGTCAGGGTGATGGCAGCACGCTGCGCCCGTCCAAGGATGCACCGCCGGACAGGCGCTCACAGACACGGGCAAACAAGGACCCGCGAGTCGCTCTGGCCGCATCGAAGGCAAAGGGCGCGAAAGCAGAGCCCGACGGCAAAGCTGGCGCACGCCCCGGAGACATCGTCATAGACGTCATCGTCGCCTACACCAAGAAGGCTGCCGGCAACTACGCGGACATGCGGCGCGATCTGGTGGACCTCAGCATCGAGGAAGCCAATCAGTCTTTTCGCCAAAGCGGCCTGGGCCACGTAAAGCTGCGCCTCGTGCACGCCTACCAGACCACCTACACTGAGGAGGGTGCAGCACATTTTGATCATGTCTGGCGTTTGGCCGACAAGGGCGACGGCTACCTCGAGGAGATTCATCCGCTGCGGGAAAAGCACCGGGCCGATGTGGCAATGCTGATCGTGGATGATCCGCAGGGCTGCGGGCTGGCGACGCGCGTCTATGCGGATGCGGACGAGGCCTTCGCGGTGATTCACCACGAATGTGCGGCGACGAGCCATACGCTGGCGCACGAGATCGGCCATTTGATCGGTGCCCGCCACGACCTCAATCTCGACAAGAGCATGACTCCGTTCCCGTACGGCCATGGCTACGTCAACGGCACCAAGTGGCGCGACATCATGAGCTACAAGGAGAGCTGCAACGGCTGCCCGCGGCTGCCGGTATGGTCGAGTCCCAAAGTGATGGTGCGCGGTGAGCCGGCCGGCACTCCCGATCTGGACAACGCCCGTGTCATCGCGGAGCAAGCTGCCCGCGTAGCTGCTTTTCGATGACCCCGGACGGCTTCAACTGAGAGGCGCAAGCGGCGATCACGTTGTGAAATATCTCTGCCCATCTGAAGGAACCGGGTCGGCATGCTCGCTCAAGCGTGGGAGCGGCTGATGCGCCAATCTCTTTCGCCGCTTGTGATAACGGTCGTGATCGCGGGGCCTGCTCTGGCGCAGATATCGCAGGAGTGGAGCAGGTGCCTGAACGAGGTCGGCACGCATTCGTTCGACGCCACT
>JBFWRV010000008.1:0-133380 GCA_050248715.1 Hyphomicrobiaceae bacterium | reverse complement strand
CCAACCTGCCGGCCCTGACGCGAGCCTATCCGCCGTCCTGGCTTACGGGCCGGCTGACCTCGCTGCAGGTCCGCTGGAAGGAGCTCAACTCCGCGCAGGTATCGGACCAGCTCATGCTGGCCCTCTGATGGACCAATCCAAAGAGCCGGATGCGAGGCCCGCATGTCCGGTTCTGTGAGAGGCGCGGTGGAGTAATCCATCGCGCCTACTCGACAGCAACTCCGCGTAATGCCTTTTCCCCAAGTCGCCCACAGCGGCGCCGGGGAACGTCGAGGTCATGGGCCAACTCGCTGTTGGTTCGGGTTCCGCACTCGAACAGACAGGAACCGAATCCCATGACCATCGACAGAGTGGAAATGAAGGAGCTGCTTGAGAAGGGTTCCGATCAAGATCTCCTCAGGGAGATGCTGGCCTTCGTCGCCGCGCGCATGATGGACGTCGAGGTCGAAAGCCTCACGGGTGCGGCGCACGGCGAGCGCTCCGCCGACCGAACGAACCAGCGCGCGAGTGGCACACCGGCGTCGGCACCGTGCCGGTGGCGATCCCGAAGCTTCGCAAGAGCACGTATTTCCCGTCGTTTCTCGAGCCTCGTCGCTCCGCCGACAAGGCCATGATCGCGGTGATCCAGGAAACCTACGTGCACGGCATCTCGACGCGATCGGTCGACGATCTGGTCAAGGCCATGGGCATGACCGGCATCTCCAAGAGCCAGGTGTCGCGGCTGTGCGAGGAGATCGACGGCCGCGTCAAGGAGTTCCTCAACCGGCCGATCGAAGGCTCCTGGCCCTACGTGTGGATCGATGCGACCTACGTGAAGACTCGCGAGGGCGGCAGGATCGTTTCGATTGCGACGATAGTGGCTGTCGGCGTGTAGACAGGAGGTAAGGAGGACAAATCCGGCTGGCGCGCCCGTGAGGCGCAAGAGCGTTGCGGAAGCGCCCTCCCCCCGGGCGGCGACCCCGTTTTGTATTTATCGCAGGTTGCGATGAATTCCCCTTTGCCTATGCACGCAAGTCCCGGTCACGGCGATGCCCGGGCGTTTTGCAGTGGAGGCGCCCCATGGCTCACCGACCTGCGGAAAATTGGCTCGAGTTTCTTCTCCCTCTCGCGGCCATCCTTATCATCGGCTTGGCCGTCTTGACCGTCGAATAACCCCGGCGTTGAAACGAGAAGAGCGCCGCGACGCTGCTGTGGGGCTGTGCGTTGCGGAGCCCTAGCCCTCATTCGGAAGGCCTGTAGGGGAGGCCTTCTCAATGGGCATGAAGATTTTCCGCCGCATCATGGCGGCGTCAAGACGCGACGATGTGGGAGGGTTTGGGAGGCACCAGCCTAGCCCGCCACCGGATCAATCTTCGCCATCCACTCCGCGCGTTTTGCCAGCGAAGGTCCGGCGCCGTACATGCCGTGCTCGCCGGCGCCTAGGGCATGTCCCATCAGCGCCCGCGACACGGCCTCCGGCATGTCGATTTCGCGCGCAACCGTCCTCCAGCGGTGTCGGAAGCTGTGCAGCGTCAACTCCCGGTCGGTGATCTTGGCCTTCGTGCGCAGGAATGGCCCCACGTTGCGCTGGAACGTCGCGCCACGGGACCGCCCGCCCCACGCCTCGAAGTCCTCAAACAGCCACAAGCCTGTCCGGCTCTTGGCATACTCCACGATGCCTATGCAGGCGGCGGGTATGGGAATATCTCGCACGCTGTACTTGTTCTTGAGCGGCCCGTACCGGTCGTGGATGCGAATGACTGGCACGCCTTCCAGCACCGTCACATCGTCAACCCTCAGCTGCGCAAGCTCGCCGGATCTGGCGCCCGTGTAGGCCAAGAGGCGCAGCATCCATTGGGTATCCATCGGCTCCCCTGCCATGGCGGCAAAGATCACCTTCACCTGCGGGGCGCTGAACGGGAGTTTGCGGCTCTGATCCGTGAACTTGCCCCCGGCCTTGCTCACCTTGATTCCGGCAGCCGGATTGTGGTCCACCGCCAAGGCTGAGAGCGCCGCCCGGAACAGCGCATGAAGGCTGTCCAGGTGCTTGCTGACCGTCGGCCGCCCCAACCGCTCATCTGCCTCCAGCGCGTCCCGGAAGGCTGCCACGTTGGCCCGCGTGACTTGCTTGGCGGGAATATCCCTCGCTACCTCGATGAAGCGCTGGACGTGCCGACGCATCGTCACGTCCGAGCGCGGCTTGTTCCGTGCCACCCAGATGGGAATGAGGCTCTCCACACCGTTTGTCGGCGGCGGCTCAAGACGCCGGAGAAGCCGGCGCGCGTTGCTGGCCTCGTTCCGCAGCCGCTGTGCATCTCGGCGAGCGCGTAGGATGTCTAGAGCCTGTTGCGCTTGCTCCACCTCATCGTCGGTCGGGTCCGGGTCCATGCTGGCGATAGGGTCGAGGAACGGGGCAACGGTGTCGGAGCGGCCTGCGGCCCTGACCGCGTCGAGGCCGCCGCCGGCCACGAAGTCATGGCGGTCGACAGCCGACATCTTGGACAGCTTGGCAATTAGCCCGTCGTGCTCAACCGCGAGCTTGCGCGCAGCCCGCTCGGCATACCCTTGGCCAGTGTCGCCCAAATAACACAGCCAGACTTTTCGGCGGAGCACCGCTTGCAGATCACCCGGGACCCGGCGCTTATATCGGAAGCCCTTCCCGTGCTTGACGAGGTAGGTCTTGGCGTAGGTTCTGGACATAGAATTGGGTACCTGAATTGGGTACCTAGTTTGGGTCTGGGACCGGCAAAAAGTCCACTAAATCAACGGAAAAGGGTTACCTGCGTGTCGGAAAAGGGAACGCGGTGCGAGGTCTCTCCTCCATGCCGCGGCTGCCCCCGCAACTGTAAGCGGCGAGCATCGCCCCAAGTGCCACTGCCGGGAAGCCGGCGGGAAGGCGGGAGCGAGGCGCACGAGCCGCGAGCCAGGAGACCTGCCGGCACCGGTCGCCCATCATCTGCGCGGGGCGTGCAGTTGAGCGGACACCCGTAGTGGCGACGTCTCGTGGTCGAGCGTGGGATCGTGCCGGTCGTGTCCGCAGGGAAGAATCGTCCGCTCCGATAGCTTGAACGGCCCAGCCGTCCGTAGCCTGTCGGCGCATCAACTTTGCTCCCCGCGTCCTGTCCTAGGCGATGCCTCGCTCCAGCTCCTGGAGAGGCGCCGATGCATTGTGTTTTCCTGAAGTCCCGCCGCAGACGAAACCTCGTCCTGAGCCTGTCGAAGGACGGGCCACGGACGACAATCCCTGCTTCGACGAGCTCAGCACGGCGCTGGAGCAGCTTCGCTGTCTTCGGCGTCATGCCGCTGCTGTGTGCGCCAGCGCTCGCCCAGCAGCCGACGGAGCTGCCGCCGATCGTCGTGCAGGGAGCGACCCTGGCGCCACCGCCCTCGAGGCCGGCGAGCGCGCCGGCGCAGCCGGCGGCGACGGCACCTGCAGCAAGCGATACGCAGGCGAGCAGCGAGACCGTCGGCGGCGTTCCCGCCTACACCATTGGCAATGCGATCTCCATCGTCACCGGTCAGCAATTGCGCGAGCAGCAGGTGCGCAACGGCGCGGAAGCCCTGCGGGGCCTGCCGGGCGTGGAGGTCAGCCGGAGCGGCGGTTTCGGCAACTTCACCCAGGTGCGCATCCGTGGCGCGGAAGGCAATCAGACGTTGGTGCTGATCGATGGCATCGAGGCCAACAACCTCTCCGACGGCGAGTTCGATTTCTCCAACCTGTCGGCCGAGGACATCGAGCGCATCGAGGTGATCCGTGGCCCCATGAGCGGCCTCTACGGCTCCAATGCGGTCGGCGGCGTCATCAACATCATCACGCGCGCCGGCAAGGGCCCGCCCTCGGCGACGGTGCGCACGGAGGTCGGGTCGTTCGGCACGCGCGACGTTGCCGCTCGCGTCGCCGGCGGCAGCGACCGCGCGCACCTCGCCGTCTCCTACCACTGGCGCGAGACCGACGGCTTCAACATCGCCCCCGTCGGCGGCGAGGACGATGGCTCGCGCTTCGGCACGCTGCTGGTCCGCGGCGGCGCCAGGTTGCTGCCCGGGGTCACACTCGATTTCACCGTGCGCCGCAGCGACAAGCGCGCCGACCGCGACGGCTTCGGGAACGTCTTCGATCCGGCGTTAAACGGCACCCTGGCAGCGGCCTTCGACGATCTCTCGACCCTGCGCGACCGCATCCTGCTCGCCGGCGCCAACCTGCGCTGGGATGCAGGCAACCTGACCCAGGAACTTCGCACCAGCCATAACGGCACGATCACGGAGGATTGGGACCGGAGCTTCTCCAGCACCAGCAAAAACGTGAGCGACACCGACAGGCTTTCCTACCTGGCCACATACCGCTTCGACACGCCGGGTCTATGGGCCAAGCACACGGTCTCAGGCCGCGTGGAGAAGGAAATGGAGCGGTTCTCGTCCCACTTCGCCGACACTTTTCCGCCCGACGACGACAAGACGAACGAGCGCGGCCGGGTCTCCTACACGGGCGAATGGCGCGGAGCCTTCCACGACCGCCTGTTTCTGACCGCAGGCATTCGGCGTGACGACAACGACAACTTCCAGGATTTCACCACCTGGCGCACGGCTGCCTCGTTGTTGCTGCCCGAGATCAATGCGCGCCCGCACGCCAGTGCCGGTACGGCTGTGAAGCTACCGACCATGTTCGAGCAGTTCGGCCTTACCCAGTTCTTTGTGCCCAACCCCAACTTGACGCCCGAGGAAAGCTTCGGCTGGGATGCCGGCGTCGAGTTCACTTTCCACAAGAGGCGGGTGATCTTCGACGTCACCTATTTCCACTCCAACCTGACGAACAAGATTAACGGCTTCTTCTTCGATCCTGTCATCGGCAACTTCACCGCCATCAATCTGGCGGGCGAGAGCACGCGCGAGGGCGTGGAGATCTCGGCGCGGTACAAGGTGGCGCCCAACCTGACGCTGGGAGGCGCCTACACATATCTCGACGCCCGCGACCCGAACGGCGCGCGCGAGATGCGCCGGCCACCGCACGCGGCGCGCAGCGACGTGACCTACACCTTCCATGGCGGGCGCGGGACGGCGACGCTCGCCGCCATCTACAACGGCCGCATGGAGGATCGCGCCTTCGAGCTACCTTTCTTTTCCCCGACGTCCATCGTTGCCCTCGACCCCTACTGGCTCGTCAATGCCACCGCCAGCTACAAGGTGCAGCGGGGCGTGGAGGTGTTCGGCCGGGTGGAGAACCTGCTCGATCAGCGCTATCAGGAGGTGTTCGGTTTCGAGTCGGCACCGATTGCCGCCTACGCCGGCGCCAAGCTGACCTTCGGCGGGCCGGACGGCATCGGCGGTGATCGCATCCCACTGAAGTAGCGGGGCACCGCGCTGGTGGCAGACGTCGTCCCGGCGCCTGCCTACACTGGCGGAGGCCGGTGTCGCCGGGATGACCCGCCTCACGAAGTACGCCGACGCTCGCGAATGGCTGGATACCGGGCACAAGGCCCGGTATGACCGCGTGTTGCGAGTGCCGGCGTTACACCTAAGCGAGGGCGCGTGCGACGACCTGCAATTCTGGCATCATTGCTGGCATGGATCGCCCTGTGCGCGACGCTGCAAGGTGCCGCGCACGCGTCCGAGGTGGTGCGCAAGCCCTCGCGCATCGTCTCGCTCGACCTGTGCGCCGACCAGCTTCTGGTGGATCTGGTGGAGCGCCGGCGGATCGCGGCCGTGACGCATCTCATTGGCGATGCCTCTGTCTCGCCGGTCCCGGAGAAGGCGCGGGGGTTACGCATAACGCGAGGTGGCGCCGAGGACGTGCTGCACTACAATCCCGACCTTGTGCTGGCCGGGCCGTTCGGCGTCTCGGCGACCGTCGACCTGCTTCGGCGGCTTGGCCGCAACGTGGTGATCGTGCCGCAGCCGGCGGACATCGACGGCGTGCGCGCGACGGTACGTACGGTCGCAACGGCCGTCGGCGAGGCGGCAGCCGGCGAGGCGATGATCGCCGAGTTCGACCGGCGCCTGGTCAGCCTGCCGCGACCCGCCCAGCCGTCACCTGCCCCGACGGCTCTGATCTACCAGATCGGTGGTTCGGTCTCCGGGCCCGGCAGCCTGGCGGACGCCGCGCTCGCTGCCGCCGGTTTCCGCAACATGTCGGCCGACTATCGCCTCACGCGCGGCGGCCAGGTCCCTCTTGAATCGCTAGTCGCTCGGCCGCCCGACCTGCTCGTGCTCGGAAGCGCCCCCGAGGAATATCGCACCGCCCTGGCCGACAACCTGCGCCACCCTATTATCCGCCTGCTGCGCCAGCGCCGCGCCTCCCTCGAGCTGCCGTGGCGGCATTGGCTGTGCGGCACGCCGCACATCGCCGATGCCATCGAGCGATTGGCCGAGGCGCGGATGCTGATCGAAGGACGGCGGAAATGAGCGCCCTTGCCGCCAGAGCCGACATCAAGCCTGCGCATCTTCTTGGAGGTCTCGCCGTCGCAACTCTTGCCGCTTTCCTGCTGTCGCTCGGCGTGGGCCCGACCGGCTTCCGCATCGATGCGACGGGCGAGGCGCGCGCGCTGATCTTCTGGGAGATCCGCTTCCCGCGTGCCGTGCTGGGCGCACTGGTCGGGGGGGCACTCGGGCTGTCGGGGGCGGCACTGCAGGGCTATCTGCGCAATCCTCTTGCCGAGCCGAGCCTGGTGGGTGTATCGGGCGGTGCGGCGCTCGGCGCTGTCTTCGCCATCCATCTCGGGCTCTCGCACATCTTAGCCCTGGCATTGCCGCTCGGCGGGCTCGCCGGCGCGGCCGTGGCCATGCTGGCCGTCGTCGCGCTCGCCGGCGCGCGCGGAGGCCCGGTGACGCTGATCCTCGCCGGACTTGCCGTGTCGAGCATCGCCACGGCGCTGATCTCGCTTGCCCTCAATTTGTCGCAGAACCCGTTCGCCTCGGTGGAGATGGTGTTCTGGATGATGGGCTCGCTGGCCGACCGCAGCCTGACGCAGGTGTGGCTGTCCGCCCCGCTGATGCTGGCCGGCATGGCGCTGCTGCTCACCGTTGCGCGGGCTCTCGATGCCCTCACCCTCGGCGAGGATGCGGCGCGAAGCCTCGGCATCGATCTTAGCCGCGCGCGGCTGGCGGTCGTGGCCGGCACGGCGCTTGGCGTCGGGGCGGCGACGGCGGTCACGGGCATCATCGGCTTCGTCGGCCTCATCATTCCGCACGTGCTGAGGCCCTTCGCGCAGCACCGCCCCGGGCTGCTGCTGCCGGCGAGCCTGCTCGGCGGCGCCATCATGCTGCTGCTGGCCGACGTCGCGCTGCGGTTGCTGCAGCCCTGGGTGGACCTGCGCATCGGCGTGCTGACGGCGCTGATCGGCGCTCCCTTCTTCGTGTGGCTGGTTCTGCGGACCCGCGCGGAGCTGGCGCCATGAGAATCGAGGCGAGCGGGCTGCATCTGACGCTCAGGTCGCGGCCTGTGCTGGCGGGACTCGATTTCGTCGCGCACTCGGGCGAGGTGACCGCCGTCATCGGCCCCAACGGCGCCGGCAAGTCGACGTTGCTCAAAATCCTGGCGGGGCTGCTCAGGCCGGCGGCGGGCACCGTCATGCTCGGCGGCATCCCAGGAGCCGAAGGGGATGCCAGGGAGCGTGCCCGCGCGCTTGCGTATCTGCCGCAAGAACGGACGGTCCACTGGGCGCTCAGCGCGCGCGCCGTCGTGGCGCTCGGCCGCCTGCCGCATCAGCCCATGGGCGCCGGCGAGAGTGCCGCCGACGTGCAGGCCATCGACGCGGCGCTGGCGGCCATGGACATACGCCATCTGGCCGGGCGGCCGGTACTCGAGATGTCGGGCGGGGAGCGGGCTCGCGTGCTGGTGGCCCGTGCGCTGGCGCAGGAACCTGCTGCGCTGCTGGCCGACGAGCCTGTGTCCGGTCTCGATCCCGCGCATCAGCTTTCCCTCTTCCGCCATCTCAGCGCATTGGCCTCGGCGGGCCGAACGGTGGTGGTCGCGTTGCACGATCTCTCGCTGGCCGCGCGCTTCTGCCACAGGATCGTTTTGATGCAGGCGGGACGCGCCGTGGCGGCAGGCCCACCCGAAGATGTGCTGAAGATTGAGCATCTTGCCGCGGTCTACGGCATCAAGGCGCGCTATGCCACGATCGACGGCGTGCCGTTCGTGCTGGCAAGGGACGTGGTGCCTTGATCACGGCGTGCGGGATCGCCATGGTTACGCTTCCAGCAACAACCGGGGCGAACCTCCATTGATCTTTGCAGCGCGACAGCAGCGGCTCAACCTCGCCTTGGAGGGGGGCGGAGCGCACGGCGCTTTCACCTGGGGCGTGCTCGACCGCCTGCTTGAGGAGGAGGCGCTGGAGATCGGCTGGATCAGCGCTACCAGCGCCGGCGCTGTCAATGCCGTGGCTCTCGCCGCAGGGCTCGTCGAGAACGGCCGTACCGGCGCCCGCGCGGTGCTGAAGGCCGTGTGGGAGGCCGTAGCCAAGGCGGGGGTGCCCGACCTGCTGCGCAACAACCCCTGGCTCGCCGGCATCTCCAAATCGAACGCGCTGGCGCAGGTGGCGTCGCTGTTCTCGCCTTACGACTTCAATCCGCTGGGCTTCGATCCCTTCCGCAAGCTGCTCGAGGCGCATATCGACTTCGCGCTGCTGCGCACGTCGCCGGGTCCCGAGCTGCTGGTCGCGGCCACCGACGTCGCCACCGGCCGCGCACGCCTCTTCCGCCGCCGCGAGATGACCGTGCAGTGCGTACTGGCCTCGGCCTGCCTGCCGACCATCCACCACGCCGTGACGATCGACGGGCATGCCTATTGGGATGGCGGCTTCTCGGCCAACCCCGACCTGCTCACGCTCGGTCGCGAAAGCCCGGTCGGCGACACGCTGATCGTCAAGCTCAACCCGGTCGAGCGGCCCGGCGTGCCGACGAGTGCGCGCGAGATCAGCGCCCGCATCAACCAGATCACCTTCAACCAGCCCATGCTGCGCGACATGGAGGTGATCGAGACGGTGCGCACCCGGCATCGGGGCCTCTTCGCCAGGCGCAGCAACACACCCGATGCGCGGCTGGCGCGGCATCGCTTCCACCTCATCGATGCCGGCCGTTTCACCGGCGCGCTGGCCCCCGAAAGCAAGGCCAAGCCCGACATGGAGCTTCTCGCCTACCTGCACGGGGTCGGGCGCACCGAGACCGAGAAATGGCTGGCCCGCAACGGCGCCAGCATCGGCCGCCGTGCCACGGTCGACTTTGCCAGGGATTTCCACGCCGGTCACCGCGGCGCGCCGCTGCCGTCGGTCGCGCGGCGCCCGTCCCCGGAAGCCGCTGCGTAGACTAGTGCCCCTCAGGCGGCGGCACGTGCCCCAACTCGCGAGCGTCATTCCGCGGCGGAATGCTGGTCGATCGCCAGAAGCCCAAAATCATCACGCCAATAAGCGCCAATCCGCCGACGAGGGCGAACATATCCTGACCAATCATCGCGGGCCTCGCTCGCCAAGTTCCTCGAGCGCAGAGTGCGTTGCCCGGTCTCGCGCCGCTGTTCCGGAGGGCACGATCCAGCACAGCCGCGGACGATCAGCGCCTAGTCGATGCCGACCATGACGTCGGATGCCTTGATGACGGCGTAGGCGTCCTTGCCCGGCACCAGCTTCAGGTCGTCGACGGATGCATTGGTGATCGAGGACGTGACAATGGTGCCGCCGACGTCGATCTTGACGTGCGCGGTCGTGGCGCCCTTGGTGACCTCGACGATCCTTCCCTTCAGTACGTTGCGTGCACTGATCTTCATGTCATCGCTCCTCTCGACGTGATGTTGCGGCCGTGTTGCCGGGCCCGATGAGCGCCCGTGCTCCGGTCGATCTCGCACGTCCGGAGAGGCCAACTTTTTCTCGACCGGAGACGGCACGCGCATCCAGCCGATCATGTTTCGGACGCTGGCGTGCGGGGCAGGGTCGATGCCGGCGGCCCGGCGGCGAGGACACGCGATATCCCGCCGCGCATCTCGCGCTCCGGCCGGACGGGTCGGTCACCCTGCGCGACTGCTGCTGCGCCGATCCCGTTGTGCCGGCAAGCGCGAGGGAGCCAAGAGAAAGCACCAGGGGAAAGGAACAGCCTTCGCCGACGCACGACTGCATCCCCGCGGATCTCGCCGCATTATAGTCATTCAAATATAGCGGACGGGCTGCGGGCGTCAATCGGCGCGAGGGCCCTGGTGTCCTTAAGATTGCGACCTGCGGCCCGAGCGAGCGGCCTCGGCGCCGCGGGCCGCGACACCAGGCGTTCCTCCACTGGACGTCGCTATATTTTTGTGAATATAACGTACAGATGTCGATCAAGCTGCCCGGCATTCACCTGCCGCTGCGGGCACCGGCAACGGTCGTGCCGGCGCCGCCTATGCGCCTGCTGCAGGCGGCGCACTGTCCTGCAGGACGGCCCGAGCTGAAACGGCGACGCATCTGGGAGCTGGCAAACACCTTCCACTGCTCGGTCATCGGCACGTGCCTGACCACGGCAGAGCTCCGTCAAATCCTTCTCAAGGCCAAGTTGTCGGGGGTCGAGAAGGAGACCGACCACGAGCTACACGGCCGCGCCGTACTCCTGGCCGGCAAAAAGGATGTCCCATCGAAGCTCCTGCAGAAGGCGCTCGATCGACGGCATCACGCCGCGTTGGCCCAATTCGGCAGGGCGCGTGGCGAGACGGAGTTGCGGGCACTGTGGACGGCGGCCGTCGAGAAAGCCGAGATTCCCGGCGCCTACTGGGCCCTGTTGACACACGCCCAGACCAGCGAGGACCTGGCGCGACAGGCCTTCGGCGACGTGCACATGCTCTCGCATCTCGTCGGTGCCGCCAACCGGGCGGACATCCGCCGGTTGCGGGACCTGGAAACGGAGAACGCGGCGCTCCAGGAGAAGATAGCCCGCCAGCAAAGGCGTCTGCGCGATGTCGTGGTCTCGCGCGATGCCACCATCGCCAGCCTGAACGACATGCTGGGAAGGGCAATCACGGCAGCGCAACAGACGCCGGGGCCGGAGCCTGAACGCTTCGGTGGCGAGCGCCATCCGACAGCCCAGCTCATCGCCGACCTGCGCCGCAAACTGACCTCGGCGAATGCGCGCTGCGAGAGACTTCAATCTCGCGTCGGCACTCTGAGGATGGAGAGCGAGCACGAAAGGAAGTTGCGACGCAGGGCCGAGCTGGGAGAGCAGGAACTGCGGGCGGAACTGGAGGCAGCGGAACGAACGTTGGGGTGTGTACTTTCCGCGGGCGGCCAGGTCGAGGCGGACCTTCCGGACCTGGCCGGATCGACCGTGCTCTACGTCGGAGGGCGCGCGCACCAGATCCCGAAGTTGCGCGGGCTGGCGGAGCGCACGGGCGCATGCTTTACGCATCACGATGGCGGCGTGGACGACCGCAGCGGGTTGCTCGAGGCCCAGGCGGTGCGCGCAGACGCGGTGTTCTTCCCAGTCGATTGCGTCAGCCACAATGCGGTAGCGGTCGTCAAGCGGGTGTCGCGGCAGTCTGCAAAGCCCTGCGTTGCCTTGAGAAGTACGGGATTGACGTCGTTTGCCGCGGCGCTGAGGACAATTGCCGGGCAGCGAAACGGACCTTCGCCGGATGAGCAGAGGGCCGCGATCGGGCTCGCCGGATAGACGCGTCCCCGGTACTGGCGGGCATCGGATGGAGCGGCGAACTGGGTCCGCCGTGCAGCCCGCGCGCGGCGCTTGTCCTGGGGGAACTTGAGAAGTACACTGCTCTCGCCATCGCCTAATGACGCTTGTCTTGCGCCAATGGGCGTTGGCAGGGGTCGGCCAATCTCCCCGATCTGGCCGGCCGGTGCGGGAGCGCGAGCGGCGACGGCGCGCTCCCTTTCTATTGCGTACTCGTGCGTTGACGGTGGACGCGACCCCTGCCGCGAGATTGAGTTCGTCCTTCTTGTCAATTCCCGGCCGCACCGGGATCATCCGGTGGGGCGGGCGCGGCCGCGCGACGGCAACCCGGAGGCAGCTCATGAGCGAAATCGACCGAGAGGATATCGCGGGCGTGCGGTTGCTGCAGGCGGCCGGCCACCGCTCCGACGCGCTCAGGCGGCAGGGGCCGGCAGCGGACAAGCGCCGGCCAACGGCGAGGATCGCCGGCGGCAAGGGTTGAGGGTCAGCAATGGAGCCGGCGGCATGTGCCGGGGTCGATCCCGCAACGCCCCACTGACGTGCCGGACCGCGAGCGGCGAGCACAAGCCGTGATCAACGCCTTCCTGATGATTGCTGCTGCAGGGGTCGGCTTCGGAGGCTATCCGTGGGTCGCGTTCGCCATCTCTGCGGTGCTGGTCGTTGCCTTCGGGCTGCCTGACCAGATCCAGTCCTTGAAACGCTACAAGGGCCAACCGAAAGCGGACCTCGTCTTCGCCATCGTCTTCAAGGCCGCTCTCGCGGTCGCCGGCGCGCTGGCGAGCGCGTGGGGCGGTTACGGGCTCCGCTATCTGCTTGCGCACGTGCTGCGAACCTAGCGCAACGTCCGATCAGCTCCGCTCGCCGTCATGCCGCAGAGGGGATCGCGAACCGGGGCCTGGGTCCCGGATATTTCGCTGACGCGAAATTCCGGGATGACAACAGAATGCCCCACCCGATGTCTCGGCCCGAGCTGGAACGGATCGCAGAACACGTGTACGGGCTCCGCTATCTGCTTGCGCACGTGCTGCGAACCTAGCGCAACGTCCGATCAGCTCCGCTCGCCGTCATGCCGCAGAGGGGATCGCGAACCGGGGCCTGGGTCCCGGATATTTCGCTGACGCGAAATTCCGGGATGACAACAGAATGCCCCACCCGATGTCTCGGCCCGAGCTGGAACGGATCGCAGAACACGTGCAGGAACCGCTTGGTCGGACGCGGGCGCGGACCATATACTCGGCAAGGCACGGCGAGCAAAGACGATCATTCATTGGGATGGAGACATGGCCTATTTCGATCTGGGGCCCTACAGCCGGAAAGTGACCACCTCGTCGGTCGAGGCGCAGCAGTGGTTCGACCGGGGGCTCAACTGGCTGTTCGGGTTCAATCATGGCGAGGCGATCAAGTGCTTTCAGAAGGCGTTGAAGCACGACCCCGAATGCGCCATGGCGCACTGGGGGGTGAGCTATGCCTCCGGGCCGAATTACAACCTGCCCTGGCATCGCTACGACCCGCACGGCCGGCAGATGGCGCTGACGGCCTCCTACGACGCCATGCAGGGCGCGCTCGCGCACGCCGGAAAAGCGAGCCGGGTCGAGCAGGCGATGATCCAATGCCTGCCTGCGCGCTATCCCCAGCGCGAGGCGATCGAGGACATGGCGCCCTGGGACAAGGCCTACACGAAGGAGATGCGCAAGGTCTTCGAGGCCTATCCCGACGACCTCGAGGTGCGCGCGGTGTTTGCCGAGTCGATCATGAACGAGACGCCGTGGAAGATGTGGGACCTGCGCTCCGGCGCCTCCGCCGAGGGGGCGGGCACCGAGGAATGCAGAGCCGTCCTGGAACAGGCGTTCGCCACGATCCCGGCTGCATGGGACCACCCGGGCCTGCTGCACCTCTATGTCCACCTGATGGAGATGTCGCCGTTTCCGCAGCGGGCGCTGCGCGCGGGCGACCGGCTGCGCCGGATCGTGCCGGACTCGGGCCACCTCATCCACATGCCCACGCATATCGACGTGCTGTGCGGGCATTACCACGACGTCCTTGTCTACAATCAGAGGGCGCTGGCGACCGACCGCAGGTTCCTCTCCTATTCGGACGATCCGGGCGTCTACCTCGTCTACGTCATCCACAATTTCCATTTCGCGATCTACGGCGCGATGTTCCTCGGCCAGTACGGCCCCGCGATCGCGGCGGCCGAAGAGCTGATCGCCACGGTTCCCGAGGCGGTGCTGCGCATTGCATCGCCGCCGATGGCGGATTTCCTCGAAGCCTATCTCACGATGAAGCAGCATGTTCTCGTGCGCTTCGGCAAATGGCGCGAAATCATCGAGCAGGAGCTGCCCGCGGATCAGGCGCTCTACTGCTCCAACGTCGCCATGATGCACTACGCCAAGACCGTGGCGCATTCCGCGCTCGGCAATGTCGGCGAGGCCGAGGCCGAGAAGGCGCGCTTCCTGGCGGCCAAGGCGCGCGTGCCGGACAGCCGGCGGGTGCACAACAACACCGTCGTCGACTTGCTGGGCGTGGCCGAAGCGATGCTCAACGGGGAATTGGAGTACCGCAAAGGCAACCATGACGCGGCTTTCGCGCATCTGCGCAAGGCGGTGGAGCTCGACGACGCGTTACCCTATGACGAGCCCTGGGGCTGGATGCAGCCTACCCGCCATGCCCTGGGGGCGCTGCTGCTGGAGCAGGGCCGCGTCGCGGAGGCCGAGGCAGTCTACCGCTCCGATCTCGGGCTCGATGGCAAGCTGAGCCGGGCCTGCCAGCACCCTGACAACCTGTGGTCGCTGCACGGGCTCCATGAGTGCCTGACCCGCCGCGGCGAGAAGGTCGAAGCGGCCTTGATCAGGCAAAGGCTCGATCTGGCGTCGGCGCGGGCGGAGGTCCCGATCAAGGCATCCTGCTTCTGCCGCCAGGTGGCGATGGCGGCCGAGTAGCCGAAGACGTTGCTCGGCGCCGGCCCGACACACGCCGGCATGCACCGAGGACGCGTGCAACGTCGCTCGCGCGGATCAGGCGCCGGCGACGGGTTGTATCTCCGGTAACATCCACGCGTCCGCGGACGTGCGACTCTCCCGCAACGATCACGGGAGAACGATCATGCTGTTTTCGCTGACTGCCGCCGCCCTCACCGCCGTCTTCCTCGTTGCCATCGTCGTGACGGCCACGATCGCCTGACGCCTCTGCAACTGCGGCCCCCGTATCACCCCCGCCAAGCTTCTGCGCTTGGCCTCGCCCCCGTAACCCAAGCGCCACGCCTCGCCGCCAATTGCGAGCGCGAACCGTTGCAACCGCGGGTGCGAATCAGAGCTGCATTGTAAATCGGGTCGCTATCGACCTCGGGGGCGCCCATGAGCAGCCGCACGCTTGCCGTCGCTTTTGCATTGCTGGCCGGCACAGTCGCGGCCCGCGCCGATGCCCCACCGCCGTCGGCGCCTCCGCCGGCCGCCGTGTATTGCTGCGCGGCCCCGTCCGTGTGGACAGGGTTCTACATCGGGGCCCACGCCGGTGCAGGCTGGAGCGACCCGTCCTGGACGTTTCCGTTCGACGAGAGCTTCAACACCGTTGCCGGACAAGGCTTCTCCGACTCGGCGGTCGGCAGCATCTTCGGCGGCCACCTGGGGGCTAACTACCAGATCCATCACTTCCTGATCGGCGCCGAGGTCTCCTGGGCCGGCAACAGGGTCGCCTACACGCTGACCGGCCCGTTCGCGGCGACGCCGCTCGACGCGTTCACCGTGTCGACGCACGACCTTCTTACCGTGACCGGACGCCTCGGGCTCGTGCACGGCAACTTCCTGCTCTACGGCAAGGCCGGCTATGCCAGCTCGAACGTCGAGCTCCGCGCTGCAGCCAATGTCGGACCCACCACAGCCCACGTCGAGCAGCGCCTGCACGGCTACGTGGTCGGTGCGGGACTGGAGATGCGGATGGTGAGCAGCATCATCTTCGGGCTGGAGTACAACTTCGTCAACCTGCCCGGCGAGCGCTTCACCGGCGTGACGGCCGGCGCCGCGCCCGGGTTGGCCTTCAACGCCGACATCGACGACGTTTCCACGCATACGTTCGTGGCGCGGCTGAGCGTCCTGTTCGGTCCGAATGCCTGCTGCAGCGAGGGGCTGCTCGGCAAGTACTGAGCCGCTCGTAGGGCGCAAAAGGGCGAAGCCGCATTGCGCCGAAACGCCGGTCGCACCGGTGCAATGCGCTCCGCTTTTGCACCCTACGGAAGGTCAGCTGCCACTCCTGACGGCGTGCGTCAGTTCGGCGCGGTGACGGGTGCGGGTGGGCGGTTGGCCTTGGCCTTCTGGTGGAGCGGCATGACCTGCGGCAGCGCCGCCTTGGTCCGGCGCATGCGGTCCTCGCCCGAGGGGTGCGTCGACAGCCAGGTCGGGGGCGTGCGCTTGGCGGCCTGGCTCATCTTCTCCCACAGCGTCAGGCCCGCTTGCGGGTCGTAGCCGGCGCGGGCGGCGAGCTCCAGGCCGATCAGGTCGGCATCGCGCTCGTCGTCCCGGTTGAACTTGAGCGCGAGCAGGCCGCCGCTCTGCCGCGCGATCTCGCCGACATTGCCGCCGATCACCAGGCCGACCGCCAGCGCCCCGACATTGGTGAGCGTGATCTTGGCAGCGCGGGCCCGCGCATGCTCGCGCAGCGCGTGCGCCATCTCGTGTCCGAGCACCACGGCCACCTCATCGTCCGTCAGCTTGAGTCCGTCCAGAAGGCCCGTGAACACGGCGATCTTGCCGCCCGGCATGCACAGCGCATTGATGGTCGGGCTCTTGACCACGATCACGTCCCATTTCCAGCTCTTGGCGTCCTCGTGCCATTTGCGGGTGAACGGCAGCAGGTCGTCGGCGATACGCTGCACGCGCCTGGCCTGCGCATCATCGGCCGGCAGAAGCGCATTGCGGCTCACCGCCTGGCTGCGCAGCTGGTCGTACTGCTCCAGCGCCGCCTTCTCGATCTTCTCGGCCGACACCAGCTTGCGGATCAGGGAGGCCCTGCGCACCTTGACGCCCTGGCCGTCGTCGTCGGCGGCCGGCTGCTGTGCGGACGCGGGCACACTGGCAACGACCGCCAGGGCCGCAAGAGAGGCGACGATCCAGCGCCGCATGCCGTTCTCCTCCACAGTGTGGGCCGCGGCAGCAGGTGCGGTTGCCGGCGGGCTCCACGAGCTTTAGCCTTTGGGGGTGCCGACTGTCGAGGCGATGGGAACCGATATCACCGGCAATGGCCAGCAAGCAGCAGCGATGCGTCGAGGTGGTGCCTCGGATCGCCGACATCCCGGCCGAGGCCTGGGATGCGTGCGCCAATCCCGACCCCGCGCTGCGCAATCCGTTCATCGCCCACGGCTTTCTCAAGGCGCTGGAGGAGGCCGGGGCGGTCGGCGGCCGCACAGGCTGGACGCCGCGGCACCTCGTGCTGAGGGAGGCCGATCAGACGATCACGGCGTGCGCGCCGTGCTATCTCAAGTCCCATAGTCAAGGCGAGTACGTGTTCGATCATTCCTGGGCCGACGCCTATGCGCGGGCCGGCGGCGACTACTATCCCAAGCTGCAGATCGCCGTGCCGTTCACGCCCGTGCCGGGGCGGCGGCTGCTGGTGCGGCCGGGCTCCGACGCGGAGGCCAGGGAGGCCGTGCTGGCCGCGGCGGCGGTCGAGGTGGTCAAGCGCAACAACCTGTCGGGGCTGCACATCACCTTCGCCAGCGAGGGCGAGTGGGAGCGGCTCGGCGCCCACGGATTCCTGCAGCGCAACGACCAGCAATTCCACTGGCGCAACGCCGGCTATGCGGGCTTCGACGACTTCCTCGCCTCGCTCGCCTCACGCAAGCGCAAGGCCGTGCGCAGGGAGCGCGCGGAAGCGGTGGCGTCCGGGCTCGCCATCGAGTGGGTGCGGGGCCGCGACATCACCGAGGCGCACTGGGACGCCTTCTTCGGCTTCTACATGGATACGGGCTCGCGCAAGTGGGGGCGTCCCTATCTCAACCGCAAGGCCTTCTCGCTGATCGGTGCGGCGACGGGCGAGGACTGCCTGCTCATGCTCGCCAGGCACGCAGGCCGACCCATCGCCGGCGCCCTGCACATGATCGGCGGCGACTGCCTGTTCGGCCGCTACTGGGGCGCCATCGAGCATCATCCCTGCCTGCACTTCGAGCTTTGCTACTACCAGGCCATCGAGTTTGCCATTGCCCACAAGATCGAACGGGTGGAGGCCGGAGCCCAGGGCGAGCACAAGCTGGCGCGGGGATATCTTCCGACGAAGACCTACTCGGCGCACTTCATCGCCGATCCCTCGTTGCGCCGGGCGATCGCGGACTACCTCAGGCGTGAGCGCGCCTATGTGGAGGCTGCAGGCCAGGAGCTGAGTGAATACGCGCCCTTTCGCAAGAGGGCTGAGCCCGATCAGGCCTGACGCGCGGACGCGTGCACGAGGTAGCCGCCGACACCGAGCGTCAACTCCTTCACGCTCGCGAAGTTCAGCATCCAGCCCGCCAGCAGCACGCCCAGAATCGTGAAGGCGATCAGGGTGTCCACGCGCTCGGGCCGGCGCACACCGGGTGTCTTCCAGGAGGCCGACTGCCCCGACGCAATGACGGCCTGCGGATGCAACGCCGACACGACTGAACACTCCCTCTACCTCATTGATCCCAATCCTCGCACGCCCCCATTGACGCCGACCTAACGCGGACATCGACTTGACGATGAGGTTACGGCCCAATTAACACAAGGGAAGAGGCTCGGTTGGAGACGCGGCATGGGCTACGACAGCAACAACATCTTCGCCAAGATCCTGCGCGGAGATCTGCCGGCGCACAAAGTCTACGAGGACGCCGACACGCTCGCCTTCATGGACATCATGCCCCGCTGCGAGGGACATACGCTGGTCATTCCGAAAACCCCCGCGCGCAACGTCCTCGATGCCAGCCCGAACCAGCTTGCCGCGTGCATGCGCACGGTGCAGAAGGTTGCCAACGCCGCCATGAAGGCGTTCGGCTCCGCCGGCATCACGCTGCAGCAGTTCAATGAGCCGGCCGGCGGGCAGATCGTCTTCCATCTTCACTTTCACATACTGCCGCGCTTGGACGGCGTGTCGCTCGGGCCTCCGGCGAACAAGATGGAAAAGCCCGACGTGCTCGCGGCCAATGCCGAGAGGATCAAGAAGGCGCTGGCGGCCTAGTGTCCCGATCGCGAGATTCGTCCCTCGCTTGCCGCACACCGAGACGAAGTGTCGTGGCGGTTTCGCTTGGTAGCTGGGTTGTCGTGGTCGGGCTTGTCCCGGCCATCTATCCGACCTGGGAGCTCCGGCGTTCCGGGATGGCTGGATCCTCGGGACAAGCCCGAGGATGACAGCGAGACTTGCCTGTTGGAACTGGAACAGCAGCGTCGCCGGCCTGAAGGTGTAGGGTGCGATGGCTTTGGTCGTGATCATCGGAGCCAGCCGCGGCATCGGCCTCGAGACGGTCCGGTCCGCGCTCCTGGCCGGTCATGGCGTGCGCGCGGTCGCCCGCGGTGCAGGGGGCATCGCCATCGAGCACCCGCAGCTCCAGAAAATTGCCGCCGATGCACTCGACCCCGAGGCGATCGGCAAGGCGATAGAGGGGGCGGATGCCGTGATCCAGTCGCTCGGTGCCAGCGAAAGGGCGCAACCGTGGGTCATTGTCGCCGGCACCACCGTGTTCTCGAAGGCGACCCGCATCCTCGTCGATGCGATGCGGAAGGCGCAGGTGCGCCGGCTGCTGGCGGTAACCGGCCTCGGCGCCGGTGACAGCCGCGGCCACGGCGGCCTGCTCTACGATGCCCTGATGTTTCCCCTCCTGCTCAAGCGCATCTATGACGACAAGGACGTGCAGGAGCAGATGATCAAAGCGAGCGGCCTCGACTGGACGATCGTCCGGCCCGGCTTGTTGACGAGCGGCCCGGCGACGGGGCGAGCGCTCGCCCTGGTGGATCCCGCGCAATGGCGCGCCGGATCGGTCAGTCGCGCCGATGTGGCCGACTTCCTCGTGCGCGAGGCATTCGAGCGTCGTTTCGTCGGCAAGACGCCGCTGCTCATCACATGAGCCGCTGGGCCGACGATCCCGAGCGCGCGGCGGACGATCTCATCGGCCGCACGCTGCCGAGCCTCGATCTCGCAGGCAGTCTCCTGCTCGCCTATCAGGAGGGCGGTTTGCCCGCCCTCCTGGCGGATCGCGCGCTGAAGTGCCGGATCTGGAACCGACGCGCCGGCGCCAGCGAGAAGGCGGAGCCCTGGCCGGCTGCCGGTCCGTTCGACGCCGCGCTCCTGCGTCTCCCGAGGGCCAAGGCCGAGCAGGAGATGGCGGCGCACGCGTGCCTGAGCGTGCTGGCCCCGGGCGGGCGGCTCATCGTCTACGGCGGCAACGACGAGGGCATCCGCTCGGTTGCCGCGCTCATCGCCCGCGTGTGCGGCGAGGTCGAGACCCTGGCAACGCGCGGCCATGGCCGCGTGCTGGCGGCGCGGCGGCCCGCCGAGGCATCAAGGCTGCGCGGGGCGCTTGCGGCGTGGCGCTCCGCCAAGCCGATCGAGATCGGCGGCTCGATCCGCGATTGGGTGTCCTATCCCGGCGTATTCGCGGCCGACCGGATCGACGAGGGAACGGGACTGCTGGTGGGCGCCCTGCCCCCATTGGCCGAGGCGGCGCGGGTGCTCGACTACGGCTGCGGCTCGGGGATGATCGCAGCCTCGGCAATCGCCGGCGCGCCCGGCATCAGGCTCGATCTTCTCGACCTCGACGCCGTCGCACTGGCGGCGGCGGGCGAGAACGTTGCGGGCGCGCGGCGCATTCTCGGCGCGAGCCTCGCCGCTGCGGGTGCCGCCCGCTACGACGCGATCCTCTCCAACCCGCCGCTGCACCGGGGCGCGACCGAGGATCACGCGCTGCTGCATCAGCTCATCGCCGATGCCCCGCGCCACCTCGTGCCCGGCGGCGTGCTGCAGATCGTCGTGCAGCGGCGCGTTCCTCTCGACCAGGCGCTGGCCAAAGGCTTCGCGGCCGTGACGGTGCCGGCGGAGAATTCCCGCTACCGCGTGTGGCGCGCGCGCATGGGGGAATGACGTGGGCGCTCGGCGGCGAGGTCGGAGCGAGCCGAGCTCGGTTCACCTCATCGACGGTGAAGGTCCGCGAGCTTGTGATTGTCGGTCGCCGACTTAGGGATGTTTCCCATTCATACATAGAAATCGAAAAATGGGAAAATTTCTACATCCCTTGACTGCTTCCCGGGCCGTCGAGCGCCATCTCTGCCCAAAGCGCAGCCGTGGACGCGTCGTGGGGCGCCCGCGGGATGCAGTCTGCATCCCGCTCGGACAGAAAACGGGCGATGGTTAACGAAGGCGCGGGCTCCTCCTCTCAGCCGGTTGCTTTCGCAAGCGCGAAGAGGAGGGGCGATCGGGTGAGTAGCGCCTAATCGTCCTTGCGCCGTGGCACGCTCGGCACGGTGCCGCTGGGCTTGGGCCGGTCCTTCTTGTCGCGGGGACCGGGCAGGGCCTTGCGCGGCGTCGCTTCGACGAGGGCCGGGCCCTCGTCCGCCATCTCCTCCTCGTCATCCTCCTCGTCGTCCTCGTCCTTGGCCTTCTTCGGCTTCGTTGCAGGATCGGTGGAGATGTACTCGAAGGTGAGCTTGCGCTCGGCGCCCTCGCCGGTGACGAGCACGCGCACGGTGCCGCCGTGGAGCAGCTTGCCGAACAGCAGCTCGTCGGCCAGCGGCTTCTTGATGTGCTCCTGGATGACGCGCGCGAGCGGCCGCGCGCCGAACTTCTCGTCGTAGCCTGTTTCCGCCAGCCACTTGGCCGCGTCCTCGCTGAGCTCGATCGTCACGCCGCGGTCGGCCAGCTGCGCCTCGAGCTGGAACACGAACTTCTCCACCACCTTCATGATGATCTCGGGCGGCAGGCCGGCAAAGGTGACCACCGCGTCGAGCCGGTTGCGGAATTCGGGCGTGAACATGCGGTTGATGGCTTCCGTGTCATCGCCCTCGCGCTTGCTGCGGCCAAAGCCCATCGGTGCGCGCGCCAGATCCGAGGCGCCCGCGTTGGTCGTCATGATCAGGATGACATTGCGGAAGTCGACCTGCTTGCCATTGTGATCGGTGAGCTTGCCGTGATCCATCACCTGCAGGAGGATGTTGAAGAGGTCCGGGTGCGCCTTCTCGATCTCGTCGAGGAGCAGCACGCAGTGCGGATGCTGGTCGATGCCGTCGGTCAGGAGGCCGCCCTGGTCGAACCCGACATAGCCCGGAGGCGCGCCGATCAGCCGCGACACGGTGTGCTTCTCCATGTACTCCGACATGTCGAAGCGCAGCAACTCCACGCCCATGAGGGCGGCGAGCTGCTTGGCAACCTCCGTCTTGCCGACGCCGGTGGGGCCCGAGAACAGGTAGCAGCCGATCGGCTTCTCGGGCTCGCGCAGGCCGGCGCGCGACAGCTTGATGGCGCTCGCCAGGGCCTCGATGGCCTTGTCCTGGCCGAACACCAGGCGCTTCAAGTCCTTGTCGATGTTGGACAGCACCTCGGCGTCCGACTTGGTGATGGTCTTGGGCGGAATGCGCGCCATGGTCGCGACGGTCGCCTCGACCTCCTTCACCGTGATCTTCTTCTTGCGCTTGGCCTCCGGCACCAGCATCTGCGAGGCGCCGGTCTCGTCGATCACGTCGATGGCCTTGTCGGGCAGCTTGCGGTCGTGGATGTACTTGGCCGAAAGCTCGACGGCCGCCTTCACCGCATCGTTGGTGTACTTGAGCTTGTGGAACTCCTCGAAATAGGGCTTGAGGCCCTTGAGGATCTCGATGGAGTCCTCGACCGTGGGCTCCTTGACGTCGATCTTCTGGAAGCGCCGCACCAGGGCGCGATCCTTCTCGAAGTGCTGCCGGTATTCCTTGTAGGTGGTCGAGCCGATGCAGCGCACGGTGCCCGACTGCAGCGCGGGCTTCAGCAGGTTGGACGCATCCATGGCGCCGCCCGATGTGGCGCCGGCGCCGATCACGGTGTGGATCTCGTCGATGAAGAGGATCGCTCCGGGATAGTTCTCGATCTCCTTCATCACCGCCTTGAGGCGCTCCTCGAAGTCGCCGCGGTAGCGGGTGCCGGCGAGGAGGGTGCCCATGTCGAGGGCGAATATCGTGGAGTCCTTCAGCACTTCCGGCACGTCGCCCTGCACGATCTTGCGTGCCAGCCCTTCTGCGATGGCAGTCTTGCCGACGCCCGGGTCGCCGACGAACAGCGGGTTGTTCTTCTGGCGCCGGCACAGCACCTGGATCGTGCGCAGCACCTCGGGCTCGCGCCCGATTAGGGGATCGATCCTCCCGCCCTTGGCCTTCTTGTTGAGGTTGACGCAGTAGGTGTTGAGCGCGTCCTGCGGCTGCTTCTTCTCGTCGGTCTTCTCCGAGCCCGACTCGTCATCGACGCCGCGCACGTGCCGCGGCTCGGACATGCCGGGGCGCTTGGCGATGCCGTGGCTGATGTATTGCACGGCATCGAAGCGCGTCATCTCCTGCTCCTGCAGGAAGAAGGCGGCATGGCTCTCGCGCTCGGCGAAGATGGCGACCAGCACGTTGGCGCCCGTCACCTCCTCGCGGCCCGAGGACTGCACGTGCACCACGGCGCGGTGGATGACCCGCTGAAAGCCCGTCGTCGGCTGCGCCTCGGTCGAGCCCTTCACGAACAGGGAGGAAAGCTCGTTGTCGAGGTATTCGGTGATGCGCGCCTTGAGCTCATCGAGGTCAACCGAGCAGGCCTTCATGACTGCCGATGCGTCGCGATCGTCGAGCAGCGACAGGAGGAGGTGCTCGAGCGTGGCGTACTCATGATGGCGCTCGTTGGCGTATTCGAGCGCGCGATGCAGGGCAGTTTCGAGGCTTTGGGAGAATGCTGGCACGGGCTTCCCTCACTCCTTTTCCATGGTGCATTGCAGCGGATGCTGGTGCTGCCGGGAAAAATCCATGACTTGGGCCACCTTGGTCTCTGCGATCTCGTAGGTATATACGCCGCAAATGCCGACGCCCTTCTGGTGCACGTGCAGCATGATGCGGGTGGCATCCTCGCGGCCCTTGTTGAAAAACCGCTCCAGCACATGCACGACGAATTCCATGGGCGTGTAGTCGTCGTTCAGCAGCAGGACTTTGTAGAGGCTGGGCTTCTTGGTCTTGGGCCTTGTCTTGGTGATGAGGCCCGTCTTGCCCTCCTCATCGCCCTTCGAGCCGTTCTTCCCGGCCATCTTCAATCCCTGTGATCGGCAGTGAGTTCCGCAAGATTTGCGCCAGGCACATATAGGTGTGCGCGCGCCAGCCGCAAATCGGGGCCTATTCTAGCGCCAGGCAGGCAGATCGCAAACGCTGCGCGCAGGCTCCGGCCGGCCGGCCGCGGCGCCATCTCAAAGTGGCAAATGCGACAAAAAAGGGCCCGTGCGCTTGGCGCACGGGCCTGATCGGCGTGGAGGCAAAACGCGCTTAGCGGGCGCCCTGCATAACCCTCTCGACGGGCTTGTAGGCCTCCTTGGCGAGATCGGCGTACATGCCGCCGATTTTCGATACCTGATGCATGTAGCCGTCATAGGCGCGCTTGGCAAAACCGCTCTGGATCTCGATCGCCTGCTCGAGCGACTTGGCGGTGAGCAGCTTCTCGAACGTGGCCGTGCTCTCTTCGAAGGAGCGCTTGGTGTAGTCCGTCATCTCGGCGGCAATGGCCTGCCAGCCCTTGTTCCACTCGCCGAACAGCTTCATGGCGGTGTCCACGTTCTGCTGGCCGAGTTTCTGGAAGTCGTCGAAGTTCTTAATCATTGTCGGCATCCCGAAAAGTTGGCTGGGGAGGAGGGGGTTTTGGCACTGCAGGTGTTGTCATTCTCACTACGTTACCGTGTCGAGATATATGCGCCGCACAAAAAATGTCAACGTTTATGTTGCGACGCAATATGCGACATTTTGTGGAACGGCGGCACTCGTCTCGATCGCCTTCGTTAACCAGGCCGTCACCCGTCCCGACTAGGGTCCGGATGGCGCAAGGCACGCGCGAGGGACATGTGCCTCAAAGACGCCCCAAAACGGTGGTGCCCCTGATGGGAGCGCCGGAGCGCGGGGCGAATCAGGCGTTGGACGCGGAGGGAATGGCCGTTAGGGACCCACAAGGCGGGCCGAGGCGAGCGCGTTGCCTTACCCTTTTGGCAGCCGTCTTCGCTGCTGCTGCAGCGCTGCTGGCGGTGTCGGGTGCACATGCCAACAGCAAGAGCGCGGTCCTCATCCTCGATGCCAACACGGGCCGGGTGCTGCACGCGAGCGCGGCCGATGAGGTGCGCTATCCCGCCTCGCTGACCAAGATGATGACGCTCTACCTGGCCTTCGAGCTCATCGAACAGGGCCGGCTCACCTACCACACCAAGATAAAGATCTCAGCCAGCGCCGCCGACACGGCGCCCACAAAGCTGGGCCTTGAGGAGGGCGAGGAAATCGCTCTGATCGATGCCATCAAGGCTGTCATCACCAAAAGCGCCAACGACATGGCGGTAGCCATCGCCGAGCACATCTCGGGCAGCGAGGAGAAGTTCGCTCGCCTGATGACGCAGCGCGCACGCCAGTTCGGCATGGCCTCTACCACCTTCCGCAACGCCTCGGGCCTGCCTGACGACGAGCAGGTGACCACGGCGCGGGACATGGTGACGTTGGCCCTGCGCCTAATCGACGATTATCCCAAACACTACGCTCTCTTCAGGACGAAGAGCTTTACCTACAGGGATGAGACCTTCACCAATCACAATACCCTCCTGTCCAACTATGAGGGCACGGACGGCATCAAGACGGGCTACACCCGCGCCTCCGGCTTCAATCTGGTGTCGTCCGTGCGCCGGGGCCGCAAGCATGTGGTCGGCGCCATCTTCGGAGGCGCCAGCGCAGCCTCGCGCAACGCTGCCATGCACACTTTCCTCAACATGGGACTGGTCAAGGCTTCCAACGAGAAGACGCGCCGGCCGACGCATGCTCTCATCGCCCAGGCGGGGCCTGTACCGGAGCGCGCCGTGCCGACGCCGCGCCGTGTCGAGCGCCCCTCGCCGCAGCCGGCTGCGGCTTTGGCCTTCGCTCCCGTAGATGCCGTGCCGACGTACGCGCCCTCGTCCGCACCCGCCGCGGGACCGCCCTCACCTGCCATCGAAGTGGCGCGCGTGCGGCCCGTACTAGTCGGCCCCCGCCAGACCAATCCAGCAGCCGACGAGCCGCGTGGGCGGGGCTTTGAGAACGTTCTTGCCGGTGCCCACATTCCCCAGGAGCGGCCGCAGGCGCCGCCTCCGACCTGGGCGACGGCCTCACCTGGTTCGCTGCGCTCGAACTTGACTGCCGGGCCCACCGAGGGGCCCCCCGTGCTCGGTGCCCCGCCGTCGACGCTCGAGCAGCAGGCCGCCAATCTCGATCGCCGCGAGCGGCCGATGTCGGCTGCCGTGGCCACATGGCCAGCACCCACGATTACATCTCTTCAGGACGCCCCAGCACCCAGGCCGCGCGTCAACCCGGTGATCACGGCCTCCGCCGCCGCTCAGGGCGCGTTCCACATTCAGATCGGCGCCTACCATAGCCAAGCCGATGCGGAGCGGCGACTGGCGTCCGCGCGCGATCTCGCGCCGGGCCTGCTTGCCAAGCACGCGCCCCTGACGACCCAGGTCAGGCAGGGCGACAAGCTGTATTTCCGCGCCCGTTATGCAGGATTCGAGGCCCCTGCCGCCGCCAATGCATGCAGCGAGCTCAAGCGCCTCAAGATCGATTGTCTCGTCATGAAGGCGGAATGATGGGCGCGGCTGCTACCGCTACCTCCCGAGCAGCACGTCCTTGGCCTCGTTGATCTTGGTCGCGAGAAATGTCGAGCCGCCGCGGTCGGGATGCACCTTCATCATCAGCTCGCGATGGGCACGGCGTATGTCGTCCTCGCTCGCTCCTTCCTTGAGCCCGAGAATGTCGAGCGCCTGAGCCCGGGTCATAGTGCCGGCTGCTGCCGCGTCGGGCCACCCTGCGCCTTCCGTGCGCGCCATGTCCTCGCGCCAGGTCGGATGCACGCGGTCGAGATAGGCCTCGATGATCTGCGCCGACTGGGGATCGGCATATCGGCAATCCTGCCAGAGGCGACCAAGCTCGGCGGGGGCCAGGTCCTCCAGCTGGCGGCCGGCGAACTCCCCCTTGAGCACATGCCCGCGGATACCGCCCGTGTCGTGATCGAGTTCGACTTCGAGGTGCTCGGTCACGACCTGCGATGTCTGCCCCGGCGACTTTTGTGCACTGCCAGGAAGGCCGGGAAAGCCGGCGTGACCCCACAGCAGCCACGATCCGAGCGCCGCCAGCGACATGGCGTAGCCGACCATGCCGCGGAGGACAAGAATACCTGCGCCGGTTAGCGCAGCGACGCCCACGCCGATGCGCAGCTGCCGCGCCAAGGCCTGCGGGTTGGCCATCGTGTAGGCGCGTGCCGCAATGAGGAACAGCAGGAGGGCCGCGAGGCCCAGCAGCAGATATTGCATGGGATGCGCGAAGCCTCCCTTATTTCAACTGCTGCAGCAGTTGCCGGGCTCCGCTACCGCTCAGAGCCTCCAACGCCTTGCGCCCGCCCGCCGCGTACACAGCGACAGCCGCAAGCAACTCGCGGAGTTGCGCGGCCGAACCCGCATCGAAACGGCAGTAGGCGCCCTTGGTCAATCTGGCGATTTCGCGGAAGGCCTTCTCGGCACGTACGTCCGTACCCTCCTGGAAAAGGAACACAGGGACGCCCAGTAGAGCCAGCTCCCCGGCGCGGCCGCACAGATCGTCGATGTCCTCCTCCATGCAGTCGCCGACGTAGACGAGGGCGCTCACGCGCTTCTTGCCCGCCTCTGTACGCGCATGCCCCAGCACCTTGCCGATCTGCGTATAACCGCCGGCACATGCCACTTGCACCATCAGTGCGGCCAGAGCGTCGGGGTCCGACACCCAGCGTGAGGCGCGGCACTCTCCGGCACCCCGGAAATACACGAGCTGAACGTCCAACCCGCCCACAGCCTTCACGGCCTGAAACATCTCTGCCTGCAGTGCCAGGGCCATGTCCCAGGTCGGCTGCCGGCTCATGGTGGCGTCCATGGCAAAGATGAGCCGGCCGTTGCCCTGTCCAGCGTGCGGGCCCAGTTCCTTCATGCGCCGTACGAATTCGGCGACGTCGGCTTCGCTGGAGGCTTGTGACAGGGTCTTCTTTGCGGCCTCGGAGGGAGGTCCGCCCGACGCGGCCGCACTTGTTGCGGGCGCTCTGGCCCGCTCCGCACCCGTGCAAGGCTTTTGCCTCTTGTTCATGTCCGCAAACATGGCCCTTCCGAAGCCCGTCGGCAATGTGCAATGGGTTGCGGTCCAACCTGCCCCACCCCCCATGAATCTCATCCTCCTTGCGCTCGTACCCGCCTGCTTCGCCCTCAATCCCGTGACCGGCCGGGCCCTGGTCGAGACCTTCGGCCCTGCCAGCCTGTCGGTTGTGCGCTGGCTGTTGTCGGCCGCCATCATTGCCGCGCTTGCCATGAGCCGCGGCCGGGAAGAGCACTGGTCGGCCCCACCCGGGCACATGCTTCGGGTCGCAGCGCTCGGAGCAATGGGAATGGGATTTTGCGCCTACGCCGCATTCATGGCGGCGCGCACGACGGAGGCGACTACCATCGCCTTGATCTATGCGTGCGCCGGCGCTTTCGTCACGGCCTGGGAGATTGCGGCCGGCCGTCAGCGCGCCACAGCCCCACTGCTTCTCGGCGTGGTCACCTGTCTACTCGGGGTGGCCCTCGTTCTCACGCGTGGCCATCTCGAGGTGCTATTCAGCCTGCGCTTCGCCGCGGGTGACCTGTGGGCAGCGGCGGGAATGGGCGTGTTTGTCGTCTACACGGTCGCCATGCGCCGCACGCAGCCGACGCTGACACCGCTTGCGCAGTTCACGGTCATGGCCTTTGCTGCAAGTATCGTACTGCTGCCACCGGCATGGACAGAGGTTACAGAGGGCGGCCTGCCCCGGCCCGATGCGCGTGCGCTAGCCTGGATTTTTGTCACCGTACTGGCGACGGGCATTGGCGCCTTCCTCGGCTACAACGCCTCGCTCCGGCGCAACGGGCCCGTGCTCACCTCCGCCTCGCTTACTCTCACGCCGATGTACTCGGCGGCGATGGCGATCACGCTGATCGGCGAAACGCTCGCCTGGTACCACGCCGTGGCGGTTGTTCTTGTGGTGGCCGGGTTGATGCTAATCAACCGCGACCAGACGCGCCGGTAGGCCTGGGCTCGGTCCACTGCTTTCCGGGCGCCCGCTTATGCTTCGCCGAGGCCGAGCAGCCCGACGTTGCCGCCGGTCGCAGTGATATCGGTGGTGCGCACGCGCTCAATCGCGAAACGGGCGAGGTAGTTGGGTCCGCCCGCTTTCGGTCCGGTGCCTGACAGGCCTTCGCCCCCGAACGGCTGCACGCCGACCACGGCGCCAATTTGGTTGCGGTTGACATAAAAATTGCCGGCGCGCGCTCGCTCGGCCACCTGATCGGCGACGCTGGCGATACGGCTGTGCAGCCCGAGTGTCAGGCCGTAGCCCGAAGCATTGATCGCATCTATCACCTGGTCGAGGTGGCCGCCCTCGTAGCGGACGACGTGCAGGATCGGCCCGAAAACCTCCCGGTCCAGCACGCCGGCGCTTTCGATCTCGTAGACCGCCGGACCGACGTAGGTGCCGGCGCGGCAGGCTTCGGGCACGGGCAGATCCACGAGCCGCAAACCCGTCTTGCCCATGCGCTGCTTGTGCGCCTCCAGCATCTCCATCGCATCGGTGTCAATGACGGGACCGATGTCGATTGCATAGTCCAGCGGGTCGCCAATCTCGAGCGTCTCCACAGCGCCGACCAGCATGTCGATCATCGGCTTTGCAACGTCCTCCTGCACGAAGAATAGGCGCGCCGCCGAACAGCGCTGGCCCGCGGAGTCGAAGGCCGAGCGCACGACGTCGCGGATCACCTGCTCGGGCAGCGCACTGGAATCGGCAATCATGGCGTTCATGCCACCGGTCTCGGCAATGAAGGGTACGATCGGCCCACGTCGCGCGGCCAGCGCCGCATTGATCGACCAGGCCGCCTCATTCGAGCCCGTGAAGGCGACGCCCGCAACGCGCGGGTCCTTCACGAGGGCCGCGCCGACCGGGCCGGTGCCAGGAAGCAGATGCAGCACGTCGAGCGGCACGCCTGCCTCGTGTAGCAGCCGGACGGCAAGAAACGCGACGATCGGCGTCTGCTCGGCGGGCTTGGCGAGGACAGGGTTGCCGGCGGCCAGTGCCGCAGCTACTTGGCCGGTGAAGATGGCGAGCGGAAAGTTCCAGGGAGAGATGCAGGCGAACGGCCCGCGCGCCCTGAGCTCCAAGGTATTCGTCTCGCCGGTGGGCCCCTCGAGGGAAAGGGGCTTGCTGAATAGACGCCGCGCCTCGGCCGCATAGTAGCGTAGGAAGTCGACCGCCTCGCGGACGTCGCCCAGCGCGTTCTCCAACGTCTTGCCGGCCTCGCGCACCATCACCGCCATCAGCCGCGTCCGGTCGCGCTCGTAGAGGGCAGCCGCACGATCGAGAATGTCGGCTCGCGCCGGCCCGCCCAGGCCATCCCAGGCCCGCGTTGCCCTTTGCGCGCTCGCCAGCGCCGCCTCGATCGCTGCCGCATCGGCGGTGCGCACGGTGCCCACGCGCTCACTGCGGTCGTGTGGGCTGAGCAGCAGCTCCGCAGCGTCTCCGCCCACCGGTGCCTGGCCGTCGACAAGCGGGGTGACGTCGAACCAGCCGCCGATCTCCCGTCTTATGCCTTCGAGCAGCGGCTCGCGCACGGCGGGCTCGCTGAGCGCGATGCCGGTGCTGTTGACGCGCGTCGGCGCGTAGATATCGGACGGTCGCGGCAGGCGCTTCACGGGGGCGGATACGTCCCGCGCGATGCTGTCCACCGGATCGCGGATGATATCCTCGATCGGCGCCTCCTCGTCGGCAAGGCGGTTGACGAAGGAGGTGTTGGCGCCGTTCTCGAGCAGACGGCGCACCAGGTAGGCGACGAGGTCCTCATGTGGACCGACGGGCGCATATATTCGGCACGGTACGTTGAGCTTGCCGCTGCCGACCACCTCGGCGTAGAGCGCCTCGCCCATGCCGTGCAGCCGTTGGAATTCGAACGCGGTACTCCCCGCTGCCACATACACCGATGCGATCGTGTGTGCGTTGTGTGTGGCGAACTGGGGATAGAACGCCGCCGGGTCGGCCAGCATCAGCCGCATGCACGCGAGATAGGAGATATCCGTGTGCGACTTGCGCGTGAAGACCGGGTAGTCGGAAAGCCCTCGCTCCTGTGTCCATTTGATTTCGCTGTCCCAATAGGCGCCTTTAACCAGCCGCAGGGGGATGGTCTTGCGCTCTTGCTGCGCTAACCGGGCAAGCCATTGCAGGGCCGGAAGGGCGCGCTTTCCGTAACCCTGCACCGCGAGGCCGAGGCCTGACCAGCCGGCGAGCGCGGGATCGCAGAAGGCCTCGGCGAACAGCCCGAGCGTCAGGTCGAACCGGTCCTGCTCCTCTGCATCGACGGTAAGGCTGAGACCATGGCGGCGCGCGGCAACGCCGAGCCCGACCAGGCGCGGCAGCAGCTCCAGCTCTAGTCTCTCCCTCTTGCCGGCCTCGAAGCGAGGATGAATCGCGGAAAGCTTGACCGAGATCCCGGGCTTCGTCATCAGCGCGTGTATGTCCTCGGCGCCTCGAGCTCTGCTCGCGCCTATGGCTTCGATCGCTGCCAGGTAGCGTTCGAAGTAGCGCTCCGCGTCGGCGGTGGTCCTCGCCGCCTCACCCAGCATGTCGTAGGAGAAGCGGTAGCCTTGCGCCTCGTAGTCGCCGGCCCGGCTCAGGGCCTCCTTGATCGTGCGCCCGAGCACGAAGTTGTCGCCCAGGATGCGCATCGCCTGGCGCAGGGCTTGGCGGATGAAGGGCTCGCCGGACCGCGCCACCAGCCGCCTCAGGATGCCGGCCGGCCCCGAGCGCTTGTCCCCGGCCAACCGCACGACGCGCCCTGTCAGCATGAGGCCGAAGGTCGAGGCGTTGACGAACAAGCTGTCGGAAGCGCCAAGATGCTTCTCCCAGCGCCCCTCTCCGATTTTCTCGGCAATCAGGGCGTCGGCGGTGTCGGCATCGGGAATACGCAGCAGTGCCTCGGCGAGGCACATGAGAATTACGCCCTCCTCCGATGTGAGCCCGTATTCGTGCATGAACGCGTCGACGCCACCGTGTTCGTGCCGGTTGGCGCGGGCCGAGCGTACCAGGGCGGCGGCCAAGCCATCGATGCGAGGGCGCTGCTCGGGCGCCGCGGATGCTGGCCCCGCCAGCTCCTTCACGACCTCGGCCTCGTCTCGCAGGTGCGCAGCTGCGATGGCATCTCGTGGCGGCAAGGAGTGTGGCTCTGGACGGCCGACGGCGGGCTGTGCTTGACCGGACATGCGCGATCCTCACGGGACGGGTGGGAGGAGCGATTCGCAAAGCGCCCCCAGTCTAGCAGAACGCTGGCGCCACCCCATCTTTGAGGCGGTCGGATCGAGAACGAAAACGCGGAGGCAGCAGACGTGACAGCGACTGTGCCGGTGATCCACCGGCTGGCTGGACTCAGGGCGCAGACGGGCGCCTGGCGGGCGGCAGGGGAGCGCATCGGGCTCGTACCGACGATGGGTGCGCTGCATGAGGGCCACCTGTCACTCGTGCGCCTCGCCCGGCAGACCTGCCGGCGTGTCGTCGTGTCGATCTTCGTCAACCCGGCGCAGTTCGGGCCCAACGAGGACTTCGCGCGCTACCCGCGCGATGAGGCGGGCGACTTTGCCAAGCTCGCGCGCGTCGCGTGCGATCTGGTCTGGTCGCCGCTGGGCGCTGAAATGTATCCCGATGGCTTCGCAACGCGCATCGTGCCGGCTGGAGCCGCGGCGGGCCTGGAGAGCGACTTTCGCCCGCATTTCTTCGGCGGTGTCGCCACCGTGTGCTGCAAGCTGTTCACCCAGGTCGGTCCGGACATCGCCGTGTTCGGTGAGAAGGACTACCAGCAGCTCTGCGTCGTTCGCCAGATGGTGCGCGACCTCGATCTGCCGCTCGACATTGTCGCGGGACCGACGGCGCGCGAGGCCGACGGCCTGGCCATGAGCTCGCGGAATGCCTACCTCACGCCCGATCAGCGCCGTGTGGCGCCTGCCATTTATCGTACCATTGACGCCGTTGCGGCTGACGTCCGCGGCGGCCAGCCGCCTGCCCGGGCGACGGAGGCGGCTAGGCAAGCGCTGCGCGAAGCCGGGTTCGATCCGATCGACTACGTCGAGGTCCGTGATGCCCAGACCCTCGCCCCCGCCGACCCCGGCACGCAGCGTCCGCGCCGCGTACTGGCTGCCGCCTGGCTCGGGAAGACGCGCCTGATCGACAACGTTGCGGTGTAGGTTTGTCATCCCAGCGGACGTAGAAACCCGAAGGCCTGAACGCACGACCTGGCGGCGGCTCATGCCCTGCGTTCCGGGATGACAGCGCACGTCAAGCCGGAGCCGGCACCGCGGGCAGATAGCCACGGGCCGTCAGCGCGTGGAAGCGCCACACCAGCAGCGCCGCGAAGACGCCCGTGCCGAGCGACAGGCCGATCCAGACGCCTATTGCGCCCAGTCCCGCTGGGAACGCCAGCCAGACGCAGCTGACGAAGCCGACGCCCCAGAAGCTCAGTGCCGCGATTGCCATCGGCAGGCGCGTGTCGTTGAGGCCCCTCAGAGCACCGGCCGCCGCCGTCTGGATGCCGTCGGTAACGAAGAAGCTGGCACCCAGCACCAGCAGCATTGCTGCCAGCGCGACAGTCTCGCCCGACTGCACCGCGCCTTCGCCGAGGAAGGCAAGCGGGATGGCATGGCGCGAGACGCCCACCACCAGCGTCATGGTAGCCATGAACGCGGTCGCGAGCATGATGGCGATGAGGCCGGCGCGGCGCGTGCCGGCAGGATCGCGCCGACCCACGGCTTGCCCCACCCGCACCGTCGCCGCCAGCGCGATGCCGAAGGGCACCATGTAGAGGATGGCCGCCGTCTGGAGGGCGATCTGATGCGCCGCGACCGCGCTGGTCGAGATGCGGCCCATCAGCAGTGCGGCCGCCGCGAATAGCCCATACTCGAGCAGCAGCGCGCCCGAGATCGGAAGGCCGATTGTCACCAGCTTTCCCAGCAGCGGCCAGTCCGGCCGCAGCAGGTTGCCTAGTACGTGATACTTCTTGAATGGATGACGCGTAGTGGCGATCCAAAGTGCCCCGGCGCTCATAGCGGTGTTCACCAATGCCGTGGCGAGCCCGGCGCCGAGCAGGTCGAGCGCGGGGAGGCCGAAGGCACCGTAGATGAGGCCGTAGGCAAAGAGGCCGTTGGCCGGTATCGCCGCGAGTGTGATCCACAGGGCAGGCTCGGGCCGGTTCACCGCGCCCATGAAATTGCGCACGGCGATGAAGATCCAGCCCGGCACGATGGCCCAGCCCATACCCATGAGGTAGCGCCCGGCGAGCGCTGCCGACTGGGGCTCCTGCCCCAGTGCCACCAGGATATCCTCGCCCCGGAACTGCAGCAGGGTCATGGGCACGCCCAGCATCAGCGCCGCCCACAAGCCGACGCGCAGCGCCCGGCGAACCATGCGCGGAGCGCGCGCGCCATAGGCCTGGGCGGCCAGGGGGGCGACGGCCGACACGATCCCCATGCCGAGCGTGAACGCGGCGAACAGCACGGTGTGCGCCAGCGCCGCCGCCGCCAGCGCCGCGTCGCCGAGCCGGCCGATCAGGATGAGATCGGTGGTCATCATGGCGATCTGGCCGAGCTGGGTCAGCGCCATCGGCAGGGCGAGGCGGATGGTTTCGGCCAGCTCTGCGCGCCAAAGCCCCCGCCCCGCCGGCGCCTTCGCCCCGGCGGCGGGTATGGTCTCGGTTGCAGTCATGGGCGCAACATAGGCATTGCTGCCCGAAATGGAAGCGCAAGTCCCTGCCCCTCCTGACGTCGAGACTTTAGACGGCATGACCGTTGCCCGCGCGGCGGGGGCGGGGGGCCACCTTGACTTTCCCTGGGCTGCGTGTGCTTTTCCGCGCTTCAACCGGAACGAACGGCTCAAAAGGCGGCAGCTCATGGCCGAGGCGAAGAAGCATCGATATCGCACGCACACCTGTGGGGCGCTACGCAAAGGCGACGTGGGCGCCGATGCGCGCCTGTCGGGCTGGGTGCATCGCGTGCGCGATCACGGCGGCCTGCTGTTCATCGACCTGCGCGACCACTACGGCATGACGCAGGTCGTCGCCGACCCCGACAGCCCCGCTTTCAAAACAGCCGAGGTCGTGCGCTCGGAGTGGGTGATCCGCGTCGACGGCCGCGTGCGCGACCGGCCGATTATCGACGGCAGGTCCACCGTGAACCCCGAGCTTGCGACGGGCGAGATCGAGGTCGTGGCCGCCGAGATCGAGGTGTTGTCGGCGGCCAAGGAACTGCCCGTTCCCGTGTTCGGCGAGCCCGACTATCCCGAGGACCTGCGTCTCACCTACCGTTTCCTGGACCTGCGGCGCGAGACGCTGCACGCCAACATCATGAAGCGGCTGGCCATCATCGCCTCGATCCGCCGGCGCATGACGGAGGCGGGCTTCTTCGAGTTCGCCACGCCCATCCTCACAGCTTCCAGCCCGGAGGGCGCTCGCGACTTCCTGGTGCCGTCGCGCATCCACGAGGGAAAGTTCTACGCCCTGCCGCAGGCGCCGCAGCAATACAAGCAGCTCATCATGATCTCGGGATTCGACCGCTACTTCCAGATCGCACCCTGTTTCCGGGACGAGGACCCGCGTGCCGACCGGCTGCCGGGCGAGTTCTATCAGCTCGACGTGGAAATGAGCTTTGTCGAGCAGGCCGACGTGTTCGCGGCCATGGAGCCGGTGATGACCGGTGTGTTCGAGGAGTTCGCCAACGGCAAGGCCGTCACGAAGGGCTGGCCGCGTATTCCCTACGACGAGGCGATCCGCAAATACGGCTCCGACAAGCCGGACCTCAGGAACCCCATCGAGATGCAGGACGTCACCGAGCACTTCCGCGGCTCGGGCTTCAAGGTGTTCGCTCAGCTGATCGAGAGGGACCCGCAGGTGCGCGTGTGGGCGATTCCCGCCACCGGCGGCGGTTCCAGAGCCTTCTGCGATCGCATGAACGCCTGGGCCATCGGCGAGGGCCAGCCGGGGCTCGGCTACATCTTCTTCCGTGAGGGCGAGGCCGCGGGTCCGATTGGAAAGAACATCGGACACGAGCGCGCCTCGGCCATCCAGAAGCAACTCGGCCTGAAAGAGGGCGATGCCGTATTCTTCGCTGCCGGCAACCCGGGCAAGTTCTACAAGTTCGCCGGTGATGCGCGCAGCCGCATCGGCACTGAGCTCAAGTTGGTGAAGGAGGACCAGTTCGCGCTGGCCTGGATCGTCGACTTCCCGATGTACGAGTGGAACGAGGAGGAGAAGAAGATCGACTTCTCCCACAACCCCTTCTCCATGCCGCAGGGCGAGCTGTCGGCGCTGGAAGCCGCGGAGTCTTCAGCGCGCGCCTCCGGGACGACGGACGAACTGCTGTCGATCAAGGCCTACCAGTACGATATCGTCTGCAACGGCTTCGAGGTCGCTTCGGGCGGTATCCGCAACCACAAGCCGGCGACGATGGTCAAGGCGTTCGGCATCGCCGGACTAGGACCCGAGGTGGTGGAGCAGCGCTTCGGCGGCATGTACCGCGCCTTCCAGTATGGCGCGCCGCCGCATGGCGGCATGGCGGCCGGAATCGACCGCATGGTGATGCTGCTGGTCGGTGCCAAGAACCTGCGCGAGGTGGCGCTGTTCCCCATGAATCAGCAAGCCAACGACCTGCTGATGGGCGCCCCAAGCGAAGTGTCTCCGAAGCAGCTGCGCGAGCTTCACATCCGAGTCGCCGCGTCGGAGAAGAAACAGTAGGCCAGGCGCGTTTGCAGTCGAGGCGGGCGACGGGTAGCATTTGCCTTGCTACTGCCGCATCGCCGGGAAGGACAATGCTCACCCTATACTTTGCGCCTGGCGCCAGCTCCATGGCGGCGCACATTGCCTTGCACGAGGTCGGAGCCGGCTTCGAGGCAAGGCCGTTGTCGTTCGCCAGGAAGGAGATGCGCTCCCCGGCCTACCTGGCGCTCAACCCCGAGGGCAAGGTGCCGACACTTGTGATCGATGGTCGGCCGCTCACCGAGGTTGCCGCCATTCTGTTTTATCTTGCCAGGCGCTTTCCGTCGGCGGCCTTGTTGCCGACCGACGACGTCGAAGCGGAAGCGGTTGCGATCTCATGGATGTCGTTCCTTGCCGCGACCGTGCATCCCGCCCGCGGCCTCGGTATCGAGCATGCCCGCCGGGTATACGCGCTGGCGGAACAGCGGCTCGGCAACAAACCTTGGGCAATCGGCACCTACTCCATCGCTGACATTCATCTCTTTCGCCTGTACTGGCGGTTCTTCAACTCTCTCCATCCCGCCCCTGGGGAATTTCCAAACCTGGATGCCCATTACCGGCGCATGATGGCCCGTCCGGCCGTGCAGAAGACCTGCGAGATCGAAGCGGCGATAGGGTATGAACTGCCAGCGTAGTCTTGGGGCTTGCCGATCCCCGCTGGACATGCCTTGACGCCAGCGCGACAATCCCGCGCTCGATAGGATTGAATCTAATGCTCTCGAAACTCAAAACGGCGCTCGGCAGCATTCTCGGTGGTGCCGGCAGCAATGTAGCATCAACCCCGGCAGTAGCGCCGGTCGAGTACAAGGGCTACCGGATCACGCCGGCGCCATACAAGGCGGGCGCTCAATTCCAAACGGCCGGCAAGATCGAGAAGGAGACACCAGACGGGGTGAAGGTCCACGAGTTCATCCGCGCTGACACCTACTCGAGCTTTGACGATGCGGTCGCCTTCACGACAACCAAAGCCAAGCAGATCATCGACCAGCAGGGAGACCGCATGTTCTCCTGAGTCTGCGCCCCGGGATTGAGAGGTCCAGGATGCCTGTCGTGCACCACAAGGACGTCGCAGGCGAGCCGTTCAAAGGCGGCGCCACCTACCAAACTCTCGTGGGCGATCGGCAGGGTTCGACGCCGATCCGCGTCGGCATTCAGACATCGCCGCCAGGCTACAAAACCGCTCTGCACTCGCACCCCTACTTGGAAACGATAACCGTGCTCGAAGGCGAGGGGGAGGCTTGGCTGCAGGGCAGCGATCGGACGGTGCCGTTGGCACCCGGCGTGACCTTGGTCATTCCCCCCAACTGCCGCCATTGGTTCCGCGCCAGCGGCACGGGTCCACTCAGGACCTATGGTGTCCACGCCTCGCCGCACCGGATCGTCGACATCCACGACGAGGCATGATCGCCGCTCGTCGGATGGATCGGCCCTCCGCTCGATCCATCCGACGCGCTACTCCCCCGGCGTGCGCCGCTTGCGTCCCTGGCCGCGCGAGGTCCGCGCGGCCAACATCCGGTCGACCATCGCCGGTGCCGAGCCCAGGTAGTTGACGGGATCGGTCAGCTCGGCGAGGCGATTGGCATCGAGGTGCCGCGTCACCGCTGGGCGCTGCTTCAGCTCATCGAGGAGCGTCGAACCCTTGTCGAGGGCGGCCCGGCAGGCGCCGTAAACGAGATCGTGCGCATCGCCGCGGCCGATGTGCTTGGCGAGCGCCATCATCACGGCTTCGGCGACGATGAGCCCGCCCGTGAGGTCGAGATTGCGGCGCATGCGGTCGGCATCGACGATGAGCCCCTCCAACATGAAGCGCGCCTGCCGCAGCGCTCCGCTTGAGGCAATGAAGGCTTCGGGCAGCGCCACCCATTCGAGCTGCCAGGGTCCGGTAGCCCGCTCGTGGTCGGCGGTCATGGCGTCGAGCATCAGGCCGGCCTGCTGGCGCACCACCTTGGCCGCGGCGACGATGAACTCGCAGGAGATGGGATTGCGCTTCTGGGGCATGGTGGAGGAGGAGCCGCGACCCTGCATGAAGGGCTCGAAGGCCTCCCCTACTTCGGTCTGCATCAGCAGCATGACGTCGGTGGCGGTCTTGGCGAGTGTCCCAGTGACGAGCCCCAGGAACGCTCCCACCTCTGCGATGTTGTCGCGCGCGACATGCCAAGGCGCATCCGGCCGGCCAAGGCCAAGCTCCTCCATGAGGGCGTCATGCACTGCAAGGCCCTTGTCGCCGAGGGAGGCCAGCGTGCCGGCAGCCCCGGCGAACTGCCCGACCAGGACTCGCGGCTCTAGCTCGCTGAGGCGCTGGCGATGACGCGTAATCATGCCGAGCCACACCGCCGCCTTGTATCCGAAGGTCACGGGCAGCGCGTGCTGTAGATGAGTGCGTCCAGCCATCACGGTGCCGCGGTGCTTGTCAGCAAGTGCGGCCAGTGCCGTTTCGAGCGCGGCTAAATCCTCGGCGATCAGGGCGAGTGCTGCCTTCACCTGCAGCACGGTGGCGCTGTCCATGATGTCCTGGGTCGTGGCTCCCCAGTGCACGTATCGCCCGGCCGCGCCGCACTGCTTGGCAAGCTGATGTACGACTCCCACGATGGGATAGCCTACGAGATCGGTCTCCGCCTTCAGCTTGCTCAGGTCTATGGCGTCAGCGCGTGCCAGTCGCTTGATCTCGGCTGCCGCCTTCTTTGGGATGACGCCCGCGCGGGCTTCGGCGATCGCCAGTGCCACTTCGACCTCGACGTAGCGGGCCACCGTCGCTTCGTCGGCAAAAATCGCGCGCATGGCAGGTGTACCGAACGAATCGCGGAAGATGGCAGAGTCGAAGACGGTGGAGGGCATGACTCGATTGGGCGATTTGGAACTGGAGGGTAGCGGAAACCGGGGGTGCCCGGAACACTGAGTATGGGCCACTCGACCCCCCGGTGCCAATGCGAGCAGCCGGGAGGCCGAGGAGGGCCTCAGGACGCGCCCGATCCGGCGGAGGGAGGCGCGGCGGCTGCAGGTGGCGTCGTGCTGCTGGCGCTGGCGGACGCGTTGGAGGCGGCGAGCCGGTTGAGCAGCTCCTGGCACACGGCGCGGATCGCCACGCTCGACTCGCCGGGGTATTTGGCCATGAAAGAGCGTTCGATCGCGCTGAGCTGGGAGGCATGCTGCAGGGCACTGGTGCGCGGCACCGTCTGGGCAAACAGCCGATTGTCGGGATTATCGGCCAGCCACTTCTGGTAGTCGGCTTCCACCGCCGATTGCGTGTCCCGCATGTTGATGATGACGCCCAGGTTCTCGGCAAAGCCCATCTCGGGGTTCAAGCCCTTGAAGCGGCGGAAAACCTCCAGTCCGCAGGTCGAGACGTAGTCGGGCTTGGTCGGGGAGACGTGGAAGTCGGCTTCCCTCAGCCAGGATTCCGTCAGCACCGAGAGACCCGGCGGGCAGTCGATCAGAACGATGTCGAAGACGCTACGCACGTGATCGAGCAGGGCGCCGATGCTGGTACGCAGCCTGGCGTGCAGGCTCTCCTTGGAGACTTCGCGCTCGAACAGCGTGAGTTGCATGTCGCTTGGTACCAGGTACACGGTGCGCGCCTCGTCCACGTCGGACACGCCGCCGACGACGAAGCGCGGCCAATCCACTGCCTGATTGTTGAGCACGCTCGCCACCAGCAGGTCGACGATGGTGAGCCCGTCCGTCTGCAGGCGGTGCAGGTTGGTGGCCGACAGCAGCATGGCGCTGATGCTGGCTTGCGAGTCGGAGTCGATGATCAGCACGTTCTTGCGGAACACCGCGGATAACGTCTCGGCCAGAACGAGCACCAGCGTGGACTTGCCTACGCCGCCCTTGGTGTTCATGACAGCTATGGTGTTGCGCATGCCCCGTGCGATCCATCCGTGCGCTGCTCGATGCGGCGCATCTGCTCGGCCCCCGTTGGTGTGCAGGGCAAATGTGGCAGACTCCGGATGTCTCAATCAAGAGCCGGGGTGGAGTCGGAGCAATTCCGTCATCGGGCGCGTGCTCGGCGTCCCCGTGCCGGCACGCCCGCACCCGCGGGCAGTGAGCCCGCGGCGTGTTGGGGCCCCGCCTGCGCTCCCGCGGCGCCATCCCCCGGCTCGCGCACCAAGTAGTGGTACTCACGGTTCGGCCGGATGTCGGCCGCGGCCGCAAGCCGGTTCGACATGTTGTAGAACGCAGCCACGGAGGCGATGTCCCAGATGTCGCGGTCGGTGAAACCAGCGCAACGCAGGCTTTCGCGATCTGCCTCCTCGATCTTGTCTGGCGCCTCGGTCAGGCGCACTGCGAAATCAAGCATCGCCTTCTGCCGCAGGGGCAATTCGGCCGCCCGGTAGTTCTGCGCGATCAGTTCGCCGAGCTCGGGATCCTTGGCCCGCTGGCGCACCGCCGCACCGTGCGAAGTGAGGCAATAGTGGCAATGATTGACCGAGCTGACGGCTACCGCGATCATCTCGCGCTCGAGCTTGGAAAGGCCACTGTCACCCAGCATCAGGTCGTCGGCCATCAGCACGAAGGCTCTGAGCTTGGCGTTGTCGAAGGCGTAGGCCTTGAGCACGTTGGGAACGAAGCCCAGCTTTTCCATACACTTGGCGAAGTAACTCTCCATGTCGGGATCAAGACGGGCGTCCGGCCCGGCGTCCAGCGCCATAACCTTTGCCTTCTTCGCCATGCGATTATCTCCTTTTGCGGCCCGATGCCCCGGAAGGGCCCCACGCGATTGTCAAGGCGCGAACACCCGCATTGTCAATGCCGGCGGTGAGGTCCAGACTTTCGCAAATGGATCTCCATTGAGGAGGTGATCATGGCACGCGACGCCGGTTCGACGGCAGGCGGAGTGATCCGCAGGGTGCAGACGGTGCTGGGCAAGGGCTCGCAAGCCGCCACCCTCGCGCCCTTGCTTTTCGGCCCCGACGGACTGAACGGCCTCAGCGGGCTGCCCGCCGACCGGCTCGCGGGCAATGTCCGCGACGTTCTCGAGTTTATCTCCGACAAGCCCGCCGGTCGCCACAAGATTCGGATCGGCCGCTCTGGACCTGGCAAGACGGAGAGCTGGTCTGAGAGCGGGGTCCTCGAGATTCTCAACGACGACATGCCATTTCTCGTCGACTCGGTGCTCGGCGAGCTGCAGACACGTGGACTGGAAGTGCGCCAGCTGCTTCATCCAATCTTCAAGACCGCACGCGATGCAACCGGTCGGCTGCAGTCTCTCCTCGGCCCCGGCGACCGCAATTGGAGCGATGGGCATCAGGAGAGCTACATCGCCATTCATATGCGCCCGCTGGCCGACGCAGGGGCGCGCGACCTTGCCCAATCGGTTTCGCGCATCCTCGATGAGGTCCGCATCGTGGTTGCCGACTGGGCTCCCATGCGCAAACGACTGGTGACGGCAGCAGGTCAGCTGGAGACGACGGCGGCCGCGATTCCTCCGGCGCTGCTCGCCGAATCGTGCGCCTTTCTCAGATGGCTTGAGCAGGACAACTTCACTTTCCTCGGCACGCGCGAGTTCCTTCTTGCCGACACCTCCGGCGGCGCCGACCTCATCCCCGTGAAGGGCAGCGGGCTAGGCGTGCTACGCAATCCGGCCGTGCAGGTGCTGCGCCGTGGCGCCGAGTTGGTTGCAATGACGCCGGAAGTGCGCGCCTTTTTCATGGAGCCGGCGCCGCTCATCATCACCAAGGCGAACGTCGTGAGCCTCGTGCACCGCCGCGTGCACATGGACTACCTCGGCATCAAGACCTATCGCGACGACGGTGCACCCAAGGGAGAGATCCGTTTCGTCGGGCTCTTCACCTCGCAGGCCTACGTTAGCTCGCCGCGGCAGGTCCCGCTGCTTCGTCACAAAGTCGAGACGGCGATCGACGCATCCGGCTATCCGCCCGCCAGCCACGCCGGCAAGGCCCTGCTCAACATCCTCGACACGTTTCCCCGCGACGAGCTCTTCCAGATCGGCGACGCTCAGCTGCTCGAGTGGGCGGGGGGCATCCTCGACCTCGAAACGCGTCCGCGCGTGCGCATGTTCGTCCGCATCGACCGCTTCGACCGTTTCGTGTCTGCGCTCATCTACGTGCCGCGCGACCGCTACAACACCAGGGTGCGCGAGCGCATCGGTGCCCTGCTCGCCGAGACCTATCGCGGCCGCGTCTCCGCCTTCTATCCGACATTCCCCGAGGGCCCGCTGGTGCGCGTGCAGTTCATCATCGGCCGGTATGAAGGGCCGACGCCGCATGCCGACGTGGAGGAGCTGGAGCGTCGGATCACCGCGATTGTGCGCACCTGGGAGGACCGGTTGGGCGACGCCATCGCCACCCTGGATGATCAGGCAGACGCATTGCAGGCCAAGTACGGGGCAGCGTTCTCGGCGGGCTATGCCGAAACGTTTCCGGCCGAGCGAGCACTCGAGGATATCAAGCGCATCGAGCGCCTGAAACCCGGGCATCCCGTCGTCATCGACTTCTACCGCACGTCCGACGCGCCGCCGAGCCGCATCCATGCGGCGGTCTATTCGCTCGACGCACCGATCCCGCTTTCCCAGCGCGTGCCGGTGTTGGAGAACCTCGGCTTCTCGGCCATCGACGAGCGCTCCTACAATATCCGGCCGCGCTTCCCGGATGGAGTGCGCGATGTCGCCTTGCACGACATGGTTCTGGAGACGGCCGACGGCGCTTCCATTGAACTTGCGCTTCATGACAAGCGCCTCGAGGCCGCATTCCTTGCGGTCCTCCGCGGCGAGGCCGACAACGACGGATTCAATCGCCTCGTCGTCCGGGCGGCGGCCGACTGGCGTGAGGTGGCGGCCCTGCGGGCCTATGGCGCTTACCTACGCCAGCTCGGTTCGCCGTTCGGCTTGCGCTACCTTGCTGACACGCTCGTGCGCCATGCCGGGCTCGCGCGAGACCTGGTGGAGCTCTTCCATCTGCTCTTCGATCCGCGCCGCGGATTGGGTGGCATCGCCGCACGCCGGGACGCGGAGGTGCCGATCCGGCAGCGCATCGATGGCGCGCTCGCGGCCGTCCCGAGCCTTGATGAAGACCGGATCCTGCGCCAGTTCGTCAATCTCGTCGACGCCACTGTGCGCACGAACTTCTACCTGTCGGATAGCGCCGGCGTACGCCCGGCGACGCTCGCCTTCAAGCTCGATAGCAAGGCGGTTGACGCCGCGCCGCAGCCCAAACCCTTCCGCGAGATTTGGGTCTACTCGTCCCGCGTCGAGGCCATCCACCTTCGCTTTGCGCCTATCGCGCGCGGTGGCATCCGCTGGTCCGACCGCGCGCAGGATTTCCGCACTGAGGTGCTGGGCCTGGTGCGCGCCCAGCTCGTCAAGAATGCTGTAATCGTGCCGTCGGGCGCCAAGGGCGGCTTTCTGCCCAAGCAGCTGCCGCGCGCCGGCAGCCGCGAAGAGATACAGAAGGAGGGCATTGTCGCCTACCGCACTTTCATCTCGGCGCTGCTCGACATCACCGACAACGTCAAGGACGGCAGGATCGTGCCGCCGCGCCATGTCGTTCGCCACGACGGCGATGACGCCTATCTCGTGGTCGCCGCCGACAAGGGCACTGCCACGTTCTCCGACATCGCCAATGAGATCTCAGCCGCACATGATTTCTGGCTGGGCGACGCCTTCGCCTCCGGCGGGTCGGCCGGCTATGACCACAAGGGCATGGCGATCACGGCGCGAGGTGCGTGGGAGTGCGTGAAGCGACACTTCCGCGAGATGGACATGGATATTCAGCACGAGCCGTTCGGCGTGGTGGGGGTCGGCGACATGTCGGGCGATGTGTTCGGCAACGGCATGCTGCTCTCCGAGCACATCCAGTTGGCTGCTGCTTTCGACCACCGCGACATCTTCATCGATCCGAGCCCGGGCCCGGGCGCCTATGCTGAGCGCAAGCGCCTGTTCGCCCTGCCGCGCTCGAGCTGGCAGGACTTTGACAAGGCCAAGATCTCCAGGGGCGGCGGCGTCTTTTCCCGCGCGGCCAAGTCGGTTCCGATCAGCGAGGAGATGAGGCGGCTGCTCGATGTCGAGGCGACGAGCCTCACGCCCCAGGAGCTGATCCGCGCTGTCCTTAGGTGCAAGACCGATCTGCTCTGGTTTGGTGGCATCGGCACGTACGTGCGCGCGACGGGGGAGACCGACAACGAGGTCAGCGACCGTGCCAATGATCCGTTGCGCATCAGCGCGGCGGAGGTGCGGGCGCGCGTGATCGGCGAGGGCGCCAACCTCGGCGTGACGCAGCGCGGCCGCATCGAGTTCGCGACCCGCGGCGGGCGCATAAACACCGATTTCATCGACAACTCGGCAGGCGTGAACACCTCCGACCAGGAGGTCAACATCAAGATCGCACTGTCGCCTGCGGTGCGGGCCGGCAAGCTGGCGCATGCGGCTCGCAACAAGCTGCTGGCCGAGATGACCGAGGATGTCGCGGCTGCCTCGCTGCGCAACAACTACCAGCAGTCGCTGGCTCTCAGCGTTGCCGAACGTCGCAGCCCGCGCGAGCTCGCCGACTACGGCCTGCTGATGCGAGCGCTCGAGGCGAGGCAGTTGTTCGATCGCAAACTCGAATCGCTCCCCTCCGACATGGAGCTGCAGGAGCGCACGCGCGCCGGGCGCGGCCTCACCCGGCCCGAGCTCGCCGTCCTGCTGAGCTATGCCAAGATTGCGCTTCAGCAGGACCTGCTCGGCAGCACCGTACCGGATGCGCCGGAGTTGGAGGGGTGGCTGGCGGGCTATTTCCCCGCCGCGCTCCGCGAACGCTTCGCCGACGGCATCGCCCGGCACAGCCTGCGCCGCGAGATCATCGCGCTCGGTCTTACGAACGCGATGATCAACCGCGGCGGTCCGGCGATGGCCGTCCGTCTGGCCGAGGAGACCGCACGCACGACCGCGGACGTTGCTGTCGCCTTCTGGGTCACGCGCGAGGTCTTCGAACTACCGGCCTTGTGGCAGCGGATCGATGCGCTCGACGGCCATGCCAAGGGTTCCGCCCAGCTTGGCCTCTACGTCGCGGTGCGGGAGCTTGTGAACACACAGACGCTCTGGTTCCTCCGCCACGGCGCAGCGTCCTCCGATCTCATCGGCACCATCGTCAGCCATCGCCAGGGCCTAGCAAGCCTGAGAGAGGCGCTTGCGGATGTCCTGCCCAACCGCCAGCGGGCGCGGCTCGCCGCCGAGGCGGATCGCCTGGCTGGCACGGGGGTACCCCTCGAGCTTGCCACGACGACGGCCGAGCTGGATGTGATCGCGCAGGCGCCGCAGATCACGGAGATCGCGGCGCAGGCTGAAGAGCCGGTTGCCGAGGTCGCGAGAATGCACCTCGCGATCGGCGACCAGATGCGCTTCACGGAGCTTGCCTCCCGAGCCGGCGCCATCGCGACGCCCGATACCTACGATCGCCTCGCCGTGGCGCAGGCGCTCGCGCAGCTGGCGGCCGCCCAGGCCGCGTTCACGCGCGATGCCATTCACGCTGCAGGCGCCCCGGCCACGGCCGAAGCGTGGGCGGCGAGGCAGGGGCCCATGCTCGCACGCGTCAAAGACATGCTGAACGAGATTGCCGGCGAGGGCACGCTTACGGTTTCCCGCCTCATGGTTGCGGCCGGCCAGCTCGGCGAGATTGCCGACGCTATTTCGGTCGCTCGATCAGCAACAACCAGCAAGGGCCGAGGAGGGGATCCTCGAAAATCCGTTGCCAGCGGAAGCCGGCCCGTTCGTAGGTCCGCGCCAATGCCTCGCTCCTGATCGACACCACGCCCGAGCAGGCAACGGCCAGCGTGCTGGCGAAGACCTCGCGAACGAGCCGCGCAAGCAAGTCGCCCCTTTGGCGGTCGGGGTGTTCCTCCGTCGCCGCGATGAGAAAGTTCAGGTGCCAGGTGCCTGGAGGAAGGCCTTCTGGCCACCCTCCTCCCAGAAGGCCAATCTCGATCGCGTGCGCGTACCCTATGGCCACGCCGGCGCGCTCAATGATCCGGCAGAGCGCAGCCCCGCCGCCCATGGCGAGGTTGATCTCCGCCTCCGCGCTGGCTGCGTTCCCCCAGGCTGCCGCCGCGCCGGGATCACCCAGCCAGCGCCGGATACGAAAGCGATCCTCTGCGATCGCGGGGCGGAGGGAGATGGTTGGTTCGCTAACGAACTGCGTCACGCATGTCGCCCTCGTCCTGAGCTTGTCGAAGGACAGGCTGCGCGTGCCATCCATGCTTCGACAAGCTCAGCACGGGGCGCGGCGATTGCATCAATGGCGGAAGTGGCGCACGCCAGTGAATACCATGGCGAGGGCCTTCGCGTCGGCAGCCTTGATCACCTCATCGTCGCGCAGCGAGCCCCCCGGCTGGATAATGGCTGTCGCGCCCGCCTCCGCGGCCGCCAGCAAGCCGTCCGCGAACGGGAAGAACGCGTCCGACGCCACCACCGAGCCTCTGGTGAGCGGCCCAGCCTCACCCGCGGCCTTGGCCGCATCGGCGGATTTGAGGGCGGCGATGCGCGCGCTGTCGACCCGGCTCATCTGTCCTGCACCAATCCCTACCGTGGCACCATCCTTGGCATAGACGATTGCGTTCGACTTGACGTGCTTGGCCACCCTGAAGGCGAACTTCAGATCGGCCAGCTCTTGCGCCGTCGGCGGCCGCTTGCTCACCACCTTGAGCTCGAGATCATCGATCACGACGTTGTCGCGTGTCTGCATGAGAAAGCCGCCGGCGATCGAGCGGAACATCGATCCGCGCGCCCGCGGGTCAGGCAAGGCGCCGGTCGTCAGCAGCCTCAGGTTCTTCCTCTTGGCAAAGATCGCCTTGGCCTCCGGCGTCGCCTCCGGCGCAATGACGACCTCTGTGAGGATTGCAGTGATCTCGCGCGCCGTCTCAGCGTCGATCGTGCCGTTCAACGCGATGATGCCGCCGAACGGGCTGACCGGATCGCAGCGGAACGCCTTCGCATAGGCTTCCAGCAGCGTCGTGCCGAGCGCCACGCCGCAGGGATTGGCGTGCTTGATGATGGCGACCGCGGGTGAGGCTTTGGGATCGAACTCGGCGATCAGCTCCATGGCCGCGTCGGCGTCGCCGAGGTTGTTATAGGACAGCTCCTTGCCCTGATGCTGCACCGCCGTCGCAACTCCGGGGCGGCGCTCCCCCGACAGGTAGAATGCCGCCTGCTGATGCGGGTTCTCGCCATAGCGCAGCTCCTGCGCGAGGCGTCCGCCGACGGCGCGCCAGGCGGGCGCCTTTTCGCCCAGCGTCTCGGCAAACCAGCCGCTGATCGCGGCATCATAGGCACCTGTGCGCGCATAGGCCTTGGCGGCGAGCGCCCTCCGCAGCCCCAGGCTCGTGCCGCCACCGTGCTTTGCCATTTCCGTCAGCACCCTGGCGTAGTCCTCGGGCTCCACGACGACCGTCACCGACGTGTAATTCTTGGCCGCGCCGCGGATCATCGCCGGCCCGCCAATGTCAATGTTCTCGACGCACTCCGAGTCGGGCGCACCCTTCGCGACCGTTGCCTCGAATGGGTAGAGGTTCACCACGAGCAGATCGATGGGCGGGATGCCATGCGTGCGCGCGGCCCGCTCGTGCTCGACATCGCCGCGCACGGCCAGCAGACCACCGTGCACCATGGGATGCAGCGTCTTCAGGCGACCGTCCATCATCTCGGGAAAGCCCGTGTGCTCTGCCACATCCTTCACAGCGATGCCGGCCTCCTTGATGGCCTTGGCCGTGCCGCCCGTCGACAGAATCTCGATTCCCCGCTCGGCCAGAGCACGGGCGAAGTCGGCAAGGCCAGTCTTGTCAGAGACCGAGATCAGCGCGCGGCGGATCGGCTGGGCGGCGGCAGGGCTTGGGTTGGTCATGGCTGTTGCCCTCGGCTGCAAAACTGCACGCGCGGTAGCACGGATGGAGGTCGAACAACAGGCGCTCGCGTGTCGCGACGCTGCAGTCTACTCCAGTGCCGTCACCGGGCCTGCGCCAGCTTCTGCCAGCCTGTCGACGAGCCCTGCTCCCCGGCGCTTGAGCGCAGCGGCATAGGCCGTAGTACCTCTGTCAATGTGCTCGATGGTCCATGACACCTCGGCCGCGCCGTAGCATTTGGCCCGCAGCACGACTTGCAGCGACACGCGCGTGCCGCCGGAATCGGCAAAGTACAGGCTGTCCTCGATCGAAAGCGCAGCGCCGGCCGCCACCGCGAGTTGCCATAACTCACCACTCTCAAGCCACAGCTCGGCGACGTCGGGCGAAGCCCCGACGCGGGCCTCGACTTGGGGATGCAGATGAAAATGAGCCGCAATGGGCACGTCCCAGGAAAAGCGCAGAACGCCACCCTTGGCTGGCGCGAGGCGATCGCAGCCCGTCAAGGCGCGGCCCTCCGCACCAAGCGTCAGGGTGCGCGTGTGCACGAGGCCGAAGGTGCCGGCATAGCCGTCGTGCGAGGCCTCGAGTTCGACCGCACCGTTCAGCTCGCGCAGGGCGCAGGTGATATTGTCGGGCTGACTCAGCGGCGGGCTGCCGATCTCGCGCTCCAGCCTTGGATCACGTACTAGCCGGGCCGACGATGTTTCGCCCAGGCACAACGTGTTGTGGCTGGAGGTGCCGCGGGCAGTCGCGCGGCGGCTCGCCTCATCTTGCCCGGGCATGCCGCCGTTGACGATCAGCAGTTCCGGCCCCGCGCTCAGCTCGAAGGAGAGGCAGCCGGCGCAGGCCGAGCCCGCCAGCGGCAGCGGCGGGACCGATCCCGCGTCCACCAGCACGAGGGTGGAGCCGCGGCAGAGCCGCGCGTAGCCCGAACGGACGCTCGCCACCGCGCAAGGCGCGTCATCGTCGTAGCCCACGACTGTCGCAAGCGCACCACGCTCGCTTGCTCCGACGCCGTTGAAGCGCGCCAGCGTGCCGTCACCCATGCGCAGGTGACGCAGCATTTCGACCATGTGCTTGATGCTGGCCAGAAGCGCCGGATCCGCTGTCTTGCTTCTTGCCGCAAAGCATCTGCGCAGCGGCAGCAGATCGAGCAGCAGCTCGACGAGCACCCACGCGTTGCGGCCGACGTGGCCACCGTCGGCCGGGAATTGGCGCTGCAGCTCCGCGACCAGCAGCGCCTGCGCCTGCGCCAGCTTTCGGTCATGGCCGGCAATGCAGAGCGCCGCGTGCACCTGGCCGATCAGGGCGACCAGCCGCGGGTAGCCGTCCGCTGCTTCGCGCCAGGCAGTCGCGAGGTAGGTGATCTGCGCACTGATGCTGCGCATCACCGTGGCGTAGCGCTTCGCATCGGAGCCATCGAGCAGGAGACTAGAGTGCGACAGCCAGGACATCGACCGCCGCGCCACAACCTCGGCCCGCCAAGCATCCTCAGGGTGATTGCCTCTGACGCTTCGCCTGATCCAATCAGCCACGAGATTCTGCGCGATCACGGCGGCCTCGCGCGAGCCTGCGGCTTCCAGGTGCCGCAACCAGCCGAAGCCATGCAACTCGCGCGCCCAGGCGCCACTCGGCGGCTGGATGGCGAACGGCGAACGGCCCTTGAGATTGGCGACCCGGCCCGCCAAGCCAAAGCTGCCAGCAGCCACCTCGACGACAAAGCTTGCGTCCTGAGGGCGCAGGTCAGGGGGCGTTAGCAGCAAGTCTTCGGCGGCGGGCGATGCGTATTGCCACATCAGCAGGCGCGAGCGCCGCATTCTGGCCAGCGTACTGCGACCGGCGCGCTGCAGGGCCAGCAGCGCAATTTCCGCCTGGCTCCGGGCCCCCAGAACGCGCCCCCCCATTGCCCTGCGCAGGGCCGGTGCTCGCGCGGATAGATTGTCCATGCTGCTCGCTTAACCGCCTGGGGCGGCCCCGCCAAGCCCCACGGGCAACAAGGTTGTGCATCGCGTGTGCACAACTTCGCTCAGGGGCGACGCTGCAACCGGGCGGCGAAGAATCCGTCGATGCCGGACAGACTCGGCGGCTCCTGTGGAAGATGGAATGGCAACGTCCGGAGGTCTCCGCCGGGCGTTACCCACTCCGGCTCGCCCCCGATCTCGTTGGCGGTGATCGGCATGCGCGCAAAGTCCGCCTCGGCTGCGAGGAACGCATCGATCTGCGCCGCGCCTTCCTCCGGCTCCAGCGAGCAGGTGCTGTAGACGAGTAGGCCGCCCGGCCGCACGAGGGAGCCGGCATGCGCCAGCAACGCATGCTGTTGGAGGGCCATGCGCCCCACATCCTCCGCACGTTTCAGTCGCAGGATGTCGGGATGGCGGCGGATGGTTCCTGTTGCCGTACAGGGCGCGTCGAGGACCACGACGTCGAAGTTCCGCCTCGGCGACCAGGCGGCGGCGTCGGCTTCCACGACCTCCGCAAAGAGGCGCAGCCGTTCCAGGTTGTGACGCAGGCGAGCAAGGCGCGCGGCCGAGAGGTCGACGGCCGTGACATGCGCGCCGCCTGCTGCCAGCGCCGCCGTCTTGCCGCCGGGGGCTGCGCACAGATCGGCGACGCTGCGCCCGCTCACCTCGCCGGCCACGCGGGCGACAAGCGCCGCGCCGGCATCCTGGATCCACCATGCCCCGTCGCCGTAACCAGGCAGATCCTCGATGCGGCCGTGCGCCGGCAGGCGAACGGAGCCGGTGCGCAGCAGGTAGCCGCCAAGGCGCTCCGCCCACGCCTCCACGCTCATCGCGCCGCCTGGTTTGACGCTGATGTCGAGGGCTGCTTCTGTCAGACTTGCGGTGGCGATGCGGCGGGCTGTGTCCTCTCCATACGCCGCGCTCCAGCGCCGCCAGAGCCAGTCGGGAACATTGAGGCGCACGCCGTCCTGCCCCGATAGCAGCTCGCGCCCGTGCGCGGCCACCCGTCGCAGGACGGCGTTCACGAGTTTGGCGAATCTATGTGCACGAGGGTCGCGCCGCGCCGTCTCGACGGCGAGGTCGACTACGGCGTGCGCCGGCAGCTCGAGGCAGACGAGCTGGGCGGTACCCGTAAGCAGGATCGACCAAAGGCGCCCTTCTTGGCGGGGTGGATGCTTCAGGAAGCTTGCCAGCACGAACTCAAGCTCGCCCTGCCTGCGCAGCACCGTCGCCGCGATTGCTCGGGCGAAGGCGCGGTCCCGCGGCTCGAGCTGTGCAGTGCGCGGGTGTGCAAGGCAGGCCGCTTGTACCTGCTCGAAGGGCTTTCTGTCGGCGAGCACGCCGGCGATGAGCCGAACAGCAAGCTCCCTGGCCTCCAGGCCCTCGGGCGTCCTTCGCCTCTTCGATTTTTGCTGCGCTGCTTGCATGGCACCTGACGGGGGAGATCACTTGCGGTTGGTGTAGCTCATCGCCGTCCCGCGCGTCAGATGGCTGGCCGCCGCAATTTGCACTGTGAAGGCGACCATCTGCGGACGTTGACCGTGCGCAGGCGCGGATGTGACATTCCGGGAGAGCAGGTATCCCTGATGGCACACGACCACCACGACCACCAGCATTCTGGGCACCACCGCGGACATCAACACGCCTCGGGCCACAGCCACGCGCCCGGGGATTTCGGTTGGGCGTTCGCGGTGGGGACCGCGCTGAACCTGCTCTTTGTCGTGATCGAGACCGCGTCTGGCTTCCTTGCCAATTCGATGGCCCTGCTCGCTGATGCTGGTCACAACCTTAGTGATGTGTTCGCCCTGCTGATCGCCTGGACCGCGAACTCCTTGGCCCGCCGCGCGCCGACGCCGCGCTATACCTATGGGCTCGGCTCTTCCTCCATACTGGCGGCCCTCGCCAACGCGGTGATCTTGCTGGTCGCGGTCGGCGCCATTGCCGTGGAGGCCGTGCAGCGCTTTGGCCGGCCCGAGCCCGTGGCCGGCTTCACCGTGATGGTCGTCGCCGGGGTAGGTATTGTCATCAATGGTGTCACCGCCTGGATGTTTGCCCGCGGCCGCAAGAGCGATCTCAACGTGCGCGGGGCCTACCTGCACATGGTAGCGGATGCGGCGGTATCCCTCGGCGTGGTGCTGGCTGGACTAGCCATATTGCTGACGGGATGGACATGGCTGGACCCGCTGGTCAGTCTCGCGATCGCCGGTGTCATCGTGTGGGGGACCTGGGGCCTGCTGCGCGACTCCGTCAACATGGCCCTGCATGGCGTCCCGGCCGGCATCGATCCGAGAGCGGTTCGCCTGCACCTGGAGCAGGTGCCGGGCGTTGCGTCGATCCATGACCTGCATATCTGGCCGATGAGTACAACCGAAACGGCTCTCACCTGCCATCTCGTGATGCCACAGGGATCGCCCGGTGATGCATTCCTTGCTGCAGTTGCGAGATCACTGCACGACCGGTTCGGAATCTCTCACGCAACGCTACAGGTTGAAAAAGGCGAGAGCGCGTGCGCGCTCGAGCCCGACCATGTCGTTTAATCGGAACTTGCATGTTTCGTTAACCGGCAAGGCTCACGTCACCGGATATTGGCGATCCCGCACAAAAAAGGCCCCGCCGAAGCGGGGCCAGGCCAACGTGGACCGGATCGACCTAGACGGCTGCTTTGAGCTCCTTCGAAGCGCGGAATGCGATCTTCTTGCTGGCCTTGATCTTGATGGCCTCGCCGGTGGCGGGGTTGCGCCCCATGCGTGCCGGACGCTTGCGCACCTGCAGAATGCCGAGTCCGTTGAGGCGGATGCGCTTGCCCTTTTTGAGGTGCTTGGCAATCGCTCCGACCATGTCCATGAGCATCGTATTGACCTGTGCTTTCTTGACGCCATGGCTCTCGGCCAGCGCCGCCGCCAGATGGCGCAATGTCACCGTTTCCGCCTTGGGTGCCTTCTTGACCAAGGGAATACGAGGGATGGATGCGTCGATTTTCTGCATGTGCCGCCTCTGCTGCTCTCTGTTTGCCCAGAAGAATCGTGGAAAATGGATTGATATTGCAGCGATATTCGTGTTCGTCCCTTTTGGGTATCCAATCCTTTATCAGAACTCTGCAAATACCCCAGACGTTGTGCTTTTGCCACGCTCTGTGCAAGTCGAAAGGAATCCGGGTTGAAATGTCAGAATTCGGATGGGCGCTCTAACACATCGTGAGGATCGTGGAGGGTGCCTGGAGGGAGGACGACCAGCCACGGTTTGTTCCGCCTTCATTGCGATTCTGGTTGCAATTCTTTATAAACCGAAGCAATTGATATTCACCGTATCCAAAATTCCCGCTGCTCCGGAGAGAGAAAATGGCACGTGCCAATGGCCTTGAGAAACTGACCTATGCCGAGCTGTCCGAAATGGAGGCCCAGATCGAGCGTCTGAAGGTCGAGAAGCAGAACGCCGAGCGCAGCGCCCTCCGGCAGCAGCTGGTCGACATCGCCAGGGAGCACGGCTTCGAGATCCACGAGCTTTTCGGCAAGGGCCGCAAGGGCAAGGGCAGCGTCGCTCCGAAATATCGCGATCCCAAGAATCCGGAGAATACCTGGACCGGCCGTGGCCGCATGCCACGCTGGATGGCCGCCGCGACCAAGGGCGGCAAGCTCAAGAAGGAAGATTTCCTCATCTGAAGTCCTGCGCGCCGATTGAAGGCTTTCCGGTGGGCCGGCGTGGCGCACCTGCAAGCGGGTCAGAGGGCGGCGGGGCAGCGGAGATCGCGGCTTGAAAGTCTGCGCAGCGATCGCACATATAGGGCGTTGACGTCAGCAATCGGTGTTGCCGGCGTGGGTGGCTAGGTGGCAGCTCGCCAAAGGCCGAACTCTCATGTGGATCCGGAGGGCATGTGCCGTAGCACTCGTTGCCGGTGTCCTGGCTGTTCCCGCACTTGCAGGTCCCGCTGAAGACTGCAATCAGGTCCGCAATCTGGACCAGCAGCTGCGTGGCTGCACGGCCTACATACGGCTCGGGCAGGGCGGACGGGAGAATCGCGCTACCGCCTACCTCAACCGCGCAAACATCTACGCCCAGCGGGCGAAATACCAGCAGGCCATTTCCGACTTCAACGCGGCGATTGCGCTGGATGGTGGGAACCCGCTCATTCCCTACAACCGTGGCAACGCCTATTTCGATACACAGCAATACGAGCTGGCCATCGCCGACTATTCACGGGCGATCGAACTCGACCGACAATTCGCGCTTGCGTACTTCAATCGTGGCGTCGCCTACGAGCGCCTGGGCGACACGGCGGCGGCGGCCGGCGACTATCGCCAGACTCTCGCCATTGATCCCTCCGCCGTCAACGCTCAAGGCCGCCTGGAAAGGCTGCAGTCGCAGTAGCGGCCAAGGGTGCGCCCTCGGTTCTCCCGCTGCGCTGCAGTCGAGCGCGGTTGCGCGTTGCCATCAAGCCGAGCCGCCCGACTATCTGAATTGTGCCGGATAGTCGTCGTGCTTCCTGCGGTCAAAGATCAGCGCGAAGAGAGCATTCACCACGAATGACGCCACGATGCTGCACAGCGCCATGATCACGTAGTGATGCCCCGAGAAACCCTGGCGCGCCGCGTTCGTCAGCTTGCGTGCGCCGGGAATGCTGTCGCCGGACGCGCTCAGCGCATTCAGCGACGTCTGCCAGACCCAGTCGGCAAAACGGAGAAGGGCGGCATAGGTGTCGGGCACCAACGCGTTGAAGCTGAACAGCACCACCGCCAAGACTACGGTCGCCGGGATGCTGGTAAGGGCTATGGCGATCCTCTGAAGGGCGCTGCGCGTTCCCCCCAGCAGCCAGTTGAACGGAATGCCGATGACGATCGTGGCGATGATGATCGCCGGTATCGAGAGGACGATGTGGGTCATGTTCACCCGCTCGCGCATATGATTCACGGCAACCTGGCCCCAGTGGCTGCCTGCGACCAGCTTGTCGAATGCTTCGATGATGCTTCGGCCGGTGTTGAACGCGAGCGTTATGATCGGCTCGGCCTCGCGATCGTAAACGACCGAGAACACCATGATGCCCAGCATGATGGCGTAGCTGGTCGCACCGATCCCCATGGAGACAACCGCGCGGCGAAGCCATGCAAGTGGCGACATGCCCACTCCTCTGCCCAGCCAACCCCCGGCTCGCTGCAGCGGCCTAGCAGGAACAGGAGCGTGGTGTCCGGGAGGTGTCAAGCAGATCGCGATCCGGACCGATCGCAGAGCGCTGACCGTGTGGCCCGTGCGCAGCCGCTGCCGCGCCTACCGCCGGCCGCTACAGGTCTGAAGGGCCGTGACGACGAGCGAGGACAGGCGCTCCGCGTCAGGATTCGCGAAGACCAGGTGAACCGGCACAACCCGCGAAGCTTGTGCAAGCTCTACGCGCGTGCCGCTGGCACCGGCCAAGCGCGCCATATCCTTCTGCGTCGTGACGAGTTGTGCGGAATGTCGGTGCGTCAGGTCCAGCAGACGTTGCGCGTCCCGGTCGCCGAGCCGCTCGTGGTCACGAAAAATCACGCTTTCGACCACATCGGCGCCCAGCGCCATCAACGTCGCGAAGAAGCGCCGAGGCGCGGCGATGCCAGCCCAGGCGATTACGCGAGCACCTTTCAGCCAGTCGGTCCCAGGACCCGGCACAACATTGGCCCTCAACACGGGTCCCGCGAAACGGTGGCGCAGCCAGTCCGTCATGCTGCCGGAGGTCTCTGAATAGACGCTCTCGCTGACGACGATGGCGTCCGTCAGCTCGAGCTGGAAGTCGAGCGCTGCCCGCAAAGGTCCCGCCGGTATGACCAGGCCGTTGCCTAGTCCTCGTCCCCCCTCGACCACGGCGATGGTGAAGTCCTTGGCCAGGCCAGGGTTCTGCAGCCCGTCGTCCATGATGACGACCGTGGCGGAATGCGGGCCAGCCTCGATTGCGCGCGCTCCCGCCGCACGATCGCGTGCAACGAGGGTCGGCGCGACGCCGGCAAGCAGCAGCGCCTCGTCGCCGACGTCGTCGGCGACGTCAGAGGCCGCGTCCACCCAATAGGGCCCGCCGAGACGCCCGCCGTAGCCGCGTGTCAGGGCAGCAGGCTCGTGACCCGCTGCCTTCAGCCGCTCGCACAGATAAATTGAAAGCGGCGTCTTGCCGCTCCCGCCTGCCGTGAAATTGCCCACGCAAATGACGGGCAGCCGCGAACGGTATGGGCTGGCGCGAAGGTAACGCGTCTCGGCCACCCATCCGTATATGGCCGCCAGCGGCTGCAGACACGTCGCAACGCCGCTCGTGCCCTGGCGATACCACCAGGACGGCTCGTCAAGACGCACGCGCCAAGCCTTCCTCGCTCGGCAGATAGCGTAGCAGTGCCTCTATGGTGCGCGGCAGCGCACCGGATATCGTGGCGAGTGCCGCGTTGGCCCGCGAGCGCACGCTCGCGAGCTCCGCCTCGTCCAGCAGGAGCTTGCGCGCAGCCTTGGCGATGTCGTCAGCGGACTGCACGACGATGGCGCCACCGTTGGCGATGAGGGCACCATAGGCATCGGCAAAGTTCTGCCGATGAGGTCCGACCAGGACCGCGGCGCCATGTTGCATCGCCTCGATGGGGTTGTGACCCCCGCGATCGACGAGCGAGCCGCCGATGAAGGCCACGGACGCCAGCTTATAGAGCGTGCCGAGCTCGCCGATCGTGTCGAAGACGTAGGCGGCGACCGTCGGGCCCGGGAGCTCGCCGAGGGAGCGCTGGGCGGTCCTCAGTCCTTGGCTCCTCAGCATTTCGACGATGGCTGGGCCCCGCTGGGGGTGCCGCGGCGCGATCATGGTGCATAGACCCGGCAGGTTCGCGGCGAGCTGGCGATGCGCGCCGGCAATGATCTCGTCCTCGCCGTCGTGCGTGCTGGCGGCGATAAGCAGCGGGCGGCCCTGCAGCATCGGACGCAGCCGCTCGAACTCGGCGCTGTCGACCACCGGCGCCGGAGCGTCGGCTTTCAGGTTGCCGGTGGGGACCGCGCTTCGAGCGCCGAGCGTGGAGAAGCTTCTGGCCAGCGCCTCGTTCTGCGCGAGCACGATCGAGAAGCGGCTGAACAGCGGATTGGCAAACCTCGGATTGCGCCGCCAGCGGCGGAACGAGCGCTTCGTCATGCGGGCGTTGACCAACGCCAGCGGTATGTCGCGGGCAGCGCTTTCGAGGATCAGGTTGGGCCAGATCTCGGACTCGGTGAACACGCCGAGATCCGGGCGCCAGTGATCGAGGAAGCTCCTGACATACTCCGGTGCATCGAGCGGCGCGTACTGATGCACGGCCCTGGGTCCCAGCCTCTGCGCCGCGAGCTGTGCTGAGGTGACCGTACCCGTCGTGAGGAGGAACGACAGCGTCGGGCGTTCCTGCGCCAAGGCCGACATCAGCGGCAGAATGGCATTGGTCTCGCCGACGCTTGCGGCATGGAACCACACGAGACGTCCAGCAGGCCGAGCGACGCTTGGCCGGCCGAGACGCTCGCCGCGGCGCTGCGGCTCTTCCTTGCCGCGCCGTTCGCGTAAACCGAGCAGCAGGGGCGCAATGGGTCGTGCGTAACTGGTGACGGAGCGGTAGCCCTTGAGCCAGAGTCCGGGTTCGGGGCGCTTCGTGATGGCGCCGCCAGGCGTGGCGCGCTCCGCATCGCCCCCGGCGCGGGCATAGGCGAGCTCGGTCGCCGCGTTGAGGCCAGCCTCCACCGCCTGCCGGTAGCGTTCCAGATCCTCGGACGTTGCCTCATGCGGCACGTACACGGCAGAGCCAGCCGCAAACCCCAAGCTGGAGTACGGCAGGTTGATCGTCATCCGGCTCCAGGTGTTGAGTGCAAAGTAGCGCTTCGTGGCGATCGCCACCGGCACAATCGGGCGACCCGACTGCTTGGCCGCCATGACGATGCCGAGGCCGGCCTTGCGCGCCTGCCCGCCGGGAACGTCGGCCGTCATCGCCACCGCGCGGCCGTCGCGCAGGGCTTGGATGGCAGCGCGATAGGCGTGGGCACCGCCACGGTCCTTGCCGCGGCCGGCGGCACCGGCGCCGCGAATGAGCTGCATATCGAATTGCTTGAGGGCTTCGCCAAGAAACTCGGCGTCGCCGTGCCGCGCCAGCATGACGTCGGTGGCGAGATCACGCGGCTTGATCAACGGAAGCAGCATGAACTCGCCATGCCACATGCCGACGATGCATGGGAAATGCTTCTCGGCGGCTTCGGCGACGATGGCCTCCATCTCGGGGATGCCGCGCGAGGTGCGCCGCACCCAGCTCACATAGCGGGCAAGCAAAGTTCCCGCCAGCCTGTCGACAAGCCTTGCTCGGTTTTGAGCCGTCGCCATCCGAGGCATTTCCTGACCGGGAGCTGCAGCCCCGTGAAATGAGTGGATCGGCGCTTCTATAGCCGATCTCGAGCGTACTAAGAAAGCTTTGATTCGCCACAGGCTTCTTGCTTCTATCCCCTGCCCTGGCAGGTCGCAAGCTTAGGCTGCCTCGTTGGATTGTGGCAGCAGCATGTTCGGCGCCGAATCGATATCCGTCAGAATCTGCGCTCGGCACAGTCGCGCGTAAGACCCGTCGCGCTGCAGGAGTTCGGCGTGCGTGCCGATTTCGATGAGGCGGCCATGGTCCATCACGCAGATCAGGTCGGCGCGCTGCACCGTTGAAAGCCGGTGCGCGATGATGAGTGTGGTCCGGCTTCGCGTAAAGCGGGTGAGCGCTTCCTGCACGAGGCGCTCGGACTCGGTATCGAGCGCGCTTGTCGCCTCGTCGAGCAGAAGGATCGGCGCGTCCTTAAGGATTGCCCTGGCAAGCGCGACGCGCTGACGCTGTCCGCCCGACAACCGCATACCGCTGTCGCCGACGACGGTGTCGTAGCCCGACGGCTGGGAGATGATGAACTCGTGCGCGGCCGCAGCCTTGGCGGCGGCGATGATGTCTGCCTCGCTGGCGCCGAGGCGTCCGAGCGCGATGTTGGCCCTGATCGTGTCGTCGAACAGGGTCACCTCCTGGCTCACGATGGCAATTGCCTGCCGCAGGCTCGCCAGCTGCACATCGCGCAGGTCCTGGCCATCGATGAGGATCCTTCCGGAGGTCACGTCGAACAGTCGCGCGACTAGGTTGATCGCGGTGGACTTGCCGGCGCCGGAGCGGCCCACGAGTGCGACCGTCTTGCCGCCGGGCACCGACAGTGAGAAGTTCTCCACCGCGGTCCCATCGGCCGCGGCGTAACCGAAGCCGACCTTCTCGAACTCGATCGCGCCTTCCTTGACTGCGAGCGGCTGCGCCCCCGGCCGATCGATCACGGTTGGCTTCTCGTCGAGCAACTCGTAGACCCGTTCGGCCGCGGCCAGTCCCTCGAACGTCGCCGTTGCCACCGCCCCCAGCGACTTGATCGGCTGAGCCGCGAGCAGCAGGGCCGCAACGAACCCCATGAAGGAGCCCACCGTGCTGATGCCCGTCGCGATGCGCCAATAAGCGAAGGCGATCACGCACGCAATGACGATGCCGGCCAATGCCTCCAGCGCGGGGCCCATCCGGCCACGTGTTCGCACGGCCTTCATCCTGAGCCGATAGATCTGCTCAAAATTGCTGTTCAGCCGCTCGATCGCGTAGTTCTCGAGATTGAAGGCCTTGATCAGACGTGCGCCGGCAAGCTTCTCGGTCAGGCGCGAGGTCATGTCGCCGATCTCGGCTTGGGTGCGGCGCGCTACGGAGCGCAGGCGCCGCCCTACGCTGCTCATCGGCAGGACTGCCAGCGGATAGACGGCGAACACGATGAGCGTCAGCATCCAGTCGAGGTAAAGCATCGATACCAGGACGGCGGCCACCGCGAGGATGTCTTTGGCAAAGGTCATCATCGACGTCTGGGTCGCCTGCTGGACGACCGCGAGATCGTTCGTGAGCCGTGAGACATAGTGACCCGTGCTCTCACGGGTGAGCCTGGCATAATCGGAATTGATGAGGTGGGCGAATGCCGCCTTCTGGAGATCGGTCGTCATGCGCATCACGATGCGGGCGGACGCCACCTGGTGCAGATAGAGGAAGAGGCCGCGTGCGCTCGTGACGGCGACGATGGCGCCCAGCACCCACGGCAGATTGCCCTCGGCCCGCATGAGCGCATCGAATGAGTTCTTGATAATTAGGGGATAGGCCCCGGTTGAGGCTGCAAGCCCTCCGGTGAACGCCAAGGCCACGGCGATTTGCCGCCAACGCGGCAGCACCCAGTCGGCAATGAAACGTCGCAACGTGCCACTTGCGCGTTCGTCGAGGGCGAACACGCGCGTTGCGCTACGCGAGATTTTCGAACGCTTGCGCAAGGTTCCCCTGATTGGCGGCCGCAGGCTTCATTCCCCGCCAGCGTTTCCCCGTCTATCAGCTCAAACGCACAAACGCTACCCGGTGATCGGAGAATCATCTGCGAGCCCCGGCGCGGATGCACCAGGAACGTGGCTACGCTGTGACATTTGGGTCGAGGAGGCGGTGGATATGAACGATGAAGTAGCGCACCTGCGCATTGTCCACAGTGCGCTGCGCCGCCGCCTTCCAGGCTTTGTAAGCCTTCGCATAGTTGGGATAAATGCCGACGATATCGAGCTCGCCAAGATTGCTGAATTCCAGCTCGCTGAGGGACTTCAGCTCGCCGCCGAAGACGAGATGGAGAAGCTGTTTGGCCGGCCGCGTCGGGACGTTGGCAGTGGTCATGTTCGTTCTTTCGCTTAGGTTTCTTTTACCTTCCCACTTAAGTGGTTCGGAAGCCTTTTGTGGCAGAACTAACAACCGTGAAAGGTCGCGGACAGACGGCCGCTCAGGAGTTAACAGAAGCGCACGGCAGCGCCGGTCAAGCTGGTGCTGCCGTGTGTCGCGTCGCCTGCTGCACTGACTGACTTAGGAGAAGGCAGCCGCAAGTGTGCCGAGCGCCATGTCGCCGGCGAGGCCCAGGAACAGTAGCCAGCCGATCACCCGGTTCGACTTGAAGCGCACGAGGCAGTTCTTTGCATCGGCCAGATCGAGCGTGGCCACCTGCCAGACAAACTGCGCGCTCGCCAGCGCAAGGGCCAGGAAGAAGACGAGCCCTGCGCCGGCCAGCGCCCCGGCCAGTCCCCATAACAGGATCGCCCCCCCGTAGAATGCGAGGAGCCACTGCGGTGTGGCCTCGCCCAGCTTGAGCGCCGTCGACTTCAGGCCCACTGCAAGGTCGTCCTCCTTGTCCTGGTGAGCATAGATGGTGTCGTAGCCGATGGTCCACAGCACCGAGCCCGCGTAGAGCGCGAGCGGTGCGGCCGCCAAGGAGCCGGTGATGGTCGACCAGCCCACCAGCGCGCCCCATTTGAACGTCAGGCCGAGCATGATCTGCGGCCAATGCGTGAAGCGCTTCGCAAATGGATAGGCGGCAATGAGAGCAAGCGACGCGATGCCCAGGATGATCGTGAAGAGGTTGAGCTGGATCAGCACCAGAAACCCGATGCCGCACAGGACAAGCATGAAAGCCTGCGCCTGACGCACCGTCACCTGGCCGGAGGGAATAGGGCGCGCGGCGGTGCGCTCCACCCCGGCGTCGTAATCCCTGTCGACGATGTCGTTATAGGTGCATCCCGCCCCGCGCATGATGAAAGCGCCGATGAGGAAGAGCGACAGATACCAGGGGTCCGGGAAGGCTCGTCCGAGCGAAAGCTCGGCCAACGCCTGTCCCCACCAGCAGGGGAACAGCAACAGCCACGCTCCGATCGGCCGGTCGAAGCGCGCAAGGCGCAGGTAGGGCTTGGCACCGGCGGGGGCAAGCCTGTCCACCCAGTTTCCCGGCACAGCATCGGGCACGGTGCGTGCGGGCTGGTGCACGGGTCACCCCTGTAGCAGGAGCCGGGGCAACTCGGTCAGCGAGACGATGGTGTGGTGCGGCGCGCCTCCCGGGGCCACTTCCGCGCGCTCGTGTATGCCCTTCGCCTCCGTTCGCTTCACCATGACGCTGGTCCAGCCGCGTGCATTGGGCGCAACGAAGTCCTTGGACGGATTGTCGCCGATGTAGACAAGGCGCGTACCAGCGCCTCCGAGTGCTTGCTCGACCATCTCATAGCTCCTGGGGTGCGGCTTGGAGAATTCCTTGCCGCCCAGAGCGTGCGTGTAGACGATCTCGCCAAAGTGCGGGGCGATGCCGAGCGCCCGCACCTTTTTGGCCTGCACGCTGTGGGTGCCGTCGGTAATCAGGCCGAGCTTCCCCTTGCCGCCGAAATGCGCCAAGGCCCACGCCGCATCCTCGAACAGCGTCAGCTCGGGCTCGTGATTGCGATAGGCTTCCACGAGGGCAGCAAGATGCTCGGGCGTGTGATTGGGGCACCCCTCTGACAGCGCGATGCGGAACAGCCCGCCAAGGTGGCCCTGATCGAGCAGGTGCGTCATGCTTGCGGCGAGCCCCGCCACGCCGAGCTCGGCTTCGGCCCAGCGACCCGCCGCTGCAAAGCCCGACAAAGCGAATTGCCGCTCGGGATAGAGCGTGTCGTCGAGGTCGAACACCAGCACGAGGTTGCTCACGACGCGACACTCGTCGGCAGCGGGGCGTGCCGCAATGTGTGAAGGTTCCAGACGGCGATCCCGAACAGCGCCGCGGCGCCGGCTTGATGTGCGAGCCCCAACGCCAGCGGGACTTGCGCGAGCAAGGTCCAGATGCCGAGCGCTGCCTGGGCCATTACTGCAGCGGCGAGCACTGTTGACGATGTATGCGCCCGCGCATCAAGCGCGCGCCTCCTCACCACCCACGCGTGCCACACGGCAGCAACGAGAAGCACGTAGGCCGCGAGGCGGTGGTTGAACTGCACGGTCAGTGCATTCTCGAACAGGTTGAGATACCACGGCTCCATCGCGCCAAGCCCGCCCGGCACGAGGCTTCCGTCCATCAGCGGCCAGGTGTTGTAGGACGCGCCGGCTTTCAGACCGGCGACAAGCGCGCCCAGCACGATCTGCACGAGCAGGATCAGCACGACTGCCACGGCAGCCCCGGTGCCAGGCGCAACCAAGCCGCGGGTGGACTGGACAGGCGCGCCCAGCGACAGAATGACCCAGATCAGGGCTCCGAAGATCAGGATGGCAAGCGTCAGGTGGAGTGCGAGCCGGTATTGGCTGACGTCGAGCCGATCGGCAAGGCCTGAGCGCACCATGTACCAGCCCACGAAGCCCTGAAGCGCCCCGAGCGCGAAGATAGCCGCCAGCTTTTGCGCCAGGCCCCGCGGCAGTTGCCCGGCGGCAAGGAAGGCGAGGAACGGCAGGAGGACCGCGAGCCCGATCAGGCGACCCAGGAAACGATGGGTCCACTCCCACCAATAGATGAACTTGAATGCTTCCAGACTCATCCCGCGGTTGACGTGGTGGTACTGCGGAATCTGCCGGTACTTGGCAAAGGCCTCGAGCCAGTCCGCCTGGGACAGAGGCGGGATCGTCCCCATGATCGGCTGCCATTCCGTGATAGAGAGGCCAGAGCCCGTGAGCCGGGTTGCTCCACCGATGCTCACCATCACGAACACCAACGCGGCGACAGTGATCAGCCACACACGCACGCGGGCAACTGTGCGCGCGGCGTCAACCCGCGGGGCGTCCATGGTGTTGGAGTGTGCCATGAGGGCATTCATATGCCTTTCGGGCAGCTCTTGCATGCGGTTCTTGCGCGCGGTGCAACCAGGTTCCGCGAGCTGCGAATTGCAATTCGCGGCTACCTCCGGTGCATTAGAGGCTTCTCGGCGCTCCGGTTTCTCGATGTATCCTCGGCCAGCGTGGCTCCCCGGAAGGAGACTTCAGGATGAAGGCAGCAGTGCTCGCCGAAGGCGGCATCCAGATCCGTGATATCCAGAAGCCCACGCCAGGCCCTAGCCAGGTCCTGGTTCGCGTCAGGGCGGCCGGCCTCAACCGTGCTGATCTCATCATCGCGTCGGGCCATTTGCACGGGCCGGTCGGCGGACCGGGCACCGTGATGGGCCTCGAGTTCGCCGGCGATGTGGAGGCCGCCGGCAGCGAGGTGAAGAACGTGAAGCCCGGCGACCGCGTCATGTGCTCGGGCAATGGTGGCTATGCGGAATATGCCCTCGCCGACTGGGGCCGTGTGGCGCCGATTCCTGCCAACAACATGGGCTACGAGCAGGCGGCGACCCTCCCGGTCGCATTGCAGACCATGCACAATGCTGTCGTCACCGCGGGCCGATTACAGGCCGGCGAGAGCGTGATGATCCAAGGCGCCAGCTCCGGCGTGGGGCTGATGGGCCTGCAGATCGCGAAGCTCAGGGGCGCCCGGCTCGTAATCGGCACCTCCACCAATCCGGGCCGCCGCGAGCGGCTGGGTGAGTATGGTGCCGACCTCGCCGTCGACACGACTGCAGCGGATTGGGCGCAGAAGGTCGTGGATGCGACCAGCGGAAAGGGTGTCGACCTCATCGTCGATCAGGTCTCCGCCAGCGTCGCCAACGGCAACCTCAAGGCCGCTGCGGTGCTCGGCCGTATCGTCAACGTCGGCCGTCTCGGCGGCTTCAAGGGCGAGTTCGATTTCGACCTGCATGCCATGAAGCGCATCGACTACATCGGCGTCACCTTCCGCACGCGCACGGTCGAGGAGGTGCGCGAGATCAATCGTCGCGTCCGCGCCGATCTGTGGGGCGACATCGAGGCCGGCCGGCTCAGGCTTCCGATCGACCGCGTATTTCCCCTCGAGCAGGCCGCGGCAGCGCTCGCGCACATGCGTGCCAACGCCCACTTCGGCAAGATCGTACTGACGGCTTGAGGGCTGCAGCCTATGATGCACTTGACTACGACGGGAGAGAACGCGCCATGAGCAGCACGCGACAGGGACCCTTGTCCCGCTTCAAGGTGATCGATCTGACGCGGGCGCGCGCGGGCCCGACGGCGGCCCGCCACTTCGCCGATTGGGGCGCGGACGTGATCAAGGTCGAAATTCCGCATGACGCGTCCGGCGAGGATGTGATGGGCGGGGCGCGGCACGGTCCGGACTTCTTCAACCTGCATCGCAACAAGCGCAGCATTACGCTCAACCTCAAGGCGCCCGAGGGTGTCGCGGTCTTGAAAAAGCTGGCCGCCGGTGCCGACGTTCTGATCGAGAACTATCGGCCGGACGTGAAGAAACGCCTGGGCTTCGACTACGAGACGCTGCGCAAGCTCAACCCGCGTCTGGTGTACGTGAGCCTGTCGGGCTTTGGCCAGGACGGGCCTTACGGCAATCGGCCGGGCTTCGATCAGATCGCGCAGGGCATGGGCGGCCTCATGTCGATCACGGGCCTCCCTGGCCAGGGCCCCGTTCGCGTCGGCATCCCCATCGCCGATCTGTCCAGCGGCAACTATGCCGCCATGGGCGCCCTGATCGCCCTTCTTGAGCGCGACATATCGGGCGAGGGGCAGTGGGTGCAGACCTCGCTCCTGCAAGCCCAGATTTCCATGCTCGACTTCCAGGCGGCGCGCTGGCTTGTTGCCCGCGAGGTTCCGGGACAGGCTGGCAACGATCACCCGACTTCCATCCCGACCGGCGTGTTCCCGACCAGCGACGGGCACATCAATATTGCCGCGTCGGGCGGGCACATCTTCGCCCGCTTCTGCAAGTGCGTGGGCGCGGAGAAGCTGCTGGAGGACCCCGACTTCAAGACCAGCGAGAGCCGCTCCAAGAACCGCAAGCGCCTCAACGCTGAGATGGCCGAGTTCACAAAGCGCTATGCCAGCAAGGATCTGGTGGAGAGGCTCAATGCGGCCGGTTGCCCGTCGGGACCCATCTATTCGATCGACCAGATGTTCGCCGATCCGCAGGTCGAGCATGTCGGCATGGCCGTCCCGATGAAGCATCCGACCAGGGGGCAGGTGGCGATCGTCAACCAGGCCGTCAGCCTGTCGCGCACGCCCTGCGTGCTTGACCGTCCAACCCCTGAGCTCGGCGCGCACACCGACGAGGTGCTGGCCGAGCTGGGCTACAGCAAGGAGGACATCGCAAGGTTGCGCAAGACAAAGGCGGTATGATCCTCGCGGGCCTATTTGCCTTCGCGAGCAAGCGAAGCGCGGCTGGCTTGTCGTGGCTCACCCGGCCGCGGTGTCGACCGGGTCCATGCGGACGATTTTCCAGCCCTTGCGGTCCAGGATTTGCGCCACGGCGCGGTCGAACATCTCCCGGTAGGAATGCGAAACGCGAAGCCGGAAGTTATCATAGTGAGTTGGGACGATCTTTCGCCCAACATCGAGGCGGGAGGGCGCCTCAAAATTGGGCAGAAGCTGGCCGTTGCTGTCTCGAACCGTCCAGACAGCGCTCACGATTTGGTCTCCAAAGCGCGCAGAGTTCATGCTTGTCGGCCTTAGAAGCAAATTTGGTGCCCAGCCCTGCGGGGACGGCAGCAAATCGACTGTTGCCCATCGGAACGTGGCGATAGGGCCACATCTGTGGCCTCGGACCCCTTGTCCGAGTGCGTTCGACAATGGGGGGAGCGCCTCCACATGAAGCGGTCGATGGTGGCCGATGCCGGTGCCGGGAGGAGAGCGGGCCTGTGAGCCATGTCGGGGCGGAGGCCATTCACTTTCGCGGCGTGACCATCGAGTTCCCCCTTGCCGACGGCGGCCGCTATCCTGCCGTTGCTGCGACCGATATCGGCGTTGGCGCGCATGAGTTCGTGGCGATCGTCGGCCCGACCGGCTGCGGCAAGTCGACCCTGCTCAACGCGGCCGCCGGCCTGCTCGCCCCCTCTGCCGGCGAGATCCATGTGCTCGGTAGGCGGCTTTCCGGCCTCAGCCGCGAGGCGGGCTACCTGTTCCAGCAGGATGCGGTGATGCCGTGGAAGACGGCGCGCGACAACGTCGCCATCGGCCTCGAGGTAAACGGGACTGCACGCGCGGAAGCGCTCGAACGAGCGCAAGGCTGGCTCAAGCGCGTCGGCCTTGCCGCCTTCGGCGACCGCTACCCTCACCAACTCTCTGGCGGCCAGCGCAAGCGCGTCGGTCTCGCCCAGGTTCTGATCCGCGATCCCAAGATCTTGCTGATGGACGAACCTTTCGGCCCGCTCGACGCTCAGACGCGCCAGATCATGGGCAACCTGCTGCTCGGGCTGTGGGCGGGCGACCGCAAGGCCGTCCTGTTCGTTACCCACGACCTGGAGGAGGCGATCGCGCTTGCAGATCGCGTCGTGATCATGTCGGCAGGGCCTGCGGCGCGGATCATCGGCGACCATGCCATCGACCTGCCCCGGCCCCGCGACGCCTCGGAGGTTCGGCTGCTACCCCGCTTCCACGAGTTGCACAGGCTGATCTGGGATCAGCTCCGTGACGAGGTCTTGAGGGCCTACGGGGACAGCGCATGAGGGTCGGCCGGGGAAAGCTGCTCCTCCTACAGGTTCTGGTGGCCGTGGTGGTTCTCCTCGCCTGGCACATCGGCTCCACGGTGCCGATCGGTGGCCGCTATCTGCTACCGAAGTTCTTCTTCTCGACACCCCTCGACGTGGCCTCGCGGATCTGGATGCTGTTTGCGAACGGCACCGCCAAGATCGTCACCTGCCCCGAGCCCATCGACTTCACGCGAATCCTCAACATCTCCGATCCCTGCTTCGGCAAGACCGTCTGGCAGCATCTGCTGATCACTCTGACCGAGGGCGTGCTCGCCTTCGTCATCGGTGCCGCCACGGGCATTGCCGCGGGCTTCTGGCTCGCGCGAAACGCACTGATGTCCGCGATCTTCGATCCCTACATCAAGATGCTCAACGCGCTGCCCCGCGTTGTGCTGGCCCCGATCTTCATGCTGTGGCTGGGGCTGGGCATGTGGTCCAAGGTGGCGCTGGGCGTGACGCTCGTGTTTTTCATCGTTTTCTTCAACGTCTACCAGGGCGTGAAGGAGGTCAGCCCGGCCATCCTGGCAAACGCCCGCATGCTTGGCATGAGCGAGCGCCAGCTGTTCAGGCACGTCTACTGGCCCTCGGCCCTGTCCTGGGTGTTCTCCTCCCTGCATACCTCCGTCGGTTTTGCCATCATCGGCGCGGTGGTGGGCGAATATCTGGGCTCGGCAGCGGGTCTCGGTCACCTGATCCAGCAAGCGGAGGGGACATTGGACACGACCGGGGTGTTTGCCGGTATGGTCATCTTGGCCGTGTTCGTGCTCATCATCGACTGGCTCGTGACTCTGGCCGAGAACCGCCTGCTGGTATGGCGGCCCCCGGCCGCCGCGAGCCAGGCCTGAGCATGAAGCTGGAGCTCGAGAGTTCGGAGCCGGAGGAATTTTCATGAGAATCGCAAGAACGATCGCTGTCGCCGCGGCGCTGCTGCTGGCAGCAGCGGGTGCCCGCGCGCAGGCGCCCGAGAAGAAGGACGTCAAGCTCGGCGTGGGTGGCGCTCCGGCTCTCTACTACCTCGCGCTAGCCCTTGCCGACCGGCTCGGCCATTTCAAGGAGCAGGGGCTGAACGTCGAGATCAGCGATTTCAAGGGCGGCTCGCAATCACTCACCGCGCTGGTGGGCGGCTCGGCGGATGTCGTGACCGGCGCCTACGAGCACACCCTGCGCATGCAGGCCAAGGGCCAGGACATTCTGGCCGTCATCGAACTCGGCCGCTATCCCGGTATCGCGCTGGCGGTGAAAAAGGATCGCGCCGACAAGATCAAGACCGTTGCCGACCTCAAGGGTGCCAAGATCGGCGTCACGGCGCCAGGATCGTCGACCAACATGATCGTCTGGTATCTGATGGCCAAGGCCGGCCTCAAGCCGGATGACGCGTCGTTCGTGGGCGTGGGCGCGACGGGCTCGGCCATCGCAGCCATCCAGCGCGGCGAGATCGACGCCATCTCCAACATCGATCCCGTAATTGCCAAGCTGCAGTCGACCGGCGACGTCGTCATACTCGAGGAGACGCGCACGACGGAGGGCACGACCAAGGTGCTGGGTGGCCCGATGTCGGCGGCTGTGCTCTACCTCAAGCGCGATTTCGCCACCGCTAATCCCAATACCGTGCAGGCGCTCGTGAACGCCTTCTACAAGACGCTGAAGTGGATGGAGAAGGCGACGCCCGAGCAGATCACCGACGCCGTTCCGCAGGAGTACTGGCTGGGCGACAAGGCGCTCTACACCGCGGCAGTGCAGGCCAATCAGCAGGTCTATTCGCGTGACGGCATCGTCAGCGCCGACAGCCAAAAGCGCTCGCTCGATTTCCTCAAGCAGTTCGACAAGGAGATCGCATCCGCCACCATCGATCTCTCCAAGACGTGGGACGGGCGCTTCGTCGCCAAGGCGGCCCAAGCCATCAAATAGCGTATCGGGAGAAACGGCCATGCCCAGGTTCGTCATCGAACCGCATTTCCGCCTGCAGGAATGGGTCGCCGAGGAAAAAGGCTACTTTCGCGCCGAGGGCCTGGACTACGAATTCCGGGAGCTCATCCGCACCACCGGCGGGGCGCATCATGCGACCACGGGCAAGTCAGGCGCCTTCCAGTCGATCGAGAAGGGGCGCTCCTCCAACGTCACCTGCGCCTGCCACTGGACCGTGAACGTGGCTGCCTCCAGAGGCCACACGAAGCTTTATGCCGACGCCTATTCCGTCGCGCCGTCGGCGGTCTTCGTGCCCTGGGATTCAAGCGTGCGCTCGCCCGCAGACCTCGCCGGCGTGCCGATCTCTGTCGGCTACCAATCGGGGAGCCACTACGCCACCATCCAGGCGCTCGAGCAATACATGCCGGTGAGCGAGATCAAGCTGTCGTTCGACGAGGGCATGCTGTTCAACCGGATGGAGGCCTTTCTCGACGGCAAGTCGCCAGCTGCCACCCTCTTCAGCGGCCCCTACTACTTCGCCGAGCAACTGGGCTTCCGCAAGATCATCGACAATACCTTCATGATCTCCGCCATGATCAACGACGATCCCGAGCCCGAGAACATCCGCAAGTTCTTCCGGGCCCTGCGGCATGCCCAGCGCGATATCGACCTGCGGCCGGAGCTGTACACGCACTACTATAGAAACGAGTTCCCTGAGCGGTTCCACATGCGCATGGACACGCGTGCGTGGGGGCCGGGGGAGCGCATCGTCTTCGAGCCCTATACCACGGAGGTCTACGAGCAGTCCTTCGCCTGGATCGCCAAGCACGAGCTGTTCGAGGCTGGAGGGATGGGCGCGGGCAAGTACGAGGACGCGGTCCTCACGCTCGAAGCCCGCTAGGCAGCTGTAACCCGCATCGAGCCGCTACCGCGGCTTGCCCTGCAACAGGTCGAGGAAGGCGGCATTGAATTCATCGGCAGCCTCGTACATCACCCAGTGCCCGGCGCCCTCGATGAGGCGAACATCGAGTTCGGGGTGATGGCGGCGCAGGATTGCGAGCCGCTGATCGAGCGAGGACAACGCCGTGATGTCGCGGGTGCCCCAGATGGTCTTGACCGTCGCCGTCACGTTCGCGAGCGCCCGGGCCAGGGCGTCGGTGGTTGCAAACGGGCGGCTGCGGAAGCGGGCGCGCTTCACGTTTTCGCCCTGCAGGTGGATGGCCAGCGCATCGATGTTGGCGGGATCGGCGAACATCAGAACCTCGAGGTTCTGCCGGTAGACGGCGGCGACCTCCTCCCCGCTCATGCCCGTTCGCCGCTTCTTGAAGGGCTCGCGTGGATCGGCGCGCAGGCCGAGCGCTGCGACCCCGATCAGCACCAACTCGCGCACGCGCTCCCGGAGAATGGCCGAGGAGAGGCCGGCAATCTGGCCGCCGAAGGAGAAGCCGGCGAGCCGCAGCTTGGCACTTTTCGGGAATAGCTCGTCCAGTCCCGCGACTACGACCTGGGCGATGCTTGCGGGCACCCAAGGCTGTGGCGGCATAGCCGAGTCGCCGAGGCCGGGGATATCGGCAACCCACAGCTCGTAGTGCCTGGAGAGCTCCGGGATCGTCTTGATCCAGTGCGTCCAGGAGCCCGAGCCTCCGTGGAACAGCACAAGCGGCTCGCCTTTTCCCCAAACGCGCCAGACCATGGAGCCGTCCCCGCAGGGCGTCCTCACCTTCCGCGCGCTGCTGTTGAGCGCTTCGACAGCGGCGGTGGCCGGCTGTGCGCCCGATGCTACAAGGCGACCTTTAGTCGGCAAGCTCGGCTTTTGCATGAGCGACGTGGAATTGAGCCTGGTGGGGGGACAAGGCGGGAAGGTTTGATCCGCGGCGGCACCCTTGCACGAACCGGCGACTGCGTCAGCCCTTCCGTCTGCATGGCTGGAATTTGCCTTCTCCTGCCCTGCCCGATCGGCTTAGACAATGAGGGGGAACCGCGCAACAACGCACACACGAGGAAACGCCATGGCCGCGCCTGCCGGAGCAAAAGCTACCAACAAGCTAAAGATCGCGGTCATCCCGGGCGACGGCATCGGCAACGAGGTGGTGCCCGAAGGTATCCGCGTCCTGGAGGCGGTCGGCGGGCGCTTCGGCATCGACTATGCGTGGGATCACTACGACTGGTCCTGCCAGCGATTCGCCAAGACCGGAGCCATGATGCCATCGGACGGCCTGGAACGGATCGCCAAGCACGATGCCATCTATCTGGGCGCCGTAGGCTGGCCCGGCGTCCCCGACCATGTTTCCCTGTGGGGCCTCCTGATCCCGATCCGCCGCGGCTTCCAGCAGTACGTGAACCTCCGCCCTGTCCGGCTTTTCCACGGCATCAAGTCGCCGCTTGCCGATCGCAAACCCGGCGACATCGACTACTTCATCGTGCGCGAGAACAACGAGGGCGAGTACTCCTCGGTGGGCGGGCGCTCCTTCGAGGGCACCGACCTGGAGCAGGCCATCCAGGTGGCGACGTTCACCAGGAAGGGCTGCGACAGGGTGATGCGCTATGCCTTCGATCTCGCCATGACACGCAAGCGCCGCGAGGTCGTTTCCGCCACCAAGTCGAACGGCATCTCCATATCCATGCCCTACTGGGACGAGCGCTTTGCGGCCGTCGCGAAGGAGTATCCCCAGGTCAAGACCAGTCAGTTCCACATCGACATCCTGACGGCGCACCTTGTCCGCAACCCGCACTGGTTCGACGTTATCGTCGGCTCGAACCTGTTCGGCGACATCCTCTCCGATCTGGGCCCTGCCACCACCGGCACTATCGCGATTGCACCCGGCGGCAACATCAACCCCGAGCATGCCTATCCCTCCATGTTCGAGCCGGTGCATGGCAGCGCCCCCGATATAGCGGGCAAGGGTATCGCCAACCCGATCGGACAGATCTGGTCCGGCGCCATGATGCTCGAGCACCTCGGGCACAAGGAGGCGGCCGCGGCGGTCGTGGCCGCCATCGAGCGGTTGTTCGCGGATACCGATATCCGCACCGCGGACATGGGTGGCAGGGCCACGTGCCGCGAGCTCGCCGACGCCGTCGTCCAACTCGTAAGCCGAGGCTAGTCTAGTGTCCCCATCGCGTCTTTCGACGCCGCTTGCGGAAAGCGACGAACGGATCTGGCAATCTGAATCACGCTGGGTCAGCCAGGCTTCACAGCCTGGCTTGCCCATGCCGCATCCGCAACGGCGACGGGGCGGCGCTTCAAGCGCAACCGCACCTTCTCAACATTGCGGTCGACACCGAGGTAGAGCACAAGCGAAACGGCGAGGGATGCCGCCAGCGACACCAGGAAATGCGCGGCCCCCTTCGGGGTCAGTGAGCTCCACACGTGGAGCACCACTGTGCCGATGAACCAGTGCACGATGAACAGCGGGTAGGCGATACCCCCTAGGGTCAGCTGCCAACTCTGCTTGCCGCGAACTTCGTCGAAGCGAAAGAGCATTGGGATGAGCGCCAGGTTGAGGGCCACGGCCAGGTAGAGGCCGCCCACATAGCGATAGAACTCCCACAGAACGGCAAAGCCTCCGTTCAAGGCCAGCAACAGCCCGAGCACCGCAATCCGGCCGTGACTCGGTTCGAACCAGTGCGAATTTCTGGCGAAATAGGCGAGACCGCCGACTGCGAACGGTATCAACCCGGCCTGCAGCACGGTGTAGTGGTTGAAGAACCCGTAGTCAGCGACCGGAGCCCAAAGCTGGCGCAGGAAGTGGGTGGCGGCAACCGCGACGCCGATGCCGAGCAGCACCAGCAGGCGGCGGGCGTTGCGCGCAAAATGGACGGCCAGCAGCGCGTAGCAGAAGAGTTCGATGGCCACCGACCAGGCCGTCGGCACCAACCGGTGCGCGGCAACTTGGACCTCGTCGATGCCCACTAGCCCCAAGATAAGGAAATTGGCGAGCCATTCGCCGACGGTCTGGGGCAGGCTCAGTGCGGCGTTGAGCTGGTCGGCCGACGACACTTGCAGGACGTACAGGATCGTGACGAGAACGACGGCATAGTAGGCCGGAAAAAGTCGCAGGATGCGGCTGGCGAAGAAGCGCGCGAAACCTGCGGTGCCGAAGCCATAGACCTGGTTCAGCACCAGGGTCATCAGGAATCCGCTCAGGACATAGAACGAAAAGACGGCCTGCCATGCCAGCGCGGGCACGCCGGCGGCAAGCAGGTGACCCTGCACGACGAAAACCGACAGGATAAATCGATAAAGATCGAGCATGCGCGGCAAGCGGATGAGGTCGGGCGGTCGATATCGTGTAGTGCCGCTCCGACACTATCCGAACGGCTACGCGGATATACAGAAAACAGGACCCCCTGCTCCGCCTATGCGGAAACGGTCAGTTGCCCGGCGAAGACGGTTCTCATGCTGCATGCGCGAAGTCAATGCGGCCGTCCGGCGAGCGGATGCCCGCCGCAAAGGCAGTTCGCACACCCCCTTTGCGTTGCGCATGGAGATGGCCTCCGGCATAATCATCTCGACCCGTCAGATTGGGACCGGGCGGGCTGTCCGTCCAGCTCCCGTGCTCCCGCCCCGGAGGCCGCATGGCGCAAAGCAGTGCCGCAGAAGCCGCTTCGGTGAACGCGCGGCCGGCCATTCAGATGATCGGCCTCAACAAGTGGTACGGCGAGTTCCACGTACTGCGGAATATCGATCTGAACGTCGACCAGGGCGAGAAGATCGTCATCTGCGGCCCTTCCGGCTCTGGCAAGTCCACCCTGATCCGCTGCATCAACCGGTTGGAGGAACACCAGAAGGGAAAGCTCATCGTCGATGGCATCGAGCTCACGAACGACATCCGCCAGATCGACAAGATTCGGTCGGAAGTCGGCATGGTGTTCCAGAGCTTCAACCTGTTCCCACACCTGACCGTGCTGGACAATCTCTGCCTGGCGCCGGTCTGGGTGAAAAAAACGCCGCGCGCCGAAGCCGAGCGCACGGCCATGCAGTATCTGACGCGGGTGAAGATACCCGAGCAAGCCAACAAATATCCGGGCCAGCTTTCCGGCGGGCAGCAGCAGCGCGTCGCCATTGCCCGCGCGCTTTGCATGAACCCGCGCATCATGTTGTTCGACGAGCCGACTTCGGCGCTCGATCCCGAGATGATCAAGGAGGTGCTCGACGTCATGATCGAGCTCGCACGCTCGGGCATGACGATGCTGTGCGTCACCCACGAGATGGGTTTTGCGCGCTCGGTCGCCGACCGAGTCATCTTCATGGACAAGGGCGAGATCGTCGAGCAAGGCACGCCCAAGGAGTTCTTCGCCAATCCGAAGTCGGATCGCACCAAGCTGTTCCTCTCGCAAATACTCAATCACTGAGCCCGGTCGCACAGCTGCTTCACACCCCGAGAGCTTCGACAACACCATCAGTCACAGGAGAAAGAGCAACCCTGCAAGCTGAGCCAGTCCTAAGGGTAGCGACGGCAAGAAGACGGCATCTGTCCCAACCACAGCAGGAGAGAGGAAATGTACAAGTTTGCAGCAACAGGGCTCGCGGCAGCGCTGGCCCTGGTCGGTGCGGCGGCGTCCGCCGAGGCGCAAGGCAGCAATACGCTGGCGACCGTCAAGGGCCGTGGGATGCTCAACTGCGGCGTCGGTCAGGGAACACCGGGCTTCGCCTTCCCCGACGACAAGGGCAACTGGACGGGTCTCGACGTAGACTTCTGCCGGGGCGTGGCGGCGGCCTTGTTCAATGATCCAAAGAAGGTCTCCTTCAAGCCGCTTACCGCCAAGGAGCGGTTCACGGCGCTGCAATCGGGCGAGATCGACGTGCTCTCGCGGACGACCACCTGGACCATGAGCCGCGACAGCGCGATGGGCTTGTCGTTCGCCGGCGTCACCTACTACGACGGCCAGGGGCTGATGGTGCCGAAGAAGCTCGGCGTGAAATCGGCCAAGGAACTCAACGGCGCGTCGGTGTGCGTCGCCACGGGCACCACTACCGAGCTCAACCTGGCGGACTACTTCCGCAGCAACGGCATAACGTATAAGCCGGTCGTGTTCGAGAAGGCCGACGAGGTCAACGCCGCTTACGACGCCGGCCGCTGCGACGTCTACACCACCGACCAGTCGGGCCTCTACGCGCAGCGTCTGCGCCTCAAGAATCCCGATGACCACATCGTTCTGCCCGAGATCATCTCCAAGGAGCCGCTCGGCCCGGTGGTGCGGCAAGGCGACTTCCAGTGGTTCACGATCAACAAGTGGGTGTATTTCGCGCTGCTCAACGCTGAGGAGCTCGGCGTGACCAGCAAGAACGTTGACGAGATGCTGAAGTCCCCCAACCCGGAGATTCGCCGCCTGCTCGGTGTCGAAGGCGAGTTCGGCAAGGGCATAGGCCTCGACAACGACTGGGTTGTCCGGATCGTCAAGGGCGTAGGCAACTACGGCGAGATCTACGAGCGCAACGTGGGACCCAATACCCCCCTCAAGATCGCCCGTGGCCAGAACAATCTCTGGACCAAAGGCGGTCTTCAGTACGCCCCGCCTGTCCGCTAGCCGGATGATGCAAAAGAAGGCGCCGGCCGCTCCAGCAGCCGGCGCTTCGCCTATCTGGTCAGGGCTTCCGCACTCGTAGGCCGAACTGCGCGAAAGGATGGACTTATGGCAGTCACGGACGTGACGGAACGCGCGGTACGGAGGACGACGAGCCCACTCGATCTTCTCTACCGACCCGAGGTGCGTCAGGTCCTCTTCCAGGTCTTGCTTGTCGTCGTGCTCGGTGCGCTGTTCTGGATGATCATCACCAACACGATGGACAATCTCAGGCGCCAGAACATCGCCTCTGGCTTCGGTTTCTGGAACACGACGGCCGGTTTCGACATCTCGCAGACGCTCATCGAGTACACCAACACCTCGAGCTACGGTCGGGCCTTCTGGGTCGGCTTCTGGAATACCGTCCTTGTCGCTGCCATCGGCATCGTGCTGGCCACCGTCGTCGGCTTCACGATGGGCGTGGCGCGCCTCTCCCGCAACTGGCTGATCGCGCGCCTTGCCACGGTCTACATCGAGACCATCCGCAACATCCCGCTGCTGCTGCAGCTGTTCGTCTGGTATTTTGCAGTCCTCAAGTGGCTACCGCCCCCCCGCCAGAGCCTGGAGCTCCCCGGCGGAGCCTTTCTCAACCTGCGCGGCCTCTATGTGCCGGCACCGCTTCCGAAGCCAGGCTTCTCTGCAGTGCTGATGGCATTCGCGGTCGGCGTCATTGCTGCTGTCGCGGTTGCGATGTGGGCCCGCCGGCGCCAGCAACTTACCGGCGCCCAGTTCCCGACCGCGCTCACTGCGCTCGGGCTGGTCGTGGCGCTGCCGGCTGCAGCCTTCACCCTTGCGGGTGCGCCCCTGGAGTTCGACTACCCCCAGCTTCGTGGCTTTAATTTCCAGGGCGGCATCTCCATCCAGCCTGAGTTCATCGCCCTCGTCCTCGGTCTGGTGATCTATACCGGCGCCTTCATCGCCGAGATCGTGCGCGCCGGCATCCAGGGTGTGCCCAAGGGGCAGAAGGAGGCGGCCCTTGCCATTGGCCTCTCACCTGGGCAGACCCTGCGCCTGGTTGTCATCCCGCAGGCCATGCGCATCATCATTCCGCCGCTGACCAGCAACTATCTCAACCTCACCAAGAATTCCTCGCTGGCCGTCGCGATTGCCTATCCCGACCTCGTCAGTGTCTTCGCCGGTACCGTGCTGAACCAGACCGGGCAGGCGGTGGAGGTCATTCTTATCACCATGCTCGTGTATCTGAGCCTCAGCCTGGTGACATCCCTCTTCATGAACTGGTTCAACGCGCGCATGGCGCTGGTCGAGAGGTGACGGCCATGCAGCGCGATCTTGCTATCGATAGCAGCGCCCACAACCTCCAGCCGCCGGCATCGCCCGAGCCCATGCGCCCTCCGCGCTCGGAGATCGGGCTGGTCGGCTGGCTCCGGCACAATCTCTTCTCGAGCTGGAGCAACACCCTCCTGACACTCGTCGCGCTCTACATCACGTGGAGGCTTGTCGACGGCGTCATCAGCTGGGGAATCGTCAACGCTGTCTGGAGCGGCGACGGTGGTGAGGCATGCAGGGTCGAGGGTAGCGGCGCCTGCTGGGCCTTCATCAAGGCGAAGTTCGGCCAATTCGTCTACGGTCGCTATCCCGAGTCCGAGCGCTGGCGCGTCGACCTGGTTTTCGTCATGGCCCTTGCCGGCTTGGTGCCGCTGATGGTGCCGCGCATCCCGTGCAAGGCCTGGAGCGCCGGCTACACCTTCTTCATCTTCCCCATTATCGCCTTCTGGCTGCTGGTCGGGGGCACTCCGACGACGGGCGCAGGTCTTTTCGACGCGCTGGGGCTCGCCCTGGCGGTCGCCGGCATCGCCTGCTTCGCACTGGCGGGGTCGACCCACACCCGCGTCCCGCCGCAGACCCTCCGGCTCGCTGGCGGGTTCTGCCTCGCCGTCGCATTTCCTCTTGTGGTGCGTTGGCTTCTCTCGACCAGTGGCCTCGTCGTCCTGCCGACCGTGCCGACGGAGCTGTGGGGCGGCCTGCTCGTGACCCTGGTCGTCGCCAGTGTGGGGATCACCGGCTCCTTCCCAGTCGGGATCGCGCTGGCGCTGGGGCGCCGGTCGCGCATGCCGTTCGTGCGCTGGGCGTCCGTGGCCTTTATCGAGTTCGTGCGCGGCGTGCCGCTGATCACCGTGCTGTTCATGGCCTCCGTGATGCTGCCGCTGTTCCTGCCCGCTGGCGTCACTTTCGACAAGCTGCTGCGGGCCTTGTTCGGCGTTGCGTTGTTCGCAGGCGCCTACATGGCCGAGACCATTCGCGGCGGTCTGCAGGCGATCCCACGAGGGCAGTTCGAGGCGGCCGAGGCGCTCGGGCTTTCCTATGCGCAACGCATGGGCCTCATCATCCTGCCGCAGGCGCTGAAGCTGGTGATCCCCGGTATCGTCAACAGCTTCGTCGGGCTGTTCAAGGATACGAGCCTCGTCCTCATCATCGGCCTCTTCGATCTGCTCGGCATCGTCCAGCTGAACCTGACCGACGCCAAGTGGTTCGCCAACTCGACGGCCATCACGGGCTACGTGTTTGCGGGCCTCGTCTTCTGGGTGTTCTGTTTCGGCATGTCGCGCTACTCGCAAATGATCGAGCGGCGCCTTGCACTAGGAGAGCGGCGCTGATGGGAAAGGGCCCACTCCTGCGGGACGATCACCTCCCTCGGTCGACCGGCTCGGGATCACCGACTTGTGAGGCGCTTTGACTTGTGGTCGTCACGCTCTTTTCTCAGATTGCATCGGTGCTGCACTCTCGATCGCGAATAGCCGGAACTCCAGATTTGCTCATCGTGCGCGGGATGGCGCGTGGCCTTTGGCTGGTCGCGGTGCTCTTGCTGTTCGCGGGTCTCCTGGGCGCCACGAACGCGTCGGCTGCCGAGGGCGAGCTGGTCAAAGCCGAGCTCATCGCCGAGCCGGCGGCGATAAACCCGGGCCGGCCTTTCTGGGTGGGGTTGAAGCTACAGGTTAAGGAGCACTGGCACGTCTACTGGCGCAACCCGGGTGACTCCGGCGAAGCTGTCGCTATCGTCTGGCAGCTGCCGCCAGGCTTCACGGCGGGACCCATCGTCTGGCCGACGCCGCAGCGCATTCCGGTCGCCCACCTCGCCAACTTCGGCTACGAAGGCGAAACGATCCTGCTCACGCAGGTCACTCCTCCCGATACGCTCGATGCCCCCGGGCCTGTCGACCTTCGGGCCGACGTCACCTGGCTGGTCTGCGAGAAGGAATGCATCCCCGGTGAGGCGAGCCTTTCGCTCCCATTGCCTGTCGCCAAGGGGGGCACGGCCCCCGCGTCCGACCCGACGAAGCAGGGTCAGTTCGACGCTGCGCGCAGCAAGCTTCCCCAGCCTTCCCCCTGGAAAGCCCGTCTGGGCCTTGGCCGCGAGCAGCTGACGCTCGAAATCGATGCCAAGGGCCTCGAGCCCTCAGCCGTACACTCGGCACTCTTCTTTCCCAACGAGTCAACGCTGATTCGGCACGCGGCACCGCAGCAGTTGAGCGTCACGAGCAGCAGGCTCTCCCTCCGCCTGGACCGCAGCGCGCTGTTGACCGCGCCGCCCGTCGATGCCGGCGGGGTGCTCGTCATCGAGGAGTTGCTTGGTCGGACGACCGCGAAGCAGGCCTTCGAGCTTTCCAATGTTGCCGTCGACGCCGCGCCGCCGCTCGCCGGCGCCGCCCCGTTGTCGATGTTTCTGCAGGCGGTCCTCCTGGCGGTCCTCGGCGGCATTGTCCTCAACCTGATGCCGTGCGTCTTTCCTGTGCTGTCTATCAAGGTGTTGGCCCTGATCGAGCAGGCGGGCGGCTCAAAGTCAGACCTGCGCCGGCATGGTGGCGCCTATATGGGCGGTGTGCTCTTCGCTTTCCTCGCGCTCGCATCCGTGCTGCTCGGCATGCGTGCTGCCGGTGCGGAGGTCGGTTGGGGCTTCCAGCTGCAGTCGCCGCTCACCATCGCTCTTCTTGCCTACCTGCTGCTGGCGATGGGCCTCAGTCTTTCCGGCGTCTTTCACGTTGGATCGTCGCTGCAGGGCGTCGGGTTGGGGCTGTCGCGGCGGCCGGGCCTCGGCGGCTCTTTCTTTGCCGGCATCCTCGCGGCGGTCGTGGCGACCCCGTGCACGGCGCCCTTCATGGCCTCGGCCGTCGGCTACGCTCTGACACAGCCCGCAGCGCTGGCGCTCGCGGTGATACTGGCCCTCGGCTTCGGCTTGGCTCTACCCTTCCTCGCCCTGACCCTCATGCCGCGCCTGGTCGACCGCCTGCCGCGCCCCGGCGCTTGGATGGTAACCCTGCGCCAGCTGCTGGCCTTTCCCCTGTACGCTACGGTCGCCTGGCTGGTTTGGGTCCTGGGCCAGCAGGTCGGACCGGAGGGCCTGTTCGCCGCTCTTGTCGGCCTGGTCCTGGTCGGCCTCGCGGCATGGTCATTCAACGTCATGCAGACCACCGGAGGTTGGGGACGGCGGGCGGCGACCGGCATGCTCGCCGCCTCGTTTGCCGGCATCGGCGTTGCAGTTGCTGGGCTCAATGGCGATCGTGGCCCGAATTCGCTCGGCGGGGCCGCGAATGTGGCAACGGACGCGCACTACGAGCCCTTCACCCAGGCGCGGCTCGATGGGCTCCTCGCCGCGCGCCGCCCGGTCTTCGTCAACATGACGGCGGCTTGGTGCATCACTTGCCTCGTCAACGAGCGCACCGCGCTGTCGAGCGATGCCGTGCGCTCAGCTTTCGCCGCCAGGAACATCACCTATCTCAAGGGCGATTGGACCAATCGCAATCCCGAGATCACCCGCATTCTCGAGAAGCATGGCCGTAGCGGCGTACCGCTCTACCTCCTCTATATCGGTTCAGACGAGCCTGTGGTGCTGCCGCAGATTCTCACTCCCTCCATGGTGCTGGGCGAGATCGACCGCATCGTCGATCCCCTCCGGCGCAAGGCCTCACTGTCAACCTCAGCAAAGGAATAGTGCCACATGACCTACCTCGCACGACGCACCCTGCTCGCGGCCGGCCTCGGCGGCGCGTCCGCGCTGGCCATCGCTGTAGCGCCGACCTTTGCCAATCCGGCGGCTCAGGCGCGCGTCGGCGCGCCCGCTCCGGCGTTCTCGCTGACAGATTCCGCCGGCAAGACCGTCTCGCTCGGCGACTTCAAGGGCAAGACCGTCGTTCTCGAGTGGACAAACCACGAGTGCCCGTATGTGCGGAAGCACTACAACGGCAACAACATGCAATCTCTGCAGAAGAAATGGACGGGGCAGGGTGTTGTGTGGCTCACTGTGATCTCCTCAGAGCCGGGCTCCCAGGGCCACGTGACCGCCGCCGAGGCGAACAAGCTGACGACGGATCGTGGTGCGGCTCCGACGGCGGTGCTGTTCGACCCCAAGGGCAGCGCCGGACGTGCCTATGGTGCCCAGACCACACCGCACATGTACGTCATCAAGGGCGACGGCACGCTCGCCTACATGGGCGGCATCGACGACAAGGCGACGACAAGGTTGGACGACCTTAAAACGGCGAAGAATTTCGTCGATGCGGCGCTGTCCGAGGTGGCTCAGGGCAAGCCCGTGTCGGTCCCGACCGCGCGCGCCTATGGCTGCACGATCAAATACTCGTCCTGACACCGAGCAAGACATCCTCCTGCCCGGAGCGGGGCCCGACCAGGCCAAGTTCCGGGCAGGCGGGGCCGCCTTCCACGCCAGCCAAGTCCGGAATCAATCGATAATGTGATAGCCGCCGTCGATGTAAAGCGTCTCGCCGGTGATCAGCTTGGCGCCGTTCATGCCGAGGAACGCGACTGCGACGCCGACATCATCGATGGAGACGAGGCTGCGCGTCGGTGCTTTCGACTGCGCCTTGTGCAGGAGTTCGTCGAAATCGGAAATCCCCGACGCTGCGCGGGTCTTCAAAGGTCCCGGTGAGATCGCATGCACCCTGATGCCCTTGGGCCCGAGCTCGGCTGCCATATACCGCGTCGCTGCTTCCAGCGCAGCCTTGACGGGCCCCATCATGTTGTAATTCTCAACCACCATCTGCGAGCCGTAGTAGGTCATCGTGAAGAGGGCCCCGCCGTCTTTCATCAACGGTTCGGCCAGCTTTGCCATGCGAATGAACGACCAGCACGAAATGTCCATAGCAAGGAGGAAGCCGTTCCTCGAGCAGTCGACGACGCGGCCCTGCAAGTCCTCCTTGGGCGCAAAGGCGATCGAATGCAGGCACAGGTCCAGTCTGCCCCACATCTTTCCAATCCTTTCGAACACGGCCTCCAGTCGGCCCTCGCGCTGAAGGTCCAGGGGCATGAAAATTTGCGAGCCGATCTCCTTGGCCAGGGGCTCCACATAGGGCTTCGACTTGTCGTTGAGGTAGGTGACGGCAACGTCGGCACCGAAGCCATGAAACGCCTTGGCGCAGCCCCAGGCGATCGATTGATCGTTGGCAATGCCCGTGACGAGCGCCTTCTTGCCTTTGAGGAGTGCAAGTGCGGAGAGGTCCATCATGCGCGTTTCTCCCGGGACGTGCGTACACGCAGTGACCGCAGCGTATGGGCGGCAATCATCAGCTCCTCGTCGGTGGCTACGACGTAGCAGGGGAAGCGCGATTGCTTGTGCGTGATCACGAGCTTGCTCCCGGCATTGGCGGCAGCATCCAGCTCGAGGCCAAGCCATGCAAGGCGCCGGACAACGGCCTCGCGAATGGCCGGCGCGTTCTCGCCGATACCTGCCGTGAACACAAAGCCGTCGATGCCGCCCATGGCGGTCGCAAGCGCGCCGGTGAAGAGCGCAATCCGATAGGTGAAGCAATCGAGCGCCAGTCTCGCGCGCGGGTCCGGGCTCGCCAGCAGCGCGCGCACATCGTTGCTGATGCCGGAAAGACCCTTGAGCCCGCAGTCGTTGTAGAGCAGGCGCTCGATGTCCTTGGCGCCCATCTGCTTCTCGCTCATTAGGTAGAGGACGACACCGGCGTCAAGCTGCCCAGGCCGCGTGCCCATGGGGAGGCCATCGAGAGCCGTGAAGCCCATGGTGCTTTCGACGCTTCGTCCGGCGGCGATTGCGCACATGGAGGCGCCGCTGCCGAGATGCGCAACTACGACGCGGCCCTTGGCAGTCTCCGGCGCGATCTCGGCCAGACGCCCGGCGATGTACTCGTAGGAGAGCCCGTGGAAGCCATAGCGACGCACCCCCTCTTGGTACAGCTGCTCGGGAATGGCGAATCGATCGGCGACTTCCGGGTGGCCCCTGTGAAAAGCAGTATCGAAGCAGGCAACCTGCGGCAGCTGCGGCTGCCGCTCCAGGATCGCGCGGATCGGGCCCAGGTTGTTGGGTTGGTGGAGAGGTGCGAGCGGAACGTAGCGTTCGAGCCTCTCGACGACTGCAGCCGTGACGATGGTCGGCTCGCTGTATTCTGGGCCGCCGTGCACGACGCGATGGCCCACCGCGGTCGGCAGCCTGCCGCCGATCTGCTCGCGCAGGAATGCGATGACTTTGCCGAGAGCAGCCGGCACATCGCCGACATCTGCCGCCGAATACCTCGCCTCGATGAGCGTGTGGCCATCGACATCTCTGGCGAGCAGGCAGGGGCGCCCACCGATGCCCTCGATCTGGCCTCTCATCCGGCGCGCGAGCCGGTCGTCGCCGGCGACGGCGAACAGCTGGAACTTGATGCTCGAGCTGCCCGCATTGATGACGAGGATGGTCTCTTGCATCGCTAAGCCTGGATCGGTGCTTTCGCCCGGCGGCTGTGGGCGAGCAGCATTGCCACCGCACAGGAAGCCATGCGCGCCCGCACATTGTCGGCGCGCGATGTGAGGATGACAGGCACGCGTGCCCCGAGCACGATACCGGCCGCATCGGCGCCAGCCAGAAACGTCAGGTTCTTGGCCAGCATGTTGCCGGCCTCCAGGTCCGGCACGACCAGAATCTGCGCGTGACCTGCTACGGGTGACTTGATGCCCTTGATGCGCGCCGCCTCCGGATTGATCGCGTTGTCGAACGCGAGTGGGCCATCCAGCTCGGCTCCGGAAATCTGGCCGCGATCGGCCATCTTGCAGAGTGCTGCCGCCTCGATGGTGGAAGGAATGCTCGGGTTGATCGTTTCTACGGCTGACAGAATTGCGACCTTGGGTATGCCGAACCCGAGCCCGGCATAGAGGTCGACGGCGTTCTGGATGATGTCGCGCTTGGCCATGAGGTCGGGCGCGATATTCACTGCGGCATCGGTGATGAACAGCGTCTGCGCATGGCTTGGAACGTCCATCACGAAAACGTGGCTGATGCGCCGGCCGGTGCGCAGTCCCGTCTCTCGCTTGGTGACTTCCGCCAGTAGCTCGTCGGAATGCAGGCTGCCCTTCATCAGCAACTCCGCTTGCCCGGCGCGAACGATTGCGACCGCCTTCTCGGCCGCCGCCTGGCTGTGCGGGGCGTCAACAACGTCGATGTCGGCGATGTCGAGATCGAGCGACTCGGCAAGACCGCGAATCTTGTGCTGCGGCCCAACCAGAATCGGGATGATGAGGCCCGCCTCAGCCGCCTCCAGCGCGCCTTTGAGCGAGGTCTCGTCGCAGGGATGGGCAACTGCGGTCGGGAGGGGCTGCAGACCCCTGGTCGCGGCCACGAGACGCTCGTATTTCACGTGCTCGCGAACCTCGGAGATCATGGCCTTTCTCCGCATGGCACCAGCCCTCCTCGCGTAGACGCTACAGTCCGCCCCCTCACCACTTCAGGAACAGGGCGACGTCGCCTGGGATGCCTTCGGGAAAACTAATGACCTCCGCATGCATCTTGAATCCGAGCGGGCGTAATTCCTTCTCGAAGAAGGAATGGGCTCTCTTGGCGAAGCCCTCGAGCGATTTCGGCCAATCGGGGTCGAAGTTGTTGATGCTGCGACCCCCGTCGTTGCAGTACTTGCAGGAAAAAGTCACGATCTCCACTTGATGCAAGCCCTGCTGAGCGGCAATTCGGACCGCGTTGTTGATGCGATCGATAGCCTGAGGATGAATCTCGCGCGCCAAGAAAGCCTCGCGTAGCTCGGCGGCCAGCTGGTCTTTCTTGCTCTTGAATTGCCGCTCCTCGTCCATCTTCGCTATTTCGGCCTTGGCGGAGATCTCCTGCAGGTCGGTGGGGCGCAATAGTCCGGCCATGATCGTCATCCTCTGTACAGTGGCTCACTAGCGCTTCGAACCCGCGGCTGCGCTCGACTTCGGAGTGCCGATGGCCTCTGCCGGGCGCTTCTCCCGACGAGTCGCAATCGGACCCTCGCTCCCGCTGGTCTTGTCCATGAGCTCTTGAATCTCAGCCAGACGTGCCTTGCCCACGCCGCTGCGCAATCCGACCACATCGATCATCTGAAACAGATTGGCCGCCATCCGCGAGGCAAGATCGCTGTCCTTGGCGAGCATGCCGGGAATCGCCGCGACGGCACGGCGCTCATCAAGCAGCAGCATGAAGAACTGCTCGCGCACCATCTGCTTGAACTCGCCGAGCGTGAGACCCTCGCCGGCCTCTTCGCGGGCGCGGCGCAGAAGATTGAAACCGCGCTCGTCGACCAGGCCCTCCGGCATGCGGATGTAAAGGAGGGCCCGCAGGATGGCCTCCCGTGGCCCGCCTTCCGGGATGACTGCTCTGAGCTCCTCGATGCGACGAGCCACAGCAGCAGCATGGGCGGGGTCCTTTCCCGGCCTACGGCGCGCGCTGCTATCCGAAGCCCGGAGACCGGCCATCGCCTGAACCAGCGGCGAGCCGTAGATCGCGTGGAACCAGGCTTCCGCCGTTTGGTCGCGCACTTCGCGATACGCGTCCAAGGATCGCTCGATCCACTCCGCGAATTGCTCCTGGGCTTGCCAGAAGATGTTGCTGCTGGCGACCTGCTGGCGGTTCGCCTGGACATCCTTTACGTCGCTCAACAGGGGACGCATGAACGGATTGGCCTTCGAGAACATTTCGTACTGCAGACGCAGGGGATGGAACCGGCGCATCCACTCTGCAGTGTTTTCGTTGGCCCATGCGCGCACCCAAGGCTGGACGCAGGTGCGGTAGATGCCGAGATTGATCTCGGACAAGCGCGCGACTGCTGCGAACTTGCGCTCGTCCTCCTCGTCGTTGCCGCCGAGCGCGCGGATGTCGTCCAGCGTTCTGGCTTCGAAGTGAACTAGGTAATCGCCGGCGATGAGGTCGGCGGACGTGTCGGACGTGTCCTTGGGTGTCATCACCGCCTCGTAGAGACCCGGGGGCAGCACGTCGATGAGATCGATGTTGCTTGTGAACTCGCCATGTTCTTTCTTCGCCACGGACGCCGAGACGAAGATGCCGAGATGGCCGATCGACTCGTGCACCGCGTAGACGATCGTCTGACCGTGCGCCCGAATGTCGTCGACGCTTTCGTAGAGATCGAGGATCCAATCCAAGGCCTGCTGCGGCGGTGTGATGTTGTCCGCCTTGGAGCAGAAGACGACGATGGGTGAGCGTATGTTGCGCAAGTCGATGCGGGTGCCGTCAACCGCCGTGATTCCCACCGATGCCAACTTGTTGCCGACGAACAGCTCGTCGACAATGAACTGCATCTCGGTGGCGTTGAGCAGGACATGGCCACCCCACCACTGCTCGAACTCGAGGTAGCGCGCCGGCTCGGTGTCGATCTTGCGATAAAGGTTGTAGTGTTTCGTCCAGAATGTGTTGGCCGGATTGAGGTTTTCGAAGTTGCTGACGAGCCAGGCACCGTCGAACTTGCCGTTGCCGAGGTCGCCGGTAAGTGCGGCCAACCAACTGCCGCCCAACAAGCCCCCCGTGTAACGCATGGGGTGGTGGCCGCGCACGCCTGCCCAGTAGGAGAGCGGCGAGCCTGCTACGATGATGGGTCCGAAAAGCTCCGGCCGCATCGCTGCCAGCAGCATGATCGCCCATCCCGCCTGGCAATTGCCGACGACCGCCGGCTTGCCCTCGGCCTCCGGATGTCGCGCGATTATGCGCTCGAGGAATGCCGCTTCCGCATGCGCGATGTCTTCGATCGTTTGCTCGGGGACAGGCTCAGGCAGGAAACCGATGAAGTAGCAGGGATGCCCCGCTCTGAAGGCAACGCCGATCTCGCTGTCTGCTTTGAACCCGCCGATGCCGGGGCCGTGGCCGGCCCGCGGGTCGACAACGACGAATGGGCGCTTGCGTGCGTCGAGCTCGACATTGTCGGGCGGTGTGATCTGAATCAGTGCGTAGTTTACGGGTCGCGGTAGCCGGCGCCCGTCCATGACAAGCGTATAGGGGAACTTCAGCACATGGGGTGCGAGCTTGGTTAGGTGCTCCTGGTAGCGATCGCCTCGCTTCTGAAGTACATCGAAAAAGAGCACGCCGCGTTGGCAGGCATCGATCCAATAGTCCCACGCGTCACGCGCGATTTCGGTTGGCCAGCGCTGGGTCGGGGCGCTGGCGCCCATGAAAACCGACGCCTCGTTCATTCGGCTTCCCCAATAGGCGTTAGAGCCGTGAGCAGCGTTCATTTCATTCGCCGATACTGCTCCCCGTGTTAAACATTCTGCGCTGTCCGGCTCTGCTGCTATCAACGTTTTTACTGATATTGGGAGCAGTTAATACTGAACACTTAGGCTCAGCCCGTGGCCGGCGAGGTCGGTGACAAAGGCAGACGTGCCTTCGCGCCGCCGCTGACAGCGCTGCCGATCTCTAGCGGGCCTTGGCCGCTTCAGCTTCCTCGATCTGGCGAACTGCTGTGCGGAGGAATTCAGCCATCGCGGCGTGCAACTCGCGCTCAGTGATGGCGAGGCCGTTCTCCTCGAAATCTCTTCTTACTTTGTCTTGGGCGCCATGGCCCATGTGCGCCAGATCGGCCTTGACCACCGCGTTGACGTAGTCGGCCACCGCGCCACCCGAAAGGCCCAACTTGGCTGCTGCCCATTCCCCGAGCAGCTTGTTGCGCCGTGCCGCAGCTTTGAACTGCTTCTCCTGCTCAATTGCGAATTTCTTCTCGTAAGCTTTCTCGCGTTCGTCAAATGTGGTCATTGGCGCCCTCCAAATGGGACAGCCTCGATCCTGCAGGCCGCGAATTGTAGGGCGCAGAAGCGCCAGCTCGCCATAGGTTCCAGACCGTGCCCGGCCTGCGGATTGTACGTAGACGCCGGTCGGCCCACCGGGCCGGCTCTCTCTGCCGCCGCGGAAGTCTACAGGAAGCTGACGGAACGATACGATGCCAGGGCGCAGCAGAGCGCACGGCGGGCTGCTGCCAATGGGCATTGTGAGTGACGAATCTCGGTAGTTGTGTGGATTGGTACCCGCCCTTCTGCTGCTGGGCTTGCCGCACTGAGCGCGGCCCAAGGCATGTGCCAAGCCAATGCGTCTCCTCCTGTTTGCATGCCCGGTGATGCTGTCGCTGGCCAGCGGTACGGCCGCTGATGCGGCATCCGGAGGCCGAGCGCCCCGGGATCCGTCGCAGGTTCCCAGTGCTGGAACACCGGAGGATTTGGCGAAGCGCGGCGCAGATTACCTCCAGCAATGCATGCAGGACTGGGAACCGGCGACGCACATGACCAAGCAGGAATGGCGACGGACCTGTCAGCGCGTGTCGCAGGACCGCCTGAAGTTTCTGCTGGAGCAAGCGAAGGAAAACAGCAAGAAGTGATCGAGCCGTGAGGGCGGGAGCGCCGCTGGAGCCGAGAATGGCGACTCCAGCGTGCCGCGCCGGCAGCGTCATAGGCGCGTCGCTATTGCTTCGGCGCCTCCGGCAGGGAACGAACTTGATCGCCGCTGATGCGCAGCTTGATGCGATCAGTCAGTTCCTCGAGTTTGTCGGCGCTGATTTCAACGACCTTGCTGCCGAGGCCGAGAAAGCGCCCAACTTCGACCTCTATCGCTTGAACTTTGCCGTTCTCCCCTCTCTTGACGTTTACGATTTGGCCGAGGTCCTTGTCGTCGGAGCTGAAAACGGACGAGCCGCGCAAGCCCGCCACGCCCTGCACCGTCTGTTGAATTGCTGAGACCACGGATTGGCATGCGCTCGAGAGCGACGCCCGCTTTTGCACCACGCACTGCCCGATCCTGTCGGCGTCACCGCATTGCGCTTCGATGTCCGCCCAGCAGGCATCCGCCATGCGCTCGACCCTATGCAGCGCGTTCTCGAGCCGCCGCGACACACGGTAGAGCGCAAACTGGCATCTTCGGCTCAGCTGATCCTCATGTGCCTGCATGCACAGCAAAACCCGGCCTTCGCCTCGCGTAACCTTGCCGCAAAACGCATTGATATCCTCGGCGCAGCCTTTTTCGACAGTCTCGATCGCTGCGGCCACGCGGTCTCTCAAGTCCGCTTGCGCGAAGGCAAATGCGGGAACCCAGAGGGCGGCCAAAAATGCGGCGGATGCAATCGCCGTTGTCTGGACGTTCATTGTCATAGCGGTTCTCCCAATCCGAATGCTCGAGGCGCCTGACTGGCCATTCACAGCTTCAAGCGTTGCAGGACGATCCGAGGAGGGAAATTGGGGCAAACCCGCAAAGCGAACAGGGGAGACGTCCTGCGGCCGCCGATCCGCCGCAGCTCTCGTTGCCAATTGCGCGGGATTCCGACGTATTCGAGCTCAGGTCCCGGGCAATGATGAGGATGTTCTCCCCGGCCAGGCGTCGGCGGCTATCTTTGGCGAGTCGAGTTGTGCGACAGCAACGACGTCGAGAGCTTCGCCTCGATCCTCGGTATTCCCGACCTCGATCGCGGAGCACCGATTGAAGGGATTGGGCCTGACCGCTCCCTATTTGGTCCTTGTTCGCCCCGTGCACCGACCGTCAGAGTGGGCTATCGGCGCCGAATGCGCGCGTAGAGCCACGCGCGATATTTCATGCTCAAGGTCGGCAGCAGAAGCTTGGTCATGCAGCAAATCGCCCGTTCCCCCAGGTTAGGAAAAAGGCGGTGAAGCTCCTCATGGAATAAGGTGTCCAGCAGAGATTCTCCATCGCGCCGGTGCATGGCGCGATTGATGCGGATGACGCGGCGATTGTAGTCGATGTCGCCATAGTCGCGCATGCGGTCGTCGACGACCCAGCGCCATCGCCGCCCCCTCGTGTCCGTGAAGAAAGAGCGGACATCGCTCACCGGTGCCGACGATGCCATCGGCCGTCCAATCTTGGATCTTGCTTTCTTCCTCAAGGAAGCATCTCCCGGTGCCAACCACTGCCGTGCCAACGCCGATAGGTTGGCGACGCTTTTGGCGTTCCTGGGGCATTAGTTGGTACTACAGCCGGCCGGGTGCTGGAGGTCTTGAATATTTTGTAGTTATATTTCAAATACTTGGATGACGACCAGCATGGGCCAGCCGATACGCGATGGGCAGCCCGCCCGTGCACCGCAGGGCACAGGACGACGGGCGCTCAGCTGCGGTAGTCGGCGTTGATTGTGACGTAGTCGTGGGTCAGATCGCAGGTCCAAACGGTGGCCTTGGCCGTCCCCACGCCGACATCGGCGCGAATGACGATCTCGCGACCCTTCATGTAGGCCGCGACCGTCTCCTCCGAGTACTCGGCCGCCCGCACGCCATCGCGGGCAACGATGTGGGGACCGAACCAGATCGAGAGCTTGTCGCGGTCGGCGGCCTCGCCGGCCTTGCCGATGGCCATGACGACTCGACCCCAATTGGGGTCCTCGCCAAAGATGGCGGCTTTCAGGATCGGCGAGTTGGCGCACGTGAGTGCAATTCTGCGAGCGGCCGCCCAGGTCTCCGCCCCGCCGATCTCGATGGTGACGAATTTGGAGATGCCTTCGCCATCCTGTGCGACCTGGATGGCGAGATCGCGCATTAGATCGTGCAGGGCACTGCTGAACGCGGCCAGGCGCCCATCGCCCGCATCGGCGATGGGCCTTTGCTCCCGCTCGGCTGCGGCCCCGGTTGCAAACAGCAAGCACGTGTCGCTGGTGGAGGTATCACCGTCGACTGTCATGCAGTTGAAAGTGGTCTCGGCATGTTGGGCCACGATGGCCTGGAGCGCGGGCTGCGCGATTGCCGCATCCGTGAACATGAAGCACAGCATGGTCGCCATGTCGGGGGCAATCATGCCGGCGCCCTTGCAAAAGCCATTGATGACGACGGATACGCCGTCGATCTCGACCGTGCGCGTGGCAAGCTTGGGATAGGTGTCGGTCGTCATGATGGCGCGGGCGGCGGCCTCGCAGGCATCGGCCTTCGCCGATGCAGCCAGTCCTTCCAGAAGGTGCGCAAACTTGCCGGCATCGAGGGGCTCGCCGATGACGCCGGTCGACGCAATGAACACTTCTGCAGGCGTGCAGCCCACCGCCTTGGCCGCCGCTTGCGCCGTGATGCGGGTCGCCTCGTTGCCCTTCTTGCCCGTGAAGGCGTTGGCATTGCCGGAGTTTACGACCAGCGCTCGCGCTTTGCCGTGTGTCAGGCTCTCGCGACACCACAGGACGGGTGCGGAGCAGGTCTTGGAGCGGGTCAGTACGCCCGCAGCGACCGTGGCTGGATCAAGAACCGCCAGCATCAGGTCGGTGCGGCCCTTGTAGCGGATGCCGGCCTCGCAGGTGGCGAAGCGAACGCCCGGCACGGCCGGCATGTCGGGCAGCCGCGCAGGAGCAAACGGGGACGGCTTTGCCTCCGTCTTGGCCATGACAGCTCTCCTTGGAAGGAGGTCTTGCGCGCGAACCGGGCCTTACCGCTTGGGGCGCCCGCCCCCACGCTCGCTCTCCATGCTCTTCTTGATCTCCGGATCGATGTACTCGATCTGGGCCTTATCCCTCAAGTCCGACGCGATCTGCTGCGCCTTGCCGTGGATCATGTGCGAGACGACCCTGTCCTTCACCGCCTCGAACGGGGGCACCGGCCGCTGCCGGCGGTCATCGACGCGGACGATGTGCCAACCGAACTGGCTCTCGAAAGGCTGGCTGACCTCTCCTTGCTTCAGCTTGAATGCTGCTTCCTCAAATTGAGGCACCATTTGTCCGCGTCCGAAAAAGCCGAGTTCGCCGCCCTGGTCCTTCGAGCCTGGGTCCTTGGAATATTCCTTGGCCATCTGAGCGAAATCGCTGCCGTGGGCGATTTTCTCGAACACCTCGCGCGCCTTCTCCCGGCTCTCCACCAGGATGTGACGGGCACGCACCTCCTCCTCAGGCTTCATCGTGTTGACTTGGCCCGCATAGTATTGCCGGACATCCGCATCCTTGATGGAGTTGCGCACGCTCTTGTCGAAGTAGGCATCGCGCAGAGCGCGCCGCCTCCAATACTGCAGGCGCTCATTGAAGGCGGGACCCGTGCCAAGCTGCTCGCCTTCAGCGGCGTCGGCGAAGAGCTGATTCTCGATCAGGAACTCCAACAGAACGCGCCGCTTGGTGGCTTCGGGCAGCGAGCCGAGATCGTTTCCGATCTCCGCCTCGGCGAGTTTCATGTCGACGTCCGTAATAATCTTGCCGTTCACCTTGGCGACGGGCCGCTCCTGCGCTCTGGCGGACATGCCAGGCTGGAAGACGAGCAATGTCGTCGCGACCATGGCTACTGCGGCCGACAGGCGGTGCCTCATGCTCTCGTAGTCCTTTTCTCCTGCCGGTTCGCGGCGGCGTTCCAGAACTGCCTCGGCGCGCCGCTTAGGGGCAAATTGCGTCTCCCTGATGAGAGAAGTGTGGCCGCGAGACCGCAGGGGCGCTCATTCGTTGACAAGGAGGGTGCTGGTCCTTATCTCAGGAGGGCTTGGCGGGACCGGCGCAAGGCGCTTCTTCGCGGGGTTCGCACTCGTTCCCTCCACCCGAGCGTTGACTGCGCCGAAAGTCGCGAGCGCCGTGCTGGCCCGGCCTACCGGCAAGCCGCGTGTCCCGGCAGGCGTCGAAGAATTTCTTGTCCGCTCGGCCGCCAGTTGCTGGCGCCTGGATGTGAGGAACCGCTAGCATGCTGTCTATCGGCGCGATTGCGGCCAAGGTCTTTGGAACATCGAACGACCGCAGGGTCAAGGCCTACCGACCCAGGGTTGAGCAGATCAACGAGCTCGAGCCGGAACTGGAGCGGCTGTCGGACGCCGAGCTTAGAGCTCGCACCGACATCTTCCGCAAGCAGCTTGCCGACGGCGCCAGTCTCGACAACCTTCTCGTGCCCGCCTTCGCCACCGTGCGCGAGGCTGCCAAGCGCACGCTCGGGCAGAGACATTTCGACGTGCAGATGATCGGAGGCATGGTCCTACATCAGGGCAAGATTTCCGAGATGAAGACGGGCGAAGGCAAGACGCTCGTTGCCACGCTTCCGGTCTATCTCAACGCGCTCGCGGGCAAGGGCGTGCACGTCGTCACCGTCAACGACTACCTTGCCAAGCGCGACGCCGAATGGATGGGCCGCATTTACAAGTTTCTCGGCCTCAGTGTCGGGGTCATTGTGCACGAGCTCGACGACGACGAACGCCGCGCCCAGTACGCGTGCGACGTCACCTATGCCACCAACAACGAGCTGGGTTTCGACTACCTGCGCGATAACATGAAGATGCGTGCGCAGGAGATGGTGCAGCGCGGGCACCAATACGCCATCGTCGACGAGGTCGACTCCATTCTAATCGACGAGGCGCGCACGCCGCTCATCATTTCCGGCCCGGTCGAGGACCGCGCCGACCTTTATGTAGCCATCGACCAGCTGATGAAGGGCCTGGTGGCGGAGCACGACAGGATCGAGAGAGAGATCAAGGCAAAGCACAGCAAGGAAGAGCTTAAGGAGCTGCTGAAGGCGCAGGGGCTCATGGAGGTCGACGAGAAGCAGCGCCAAGTCGCCTTCACGGAGGCCGGCAACGAGCGCCTGGAGCAGCTGCTGAAGGAGCAGGACCTGCTCAAGGGCGGCTCTCTCTACGACATCGAGAGCGTCACGGTGGTGCACCACGCCAACCAGGCGCTCAAGGCGCACAAGCTGTTCATGCGCGACCGCGACTACATTGTGAAGGCTGGCGAGGTCGTCATCATCGACGAGTTCACCGGTCGCATGATGCAGGGACGGCGCTACTCGGAAGGGTTGCATCAGGCGCTGGAGGCCAAGGAGCACGTCAAGATCCAGCCTGAGAACCAGACGTTGGCCTCCATCACGTTCCAGAATTACTTCCGCCTCTACAGCAAGCTCGCCGGCATGACAGGCACGGCGGCGACCGAGGCCAACGAGTTCCTCGACATCTACAAGCTCGATGTGCTGGAGATTCCGACCAACCGGCCCGTCGATCGCAAGGATGAGCACGACGAAGTCTACCGTACGGCCAGAGAGAAGGGGCGCGCGATCGTGGCTGAGATCGCCGACTGCCACCGCCGCGGCCAACCGATCCTTGTCGGCACCGTGTCGATCGAGAAGTCCGAGACGCTGTCCGGCCTGCTCAAGGACCGCAAATACATCCGCGAACTCGGGCAGCACTTCAAGAAGCAGGCCGACGGCCTCAAGCCCGGCAAGGAGGACGAGCTCAGGGCCCAGCTCAACGAGATCGGGGGCTATCTCGTCGACATCGCGCAGAAGAACAGCGGCGATCCCATTCCGCACCAGGTGCTCAACGCGCGCTACCACGAGCAGGAAGCGATGATTATTGCGCAGGCCGGTGTGCCGGGGGCCGTGACGATCGCCACCAACATGGCCGGCCGCGGCACGGACATCCAGCTCGGCGGCAACGCCCGCTATAGGCTTCGCGACTGGCTTAGCCAGCAAACCGAGATGAACGGCGCCCGTCCCGCAGCACAGGCGGGGGGAGACCCCGGCGAGGAGCTGCTGAACTGGATCGACGACAGCCTGCGTGAAGGCGATGAGTGGGTTGATGCCCGCCTCCAGCAACGATTGGGGGAATTGAAGGAAGCGGAATTTGCGAAGTGGGCTGCCCAGGGAGAGGCAGGTCGGCCGCGTAGCCAGAGGGAGATTGATCGCAAGCGCGGCGAGATCGACACCGATTACGAGAACCCTACCAGGAAGACGCAGATTCGAGCGGAGGTGGCCAAGGGATATCTCCAGGTCCAGGCTGATGCCGCCAAACGACGCGCGAGCCGCCAGGCCGGCGGCGGATTTCTCGATTGGATCAACAAGCAGCTACAGGATGGCGGACGCGACTGGCTGGACAAAGACGGCATCGAATGGAGCCTCGCACGCGCCGGAGGCCACTACCGGTACTGCGTCAACAACACGCTACGGCGATGGCTTGAACGTCAGGCGGCGGACGGCGTCACACCGGCACCCTCCGAGGTGGCCGGCAGATACACCGAGCTCGAGGCGGTCTTTGGCGCGGTCGAAGGGAAGTCTGCCGAGACGTTGGCCGACATAGCCGAAAAGAAGAAGAAGGCACTTGAAGCTGGGGGCCTCTACGTGCTCGGCACGGAGCGCCACGAAAGCCGGCGCATCGACAACCAGCTGCGCGGTCGCTCGGGTCGCCAGGGCGATCCTGGCCGGTCCAAATTCTATCTGTCTCTTGAAGATGACTTGATGCGCATCTTCGGGTCCGACCGAATGGACGGCATGCTGCAGAAGCTTGGCCTCCAGGACGGCGAGGCCATCACTCATCCCTGGATCAACAAGGCGCTCGAGAAGGCTCAGCAGAAGGTCGAGGCGCGCAACTTCGACTCGCGCAAATACGTCCTCAAGTACGACGACGTGATGAACGACCAGCGCAAGGTGATCTTCGAGCACCGCATCGATATCATGGGTCGCGACGACGTCAACGATACCGTCGTCGACCTGCGAACTCAGGTCGTGCGCGAGCTGGTTGCCGAGTGTATTCCGCCCAATGCCTACGCCGAGCAATGGGACACCGCCAAGCTCAAGGAGGAGATCGAGCGCATCTTCGGTCTGGATCTCCCGATCGAACGCTGGGCCGCAGAAGAAGGTATCGCCGACGAGGAGATCACCGAACGGCTGCTGAAGGCCATCGACGAGAAGGCCAAGGCGAAGGAGGCCGAGTTCGGCCCCGAGACCATGCGGCAGATCGAGAAGATGGTCTTGCTGCAGACGCTCGACCATCTCTGGCGCGAGCACCTGGTCACGTTGGAGCACCTGCGCCAGGTGATCGGTTTCCGCGGCTACGGCCAACGCGATCCGCTCAACGAATACAAGTCGGAGAGCTTCCATCTTTTCGAGACGATGCTATCCAACCTGCGCGAGGCAGTGACCGGGCAGCTGATGCATATCCGGGGCATGCCGGATGAGGAGGAGGCTGCGCTCGAGCCCGTCGAGTTGCCTCCCATGCAGGCCCACCATATCGACCCCTTCACCGGCGAGGACGAGCTGGCGATGGCGGACGCCGCCTTGGCGGCGGCGGGCCGGTCGGACACCCGCGGGGCCGCTGAGCGTCGGGCGCCGCTGCAGACGCGCCGCGCCGCAACAGCGGTCGATCCGCGAGACCCCGCTACATGGGGCAAGGTCTCGCGCAATGCGCCGTGTCCGTGCGGCTCCGGCAAGAAATACAAGCATTGCCACGGAAAGCACGAGTGAACGGGCGAGGCCTTGTTCTTCACGGCAAGGCCGCAAGGGCGCGCCGGGACCGTAAATTTTCGCCTACTCGACCAAGACCAGTCCGCCGCGCCACCAGCACCGAAAATTAACAGCTGGGCAATACCTTAGGACGGCAATGGTAATGCCGGCTCCGTCGGGTGGTCTGCGCCTCGCCGTTTCCGCCCTGGTTCCAATTGACCTTGAAGGCAGCGGAGGCGGGGCCGCTCGCTCTGGGCGTGGCGGCGAGCATTCGGACTGCGATGCATACCGTTCTGTTCGACGATATGGGCGATGTGTGGGACGCCAAGTCCCGGAGCCTTGCCGAGGTCCTCGGGGCCTCGCTTTCGGCTGACGAGTTGACCAAGTACGTTGTCAGGAATCTCGGTTTCATTGCGGCGGCCGAAAGCGACGGCTCGGTCAGCCTGCGCTTGCGCCCGGCCGTGGTGTCGGGCACGGCCCTGGGCGCGCTTATCTACTGGTTGCACGACCGCCCCGTTGCCCGGGTGCTGCTCTCGTTCCTGGAAGGTGATTGGATGCACGAACTCGTCGCCTCGCGCGACGAAGCCATCCGCCGCCTCCTGACGCGTGTGGCACCCAGGACCGAGGGTCGCGAGGGCGACTTCCTGAAGCAGCAGCTGCCGCTGCATGCGTTGCAAGCCAATACGCCGCTGCGCGCGCTTCTCGATGCGTGGGCCGATTGTCGGGGCCGATATGACCGCGAGCGTCTCCATCCCGTCATCCAGCAGGCGCTGAATGGCCGCTTCGTACTATTCGAAGCCTTGCCAGGTTCGTCGTCCGTCTACGTCAAGGAGGTCGGAAAGGGGCTCGGTCAGTCCGGCAACTACTGGCTTTCCCGCACGAAGGGCCTGCGGGTGGAAGATCAGCCGGACTACGCCTACGGCAAGTGGGTCGCGCAAGTCTATCGCGAGGTGTTGGATACCCGGAACCCGGCGCTCGACAACGTGGATGCGGTCGTCAACTTCCCGCAGCAGCCGCGCAAGTGCTACAGGTATCGTCGGCTCGTCCTGCCATTCGAGCAGGTTGGCAACTCAACCCTGGTGCTGAGCGCGACGGTGATCGACCCCCATATAAGCCTGCGCGTCCAGCCCAGCCAGGAAGCCTCGTAGGTCCGCCAGCAGCTCGTTCGCGTCCATCCAGGCCAGGCAGCACCGCGGGCTGCCGTTCTGGGCGTTGCTGATCTGCAGTCCCCATTCCCGATGGGGGTAGCCGACGCTGTCGATGATACCACCGCGGGTCGGACCCTCCATGGCGAGGCCCATCGACCAGTCGATCTTCCAGCGCGTGTAGGCATAGACGCGGGCAATACGCGACAGGATTGTCGCGATCTGCCGCTTGCGATAGTTCGGATGGTACCACACACCACCGTTGATCAGCAGCCTGCCTTTGATCGAGCGGGCGACGGTCGCAGTCACTTCGATGCTCTCTCCGGGTTGCTTGGAACGGGCGGGATCGTCGTGGTGCAGGAGCATGGCGTCCCCCACTTCCTTCATCGACCGCTCGCCGAGCTCGTAGAGTCGACCCGCGTGCGTCGTGACGATCTCCCCGCCGGCATCGCGCCCGAGGAAGCAGAACGCCCTCTCGCGCGCCAATCCCTGCGGACAGCACCGGTGGTCGTACATGGAGGTCAAGATCCCCCACGATTGGCGGTTGCGCTCATTGACGCTCAGCAGTTCCTCGAAAGAGCCGAAGGACAGGAAGACGCCGCGCTCTCGCATCGCCGTCTCCGCCTTGAGGAAGAAGCGCCCGATGAGCTCCACCGGTCCATGCTCCACCGTGACGTCGGTGGCGAACGAGGAGCGGTGGGATTCGGGCGCGGCATGCGAGGGAGTGGACCTCGCTGCGCCAGGTGTCGGCTCGATCACATCGCGCCTGGCGGCGGATTTTGCGCTCACTACTTGCCCCCTGCCTGCAAGCGGATGGAAAGAACTTGGCGCCATTTTGGTACAGGTATTAACCCAATACAATGCGAATCCGTCTAGCGCGAAGGAGGCGGGGCTGAGGGAGGAACGAGCTGCAGAGGTCGCAGCGCGAAGGGCGAACTGGCGGACGCAGACTTGCTGACGACGCCAAGGGTGAAGGCTTGTTGCGTTCAAGAAAGCTGCAGGAGGGTGTGATGCTCACACGTCGCCGGACGCTGCACATGCTGGGGACGGTCGGCGCCGTCGGCGCTGCCGGCTGGGCCCTTCTGGCCTCGGGCCGCGCCAACGCGTACTATCAGGGGCCGCCGTCCGATCATTTCGACGGTGTGCAGTTCTTCAATCCCAGCGGAGTGCGGCCGAAGGGTCCTGGCGCGTTTCTGAAGTGGCAATTTGGCGAACGCGGCGAGGCATGGCCGGTGAGCTTCCCCAGCCCGTTCCCGCTCGATCTCCCGCCCGCCCGCTTCGACAAGAAAGGCGCCCGCGTCGTCCACGTAGGGCACGCGAGCTTTCTGATCCAGACCCGTGGAAAGAATCTGCTGCTCGATCCTGTCTGGGCCGAGCGGGCAAGCCCGTTCTCTTTCGCCGGCCCCCGGCGCGTGAATGCACCTGGCATCGCCTTCGAGAGCCTGCCGCCCATCGACGCCGTGCTCATCACCCACAACCACTACGACCACATGGACATGGCCACGATTGCCCTCTTGTGGCAGCGATTCCGGCCTCGCGTCATCACACCGCTCGGAAACGACAGCGTCCTGCGGAAGGCCATTCCGGGGCTTGCCGCCACGGTCGTCGATTGGAATGATGTCGTCGACCTTGGCGATGGACTACGTGTGCATGCCGAGCCGACCCTGCATTGGTCTGCGCGCAGCACCGGCGACCGCATGCATGCGCTGTGGGCGAGTTTCGTCGTCGAGGCGGGCGAGCGGAAAATATACATCGTCGGCGACAGTGGCTTCGGAGACGGATCGACATTCGCCAGAGTCGGCCGGCGCCATCCAGGTCTGGCATTGGCCCTGCTGCCGATCGGGGCCTATGAGCCTCGCTGGTTCATGCGCAACAACCACATGAATCCCGACGAGGCCGTCGAGGCGTTGCGGCTCTGCGGTGCGGCACAGGCTTTGGGCCACCATTGGGGGACGTTCCGCCTGACCAACGAGGGCGTCGACCGACCGGTGCAGGACCTGACCGCCGCCCTGGCGGGGCGCAACATCCACGCCGATCGGTTCACGGCGGTGCTGCCGGGCGCAGTACGCATGGTGGCTTGACGGCTGCGGCCTGGGGCCGAACTCGTCGACAACGCCGTCAATGCGCGGTCTTGCGGAAGACCGTCGAGGCGATCAGCCCAGCTGCAACGGCGATGGCGACCGTCATGAGCCCGTAAAGCGTCGGATAGCCGAAGGCGAATCCATGCAGATGCCGCTCGAGGCCCTCGCGCTCGAGATTGAGCCGCACCGAATACTGGCTCAGCAGCTTTTCCTCCTGGAACAGATACACGCGCGTCTCGAAAGGTCCGACGGTCACATTGGCCGGCAGCACGATCGTGGCGCGAAACAGACTGCGGCCGATGAAGGCAACGCTGAAGTTGTCCTGGATATAGAGGCCCTGCTTCTGCTTGAGGCGGACGATCGCCCGCTTGTACTCCTCGACATCTTCGGTCGACAGCGCTTGCGTCTGACCGAACGCAGGTGTCAACCTCAGGTGCTGAAAGCCGACCCCGTGCGAGGCCCGAAACTCCTCGGAGGCAATCTCGTCGATGGGTCGGGTGGAGGCGATCGCGTAATAACTTGGGACCAGATCGAAGGTGGCCGCCGAGGTGTTGAGCCAGAGGCCAGCTACATTGCTTTTTCGACGGACGACGATGCGGCCGGGCACGCCCTCGACTACGATCATCACGTCATAGAAACCCGACTCGGCACTCGGTTGCTGGCTGTTATCGACGGCGCCGAAGATCACAATCTCGATGCCGTTGAAGCTCGACGTTACCGCGACGGAGCGCGCCGAGACGTCGGCTTGCACCGATTCTTTGGCGCCGGGCTGCTGCTCTCGCTTGATCTCCTCGACGCGCGTGTGCGGAGCCTCCTTGGCGACCGGAGGCGCAGGCGCAGGCCTCTGCCGGCGCTGCGCCTGCGTGTCGCTCGTGCCGAGCGCCAGCGTGCCGATGCTCAGCATTGCCATGAGGCCCAGCGTCCAGCGCCTGCCCTCGGGCCTATGCATCATGCTCCTCCAACGGGCGCAGCAATGGAGAATACGTCGGTGGGCGTCGAGATCAACTGCCACGCGAAACGCAAGCCCACCATCAACACCAGCGCCGCCAGCAGGAACCGAAGCTGCTCCGCCTTCAAGCGCTCGCCCGCGGCCGCCCCGATCTGCGCGCCGACCACCCCGCCGGCCATCAGCAACACCGCCAATACCACGTCCACCGTCTGGTTTTGGGAGGCGTGCAGCATCGTCGTCGCCGCGGTCACGAACACGATCTGGAACAGCGACGTGCCCACCACGACGTTGGTCGGTACGCGCAGGAGGTAGATCATTGCCGGAATCATGATGAAGCCACCGCCCACGCCCATGATCGCGGCGAGCAGCCCGACGAACAAGCCGATGACGAAGGGCGGGATGGCGCTGATGTAGAGCTTGGACCGCTGGAAGCGCACTTTGAGCGGCAACCCGTGGACCCAGAAATGCTGACCGGGGCGGCGGGCGGAGGTCGGCGCGCCTCTGCGGGCCTTGCGCATGGTGTTGGCGCTCTCGATCAACATCAGCGCGCCGATGACCCCGAGGAAGGTGACGTAGCAGATCGAGACGAAGAAATCGAAGATGCCCAGCCGACGCAGGCTGCCGACCAGCGCAACGCCGGCCACCGAGCCCAGGATACCGCCGGCGAGCAGCACCGAGCCCATCATGAAATCGATATTCCGTCGCCGCCACTGCGCCAGGGCACCGGAGACCGACGAGGCGGTGATCTGCGCAGATTCGGTACCGACCGCGACGGCCGGCGGAATGCCGGAGAAGATCAGTAGGGGGGTCATCAGGAAGCCGCCACCCACCCCGAACAGACCGGAGAGGAAGCCGACGGCGCCGCCCATGGCGAGAAACACAAGAACATTCGCCGACATCTCGGCAACGGGCAGATAGAATTGCATTCCTCACCACGCTGTCCGAGCGACCACATCCAACATGTCCCGGCCAAGAGGGCCGCACGCGATCGTGCGATGTCCATACGACATCTGGCCGAACTCGCACCTCGCGCCATCAGGCGCGTTGCGACGGCCCAGCGGGTCTGCGAAGACGTGCGGAGGATGCCGGTCGCCGTTCTCGAGATGATCAGCCCACATCGCCCGAAAGCCCGTCCGGGCACGCGCAGCACGCCGTCGCGGCCGCAAACCCGCGAAAGAATAGGGACACCATGCGTCCGCGAATTGCAAGCACACCGGCGCAAAATCGCGAAGAAAGATGCGTGGGGCACGGCGACAGGACGCACAGGTGCGGGCGCGTCCGGTAACGATCGGGTGCGGCTAACGGCCGACCCTCGGGGCCTTGTCGTCTGTCCCCGAAGCGATGGGCTGCCACACCGCGATCTTCTCCTCGATGGCTTTGACGCGCGAGGCATCGAGCGTGCCCTTGAGGCGGTCGAGATGACGGGCTGCCGTCGGATCGCCGCTGCGTGCGGCCAACGCATACCATTTGTAGGCAGCGAGCGCGTCTCTGGGCACGCCGCGGCCGTGGTCGTAAAGTACGGCGAGGTTGAACTGACTGTCGGTCACGCCCCGCTCTGCTGCCTTGCGAAACCACATCGCGGCGCTCGCGTAGTCGGGTTGCACGGCACCGCTGCTGGCGCTCAGGACAGCGAGATTGTGCATGGCCCTGGCGTAGCCCTGCTCGGCAGCGCGCCGGTACCAGAAGCGAGCCTGCTCGAGATCGGACTCCACGCCTACGCCGTGCTCCAAGTAGGCACCGAGGCGAAACTGGGCTGGGGCCAATCCGGCGTGCGCGGCCCGCGCCAGCCAACCGAACGCCAACGCGTGGTCCCGCGGCGCGCCGTTGCCTTCGGCGTAGTGCGTGGCGACTTCGAACTCGGCCTCGGCGTCGCCTGCGGCGGCTGCAGTTCTCAGCCCGGCCGTGCCGAGGGTCGCGGGGAGCGGCGGGAGCGTAACGGCGCCACCACGGGGGAGCGCCGCCGTCTCGATGGCCGCAGGTGGAATCGTGCTGCCGGTGCGCAAGGGGCCCAGGGCTGGCGTCGGCGTCCTTTGATCGGCGTTAAGCCCGTCTGTGACGGTCTCCGGCAGCACGCGGGATGGCGGAGGCGGTCGACCCGGAGGCGCGATCGTAGCGGCCGGCTCGTCCACGTTCGATGAAGGGTCTTTGGCCGGCGTATCTGAAGGCAACGGACCCAGCTTGGCCGGCGTCGGTGCGGCCTCGGGCCGGCCGGCAGCCGGCGCGGACTCGGCCGGGGGCGTCATCGCATTCTGATGCATGCCGGGCGGTGGCTGGCCCGAGACTAGGTTATCGACCAGGAGGAAGCCGGTTGCGCACATTAAGGCCATGGCGGTCGCCAGCAGCAGGCCCCTCCTATGGTTGCTGCGCTCGGGGTTCTGCAAGCGACGATCCGTGAGCATGCTCGCCTTCGCCGCGTCGAGGCTTTCAGTGGGTGCGGAAGGTTCTCCGGGCGGTGCTTGTGCTTTGACTTTGGCGCGCATCACGGATGCGCGCAGCTCTTGCCGCGCCAGCGTCGGCGATGCGTCCGGCATGGGGGGAAGTGGTGGGGGGGACGCGGCTTTGCTGGCGTAGCCGGCCACAGGTGGAAGCGCGGGCCGGGGATCGTAGTCGGCCGCGTCCAGGGTCTGAGCGGGCGGCTCCCGTCCGAGCGCCCGAGCACCGGCGGCATACGCCTCGGCCAGGCGCGCGCTCTCGAGATCGATGCCATCGCCATCGCCTGCGGCTTCCGCGGATGCAGATTGAGAAGCGGGGCTTGTGCTGCCGGCGGATTCAAGGCGGCCGGCGAGGCGCGTGACGGCGTCTTCAATCGTATACAGTACGTTGCCGGCGATCTCGTCGCGACGATGTCGGTCGGCGATGTAGTCCAACAATCTTACCTCGAGAGCGCCTATGCGCGCCTCGTGCCCGTCGGATAGAGGCGCCGGTCGCACTTCCGCGAACTGGCTCACGGCCCGCTCCGCTGCCGTGTCTATAAGGGCGGCAATCTCCTGTTCGGTCAGTTGGGCGGGCGCAGGCTGCTGTTCGTGTTCGCTCATCGTTTGCTTGATGTCGCGAAGCTCGCCGTCCATCGCATTGAGACGTTCGAACTGCTGGCACGCTGCCTCCACATGCCTCGCGAGTTCGCCGACATGGCCCTCGATGCGGGCGAGCCCGTCGCTTCCCGCGGGAGAAGCCATCTCCTTCAGTGCGGCGTCGAGGCGCTGCTCGAACTGATCCAGCCGTCGCTCGAGGGCGGCTAGCGGTTGCCTCGGGTCCATGTCTGCCAGGGCCAGTTGCAGCATCGCCGACATGTCCGAAAGCTGGGCGTCGATGCGCGCATGATCGTTGGTGGTCGCCGCAGTGGACCTCGGCGCTTCCGGTATCGCCGGCCTCGCCCGCTGGCTGCTCGCATATTCTGCTTCCGCGGTCTCGTAGACGCGCATGAGGGCTTCGGCGGACTGGGCATCCCACGGCGAGTCCGGGTCGTCTTCGACAATTGGGGCAGCGAAATGCGGCTCTTGCCGATTCTGTCCGATCACCGCCACACGTTTGGCAAGATGGGCAATTCCGCGCTCGACGCGAGCCAGCACCTGCGCCTGTTCGTCCGGCAGGCCTTCGCGCAGTTGCTCGATCTGACGGGCGAACTGGGCCAATCGCTCCCGCAAGTCGGCAATCGCATCACTGTCTTTTGCACCTGCACGGTCCTGCTGGGGCTTGCATTGCTCGGGGAACGCCATGGCTGATCCTTGGGCAGGACTGGGGGCGGAAGGGGCGATGGAGATGCCCCGCACGGACCCGGGCGTCCGGCGTTCCGTCGGCGATCGAAGCGGTCGGAAGGCGGCCTCGTTCGTGCCGGCGGAAACGCGCAGGGCTCGAGAACGCGGGCACCAGAAAGCTCCGGGCAGGGTCGCAATCCGCCGTAAAGTTTCAGTTAAGTCGGCACACGTTGCGATTTGCGCTAGATTTGCCGATGCAAGCGGTCGCATCGGCTTTGGATTGAGGTCGATGCGTGACCGTTGCGCGTATCTATGATTCGCGAGGACCTCATGCGAGCACCCCCGATTCTTGTTTCGCTCTGCGCCCTCCTGCTCCTGCTCGGGGCTGCACCCGAGCGTCCGGAAGCAGGTGGACGCTACCAGATCACACCCGCCGAGGGCGGCGCCTTCCTGCGCCTCGACACCCAGACGGGAACCGTATCGGTGTGTCAGCGCAAGGAGGGCAGGTGGGGATGCGAGGCGGTACCCGACGACCGCCGCGCGCTGCAGGGCGAGATTTCCCGGCTCGAGAGCGAGAACAAGGAGCTGCAAGGCACCATTCGGCGCCTCGAGGAGCTACTGGCCCTGCCCGATCCCGGAAGTCCGGACAGGCGCGCCGGCAGGAGCGGCCCTCGATTCCAGGTGCCGAGCGAAGAGGAGGTTGACCGGGCAATGGACTATGTCGAGCGCATGATGCGCAAGTTCCGCGACCGAATCCGCAGCTTCAAGAATAGCGACGGCTCGCTCTAGGATGCTGACGCAGGCTCATCACTGCCTACGGACAGCAACGCATGGACCGGGCTTCCGCGACGTGACGCGTGAGGTGGCGGCATGGCTCGCGGCCATCGGCGCGCAAGAGGGGGTGCTGACGCTGTTCGTGCGCCACACGTCGGCATCTCTCACCATCCAGGAGAACGCGGATCCCGATGTGCTGCGCGACCTCGCCGATGCGCTCGACCGGCTGGCGCCACGGCAGCACCCCTATCGCCACAGCGTCGAAGGGCCTGACGACATGCCGGCCCACATCCGCGCAATGCTGACCGCGGCAAGTCTTGGTGTGCCGGTGATGGAGGGCAAGATGGCGCTCGGCACCTGGCAGGCAATCTATCTCGTCGAGCACCGCGACAGCCCATACGAGCGCGAGATCGTCCTGCACTACGTGGGCACGCGCAGGGCTTAGCGGCGCACCGTACGGGCGGACGCTACCTGCTGGCCTGCTTCACTGCGACTTCGGAAAGCACGCGTGCGATATCGATGAGCTTCTCGCGCATTTCGGGAGTTAGCAGCGCATAGTAGGCTGCAAGCAGCTCCTCTTGCGAGGCTTCTGCGGCCTCGTGCGAAAGGGTCTGAGCATATGCGGGGGAAGCTTCGAAGTGGCGGATGCGCGCCTCCATCTCGGCGGCTGCGGCCGTGTGCAGGTCGTCGTAGAACCACGACAGCGGCACGTTGAAAATTTTCGAGAGCTCGAAGATGCGCGAGGCGCTGATCCGCGTCTCGCCGACCTCGTACTTCTGGATCTGCTGGGGGGCGACATCGACAATCTCGGCGAGCTTCTCCATGCTCACCTCGCGGATTTGACGCAAAAGCCGCAGGCGCTTGCCGACGTGGCGGTCGACCGCGGTCGGCTTGCGCGGCGAGACGGTGTCGCGGCGGGTGTCCTGGTCTCGCTCAGGACTGGCGGACGACCTGCGTCTGGCCACTGCCTCGGATTTGACCATTCGGGCTACCTCGTTCGTCGAGCAACGCTTAGGCGTTGAGTTCCAAGCATTTTCCGCCCAAGGCGCGACTTTTGGGCCTTATGCCATTCCGCGGCGGACCTGCAACCTTACTCCCTTCTCATTCCTGCCGACATACTCAGTTTCCCAACCTTAATTAGGGGAAACGCCTATGACCGCGACCCTGCCCGACACCCCGCCGCTTATCAACCACCTGACCATCGACCACGGACCGCCCCATGTTCTGGGCCGCTTCTTCCTGCTCGCGGACGCTGCGGCGCGCTCCCGCGGCGTGACGCTGTCGTTCGCCGACATGGGCGAGCTTGTAAAGGTTAACGAGGAGAACCGCGACAGTTGGCTACCCCTGTTCCCGACCTACGACGTCCGCCACAACGTGATTGCCGACGACGAGGCGTTTTGCATCGTGGGCCGCGATCGACACGGGAAGGTAGTGGCCACGCACTCGGGGCGGCTCTTCGACCTGCGGGGCACGAACTTCCACGAGCTGGCCGAGAGTTTGCGCCTTATGTATGCGCAGCCCGAAAGATCCAAACGGCCGGGCGAGACCTGCGAGGTGACCGCCAAGACGGCGCGCTCGGTTAGCGGGCGCGTCGTGTTCTCGGGCGCCGCCTGGTACCACCCCGACTATCGCGGCAAGCAACTCTCCACCATCATTCCGATCCTGTCGCGCGCGTACGCGTACGCGCATTGGAACATGGACTACATCGTTGCGATGATGTCGGAGGGGGTGGTGGCGGGGGGCATGACGCGGCGAACGGGCTACACTCATGTCGACTGGGACATCCGCGTCACCAACTCGCCGCTCGGCAATGTGCGCTTCGCTTTCATGTGGATGCAGTCGTCGCAGCTACTGAACGACGTCGCCCGCTTCATCGCACGCTTCGAGGCCGAGGCGCGTGACCTTCTGGCCAAGCGTAGCGCCTAGCAGGAGCCCGGGGCGCTCGCTCCTGCCAAGCGGCAGGATCACCCGCCGGTAGGTGAGCAGCATGCGGCCCGCGGGGGGCAGGTCGACCGTCGCGGCGACGTCCTCCACGATCGGCTCCCGGATGCGCGAAGCGTCGCGATAGGCTCGCGCGGCCCAGCGAGCGTACTCGAAATCGGGCATATCCTCGAAGCGGCCGCCGACAGCGACCGATCTCCAGCCATTGCCGTAGAGACTGTATCCATCACCGACCTTGCCAATGACGAGCCGGTCGGATGCGTAATTGGGAACGACTTCCAGGTATCGCCCGCCGGAGGCTGCGCGCACGGCCTCGATCAGACAGGAGCTCTTCGACCGAGGAGAGGCCTTCCACACTTCCAGGATGCGTGCGAAATCCGCGTCGAGCGCGGCCGATGGCAGCAGGTAGCGTCGGGCCAGAAAATCGTCTTTGCGCGTGCTTTGGGCGTCGGTCGCGCGTCCCGTCAGGTGCGCGATCGAGCGATCTCTGTCGCCGAGAAAGGGTGGTGGATCCTCGCTCGACTTCATGATCACGCGAACGCCGTCGCGCTCGCCCAAGAACTCTGCAGCCTTCACGATTGCGACGGGATTGACGATGCTCGGCCGGAATCGCAGCTCGATGGTCCTGGGATCGCGGGTCCAGAGAGCCACGAAGCCCCGGACGTTCACCGCAAACTCAGCGAGGTCGCAGACGTCCGAGGGGCAGTCCAGCTGCCGCCGCAGCGATGGCAGCGACAAGTCCCACGGCTCTCCCTGGTCATGGACGATAATCGTCGTCATGGTGCCATCTTACCACTCAGTTGTGCTCTTGGCAGGATGGACTGCGCGGGCCAGCCATCCCGGATTGTTGCGTCACCCTAGCCGGGAATACCCGGCTAGATCGCTAGCCTTGCATGCTGGCTGCAGTCGGGCTGCGCCCCTAGCATGCATTCGTCACTTCGCGTCGCTCCGTTAGCGTCGCTTCGCAAGTTCCGAGCTGCCTTTGAGCCCTCCGCCCGTTAGCATTGGACCGACCGGCCCTTGCCGGGAACGGCCTCCCCGATTGTCGGCCCATCGGCGTCGGCGCCTGATGGCGGCCAACCGTTGCGACATCTACGCGAGCCCACCGAACTCGAAGCATTGGCGTGCAGGCGCCAGTGACCGTCATCACTGTGCTTGCGCCCGGGCGGCATGCCGAGACTGTTGCGACTAGGAGGCCGGCGATGTCGCATTGGGAGTACACCAAGCGCAACCTGGGCGATGTGCCTCCGAGGGCGGACGATATCGATCTGCTGAATGCAGCCGGCAAGGAGGGGTGGGAGCTGGTCGCCATCACGGGCAACAATCTCGCTTACCTGAAGCGGCCCCTTGGCGGCTCGGCAGCCGCGCCCTCACTGCCGATCCGGCAAGGCACACGCCGCCGCACGGCGCCCGCTCGCGACACCGGGAACTGACGAAGGCAACAGCACGACGCCGCGCGGCATTTTGGCCACGCACCTGCCGGAAAAGCACCCCAACGGGTGGGTGTGACCTGCGGGCCATCGCTTGTCCACCGTCAAGCAGATATCCATTAGCCGTCGAAGTTCCGCGGTAAGGTTGATGTGGTACGCGGCTGCACTGGCGTTCCTTTGTGTGCTGTTGGCCGATTCGGCGGCCACCGCGGACACAACCGTCGATCGGGGCGTGGGCGGCTTTGTTCTCCTCCACGAGCTGAAGATCGGCGCGCTGGGGCACGACGTGCCCTACATGTGGAGCGGTTTCAACAAGGAGCCCTACAACGTCGACATCAACGCCGAACTGCAGTTTGCGCCGATCGTCTCCTTCTGGGGCGGCTCGCTGCACCCCGTCGTCGGCGGCACGTTCAATTTCGACGGCTATACCAGCAAGGCCTATGCATCGTTGCGATGGTACCGCGAATTCGCCAATGCGACCTACTTCGGCGTTGGCCTTGGTGTGGCTGTTCACGACGGCGAGACTTTCACCGCTGACCCGAACTTCAAGCAACTTGGACGCCGCTGGCTGTTCCACGACAGCTTCGAATACGGTATCCGCTACGACCGGAACCACAGCATCTCGATCTACTACGAGCACATCTCCAACGCCTCGACTGCCGCCAAGAACCAAGGCCTCGATGCGATCGGCTTGCGCTACGGCTACCGCTTCGGGGGCTAGGATAGTGGGCACGGCAGGGCGCATCGCCCGAGCCGTGCGCTGGCTACAATCGCGCTCTCCTGCTGGCGGCTCGAGCCGGACTGGATGGCATGGACGCGCAAGGCGCTTGGTGACCACGCGGCTCACATCTCTGGCACTGGCATTGGCGGTCCTAGTTGGCGCCGCCGGGTCTGCTGCTGCCCAGGAACCCTTGCAGCTGCGCGGCATCGAGATCAGGGCAGGCGTGCTCGCGCACGATGTCCCCCATCTCTGGAGCGGATTTCAGCTTGAGCACGGCGCGGATATCAACGCGGAAGTGCTGCTTGGCACCGGGTTCCCGATCCTGGGCGGCACCCTACGGCCGGCCATCGGCGGGTCTGTCAGCACGAGCGGCTACACCAGCAAGGGATATATCGATGCCCGTTGGGAGATCGAAGGACCGGCCGGCCTCTTCTTCGGGCTGGGACTGGGTGCAGCTTTCCACGACGGCAACCTGGACCCCACCGACCCCAACCGGAAGGCGCTCGGCTCGCGCGTGCTGTTCCATATCCCCTTCGAGATCGGTGTGCGCATTGGCGAGCGTCACAGCTTGTCGATTTACTTCGAGCACACGTCGAACGCCTCGCTGGCCGACTATAACGAGGGCATGGACAACATCGGCGTGCGCTACGGCTTCAGGTTCTGACGCGCACGCTTTGCGCTCCGCCTTCGATCGGCTATAAGGCCCGCAAATTTCAGCGGCTTTTTGCGACGGCCATGGCCAAGACGAACAAGGATACGCGCCCCGAGGCGAGGCTTCCGCGGGGGCTGGGCGACACGTCCGCGGACGACGTTCGCGCCGTGCAGCGCATGCTGGCGACGATCCGCGATGTCTACGAGTCCTACGGCTTCGAGCCGCTGGAGACGCCGGCGATCGAGTACACCGACGCACTCGGCAAGTTCCTGCCCGACCAGGACCGGCCCAACGAGGGCGTGTTCTCGTTCCAGGACGAGGACGAGCAGTGGCTGTCTCTGCGCTATGATCTCACCGCCCCTCTCGCCCGCTACGTCGCCCAGAACTTTGACAAGCTGGCGAAGCCCTTCCGGCGCTATGCGATGGGTCCCGTGTGGCGCAACGAGAAGCCGGGCCCCGGTCGTTTCCGCCAGTTCACGCAGTTCGACGCCGACACCGTCGGCACCGACAACATCGCCGCCGACGCAGAGATTTGCATGCTCGCCGCAGATACGCTGGAGGCGCTGGGCATCAAGCGCGGCGATTACATCATCAAAGTGAACAACCGCAAGGTGCTCGATGGCGTCTTGGAGGCGGCCGGACTTGCAGGCGAGATTAACGCGGCACGGCGACTGACGGTCATGCGTGCAATCGACAAGCTCGATCGCCTAGGCATCAATGGTGTGCGCCAACTGCTTGGTCCCGGGCGCAAGGATGAAAGCGGCGATTTCACCAAGGGCGCCGGGTTAGCGGATTGGCAGACCAGGGCCGTATTGCAGATGTTCGACACCTCTCGCGACGGAGGGCCCGCGCTTGATGACGCAACGATGCAGCGGCTGAATGACTCGTCGAGCTGGCGAGAAGGCAGCTCGGAGCTTTCCGAGATCAGCAGGCTCTGTGTTGCGGCCGGCTATGGTCCGGAGCGGATCAGGGTCGACAGTTCGGTCGTGCGCGGCCTCGAGTATTACACCGGCCCCGTCTTCGAGGCCGAGATCACCGTCCCCGTCGTCAACGAGGACGGCCAGACGGTGCGCTTCGGCTCCGTAGGCGGCGGCGGACGCTACGACGGACTCGTTGAGCGCTTCCTCGGCCAGAAGGTGCCGGCCACCGGCTTCTCCATAGGCGTCTCGCGCTTGCAGGCGGCGCTCGCCGCACTGAACAAAGGCAGGCCGATGACCTCCCACGGCCCTGTAGTCGTGCTGGTGATGGACAAGGGCGAGCTGCCGCGCTTTCAGAAGCTGACGCAGACGTTGCGGCAGGCCGGCATCCGTGCCGAGATGTATCTGGGCACTGCCGGCATGAAGGCGCAGATGAAATACGCCGACCGCCGCGGCAGCCCGTGCGTCGTCATCCAGGGCGGCGACGAGCACGCCAAGGGCGAGGTGCAGATCAAGGACCTGGTCGAGGGCGCCAAGGCTGCCGCCAGCATCAGCGACCATGTCCGGTGGCGCGAGGGCCGCCCCGCTCAGATTTCGGTGCCCGAGGCGCGCATGGTGGGTGCCGTGCGCGAGCTGCTGGCACGGCACAAGGACTGACCCTCGATGACAAACTCTACGCCCTCAAACCCCTCCCCCCTTGTGGGGGAGGGTAAGGGAGGGGGGGACTCTCCAGCATCAATCGTAGGGCTTCCCACCCCTAGCCCCTCCCCACAAGGGGGAGGGGACACCCTTGCGCGTGGATAGCGCATGCCCGCGGAAGCCGCACAGCAGATGGAAGCCCTCGAGGCCCAGGCGCAGCGCCTGATGGGCACGTTCGTGCGCGCCGGCTACGAGCAGATCGCGCCGGCCATCATCCAGCCGGCCGGACTGTTCCTCGATGTCATCGGTGAGGCTCTGCGTGCGCGCACCTACGTCTTCACCGACCCGGACGGCGAGGAGCTGTGCCTGCGTCCCGATCTCACCGTCCCGACCTGCCGGCTTCACCTCGCCCGGCATCCCGCCGGTGGCGTGCCCGCGCGCTACTGCTACAACGGGCCGGCCTTCCGTTATCAGCCGGGCGGCGCGACCGGCGTGCACCCCAGCGAGTTTCGCCAGGCCGGCATCGAGTCGTTTGCCGCGCCGGACCGCGAGCAGGATGATGCGGCCGTGCTTGCTCTCATCGTCGGGGCGTTGCGCGAGGCCGGCTTGCGCGACTTCCACCTGCGGATCGGCGACCTCGGGCTTTTCTCCGCGCTGCTCGGCGCGCTTTCCATGCCGGCGCGCTGGCGGCGGCAGCTGCATCACCATTTCTGGCGGCCGGAGGCATTTCGCGCCGAGCTTGCGCGCCTCTCCTCGCGAGAGGCGCTGCAGGCGCACAACGTGCCCCGCGAACTCCTCGAGCTGCCGGACGGCGCTGATCGCCAGGAGGCGCAGGCCCGGCTCGAGGACTACCTGGAACGCTCCGGGATCGAGCTGGTCGGCACGCGCACGACGGCAGAGATCGCCGAGCGTCTGCTCGCCGAGGCAGCAGACTCCCGCGAGACGCCACTCGACCCGGCCATAGCGCGGTTGATCGAGAACTACGTCGCGGTGAAGGCGCCAGCCTCCGAGGCGGCGAGCATGCTGCAAGGTCTGGTTGAGCGGCACGGGGTCGACCTCTCGGAGGCCCTCGGGGTGTTTCAGCGCCGGCTCGACCTGATTGAAAGGGCTGGTGTCGATCTTGACGGCGCGATGTTCGCCGCCGAGTTCGGCCGCAACCTCGAGTACTACACCGGCTTCGTCTTCGAGATCATCACCCCGCGACTGGGGCCTCAGAGCTCGGTCGCCGGCGGCGGACGCTACGACAGCCTGATGGTGGACGTCGGCGCGCCTGCGCCCGTGCCGGCGGTAGGATCGTGCATCCACACGGAGCGGCTGCTGGCCGTGCTCAATGGGGGTGCGGCGTGAGCAACAAGCTCGTCCTCGCCCTGCCTTCTAAAGGCCGCCTGATGGAGCAGTGTGCCGACATGCTGGCGAAGGCGGGCCTCGTCGTCGCCAAATCGGGCTCCGCGCGCGGTTACCGCGGCGAGATCGCGGGGTTGCCCGATGTGGAGGTCAACTTCGTCTCCTCCTCGGAGATAGCGCAATTCTTGAAGACAGGCGCTGCGCACCTCGGCATCACGGGAGAAGACCTGTTGCGCGAGACGATCGCCGACTGCGACGCGCGCGTCGACTTCCTCAAACCCTGCGGGTTCGGCTTTGCCGATGTCGTCGTTGCCGTGCCGGCAGCGTGGCTCGATGTGCGACGCATGGCGGACCTGGAGGAGATGGCCTTGAGCTTCCGGCGCGCCCATGGACGCCGCGTCCGCGTGGCCACCAAGTACATGAATCTCGCGCGCCGGTTCTTCTCGCAGAAGGGCGTGACCGGCTATCGCCTGGTCGAGAGCCTTGGCGCAACGGAGGGTGCGCCGGCGGCGCATCAGGCCGAGTTGATCGTCGACATCACCACCACGGGGGCGACTCTGCGCGCCAACGGGCTCAAGGTGCTGGACGATGGCGTCATTCTGCGATCGCAGGCCAATCTGGTGTCATCCAGGCTGGCGGCGTGGTCGGCCCGATTGCGCGAGGTGGAGCGCGAGGTGGCTGTAAAGTTGTCCCGCTGATCGGCTATCGATGCCTCAATCTGCGCTGAGGCGGCGGGTGGGAACGCAATAGAGCGCTCCGTCGCCCAGCATCAACACGGTGAAACCTGTGCCGGCAAAGAGCGGGCGGAACGCCGCGTCCAGCACGTTCAGACCTCCGGTGAAGGCGCCGAAAGCCGGCATCACCAGGCGGCTCTCATTGCCGATGAAGCACGGCCGCCGGATGGAGGCGCCGTTGCGAGCCAGCCGGGCGGTCGGATGCAGATGCCCTGCGATCTCGCCCGTGGCCGGCCCCCGTGCCGGCTCGTGTCGCAGGGTGAGCGCGCCGATCGTCAGCACGTCCTGGAACGTCCCGCCGGCGATTGGGGAGATTTGCGGGTCATGGTTGCCCAGGATCCAGGTCCACGCGCGGCCCTTCTGCAGCCCGCGCAGGCAATCGAGATCGTCCCCGGCGATGCGGCGGGCGCCATCCGTATCGTGGAAGCTGTCGCCGAGGGCAATGACGCGCGCAGGATCGAAGCGTCCGATCACCTCGGCGAGACGCGCAAGCGTCTCGCGTGTGTCGTAGGGCGGCAGCATGACCCCGCGGCTGGCGAGCGAGGAGCCCTTCTCCAGGTGCAAGTCGGCGACCAGCAGCGCGGCCTCGGCCGGCCAATAGAGTGCACCCGAGCAGTCGGCGACGAACTGTGCGCCGCACAAGGCAATTCCCTGCTTCCCGGCGGAAGAGAGAGAGGGCGACAGGGCTTGCAGAGCATCTCGCGTCGGGGTTTCCCCCAGCGCGATCCCTTCCTCTCCTGGGCGGAGGGAAGAGCCGAGCCCCACCCGCTTCGAGTTCGTCACGAACATCCGTCACTGCGCCCGCTGCATCGCTTCGCGCACGAGGTCGTCCGCCGCCTCGCGCAGAATGTCGTCCGCCATCCCGCCGCCATACACCAGCTCCTGGCCGATCTCCAGCAGCACCGGTACCGCCAGCGGCGTGACGCGGTCGAGTGCTGTGTAGCGGATATGCCCCTTGACGCGTCGGAGAAAATCGCCGAGTCGGCCGATATCCAAAAGACCCGTTGCTGCATCGGCCCATGCGGCCTCGAGCAGGATGTGGCGAGAGTCGTGCTTGCGCAGCACGTCGTAGATGAGGTCGGTCGAGATCGTAACTTGCCGGCCGCTCTTGACCTTGCCGGGATGCCGGCGCTCGATCAGGCCGGCGATCACGGCGTTGACGCGAAAGGTGCGCTTCATCAGGCTCGACTCGGCGAGCCAGGCATCGAGGTCGTCACCCAGCATGTCCTCGGCGAACAGTTGGCCGATGTCGAGCGTGCCGGCGCACTCCAGCGCGGCCATGTCCTCGCGCGCCCACACGGCCAGCGCGTAATCGTTGGCGACGAAGCCGACCGGCTTGGCGCCCAGCCGGTGCAGCCGCCGTGTCAGCAGCATGCCGAGCGTCTGGTGGGCCAGCCGGCCCTCGAACGGGTAGACGACGAGGAAGTGTCTGGAGCCGCGGGGGAAGGTCTCGACCAGAACCTCCTCGGCGTCCGGCACCGATGAGCGCTCGCTCTGGATCGCCAGCCATTCGCCGACCGGCTCAGGCAGCGCCCGCCACTGATTTCGATCGGCGATCATGCGGCGCACGCGGCGGGCAAGGTGCGTCGAGAGCGGAAACTTGCCGCCCTCGTAGGAGGGCACCATCGGTTCGGGATCGACTGTGCGCGTCACGAACGCTTCGGTGTCCTGCAGCCCCTCGAAGCGCAGCACGTGTCCGGCGAACGCGAAGGTGTCGCCAACCGAGAGCTGCTCAATGAAGTATTCCTCGAGCTCGCCCAGCACGCGTCCGCCGATCAGCGGACGTGCGGCGCCGGGCTTGCGCCGCCCGTTACCCCGGCCGACGAGCCGCACCTTGATCATCGGCGCCTCGACGATGGTGCCGACGTTCATGCGGTATTGCTGGGCGAGGCGCGGATGCGAGAGCCGCAAGCGGCCGTCAGCCGTCGGCCGCAGGCGCGCGAAGCGCTCGTAGACCTTGAGCGCATAGCCGCCCGTGGAGACGAACTCGACGACGCGATCGAACTTCTCGCGCGTGAGGTGCGCATAAGGTGCGGCCGTGCGCACCTCGCCGTAGAGGGTACCGGGATCGAAGGGGCCCGCGCAGGCGGTGCCCCACACGTGCTGAGCCAGTACGTCGATCGCGCCGGCGCGATGGCCTATCGCGTCATGGTCTCCAGCGCTTGCGGCATCCATGGCCGCCTGGCACTCCAGCACCTCGAAGCGGTTGGATGGGACGAGGTAGGCCCGCGACGGCTCGTCGAGCCGGTGGTTGGCGCGGCCGACGCGCTGGATCAGCCGGCTCGCACCCTTGGGCGCCCCGACGTTGATGACGAGATCGACATCACCCCAGTCGATGCCGAGGTCGAGCGTCGAGGTGGTGACGACCGCCCGCAGCGTCCCTGCGGCCATGGCAGCTTCCACCTTGCGGCGGCGGGCAGCGTCGAGCGAACCGTGGTGCAGCGCGATGGGCAGGCTTTCCTCGTTGAGGCGCCAAAGCTCCTGGAACATCAGCTCGGCCTGGCTGCGGGTATTGACGAATATCAGCGAAAGCTTGTGGCGCGCGATGGCGGCGAGGATGTCGAGGGCGGCATAGCGCGTGGTGTGACCGGCCCAGGGCAGCGACTGCTCGGTATCGAGAATGCTGATTTCGGGCCTGGCCCCGCCTTCGGCCCGCACGACGTCGGCGAGCCGTATCGCTTCGCTCAGCGTCTGCGGCACGAGGTAGGCCCTGAGCTCGCTCGGCCTCGCAACCGTGGCCGAGAGGCCGATGCGCCTGACGCCGGGTGCCAGCGTCGCGAGGCGGGCGAGATCGAGCGAAAGCAGGTCACCCCGCTTGGTCGGCGCGAGGGCGTGCAACTCGTCGAGGATTACGGTCCGCAGGCCGCCCAGCATCCGCGGTGCGTCGCCATGGGAGAGCAGCAGTGCAACCTGCTCGGGCGTCGTGAGCAGGATGTCTGGCGGGCGACTGCGCTGGCGCGCCTTGCGCGAGGTGGAGGTGTCACCGGTCCGTGTCTCGATGCGGACAGGCAGTCCCATCTCCGCGACGGGCACGAGCAGGTTGCGTTCCACATCTGCGGCGAGCGCCTTGAGCGGCGAGATGTAGAGAGTGTGGATGCCGCGCTCTCCACGAACGGCAGGTTTGCCGGTGAGATCGGCCAGGCTCGGCAGAAATCCGGCAAGTGTCTTGCCGGCTCCTGTCGGCGCGATGAGGAGCGCCGAGCGCCCTTGTGACGCCTTCTCCAGCAAGGCTGTCTGATGGTCTCGCAAATGCCAGCCGCGCCGGCGAAACCATGCATCGAATACGGGCGGCAGCAGGACCGCCGCCCCGGCCCGACGTGTCGCATTCCTCGCCTCCGTGCGCCGCAACGGTATTGCAGGTCTCATCTTCGCGTGCATTGGGAGGCGGAGCGGGGGTTGTTGCGGTCGCACCCACCATGCTACTGCCAAATCGGGCGCCAATGTGCGGCATTGTCCAACCGGAACCGCGGCGCTCGAAGCAACAAGCAGCGGAGGCATCGGCGCCATGGCGCGCGTAACGCTGATCGGCAACCTGCGCCAGTTCACGGGTGGGCTTACCCAGATCGACGTGGACGCCGCCAACGTAAGGCAGCTGTTTGCCAAGCTCGGCAAGCAGTTCCCGGAATTGCTGCCGCACCTCGAAACGGGCTCGGCCGTTGCCATCGACGGGCAGATCTACCAGGACGCGCTGTTCCAGGAGATCGGGCCCGACAGCGACGTGCATATCTTGCCGCAAATCGCCGGGGGCTGAACCAGGCGGCCTTGGGCGGACAGTGTTGTCGGATTGCCTACCACGCAGCGCTGCCATCACCTCAAGCACGCGTGCACCTGCTCACAGGGTGTGCTAGGTGCCCTTCGCGTAGCAGCAGACCCATCCTGGACAGTGCGAGCCCATGGCCGTCGCTCTCGGACCTCTGACGGACCGCTTCTATCGCTGGCCCAGTCTGCTGCTGACGCTGGCGGCTATCTTCTGGGCCGGCAATACGGTGGCCGGCCGGCTTGCGGTCGGCGAGATTTCTCCGTTCATGCTGACGTTTTTGCGCTGGCTGCTAGTGCTCGCGGCGCTTTGGCCGGTCTATGGCCGTGAGGTCCGCAAGCATTGGCCGCAGATCAAGCCGCAGCTCGGCAGCATCGTGGTGCTCGCGGCGCTTGGAATGACCGGCTTCAACGCCCTCTACTACGTCGCCGCCCACTACACGAGCGCGATCAACATCGGCATTTTGCAGGGTTCGATGCCGATATTCGTGTTGACCGGCGCCTACCTGGCCCACGGCACGCGCGCGAGCCTGGTGCAGCAGGCCGGCGTCCTGATAACCGCGCTGGGCGTTGTCGTGGTGGCGACCCGCGGAGCGCCCCTGCAGATTCTCGGCGTCGACCTCAACTGGGGCGATCTGGCGATGCTGGCGGCGTGCGCACTCTATGCGGCCTATACCGTGGGGCTGCGCGACCGGCCGAGCATGCCGGGCACGGCATTCTTCACGCTGCTGGCGCTGATCTCCGCCATTACCTCGGTGCCCCTCGTGATCGCCGAAGGACTAGCCATGGGCTTCAAGTTGCCGACACCAACGGGCCTGCTGATCACCGCTTGGGTGGCGATCTTCCCTTCGTGCCTGTCGCAGATCTTCTATCTGCGCGGCGTCGATCTGATTGGGCCCGGGCGAGCCGGCGTCTATATCAATCTCGTGCCGGTGTTCGCCGCCGCGATGGCCGTAGTTCTGATCAACGAGCCCTTCGCACCCTTCCATGGATTGGCGCTCGTGCTGGTGCTCGGTGGGATATGGCTGGCACAGCGCACGCAAGCGTCCAAGTAGCGGTGCGGAACGGCGCCGTCTTCTCGCCTATGCAGGTGCAGCAGGTGCGGGCGGCACCCTGCGGGTCTCGCGCCAGGCGATATACAGGCCCGCACCGCTGATGATCGCGGTGCCGATCCAGGTGGCCAGATCCGGCAGTTGGCCAGAGATCATGTAGCCGATGACCACGGCACCGACCATTTGCCAGTACATGAAGGGGGCGAGCAGGTTGGCCTGGGCGTAGGTCATCGCCCGGGCCACACAGTAGTGGCCGATGCCGCCGATGATGCCGAGCGAGAATAAGATCAGAGCATCGGTCCACGATGCGATCGCGCTCCAGAAGAATGGCACTGCGATCGACATCAGCACCGTGCCGCCGAGCGCGCTGTAGGCGGCGGACGTCTCGGGCAGGTCGTGGCCAGCCACGCGGCGCGTGAATATCTGGTAGAGCGCGTAGCACGTCGAGCTGCCGAGGATCAGCAGCGAGGCCCACTGAAACACACTGCTGCCAGGGCGGATGACGATCAGCACTCCGGCGAAGGCCACGCAGACCGCCACGAGCCGTGCGGGCGGCATGCGCTCGCCGAGGATCGGCCAAGCCAGCAGCGCGACGACAAACGGTGTCGTGAAGCTGATGGAGGACGCCTTGGCGAGCTCCAGATATTTGACGCCGTTGAAGAAGCAAAGCATCGAGCCCAGATGCACCATGGTGCGGGCGAGCTGCCACTTGAGCTGTGTGGTGCGGATCACGGCAAGTCCAAGAGTGGGGCCGAACAGCGCGAGGATGAAGACGAGGTGCGAGGACGTACGCGCCCATACCAGCTGCTCGGAGCTGTAGCGGGCGCTCAGCACCTGCACGAGCCCGTTCATGATGGGAAACAGCGTGCTCGATGCCAGCATGAACAATATGCCGAGGAGCGTACGGTTGGGCGCGGTGCCGGCAGCGGCAATCGTCATGTGGGGGGCTCGGGGAGCGAGGCGGCAACGAAACAAGACTTTCGGCGCACCGGCCGGCGCGGTCAACCGGCCTCACGCTGCCCGCTGCTGGCGCAGCGCCTCGCCGCGGTAGCTGAGCGCCTCGGCCACGTGCGCACGCGAAACATGTTCGGTGCCGTCGAGATCCGCGAGCGTGCGGGCAACGCGCAGAGTACGGTGGAAGCCGCGAGCGGAGAGCTGCAGGGCTTCTGAAGCCTGGCGCAACAATGCCACGCCGGCCTCGTCGGGCATGGCCACTTGCTCCAGCAGCGTCCCCGAGCATTCCGAGTTCGTGCGTACACTCCTGACGCCAAGCGCCGCAAAGCGTTTTTGCTGGCGCTCGCGGGCAGCCGTGACTCTGGCACGAACCTCGGGGCTGCCTTCGGTGGGGGCCGGCAGCACGAGATCGGCGGCCGATACCGCCGGCACCTCGATCTGCAGGTCGATCCGGTCGAGCAGCGGGCCGGAGATGCGGGCTTGGTAGTTGGCGGCGCAGCGGGGACCGCGCCGGCAGGATTGGCCTGGCGCCGCACCGCCGCACTTGCACGGGTTCATGGCGGCTACCAGCTGGATGCGCGAGGGATAGGCGATGCGGTGGTTGGCACGCGCGATCACGGTCTCACCCGACTCCAGCGGCTGACGCAGGGCATCCAGCACGTTCGGCAGGAATTCGGGCAACTCATCGAGGAACAGAACCCCCAGGTGCGCCAGCGACACCTCGCCGGGGCGCGGCTTGGAGCCGCCGCCCACGAGCGCCGCCATGCTGGCGGAGTGGTGCGGCGCGCGAAACGGCCGCCGCGTCGCCAGCTTGCCGCCGAGCAATTCGCCGGCGAGCGAATGCACCATCGAGACTTCCAGCATCTCTTCCGGAGACAGCGGCGGCAGAATCGACGGCAGGCGAGCGGCCAGCATTGACTTGCCCGATCCAGGCGAACCGACCATGAGTAGGTTGTGGCCGCCAGCGGCTGCTATCTCGAGCACGCGCTTGGCGCTCTCCTGGCCTTTGACGTCCTTGAGATCGGGAAGCGGGGCCGGGTCCTCCTCGATGCTGGGCTTGGGTCGGGCCAACGTCTGCAAGCCTTTGAAATGGTTGACGAGTGAGAGCAGGTGGGGGGCAGCCAGCACGGCCACGTCCTCACCCGCCCATGCGGCTTCCGGTCCGGAGGCGCCGGGGCAAATCAGGCCCTTGCCCATTGCATTGGCCCCAATCGCGGCGGGGAGCGCGCCGGGGACCGGGCGGATGGAGGCGTCTAGCGCCAGTTCTCCGATGGCCGCGTAGCCTTCGATGGCGTCGGGGGATATGGCGCCCATGGCCACCATCATCGCCAGCGCAATCGGCAGGTCGAAGTGGCTGCCCTCCTTGGGCAAGTCGGCGGGGGCCAGATTGACGGTAATGTGTTTCCAGGGCAGCCCCAGACCTACCGCGTGCAAAGCGTTGCGAACGCGCTCGCGGCTCTCGGCCACCGCCTTGTCCGGCAAGCCGACAATGGCGAACACGTGCCCGCCGCCCGAGATCCGCACCTGCACCTCGACGGGCTTTGCTTCGATGCCGACGAATGCGACGGTCGCGATCTGGCCGTACATGGCTGCCCCCGAGCCCCGGATTGCTTTGGCGACCCTAGTTGGCTCGGTGCAGCGTGGTCAAGAACAAATTGTGAACAATACCCAGATCGCCAGACTATTTGGCGCTATGGCGACGGACGAGATCGCAGAGGTTGGTAAGCAACTGTCCGATCAGCTTCCTGGCCATGTCGTCGGTCAGGTTGCCGCTCTGGTCGAACTTGGTGGCTGCCGCGGAGATCATCACCTCGGGCTGATTGACGGCCGGCATGTCGAGGAAGACGAAGCACTGGCGCAAGTGATATTGCGCGCGCGCGGTCCCCAGCGCTCCGACGGACGCCCCCATGATCGCCACCGGCTTACCCTTCCAGGCGCTGTCGCCGTAGGGCCGCGAGGCCCAGTCGATGGCATTCTTGAGAACGCCTGGTACGGAGTAGTTGTATTCGGGAGTGACGATCACAATGGCGTCGGCGGCGCGAATCCTTGTTTTGAGGTCCGTTACGGCAGGCGGTGGCGACTTCTCGCTGTCCTGGTTGAAGCCTGGAAGGTCCGGCAGATCGACGATCTCCAGCGCCGCGCCGGAAGGGACCAGCCCCTGCGCCGCCCTGAGCGCCCTGCGGTTGAAGGACTCCTTGCGCAGGCTGCCGGCGATGCCGAGAATTTTGATGTCGGCCATGAATGTCTCCAAGCCTCACGAGTGGGCGTCCGTAGCACAATGACGGCGTGGGGAAGCTGGTTCCAGCCCCTATTTCTTCACCTTTCGTTCAATCGCATCCCAGATGAGCACGGCGATGTCGGGGCCGCCGAAGGCTTTCACCTGCCGGATGCCGGTCGGCGAGGTGACGTTGATTTCGGTGAGATAGGGGCCGATGACGTCGATGCCGGTGAACAGCAGCCCGCGCCGTTTCAACTCGGGACCCAGACGCGCGCAGATCTCGCGGTCGCGTGCCGTAAGGTCCGTCGCCGTGGCAACGCCACCCACATGCATGTTGGAGCGCGTCTCGTCGGCGGCGGGGACGCGATTGATCGCGCCGACGACCTCGCCGTCGACCAGGATGACGCGCTTGTCGCCGGCGCGCACCTCGGGGCGATATTGCTGCACCATGAAGGGCTCGCGAAACACGGTTTGGAACAGCTCGACCAGAGAGTTGAGATTGGTGTCTCCGGCCCCGATACGAAACACGGAGGAGCCGCCGTTGCCGTAAAGCGGCTTGATGATGATGTCCTTGTATTCGGCCCGGAAGCGTTTCACGTCGTCGAGATTGCGCGTGACCAGCGTCGGGGGCATGAGATCGAGGAAGTCGAGCACGAACACCTTCTCGGGCGCATTGCGCACATTGGAGGGGTCATTAACCACCAGGGTCTGGGGGTGGATGCGCTCGAGGAGATGCGTGGTGGTGATGTAGGACATGTCGAACGGCGGGTCCTGGCGCAGCAGCACCACATCCCATTGGCTGAGGTCCTCCGTGCGCGGCTCGCTCAGGCGGTAGTGCGAGCCGACCGTGTCCTCGATCGCCAGCGTGGAGCCGTGCGCGATGAGGCGTCCTCCGAGCAGTGCTAGGTTGGGCGGAGTGTAGTAGAACAGCTCATGCCCGCGGTGCTGTGCCTCGAGCAGCAGGGCGAAGGTGGAATCGCCCTTGATGTCGATGCGGTCGATGGGGTCCATCTGGCAGGCGATTTTGAGCGGCATGGGCCGTGGTCCTTGTCGTGATCCCCTTTCCGGCCAAGGGCGCAAAAAAAGGAAGACGTCAACCAAGCCGCTTCGGCCCGGCAGTGTCAACGTCGGCAGGTTTAGCCCCGAGTGTGCCGCCTGCTGCGCATTCTCTGCAGGGCGTCAGGGATATGGGTGGGTAGCCGTCCCGGCACGACGAGGACAGCATCGAGGCCGTGCTCAAAGTCGCGGAAGACGGGGTTGCGGCTGATCCAGAATTGAGCTGCCCTTGCTACGCGGGCAGCCTGCAGCGGTGTGATCGCCGCTTCGGCCTCATCCCGGGTTGCTCGGCGCTTGACCTCCACGAAGGCCAGCCGCCGGCCACGGACGGCAACCAGATCGATCTCGCCGTGCGGGGTGCGTACGCGCCGCCCCAGGATGCGATAGCCCTTGGCGAGCAGAATGGCCGCCGCCACCCACTCGGAAGTCCGGCCGCGCCGGTAGCGGCCCAATCGTTCGCTGGCTGCCGGGTTGTTGCGCATGGCACGCCTCATTGGCCTCGCGCAGCTGTCGCCCGCGGCGCTACAGTGTTTGTCCCAGGCGGCCTGCCAGGTCCTGAATGAATTGCCAGGCGACGCGGCCGGAACGTCCGCCGCGGGTCATGGCCCATTCGAGCGCCTCGCGCACCAGCTGGTCGTCCTCCACCCTGAGCTTGTGATGGTGGGCGTAGCCTTTGACCATCCCCAGGTAGTCCTCCTGGGTGGCATTGTGGAACCCCAGCCAGAGGCCAAAGCGGTCGGAAAGCGACACTTTCTCCTCCACCGCCTCGGACGGGTTGATGGCGGTGGAGCGCTCGTTCTCCATCATGTCCCGCGGCATCAGGTGGCGCCGATTGGAGGTGGCATAGAACAGAACGTTCTCCGGCCGGCCCTCGATGCCGCCCTCCAGCACCGCCTTGAGCGACTTGTAGGAGGTGTCGTCCTTGTCGAAGGAAAGATCGTCGCAGAAGACGATGAAGCGCTGGGCTGCCGACCGCATGTGCGCGAGGCAGCCTGGCAGTGAGGCGATATCTTCGCGGTGAATCTCGATCAATTTGAGGTCGGACTTGGATTTATCGTTGCGCTTGCTCCCCCGGGCAGCCTCGGAGCGCACCTGCGCATGCGCCGCCTTCACGAGGGACGACTTGCCCATGCCCCGTGCCCCCCACAAGAGGGCGTTGTTGGCTGGCAGACCGGCAGCGAAGCGGCGGGTGTTGTCCAGCAATTGCTCGGCGGCGCGGTCTATCCCCTTGAGCAGATCGAGGGGCTGCCGGTTGACGTGCGTTACGGGTAGGAAAGCCTCGGGCGAGGCCTGCCACACGAACGCGTCTGCGGCGTCGAAATCGACCTTTGCCTGTACCGGCGGCGCCAGCCGGTCGAGTGCGGCGGCAAGACGCTCGAGGCACTCGATGATGGCTTGCTGGTCGCTCATGTGGGGCAACACGTCCGGACGGGCAGATCGGGCAGCGGCGCAGCGCGTTCTATAAACGACCGGGGCCCGCCCGTCACTGCGCCGCAATGGTAGACGGTTGCAAACGGGGGCCGGAACACTATAGTCCGCCCCGAAATCGACGCACGGGCCGGTCTCTTCACGGCGACGAGCGACGCGAGCCATCCCCTATCAGGACACGTTGATGTTCATCTCACCAGCCTATGCTCAGGCCTCCGGCGGCGGTGGCGATTTCCTCATTCAGCTGGTGCCGATCCTGCTGATGTTCGTGATATTCTATTTCCTCCTTCTGCGGCCGCAGCAGCAGAGACAGAAGGCGCTGCGCGAGATGATCGTTAATCTGCGGCGAGGGGACGTCGTCGTTACCTCGGGCGGCATCATCGGCAAGGTTACGAAGGTCAAAGACGACAACGAGATCGAGGTCGAGATCGCCGACAACACTCGCGTGCGCGTGATCAAGGGCACCGTCGCCGAGGTGCGGGCCAAGGGCGAGCCGGTCAAGGAGAGCGCGTGAGCGGGCGGTCTGACGCATCGCCGCAAAGGACAACGCCAAGCGAGCGAGCCTAATGCTGCAATTCTCCACCTGGAAGCAGGTCGCCATCATCCTCACCTGCCTGATCGGCGTGCTGTTGGTCGTGCCGAATTTCCTGTCGAAGGAGACGCTGGATAACCTGCCCCGCTGGGTGCCGAAGACGCAGCTGAGCCTCGGGCTCGACCTGCGCGGTGGTGCTCATCTGCTGCTCTCCATGGAGACGGCGGATGTGCGCAAGGACTGGCTCGAGACGCTGCGGGACGACGCGCGCCGGCGGCTGCGCGACGCCAAGATCGCATTCTCCGGCCTCGGCATCGCCAATAACGCCGTGCAGGTGCGGCTGACGAAGCCCGAGGATGCCGACGCGGCGCTGAAGGAGCTGCGCGGGCTCATTCAGCAGTCGGGCAATGTGCTGCTCGGCACCACCGTGACGGACCTGCAGGTGACGAAAGGCGACGGCGGTGTGATCATCCTGACCCCCACAGAGGCTGGGCTGCAGAATCGGATCAGCAGCGCCATCAGCGCTGCCATCGAGACAGTCCGCCGGCGGGTCGACGCAATGGGCACCACCGAGCCCACGATCGTTCGCCAGGGCTCGTCGCGCATCCTCGTGCAGGTGCCGGGTCTGCAGGATACGGCCCAGCTCAAGGAGCTGATCGGCAAGACGGCACGGCTGAGCTTCCATGAGGTGCACCCCACGGTTTCGGCCGACGAGGCGCGTCAGACGAGGGTGCCGACAGGCTTCAGGATTTATAGCTCCGTCGACAAGGAGGATACGGCGCCCCTGCTGCTGCGCGAGACCCCGGTCGTGCGCGGCGACGAGCTGGTCGATGCCCAACCCGCCTTCGACCAGCGCACCAACGAGCCGATCATTTCCTTCCGCTTCAACAACGCCGGCGCGCGCAAGTTCGGCAACTTCACGCGCGACAACGTCAACCGTCCGTTCGCGATCGTGCTTGACGACCAGGTGATCTCGGCACCGGTGATCCGCGAGCCGATCCTGGGCGGCTCCGGCCAGATCAGCGGCAGTTTCACGGTCGAGGCCGCCAATCAGTTGGCGATCCAGCTGCGGTCCGGTGCGCTCCCCGCCAAGCTCACCATCGTCGAAGAGCGCACAGTGGGGCCCTCGCTGGGTGCGGATTCGATCGAGGCCGGACGTCTTGCCGGCATCATCGGCGCCATCGCCACCATTGCGCTCACCATCCTGGCCTATGGCACCTTCGGCATCTTCGCCTGCGTCGGCCTCATCGTCCACGGCGTGTTGACGGTGGCGCTGATGAGTCTCGCGGGCTCTGCATTGACGCTGCCGGGGATCGCCGGCCTGGTGCTGGGCATCGCCATGGCGGTCGATGCCAACGTGCTGATCTACGAGCGCATCCGCGAGGAGTTGCGCGCGGGGAGGACGCCGATCGCCGCCATCGATGCGGGTTTTACACGCGCGTTCATCACCATCGCCGACTCGCAGCTCACGACGCTTGCCTGCGCGCTCGTCATGTTCTGGCTCGGCGCCGGCCCCATCCGCGGTTTTGCCGTGACCCTTACGATCGGTATCTGCACCTCCATCTTTGCTTCCGTGACGGTGGTCAGGCTTCTCATCTACTATTGGCTGAACTCGGCCAGGCGCGCGCGGCGCGTCATTGAAGTGCCCGTCTAGCGCCGGCCCAGGACAAGGCATCTTTCCATGCGGTTCCTCCCGAACTTCAAAGGCTTCGACTTCTTCCCGCACGACCTGCGCCTGCCGTTCATGGCCTACAAGGGGCTGGCCGTGACGATGTCCATTGTCGGCATGGCACTGGCGCTGCTGATCATCGGCATCAAGGGCTTCAACTACGGTGTCGACTTCAAAGGCGGATCGATGCTGGAGGTGCAGTCGAATTCCGGCCCTGCCGACATCGCGGCGTTGCGCGAGAAGCTTGGCAAACTCGGGCTCGGCGCCGTGCAGATCCAAAGCTTCGGCGCCCCCACCGACGTACTCATCCGCGTGGAGCAGCAGCCGGGCGGCGAAGCCGAGCAGCAGGCGGCGGTCAAGAAGGTGACGGACGCGCTGGCGGGACAATTTACCCAGCGCCGCGTCGAGGTCGTCGGCCCCGCCGTATCTAGTGAGCTCAGAATGACCGGCTTCATCGCCGTTGCTGCCGGCCTGCTGGCGATCGTGGCCTACGTCTGGTTCCGCTTCGAGTGGCAGTTCGCCCTCGGCGCCATCGTCGCCCTGACCCACGACGTGCTGCTGGTTGCCGGCATCTTCTCGCTGCTGCAGCTGGAGTTCGACCTCTCCATTGTCGCCGCGCTGCTCACCATTCTCGGCTATTCGGTCAACGATACCGTGGTGGTGTCGGACCGCATTCGCGAGAACCTGCGCAAGTTCAAGCGCATGGATCTCAACGAGCTGCTCAACCTCTCGATCAACGAGACGCTGTCGCGCACGATTCTGACGGGCTGTACGGCCATCGTTGTGCTGGTCTCCCTCTATATTTTCGGGGGCGAGGTGATCCGCAACTTCAACCTCGCAATGCTGCTCGGGGTGGTGATCGGGACCTACTCGTCGATCTTCATTGCCGCCCCATTGCTCGGCTATCTCGGCGTCAAGCGCGAATGGGTCGGCGCGGCGGTGAAGCCCAAGGCGGGTGCGGCAAGCCGGGCTGGGCGCGAGAACATGGTCTTCAAGTGAGCCCTGAAGTGAGCCTCGCAAAATGAGCGTCGCAGCAGCCCGCTATCCCGGGCGGGCGCCGATCGACGCCTACGGCAATGGCGGATTCCGCTTCGCCGACATGAGCCACCGCGGCTCCATATTGTGCCTGCCGAGCGGCATCTACGCTTGGGCGCCCTCGATGCCCGAGGAGCTCGAGCAGTTTGCCCCGTTCGAGTCGGTGTTCGTCGAGCGGGATGCGCTCGATATGCTATTGCTCGGCACCGGCGCCCGCCACCACATGACCGGCGCAGAGCTTCGCCGGGCGTTCGCCGATGCCGGTATCGGACTCGAGACGATGGATACGGGGGCTGCCTGCCGCACCTACAATGTCCTGCTCGCTGAGGGGCGGCACATCGGTGCGGCGCTTCTGGCGGTCGCCTGAGGGGCTCAAGGAGGGGATATGAAGGGTATCATCGACAGTCCGTCGGGCGCGCTCATTGCGGGTCTCGCGATCGCGGTGGTGCTCCTGCTCGGTTGGATCGTCATCGCCGGTGCCGACCTCTTCGCCTTTCTCGTGTTCATCATTCGCCTTCTGCATGTGCTCGCGGCCATGATCTGGATTGGCCTGGTGTTCTTCGTCAACTTCGTGCAGCTCATCGTGCTGCGAGCCGCAGACGAGCCCACGCGCGCCTTCCTGCACGAGGCCATGGTGCCGCGCGTCGCCTGGTGGTTCCGGCATGCCTCCACCGCGGCGGTGGCGAGCGGCGCGCTATTGCTCCTCCTCTCGGGCTACCTGCTGCCCTCGATCGTCTATGGCTCGGGCGTCTATGTGCCACCCGAGCGCGCCATATTGCTCTGGGCCGGCGTGATCGGGGCGCTGGCGATGTGGATGTTCGTGCACATGTACATCTGGCCCAATATGCAGGTGGTGCTGGGGATGCGCCCGGGCGATGAAGATGCCAAGGTGCAGGCGCGCGCGCGCGTCGTCATGTATGCCAGGCTCAATCTCGTGCTGTCGGTGCCGGTCACCCTGGCTATGGTGGCGGCGGCGCATCTCTACTGACATGGCCAGTTGACGTGGCCACCGGGGCGCGGAGCACGGGCGATGAGGTGATCCTGCAGTCCGCGCGCGCTGGGGAGCCCGACCGGTATCTCGTGGCTCTGCTTGCCCCGCCGCCGGCCCGCTTGCACCTACTGGCGCTTGCGGCGTTCTCGAGCGAGCTGGCGAACGTTTCTGCCGCCGTCACGCGCGAACCGGTGATGGGCGAAATCCGCCTGCAATGGTGGCGCGATTCGCTCGCGCCGGGTGTGGCGCCCACCGGGAACCCCATCGCCGATGCCCTTCGCGCGGCGATAGCCGAAGCAAGTCTTCCGCGGCCGGTGCTGCTGGACGTCATCGATGCGCACGCGCTCGACCTGAGCCCGCAGCCCCTGGAGAGCGATGCCGACCTCGACGCCTACCTGCAGAGAACCGAGGGCGCCTTGTTCAACCTGGCCGCGCGCATTCTTGATGATCGGAGAAGCGGTGCCCCGCGCGCGGCCGCGGTGGCCGCTGGCCGTGTCTACGGTCTGGCGCGGGCGCTGCTCGGCCTGCCCCACGCCTTGTCACGCGGGCGTCAACCGCTGCCGCGCGCGCGCATTGAGGCAGCGGGACTGTCGCGCGATGTCTTGCTGGCGGGCGAGGGTGGCGACCGGATCGCCGGGTTGCTACACGCGCTGCACGCGGAAACACGGGCTGCGCTCGCCGAAGCGCGTGGACATGTGGCGAATTTGCCGCGGGAGTTGCGGTTGGCCTTCCTTCCTTTGGCCTTGGTCGAGCCGTATTTGCGGGCGCTGGAGCGACCGGGCCGCGACGTGCTGCGTTCCCCGGCCGGTATCGCGCCGTTTACGCGGGTGTTCAAGATCGCCGCCGCCCATTGGCTCGGCCGCCTGTGACGCCAGGGGGCGTCGGCCAGTCGAGACGGGCAGCGCCGGGTCGAGGGAGCAGCTCGATGCCAGTCAAGGTTGGTGTGCGCCTCCGGCTTGCGCTCGCCGTGGCGCTGGGGTGCGCGGGCGGCGCGTCCGCCGAGCCGCGGATCACCTGGCAGGTTGAGAATCCTTTCCGATTCTTCCTCGATCCAGCCGATACCCAGGTACATCGCGCGACCTGGCAGAGCCTTTCCGAGGTCGAGCTGCGCCACCCCGTGCAGTCCGCCGAGCGGGCGCTTGGAGAGCGCCATCCTGACGGCTGGAGCACCTTCACTTTCACCAAAACGTGCTGGGATTGGACGCGCAACCGCTACATTTGCCGCGAGAGGCCCGACTACCTCAATCCTAAGAGCCACATGATCCTCGCACGCCTCGAAGGCTTGGAGGATGCGCAAACGGTCGATTGCCGCTGGCTGACCTCGCCGCAAGGCGAGCCCGGCGCTCCCCGCAACGCGGCCGTAACCCTGCCGTGCGACACGCCCGTTCAGCTCGACGTACCCTATCCGGCTGGAGCATGGATCGCGGTCGAGATCGGCGGCCGGAAGGTGGCCGAGATCGCCGCGCGCGTTACCGACCTGTTCATCGTTGGCATGGGCGACAGCTTCGCCTCCGGCGAAGGCAATCCCGATGTTCCCGTCCGCTTCTCGCCCGAGCGCACCACCGATTATGGCATCGGCGAGAAGAACGAGCCGCTGACCGGTTATCCGGCGCGCATCGGCGATTGGAAGGCCATCGGTGACCGCAAGTTCATCGACGAGAACGCGCGCTGGCAGGATCAGGCCTGTCACCGCTCGCTCTACTCCCACCAGCTGCGTACGGCGCTGCAAATTGCCGTCGAGAACCCGCACCGGGCAGTCACGTTTGCCGGCTTCGCCTGCTCGGGGGCGGAGACGACGTTCGGCCTGTTTCTCGACTACAAGGGCAACGAATGGGTGCCCTATCCGCCGGACCTGCCGCAAATCTCGGCCATCGCTGAAGCGCAATGCGGCGGCAAGGGTGCCCGCAACTATGACCTGCCCGAGGCCTACCACATCAACGGTACGATCCCGGAACTCAAGGGCGGGCTGGTGCTGAAGAAGTGCGACGCGCAGAAGGCCCGCAAGATCGACCTCCTGCTTCTGTCGATCGGCGGCAACGACGTGGGGTTCTCCCGGCTGGTGGCCAATGCCGTGCTGTCGGACAAGTCGATCCTGCGCAGACTGGGTGGCTGGTTCGGGCACGTGCACGGCCTCGACGAAGCCGCCGAGCAGATGGACACGCTCGACGAGCGCCTCAAGTCCGTGAACCGCGCGCTGCACAACCTCCTGCATGTGCCCTGGTCGGAATCTGACCGCGTGATCCTGACCGCCTATCCGCCCATGGCACTGCTCGACGACGGCAAGTCGGTTTGTCCGGACGGTCGGGCCGGCATGAGCGTGATGTCGGAGTTTGCCCTGATCGAGGCCAAGGCTCGCGAAGGCATGATTGCCGCCGATCGATTGAACGCGATCATGAAGGAGAGCGCCCAGCACCACGCGTGGACCTTTGCCGAATCGCACCGGGCCACTTTCAGTGGTCGCGGCTTGTGTGCGGGCTACAGCGATGCGCCCTGGACCATGGCGGACGAGCTGCGCGTGCCGCGCAAGATCGATGGCAAATGGGAGCCGTTCAATCCATCGGAATGGCGTGCCTATGCGCCGCGCCAGCGCCTGTTCCGCACGCCCAACGATGCGTACATGACCGGCAACTTCCACGTCGCCGAGACCGTCATGCAAAAGGCGTTGAGCAAGCAAGGCTACGGCTGGGTGCAGCTGCTGCTCGCCAGCGTCTACTCGGGCGCCTTTCACCCCTCGGCGGAAGGCCAGGCAGCGATTGCGGACGCGGTGGTGGCCGAGGCCCGCAAGGTGCTGGCGAAGTACGAGAGCCGGGACAGGCGCGCGGCAGCAAGGCCAGTCGACATGGGTCTGATCGACGAGCCGGGCGATCGCTGACGGCTCACCGCATGCGGGCGCGGTTCAATCCGGTTCGCCCCATAGTGTGGCAAGTTGCAGCACGTCACGGCCGGTGCTGGCAAGCAGCACGCGATCGAGGGTCGCCAGGCTGGCATCAAGGCCGGCCGCATACGTGGAGCCGTTGAGCAGTTTTCCGAGCAGGAGCCCTGCGAAGAGATCGCCGGGACCGTTGGGGATGCCCGGCCGCTTCGCGGTCTCGCGTAGCACCTCCTCCAGCGGCTGCACGAGCAAGGTTGCAACGGCGCTATCGGTTTCGCAGGCCGAGGTGATGAAGGCCGCCGGCGGTCCGAGTCGCCGTGCGGCCAGCGTTGTCTCCGCGATCGTCCGCGGGGCCGAGCCGGTCAGCCAGGAAAGTTCGAACAGGTTGGGCGTGGCGATGGTGGCGAGCGGCAGCAGGCGATCGCGGATCGCCTCCGCGGTCGCCTCGGCGATGTAGAGGCGGCCCCCGTCGCCGAGGATGGGATCGACGAGCACGATGGCGGCCGGGTTCGCGACCTTGATCGCAGCGACCGCCTGCGCGGCAGCCGCCACGCAGTCGGCCGAGGGAAAGTAGCCCGTGAACACCGCACCGAGTTGCGGCCAGCAGCCGTCGGCCTCGAGCGCGGCGAGCATGCGCGAGAGGTCCTCGCCGGAGAAAGCGAGGCGCTCGAGCCTGCCAAGCCCGGGCCGGCTCGCCAGCAGCACCGTCGGCAGCGCCCAGACTTCATGGCCGAGGCTCTGGAGCGCGGGCACCGTCGCGTCGAGGCCTACATGCCCGCGGAGGACGTGCGAGGATATCGCCAGCACCTTCGCCATTGCACCCTCAGATCACGTTGCGCTCGGGTAGCGGGCGGTTGGCCGCGATGCGGCCATAGCCGAGGCGCGAAAGATCGATGGTCATGAAGCGGCCGTGCGCGATCAGCTCCGCGATGGCGCGGCCTGCCGGCGCGCCTTGCTGCGCGCCGTGACCCGAGAAGCCGTTGGCGAAGTAGAGATTGGCGGTCTCGGGATGTCGGCCGATCACCGCGTTCTGGTCGAGCGTGTTGTAGTCGTAGAAGCCGGCCCAGGCGTTCACGACCTTGACGCTCTCGAAGGCCGGAACGCGGGCGGCCAGCTGCGGCCACACCTCGCTCTCGAAGAAGGCGTGATCGATATCGTCGAGATCGGCGGCGGGCGGCTCCTCGCTCTCCTCGGGGGACTTGCCGCAGAGAAAGAATCGGCCCTCGGGCCGGAACCAAACGCCTGACGGATCCACGGTGAGGGGGGCTCCGTGCAACGCGCCGGAGGCTTCGCGGCAGTCGATGACATAGACATAGCGCTTGCGCGGCTCGACCGGCAGGGCAATGCCCGCCATCGCGGCCAATTCTCCCGCCCACGCGCCCGCGGCGTTGACCAATGCGCCGCACGCGATCCGTGCGCCGCCGGCGAGGCGCACCGCCTCGATCCGGGTTTGCGACTCAATCGCTATCACCTGGTCGTGGAGCAGGTCCACTCCACGATCCCGCGCTGCCCTGCGGAACAGCGCAGCGAGACTTGGAGGATCGAACCAGCCCTCGCCCGATCTGCCGAGGCTGCCGGCGGCGATGCCGTCGGTCGCCAGCCATGGGAACCGGGCTGCCAGCTCGGTCGCGCCCAGAAGCACGATATCGCCGCCCTGCCTCCGCTGCAGATCGACATTCTCCGCCAGGAGCGGCTCGCCCGAGCCAGTGGAAATGATGAGATAGCCCTGCTCGCGAAAGCTCACGTCGGCATCGGGGCCGAAGATGGACGAGAGTTGCCGAATTATTGCGAGCGTCGCCTGGGAGAGAGCGATGTTCTCGGGCGTGGAGAACTGCTGGCGCAGGCCTCCCGCGGAACGGGCGGTGCTGGCTTCGGCGTAGCTGGCGTCGCGCTCGATCATGACGATCCGGCGGTCACGAAACACCGCATCGCTGCTCAGAAAATAGGCGGTGGCGCTGCCGACAATTCCGCCACCAACGATCACTACATCGGCGCTGTCCACGGTTGCTCCTGCGGGGTCGGACCCTTGCCTTAAGCATTGCATACTAGCCGAAACGCCGCCGACAAGGGGTGACCCCGCCCTTTGCGCTGGTGGTCGGCGTCGCCCTTGCCTAGCAGGCTGTTGAATTTCTCGCATGCTGACAGGCTGTGGCGAATATGATTCCGTTCTCCCTTGGGGTCGAAGGGGGCTGGGATGCGCGGATCGGATGCCAGATCGGGATCACTATTCTCCTAC
>JBFWRV010000007.1:60509-136596 GCA_050248715.1 Hyphomicrobiaceae bacterium | reverse complement strand
CTGGAGCTGGCGCTGGCCGGGCGCTGGGTGCTGGCCGACTCCTTGGGACGCGGGCTCGGGGCGATGTGCCGCGCCGTCTGGTCTGCGAGCGCCTCATGGATGATGCCGGAGCTGGCTTTGATGAGATCTGCACCCGTCTGCCAGTAGTCCGAATTGACCGTGCGCGGCTTCATGTCGGCGATCCAGCTCTCCGACACGCCCGCGGGTCCCATGTACTTCTCCACCAGCCGCTCCCAGGCGCCCCGGTCGAGCTTGGTCGTCTGCTTGGTGGCGCGGTCGACATGCGAGACCTCGTGGAACAGCCAGCTGCTGGTGAGTGCACCGAAACGCTTCTGGCCTTGCAGGTAGATGAACACGCACATGGACGCGCAGACATCGCCCTGCGTCACCACCGTGTCGAGCTGATGGGTGGCCTTGATCTGTCGCATCAGTTCGATCACGCGCTCGCCTTCGGGGACGAGGCCCCCCTGGGAGGAAATGCGCAGGACGAAGCGCGTCGCCTGACGCTTGTGGGCCTCGAAGGCTTCCCTGATCTGGCCGGCCATGGGTGGTATGATCGCGCCGCGCCAGTTCAAGACGACGGTTCCGCTGCGGACGTTGGAAACGGTGACTCTCAGCCCGCCGCGTTCGGATTCCTGAGCGCCCGCCGGCAGGGCGGCACCGGCAAGCGAGACCGTCAGGACAGCTGCTGCACAGGTGTGTTGCCACGTGAACGACGAGCCAAACCCCAGCTTCGCCAATCCCTTACCGAGGTGCGTGCCCAGTCGGCGCATGTGCCGTCTCCATTTGTTCCCTGGGGCGAGCCCAGAGCACGAGGCCGCGCCTGAAGCGGGCCGTTGTTGGTGGAGTTGTGACATGCCGCCCGGCCGGCTGCTGTTTCCCCAGGCACAGCCGCAGCTTCAGGTTGCGATGAAGCTGCTGTGAGCGGCCGTCTGGTCGGGGGTCAACTGGCCCTGGTCACCGGCGCGCCGGCATCCCACCAGCGCTCCAGGGGGTCGAGCAGGTCGTCGAGGGGCCGGAAGCCGTTGGTGACGAGCGCGTAGCCCTTCTCGGGGTTGCCCGCGATCAGGGTCGGGAAGCCGCGGATGCCGAGTTCCTGAGCGGTCAGGAAATCCCGGAAAGTCTCGTTGCGAGTATCCGCAGCGAGGTAGGATTTCTCGAACGCCGGCCGATCGAACCCCGCTTCTTCGGCAACAACGGCGATTTCGTCGGCCGAGGTCATATCGCGGTTCTCCGCGTAGAAGGCACGGCTGACGCGCGCCATGAAGGGCAGTGCGAGCTTCGGCAGCAGGCGGCGCGCCGTCACGACGGCCCGGCAGGCCGGCTCGGTATCGTAAACGAAGCCGTCCCGGTCGAAGAAATCGAAGTTGAAGGCCTGGCCCGAGGCCGCGCCCACTTTCGTCCAGGCCTCGTGGACGTAGGTCTTGTCCTCTGGGCGCATGGGGGCTGTATGGCCGGCACGCAGGCCGCCCATCACCAGCTGGAGCCCAAGGCGTCCTTCGAAGCGTTCCGCAAGCGCGGCAATGACGGGCGCGAAACCATAGCACCACGAGCACATTGGATCTGCGAAATAGACGAACTGATGGCCGGACATTCACGCTCTCTTGAGAGATCCACTGCCCCATCCCACGTAGTATATCCGGATATCGCGTGGAAGGACGAAGTCGGCACGCGGACGGAAGCATCCCGCGAGGAGGGTATGATGAAAATCCTGGTTGCTATCGCAACGGCATTGGCTGTCGTGGCGGGGCTTGCGAGCCACGCGGACGCCGGATCACGCAAAAAGAAGAAGGGTTATCACTATCAGTACTACTCCAAGCACTACCGCAATGGCGGGGGCTACTACGAACAGCGGCTGGAGGCGCAGCGGTTCGGCTCGCAGCGCTGGTGGGATGTCTACATGCGGCAGCGCGGACCGCGTGGATGAGGAGCGTCTCGCGCGAATGACCCTGCAAGGGTATCACGGGTGAGCAATTTGAAGGACCTGCCTACGCTGGTGCTGGCGCTTGTCGTCGCGGCAAGTGCCGGCAGCGACGTGAACGCCGCGAGTGCCAAGAAGAAGCGGGTGCAGGCGAGCCAATCGGTCAGGGCAGCCGCCGGCCAGTCGCCGAACTTGGGCAATCCGACGCCTAGCCGGTCCGGCGACTCCTATTACGAGAACATCCTCGGCTCGCAGGTCTTCGGTTCGCAGCGCTGGTGGGATGTGTATGGCCGTCAGCGCGGATCACCTCACTAGCGTGACGATTGCCCCGGAGGAGGACATGTCATGAGGATCGTTGCCACCATCTTGGCTCTCCTGTCGCTGGTGCTCCTGTCGGCGGGAGCTGTCGACGCCTCTGGTTCCAAGAAGGTCAAGCGTTCGCAGAGCAGTCCCGCCCCTGCATCACGGACGCAAAGCCGCAACCCGATGGCCGAGAACGGCTATGTCGGCTACTACGAGCGCGTCGAAAACCGCGTGCCGTTCGGCTCCAAGCTTTGGTGGGACGTCTACAGCAGCATGCCCCGCGGCGGTTGAAGCCCGGGCGACGATGCCAGAGGCGTCCCACGCTTTGACGACGCGCCGCTTACGCCAGCATCGACAGCTTGCCGGCAAGGCCCCCGGTGTTGATGCCGACCGACGCGAGCCCGCCCGTGTTGGACGCGAGCGATGCCAGCCCGCCGGTGTTGGCCGCAACAATCTCCGCGCCGCGCTGCACGTCGCCCACACTGGGGCTCTCCGCGAGAACGTGGCCAACGACGCCCTGCCAGAGCTCGCCGATGGCGGCTTTGACCGAACCGATGTCGATGTCCGACGCGGCGTAGAGGGCGAGCATGATGCCGGCTACCGACGCTGTCCGCTGGCCCGGGCCAACGATCCAGTCCACATTGAAATGTGCCTTGGGCGTCGTCACGTCGGATTCATCAAGCAGGCGGGCGCTATCATGCAGATGCTTCAGCCGGGTCAGGATCGCCCCATGCTTCTGCGATAACCTCGTGAACGTCTGAAACTCCGTATAGTTTCCGATGTGGTATTGCCGCTGCATATAGTGAATTCCCCGCGCGGGCGTCTTGATATCGTGGACGAGGTCGAGGGCAAGCTGAGCGTGTCGCGCGCCTTCGTCCTTGTGACCGGTGACATCACGCTCGTGACCGACGATGAGATTGGCGAGCGCTCGGTGATACGCGGACAGCGTGTGCTCACGATTGCTCATGTACGCGAGGTCGGAGAAGTAGACGAGCTGATTGAGCAACGAGGTCGACAACTGGTTGACGGTGAATTCAACCTGCGGATCGAGGGCGCCCTCTAGTTTCTGAAAGATGTAGTCCTTAATCTTGTAGGTCTGGCGATACCGCAACAGGCAGGCGTGGGAAGCCTGATTGATGATCTGCGTGCGATAGGGTTCTTCGACCGCCTTGTCCACGCTCGCGCGGCCGGCCAGATACAAGGCGCGCTCGGCGTAGTCGCACACGTTCCAGATCGAAATCTCGTTGAGCCGCGCTCTGCTGTACAGCTCCGCCCCCGGGCTGAACCTGGTGTTCATGTCCTTGGCGATGTTGTGAAATCGTGTGGCGATCGCCTCAACCTTGCCCTGGAGCTCGCGGTTTAGCGGCCTTCCCTCGAGCATCTTTAGGAGCTCCTGGAAGTCCTTCTTGATGGCATCGAATTCGGCCTTGAGCGCCGGTGTGGGGAGCTTGCCGGCAATTGCATCCCACGGCAATTTCTTGGCGACTTCATGCAGTTTCTTGATATCCATTGCAGCCTCCAAAACAATAAAAAATGCGCGATCAGCATAGGCGTCGCGCCGCGGCGCTGTCAACGTGACGGCTGCTTGTGATGGCGCGCCCGGCGCGCTACAAGGCGCGCCAACCCCAATTCGCCTAGCAACCCATGGAGTCGCCGGTGGCGAACCCGCAATACGTCTATCACATGCACAAGCTCTCCAAGACCTATCCGGGGGGCAAGCAGGTGCTGAAGGACATCTCGCTGTCGTTCTTCCCCGGCGCCAAGATCGGCGTGGTGGGTCTCAACGGCGCGGGAAAATCCACGCTGCTCAAGATCATGGCGGGCGAGCTCGAGGACTACATCGGCGAGGCCTGGGCGGCCGAGGGCGTCCGAGTCGGCTATCTCCCCCAGGAGCCCGACCTCGATGCAAGCAAGGACGTGCTCGGCAACGCCATGGAGGGCGTGGCGGAGAAGAAGGCCCTCGTCGACCGCTACAACGAGCTCGCGGCCAACTACTCCGACGATACCGCCGACGAGATGGCCAAGCTGCAGGACGAGATCGAGGCACAGGGTCTGTGGGATCTCGACACCCAGGTCGAGCAGGCGCTGGACGCGCTACGCTGTCCGCCCGGCGATGCCGAAGTGACCAGGCTCTCCGGCGGCGAGAAGCGACGCGTGGCGCTCACCCGCCTGCTGCTGGCCAAGCCGGACATCCTGCTGCTCGACGAGCCGACGAACCATCTGGACGCGGAGTCCGTCGCCTGGCTCGAGCGCTATCTCAAGGAGTATGCGGGCTGCATCATGCTGGTCACGCACGACCGTTACTTCCTCGACAACATCACGGAGTGGACGCTGGAGCTCGATCGCGGGCAGGGCGTGCCTTACAAGGGCAACTACTCGAGCTGGCTGGAGCAGAAGGCCAAGCGCCTGGAGGTCGAGAAGGGCCAGGAGGAGGCGCGCCAGCGCACGCTCAAGCGCGAGCTGGAATGGATCAGGTCGTCGCCCAAGGCGCGGCAGGCCAAGTCCAAGGCCCGCATCCAGGCCTACGAGAAGCTCGCCGAGGAGGCCGGCCGCGAGCAGGCCGGCAAGGCGCAGATCCAGATTCCGCCGGGTCCGCGTCTCGGCGGCGTGGTGGTGGAGGTGGACGGGCTCTCCAAGGCGTTCGGCGACCGGCTGCTGATCGACAACCTGTCGTTCAAGCTGCCGCCCGGCGGCATCGTCGGCGTGATCGGGCCGAACGGCGCCGGCAAGACCACGCTGTTCAAGATGATCACGGGTGCGGAGACGCCGGACGGCGGAGCCGTCCGTCTCGGCGACAGCGTCAAGCTCGGCTACGTCGACCAGAGCCGCGATCACCTCGACGACAAGAAGACTGTGTGGGAGGAGGTGTCGGGCGGGCTCGATATCATGAAGCTCGGCGACAAGATGGAGGTGAACTCGCGCGCCTACGTGGGCTGGTTCAACTTCAAGGGCGCCGACCAGCAGAAGAAGGTCGGCCTGCTCTCGGGTGGCGAGAGGAACCGCGTGCATCTCGCCAAGATGCTGAAGGACGGGGGCAACCTGCTGCTGCTCGACGAGCCGACCAACGATCTCGACACGGAAACGCTGTCGGCACTGGAGGCGGCGCTGGAGGATTTTGCCGGCTGCGCCGTGGTCATCAGCCACGACCGCTTCTTCCTCGACCGCATGGCAACCCACATCCTGGCCTTCGAGGGCGACAGCCACGTGGAATGGTTCGAGGGCAATTTCGCCGACTACGAGGAGGACAAGAAGCGCCGCCTCGGAGAGGCCGCCGTCGAGCCCCACCGCATCAAGTTCAAGCGCTTCGAGCGGCGGTAGATGCAGGCTTCGCGCGTCGTTAGGGGATGCGGAATGCTGATGGGGTGGTAAGATTTGGCGATGTGCCTCCCGGATGGATGCAAGCTTTCGGAGAGGTGGTGGGGAGGCCCTCGGAGAGGTGGTGGGGAGATTGTGACAAACGATCCGCTCGATCCCAACCGACTGAGAATGCGTCTGTCCCGACGAATGCTCGGAGCCAAGCTTGTTGAGAATCGTTGGCGCGGCGATCTCGTCGAAGAGATTGTCAAAGACACGCTTGCGCGGGTTGGCTGGAAGCATTGCAGCGAGAACTGGAATTCATGGGACTTTCAGCACGAAGAGCGTCAGCTCAAACTACAGGTGAAGCAAGCGGCACAGCTTCAAACCTGGGGAGAGTCTAAAGACGTGCGTTTCAGCGTGTCGCCGGCGAAGGGATACTACGAGGAGGGCACGATCTGGCGGAGACTTCCGTTTCCGCAGCGCCTGGCAGAACTATATGTGTTTGCTTACCATCCGCTGAAGGATGACACGGCCAACCACTGGGACGCTCGACAGTGGAGGTTCCATGTGTGGCCGGAGGTAGATATACCCCCCGGTGCAAGAAGTGTGTCGCTCGATTTCGTCCAGAAAAAGCGCCCGGGCCAGAGCGAGGACCTTGGTCTGATACTTGAGCATCTTGGATCGCAGATTGACCAAATGGCCGCTCTGGTACGTCCGAATGGTCGAACCGACGACCTGCTCACAGGTCAGCGGCCTGCGGTTGATGATGTCGACCCGCTAGGTGGTGCTGAATAGAACGGCCTTACTGCAGGAACCAGTACTGGTTGGGCGAGATGCCCATCTCGCGCAGTCCCCGCTGTCGGGCGGCGACCCTGCGCTCGACGAGGGCGCGGATGTCGCGCAGCACGGAGGAGCTATCCATCAGATAGGAATGGCCGTAGGCGCGCGACATCGTCGCCGCGGAGCTGGCGTCGATCGTCTCGAGTCCGGGGTACACGAAGATATCGCCGCCGGTCTCGCCGACCCGCTGGAAGCCGTGCACGATCTTGGAGGCCCTGAGCGCAAGATCGGAGGAGGAGGCGTACACGGTGGTGCGCATGGTTTTCAGCGTTGCCAGCTGGGGGGCAACGACACTGCGGAACAGCTCGGCATTGATGTCGGGTGCCGCCAGAAGCAGCTCCCGCACTTTCTGTGTATCCTTCGACCGGTCGATGCGCGTCCTGAGCGTTCCGGTGACGATCCGGGTCCCCATGCTGTGCGCCACGAGGTAGATGTCGCTCACCGGAAGCTGCGACAGTTCGTCGATCAACTTGTCGAAGACGGCCTCGGAGAGCTGCGCCGTCTCCTCGTCCTGCCAGTAGCCAAGGATGCGCGAGGCCGACGGCCAGCTGTAGAAGAAGGCCATGCCGGGAAATCTCAGGTCATGTGCCAGCTGCGCGGTTCGCAGGGCGGCCTCCGCGAAGCTCGTATTGTACCCGTGTACGAACAGCAGCAAGGCCTTCGAGTTCATTCCCTGCAGCCTGTCCGCCATCTCCCGGCGGGCGGCATCGGTGCCGAGCGGGGTCACGCTCTTGAGGACAAAGTGCTTCTTGGGGTCCTCCTGCCGCTCCAGCTTCCACAGCGTCGGCATCTCGAGATTGCCGGGGACGTGATCGGGCGGGATGCTGACGACGGCGCGGCCGTAGCGCAGCGTGGGCTCCGCCTGCGATCCGTAGACCAGTTTGGGCTCCTTGCTCGCGGTCTGCTTGCGGCTGGTCGCGTAGTAGGTGTCCACCTCGATCACGGATCCGGGTGCTGCTGACTTGACGGGGGCTGTCGGGGCGGGTGCTGCGCCGCGCCGCGCGTAGCCGCGCCCGGCGGGGGGCGGCTGCGAGGTTTGGAGACAGTCCATCTGGAAGAGCACTTCCAGCAACTGCTCCTGCGCCTTGCGTGCGGCCTGTCCGGTGGCGCGGGCCATCTCTCGCTGGAGTTTGTCTTTGCGAATTTCGAGCGCGGCGAGGGTGGCGCCCTGCGGCACCTTGCAGGTTTTGGGCAGGGCGCCGGCGGCCGGTGCCGCAGGCTGCGCGCGGGCGATGCCGGTGCCGAGTCCGAGGACAATGACCAGGGCCAGGTGCCGAGCGAGTGAACTTAGGCCCATCAGCGAACTCCCCCCACCCCCGAGCGCAACGGCGCCCGTAACCTCGCCCCTGTCGCGGCGCCGGCCCCGGACCATATCGCACGCGATTGTAGCGAACCAGCGGCCCGCCCCCGCTTCGCAATTCTGCGTGTCCTCGCGATCGACCGGGAGACCCGGCGCGGTTCAGCCGGCGGACGGAGCCGCTTCTTGCAGATGTGGAGCGCTGCAGCCGGCGCCGGGCGATCGCATCGCGGCGATGCCCATGTCCTCGGACGTCCTGCCCGACGTCAGCGGTGCAGCGCGGCCGCCAAAGCGCGGGGGTTGCCGCCGTTTTTGGAGATGTAGTCCTCGAACAGGCTTTGCAGCTGCGTCGTCATCGAGAAGCCGAGGACCATGGCGTCGCGCACCTTGTAGGTGGAGCCATATTTGCTGAGCACCCAGCGCACGTCGTAGCCGCTGCCGTTAGCCAGCACGACCCGGCTGTCGACGACAATGCTGCCGTAAGAGCCGCGCATGCTCTGATCGACCCATTCGACGCGGGCGATCGGGTAGTTCGGCGCCTCGTTGGCCGCGTAGCGGCCCATCCACTTGGCCATCCCGGAGAAGTAGTGGGGGCGCTCGGACTGCGGCAGCCGCGTCCGGTACTCTCCGAGCGCGGAAAGCCCGATCTGCGTTAGATCGCCGTGTCGTTCGATGGCGGCGGCCATGGCGCCCGGCGAGCGTGTCCGCGCCGCTGCCATAAGCTCGCGTCCGACTTGCGACATGAACACGACAGCCGGGTCGGCCGCGTGGGCTGGTGCGGTCGCGGATCCGTACACAGCGAGAAGCGCGAGCCAGAAACACGTGAGTGCAGCCAACCCAGACCCTTGTCGGGAGGCTGCGCGCCAGCCGAATGCCGCCGCCGAAATGGACATGCCTGCTGATCCCTCGCCTAGCATGGTGCCAAGAGCCGCCCCATGGCTCTCGACCGTACCCCTGCCCCCGACTGCCTGCCTGCACCACCCGCATAAAGGCGAGCCGCAAGAGCGATTCCCTCCTGCAACTCATTGTTCCCTGCCACTTTTCCACACGCGAAGCGACGCATGAGCATGAACACGTAACGAGTAGGGCCGTAAAGAGCTTCGTGTCCCCAACCGTCAGCTAACGCAACAGCGCGCCCGTAGTGTGGCAAAAAAGAAGACGGGCCGGCGTACCGGCCCGTCCTTCTCTGCGCAGTGGCGCTAGGTTAGCTCTGATCTTTCACCTCGGGCAGCTTGCTCACCTCATCGGCCGTCATCTGCAACTGGATGGTGTCTCCCTTCCGCGTGTACTTGCTTTCCGGGACGGCGACGATCTTCCCGCCAAAGCCCAGGAAGCCGCCGGTCTTGAATTGGATTTCCTCGACCTTCCCGTCCGGCGTGCTCTTCACGCGGTGGACGGAGCCGAGCTTGCTGCCGTCCGAAGACAGCACGTTCAGGCCGAGAAGGGGATCGACCTTGCCGGGCGTCGTCGCGGACTGGCCCTGTGTCGGCGGCATCGGCTTGGCGGCCGGCGGCGGCGCAGTTGGAGCCGGGGATTGCGGCGGCGTCGGCGACGTCGTCTGGCCAGAGGCTTGCAGCAGCGGGAGGCTGACAAGAACCGCCGCGACGCCGACACGGCGGAGCTGTTTGAGGTTGAGCATTTTGCAAGCTCCATGGATTGTTGAACTGCCCCATCAACGACAGGGAGTACAGGAAGTTCCTTGACGGGCGACATCGCCCAGAATTCGTCGCCCGACATGTAGAGCTGACAAATATCTCCGCCCAGGATATGCCGCAATTGGAGGTCGAACGGGTCGCAATAGCTTGTCGAGCTCGCGAAATACCGGACGATTATTTCGGATTGCCGGCACTATCCCAGCTTGGACTGAGCAGGGGCAGATTTGTCAGCGAGCGCGACGGGCGAGCCGGTTCAGCGAGATTGATCTTGACGCATAAAGATATCTTTATATCATCAAGACTCGAAAGAGGTGCATGTTGCGCTTGTCCGTTCAAAGCTCTGTAGGCGCGCTCAAGGCCATTGCCGAGCCCACCCGGCTGCGCCTGCTGGTGTTGCTCGCCTTGGGCGAGCTCAGCGTGAAGGACCTCACGGGCATCCTCGGCCAGAGCCAGCCGCGCATCAGCCGCCATCTGAAGCTCTTGGCCGAGGCTGGACTGGTGGAGCGCGCTCCGGAGGGCAGCTGGGTCTACTTCAGGCTGGCGGATGGGGGCGAAGGCGGAGCACTCGCGCGGCTGCTGATCCAGGCGGTCGATCACGACGACCCGGTGCTGGTCCGCGATCGCAGGAGGCTCGAGGCGCTGCGCGAGCTGCGCGAACGAGCGGCGCAAATCTACTTTCACAAGCATGCTGCCGAGTGGGACCGCATCCGCGCCCTGCATGTGGCCGAGGCCGATGTCGAAGCTGCCATCTGCGAGGCGCTGGGCCCGGGCCCCTTCGACCTTTTCCTCGATCTCGGTACGGGCACCGGACGCATGCTGGAGCTCTTCCGCGGCCGCTACGCGCGCGGCCTTGGCATCGATCTGAGCCCGGCCATGTTGGCCTATGCGCGCGCCAAGCTCGAGCGTACCGGCATTGCGCATTCCCAGGTGCGCCAGGGCGATATCTATGATCTGCCCCTGCGTGACCAATCGGCTTCAGCGCTGGTCATGCATCAGGTGCTGCACTTCCTGAGCGATCCGCAACGGGCCGTCCGCGAGGCCGCGCGCGTGCTGGCGCCGGGCGGACGGCTGCTGATCGTTGATTTCGCCCCGCACGAGATCGAGTTCCTGCGCGAGCAATTCGCGCACGAGCGCCTGGGGTTCGCCCGCGACCAGGTCGCAGGCTGGCTGGCCGAGTGTGGGCTCGAGTTGATCGACACGCGCGATCTCGTGCCGGGAGAAGGCGGCGCGGCCAAGCTTACCGTGTCGATGTGGCTTGCCGGCCGGCCGTCTTCGACCCCCGAGGCCGCGAGGGGTGCAGATGAGCGCAAGATGGAGCAGGTCGGCTGATGGCGGACCAGGATCGAGAGCGCCGGAGCCGGCTGGTCGGTGACGGCGACATCAACGTGTCCTTCGAGTTCTTCCCGCCCAAGACGGAGAAGATGGAGGAGACGCTGTGGGGCGCCATCCGCCGGCTCGAGCCGCTGCACCCGCGGTTCGTGTCCGTGACCTACGGCGCCGGTGGGTCGACCCGCGAGCGCACGCACACAACGGTTGCGCGCCTGGTGCGCGAGACGTCGCTTGTTCCCGCCGCGCACCTGACCTGCGTGGAGGCGACCAGGGTCGAGGTGGACGAGGTCGCCGCCAGCTATGGTCAGGCGGGCGTGCGCCACATCGTTGCCCTGCGTGGCGACCCGGCCTCCGGTGTCGGCACCAAGTATTCGCCGCACCCGGGAGGCTACCGCAACGCTGCCGATCTCGTGGCCGGGCTGAAGCGGTCCGGCAATTTCGAAATCTCGGTGGCGGGCTATCCCGAGCGGCATCCCGAAAGTGCCTCGCTGGCCGAGGACCTCGATAATCTCAAAGCCAAGGTCGATGCCGGCGCCAGCCGCATCATCACACAGTTCTTCTTCGACAACGGGCATTTTCTGCGCTTTCTCGAAGCCGCCCGTTCGCGCGGAATATGGGTGCCGATCGTGCCGGGCATCGTGCCCATCCACAATTTCAAGCAGGTGGCGGGCTTCGCCGGCCGCTGCGGCGCCAACATTCCCGCGTGGATGGCGCGGCGCTTCGATGGGCTCGACACCGATCCGCAGACCACGCATCTCGTCGCCGCCGCCACCGCGGCCGAGCAGGTGACGGACCTCGTCGATCACGGCATCCGCCAGTTCCACTTCTACACGCTGAATCGGGCCGATCTCGTCTACGCCATCTGCCACCTCCTCGGCCTGAGGCCGGGGCCGGTGCATCTCAAGGAGGCCGTCAACGCATGACGCGACAAGAGCGCACCGCCGCCCTCAAGGCCGCCGCCGCCCAGCGCATCCTGATCATCGATGGTGCCATGGGGACAATGATCCAGCGCCGCAAGTTCGCCGAGGCGGATTTTCGCGGGCAGCGGTTTGCCGCGCACCCGAGGCCCGTGCAGGGCAACAACGACTTGCTCGTTCTCACGCGGCCGGACGCGATTGCCGAGATCCACGCCGGTTATCTGGCGGCGGGCGCCGACATCATCTCGAGCAACACCTTCAACGCGCAGCGCATCTCGCTCGCTGACTACGGCATGGAGGGCCTTGCCTATGAGATGAACCTGGCAGCCGCCAGGCTCGCACGGGAGGCGGCCGATGCGGCCACGGCGACGTCGCCGGATAGGCCGCGGTTTGTCGCCGGCGCTTTGGGGCCGACCAACCGCACGGCCTCCATCTCGCCCGACGTCAACAATCCAGGCTTCCGTAACATCACCTTCGACGAGCTTGCCGAGGCCTATTCAGAGCAGGCCCGTGGCCTGATCGAGGGCGGCGTCGATCTCGTGCTGATCGAGACCGTGTTCGACACGCTGAATGCCAAGGCTGCCGGCTATGCGGTGCTGCGGGTCTTCGACGAACTCGGGGTCGAGCTGCCGCTGATCATTTCCGGCACGATTACGGATCGCTCAGGGCGCACGCTGTCGGGGCAGACGCCGGAGGCCTTCTTCTTCTCCATTCGGCACCTGAAGCCCTTCGCGGTCGGGCTCAACTGCGCCCTCGGGGCCGAGTTGATGCGGCCCTACCTTGCCGAGATCGCCACCGTCGCGGACACGCTGACCATCGCCTATCCCAACGCCGGGCTGCCCAACGCCATGGGCGAGTACGACGAGGGCCCGCACGAGATGGCCTGCCAGCTGGGGCCGTGGGCCAGGGATGGCCTCCTCAACATCGTCGGCGGTTGCTGCGGCTCCACGCCTGAGCACATCGCCGAGATCAAGGCGCACGTCGAGATGTACCCTCCGCGCCAGGTGCCGAAGGTCGAGCGCAAAATGCGCCTGTCGGGCCTGGAGCCGTTCGTGCATGCGTGAGCGAATGACGCAGCCATCACTGTCGTCATCCTCGGGCTTGTCTCGAGGATCCAGCAAGCAGCTGGCGCCGGAGCAAGTTGAGAATGGATGGTCGGGACTAGCCTGACCATCACAAGAGTACGGGCCTTCAGATCAACATGACCACAAACGCGGCGGCTGCGTTTATCAACATCGGCGAGAGAACCAACGTCACGGGCTCCGCCAAGTTCCGTAAGCTGATCGAAGCCAACGACTACCAGGCCGCGCTTGGGGTTGCGCGCAGCCAGGTGGAGAACGGCGCGCAGGTGCTCGACGTCAACATGGACGAGGGCCTGCTCGATTCGGAAAAGGCGATGGCCACGTTCCTGAACCTCATCGCCTCCGAGCCCGACATAGCCCGCGTGCCGATCATGATCGACAGCTCGAAGTGGTCGGTGATCGAGATGGGGCTCAAGTGCGTCCAGGGCAAGGCCATCGTCAATTCGATCAGCATGAAGGAGGGCGAGGCGGCCTTCCTCGATCACGCGAGGAAGGTGCTGCGCTACGGCGCTGCCGTCGTCGTCATGGCCTTTGACGAGCAGGGGCAGGCCGACACCATCGAGCGCAAGGTGGCGATCTGCGAGAGGGCGTATGCACTGCTGACGGAGAAAATCGGCTTTCCGCCCGAGGACATCATCTTCGACCCCAACATCTTCGCGGTGGCGACGGGCATCGAGGAGCATAACGGCTACGGGCTGGCCTTTATCGAGGCCACGCGGCAGATTAAGGCGAAGCTGCCGCATGTACATGTTTCGGGCGGCGTGTCGAACCTGTCGTTCTCGTTCCGCGGAAACGAGGCCGTGCGGCAGGCGATGCACTCGGTGTTCCTCTATCATGCGATCGCGGCCGGCCTCGACATGGCGATCGTCAACGCCGGCCAGATTACGCTTTACGACGACATCGAGCCCGAGCTGCGCGAGCTGTGCGAGGATGTGATCCTGAACCGTCGGTTGGACGCGACGGATCGACTGCTGGACGCAGCGGCAAAATACAAGGGCGAAGGCGCAGCCAAGTCCAAGGAGAAGGACCTGGCCTGGCGCGACGCTCCGGTGGACGAGCGGCTGAAGCACGCGCTCGTGCACGGCATCAACGAGTTCATCGAGGCCGACACCGAGGCAGCCCGCAAGCAGGCGCAGAAACCGATCGAGGTGATCGAGGGCCCGCTGATGGCCGGCATGAACGTGGTGGGCGACCTGTTCGGCGCGGGCAAGATGTTCCTGCCGCAGGTGGTGAAGTCGGCGCGTGTCATGAAGCAGGCGGTGGCCTACCTGCAACCTTTCCTGGAGGCGGAGAAAAAGGCCTCGGGCCTTGATCAGATGCCCGCGGCCGGCAAGGTCGTGATGGCGACGGTGAAGGGTGACGTCCACGACATCGGCAAGAACATCGTCGGTGTCGTCCTCCAGTGCAACAACTACCAGGTGATCGACCTCGGCGTCATGGTGCCGGCGCAGAAGATCCTGGAGACGGCGAGGAAGGAGAAGGCGGACATCATCGGTCTTTCCGGCCTCATCACGCCCTCGCTCGACGAGATGTGCCACGTCGCGGCCGAGATGGAGCGCGAAGGCTTCAGCATGCCGCTGCTGATCGGGGGCGCCACGACCAGCCGCGTGCACACGGCCGTGAAGATCAATCCCAACTACGTCAGCGGCCAGGCCGTCTACGTCACGGATGCGAGCCGCGCCGTCGGCGTGGTGGCGAGCCTGATATCGGAGTCGGAGCGGCGCCCCTACGTCGACCAGGTGCGCCGGGAATACGCCAAGATCCGCGAGGCCTATCTTCGCGGCGAGACCAAAAAGGCCAGGCTGCCTCTGCAGGCGGCGCGCGACAACCGCTTCAAGATCGACTGGTCGGGCTACAAGCCTCCGGTCCCCAAGTTCCTTGGCACGCGCGCGTTCAAGTCTTACGCGCTGGCCGAACTCGTGCCGTACATCGATTGGACCCCGTTCTTCCAGACCTGGGAGCTCAACGGCAGATACCCGCGAATTCTCGAGGACAACGTGGTGGGCGCGGAAGCCAAGAAGCTGTTCGCGGACGCCCAGGCGATGGTGAGGCGCATCGTTGCCGAGAAGTGGCTCACGGCCAATGCTGTCGTAGGTTTCTGGCCGGCGCACGCGAGGGGCGACGACATCGATCTCTATTCGGATGCGAAGGACCTGGACCGTCTGGCGGTCCTGCATACCCTGCGTCAGCAGATGGCCCGCGAGAATCGTGCCGACCGCGCCAACACGGCGCTCGCCGACTTCGTGGCGCCCAAGGACAGAGGGCTTGTCGACTATGTGGGAGCGTTCGCGGTCACCGCGGGGATCGGCGAGGCCGAAGCCCTGGCACGGCATATCGACAAGACCGATGACTATGGCCGCATCATGCTGAAGGCGCTGGCAGACCGCTTTGCCGAGGCCTTTGCCGAGCGCATGCACGAGCGGGTGCGGCGCGACTTCTGGGGCTACGCGGCCAAGGAGAAGCTTTCGGCGGACGCGCTGATTGCCGAGGAGTATCGCGGCATTCGCCCGGCGCCCGGCTATCCGGCGCAACCCGACCATACCGAGAAGGCGACGATCTTCCGGCTGCTCGATGCCGAAGCGGCCGCCGGAATCCGCCTTACCGAGAGTTACGCGATGTGGCCGGGTGCAGCGGTGTCGGGCCTCTATTTCGCGCATCCCGACAGCCACTATTTTGGCGTCGGCAAGGTCGAGCGCGATCAGGTCGAGGACTATGCTGCCCGCAAGGCCTGGACCGTGGAGGAGGCCGAGCGCTGGCTATCTCCCGTGCTCAACTACGATCCAAAGCTCCCGCGCAGCGCGGCTGCCTGATCAGGCGTGCCCTTCCGGCCGCAGGCTCACTGTGGACGCAACGACCGACGTCTCGGACGCTCGCGTGGGCGCGAGGGCGCTGCTAGATTCGGTCGGCTACGGCCCAGGGCACGGGGCCGCCGGGCTTCACGGTGGGGGAAATGAATGCTGCCACGTCTCGTCCTGCTGGCCTTGCAGCTCATCGCAGCTTGGTTCGCCGCACCGATCATCGTGCGCTACATCCCGGGCATGGGGCGCCTGGAGCTTTTCGTCTATGCCGTCGTGTTCGCGGTGCTGGTCTGGCTCGTCGGCGTCATCGGCTCGCAGGTTCTCAAGGAAACGGCGATGCCGAGCAGTGCCGCCCTGGCCGCCGCGCTCGTCGTCGCCCTGATTGCAGCCGCGATCTACACGTGGCTGCCGATGTTGGTCCCCGACGCCAAGCGGGTGATGCTGAACCTGCCGGAGAAGGCCTATCCGCTGATCGGAGCCGTCATCGGTTATCATCTGCGCCGATAGCCAGTCGCCGGCGCCGGCGCCATCGCTCGTATGAGGGGGCCGGAAACGGCGAGGGCGCAGGAAGTACTCCCGCGCCCTGTTAGCCATCGAATGTGCAGTGGTGTTGTCGGTCTCTGCTTCCCGCGGCCAGACGGCCTCCGCCCCACTCCGAATCTCAGAACATGCCGAAGACGACTGCAGTCAGGAAGGCGAACGAGATGATGGCAGCCAGCACGTTCAGCCTGGTTTGCAGTTCCATCGCTGTCTCCTTTGCCGGACTGCTTCCGGGCGGTTGCGCAAGTTGCCTCGCGCCAGACGAGGAATCTATGGGCCGGTGAGCCCGCTGAGAAGCAAAATCGATGCTGCATCGCAATATTTCGACTGCGAATTCTTTAGTTTCTTAATTGCCGCAGGGGATGATGCTTCGTAAACACGGAATATCTGGTCTTATACAAGAGGAGTAGCAAAGCCTAATTTATGTATTCATCAGTCGTTAACGAAGTTGAGCTTGGAAGAGCTGGAAAGTCGCCACAATATCTCCATGGGGACGCACTGGTGTCCGGCAAGATTGCGGAGGCGGCGGGTGGCCAGGGGTAGGAGGACACCCTTGTTGCAAGCCAGTCACAATCGGGTGAGGATTGGTTGCCAACGCAAGCTGCCGTCGGCCCCACCCTGATCCCGTCGGGGCTTCGCCTCGACACGCCCGCAGAGGTGGCTTAACCGAATCGACTTCGTCGTTTCCCGGGGAGATCGCACATGGAGCGCTTCAAGGTCTTGCTGGCATCGAAAGGGCCCGAAGGGCAGTCCATCGCCTGGCAGGAACTCGGCCAAAGCGACCTCATGGAGGGCGACGTGCTCGTGCGCGTCAGCCATTCCACGGTCAATTACAAGGACGGCCTGGCCATCACGGGCAAGGCCCCGGTCATCCGTCGCTGGCCCATGATCCCCGGCATCGATTTCGCCGGCCAGGTGGTCTCCTCCGGCCACGCCGACTTCATGCCGGGCGACAGCGTCATCCTCAACGGCTGGGGTGTGGGTGAGACCCATTTTGGCGGCTACGCTCAGATGGCCAGGGTCAAGGGTGATTGGCTCGTCCCGCTTCCGAGGCAGTTCTCACCCGCCGAAAGCATGGCGGTCGGCACGGCCGGCTATACAGCCATGCTGTGCGTGCTGGCGCTGGAGCGTCATGGCGTGGTGCCGGCCAGCGGCCCGGTTCTGGTGACGGGTGCCGCAGGCGGCGTCGGCAGTGTGGCTGTCGCCCTGCTGGGCAGGCTCGGCTATCAGGTGGTTGCCGCTACCGGGCGGCCGGGCGAGGCGGACTACCTCAAGGGCCTCGGTGCCGGCGAGATCATCGATCGCGCCGAACTCGCCAAACCTGCCCGGCCCCTTAACAAGGAGCGCTGGGCGGGTGCCGTCGACGTGGTCGGGAGCCACACGCTGGCCAATGCGGTGAGCATGACGAAATACGGCGGCACCGTTGCGGCGTGCGGGCTGGCCGGCGGCATGGACCTCGCGACCTCAGTTGCCCCCTTCATTCTGCGCGGTGTTACGCTCGCCGGCATCGACTCGGTAATGGCGCCCAAGCCGCAGCGCCTGGAGGCCTGGAGCCGTCTCGCGCACGACCTCGACAAGGCGAAGCTCGCCGCCATGACGGTGACGAGGCCCGCGTCCGATGTGGTCGCGTTGGCGCCGGACATCCTCGCCGGCAAGGTGCGCGGCCGCGTCGTGCTGGAACTCGGATAGCCGCATCCGCGCGCTCGTCCTGGGCTTGTCGAAAGACTGGCGGAAGGCACCGGAGCCGTGCTTCGCCGAACTCAGCACGGGGTTGGAGCCTAGCGCCCCGCCTGAGGCTTGGGCTTGGGGCTGGCGCGCGCCACCTGAGGATAATGCCGCAGGGCGGTGGATAGCCTGCAAAAAAGGCTCTCCGAATCGTCCCCGGCCGATGTATTCTTAAGGCCCATGGCGCGGTACATCTTCACTACCGGCGGCGTGGTCTCCTCGCTCGGCAAAGGGCTGGCGTCAGCGGCCCTTGCGGCACTTCTTCAGGCGCGCGGCTACTCGGTCCGGCTCCGCAAGCTGGACCCCTATCTCAACGTCGACCCCGGCACGATGAGCCCTTACCAGCACGGTGAGGTGTTCGTGACGGACGACGGCGCGGAGACCGACCTCGACCTCGGACACTATGAGCGCTTCACCGGCGTGCCGGCGAAGAAGTCCGACAACATCACCACGGGCCGGATCTACCAGGAGATCCTGGCCAAGGAGCGCCGCGGCGACTTCCTCGGCGGCACGGTGCAGGTGATCCCCCACGTCACCGACGCCATCAAGCAGTTCGTCACCTCGGGCAACGAGGGGATCGACTTCGTGCTCGTCGAGATCGGCGGCACGGTCGGCGACATCGAGGGCCTGCCGTTCTTCGAGGCCATCCGCCAGCTCGGCAACGAGCTGCCGCGCGGCGATTCGGTCTTCATTCACCTGACGCTGCTGCCCTACATCCCGAGCGCCGGCGAGCTCAAGACCAAGCCGACGCAGCACTCGGTGAAGGAGTTGCGGTCCATCGGCATCCAGCCGCAGATCCTGCTTTGCCGTAGCGACCGCCCCGTTCCGGCCTCGGAGAGGAAGAAGATCGCGCTCTTCTGCAACGTGCGCGAGGAGGCGGTGATCCAGGCGCTCGACGTCGCCTCCATCTACGACGTGCCGCTCGCCTACCACCGCGAGGGCCTGGACGGACAGGTGCTGGCGGCCTTCGGCATTAAGGATGCCCCCGCGCCCCGGCTCGAGAAGTGGCAGACCATCTCGCACGCCATCGCCAATCCCGAAGGCGAGGTGACGATCGCCATCGTCGGCAAGTACACGGGGCTCAAGGATGCCTACAAGTCGCTCAACGAGGCCTTGTTCCATGGCGGCATTGCCAACCGCGTGAAGGTGAACCTCGAGTGGATCGAGAGCGAAATCTTCGAGCGCGAGGACCCCGCGCCCTATCTGGAGAACGTGCACGGCATCCTGGTGCCCGGCGGCTTCGGCGAGCGGGGCTCGGAGGGCAAGATTCTGGCCGCGCGTTTTGCGCGCACACGCAAGGTGCCCTACTTCGGCATCTGCTTCGGCATGCAGATGGCGGTGATCGAGGCGGCGCGCGATCTCGTCGGCGTCAGGAAGGCGGGCTCCACCGAGTTCGGCCCCACCGACGAGCCCGTGGTCGGCCTGATGACCGAGTGGATGCGCGGCAACGAGTTGGAGAAGCGTCGCCAGGGCGGCGACCTCGGCGGCACCATGCGTCTCGGCGCCTATGTGGCCCAGCTTGCCAAGGGCAGCAAGGTCGCGAAGATCTACGGCGACACGCAGATCTCCGAGCGTCATCGCCACCGCTACGAGGTCAACACGGGCTACCGCGCGCGGCTGGAGGAGGCGGGCATGCGCTTCTGCGGCATGTCCCCTGACGGCCTGCTGCCCGAGATGATCGAATTGCCCGATCATCCCTGGTTCATCGGCGTGCAGTTCCACCCGGAGCTCAAGTCACGCCCTTTCGAGCCGCACCCCCTGTTCGCGAGCTTCATTGCCGCGGCGGTGGAGCAGTCGAGGCTGGTGTAGGCGCGCGATTGCTATGCATCGGTTCTCTTGGAAAGCAAATTCCCCATCTCAAAATCAATGAACCTGTAAATCATCGCAGAATCGCCACTCGAGAACGTTACCTTGCAGGTGCACAAGAATGGTCCGTAGGCAGATGTGCGCACGCCGATATAATTTCCCGAACGCTCTCCTTTGTATATCCTGTTCCCCCAATGCCTTCCAAAGAAGAACTCCGCTGATTTGATCTCATCAAGCGGTTTTTCGTTGCGACCGACCAAGTAAATAAATATATCATACTTTTGCCCGCGAATTCTCGACGGCTGGATGACGTGCACGATGAAAAAACCGCGCGTATCCTCATAGATTTTCTCTCTATGCGCGCTTCGTTCGCTTGGTGTTTCAGGAATCTCCTCCGGGGCCTCGCGTATTGCTGCTAGGCGTCGTTCTGGTAATGTTTCCGTTTCCAGCGACGGTCCTTCCAAAGGATTTATGGTTTTTAGTCCGGCCAAAGGCGGATTTACAATGCTGACAAACAGAGTTTCATCTCGGAAGTCGCTTGGAGCGTACAGCTTATTGTGATGCTTGCTAACAAGCCAGGCGAATGTCACGAGAACTAGGACGGGAAAGCACACTAAGAAGTAAATTAAGGGAACGCGCTCCCCTTGGGTAAACGATCCAGAAAACGCCGTCACAAGAGAAGCAAATCCATAGATTAGCACGATGAAGAGAGCGATTATTCCGATCGGGTTCCGCGCCAAGCCCTTTGCCGCATCTGAAAACGTTGATAAGGTATTGGTCATGGTGCGATTCCGTGAATATTTGTCGGTAGGTGTCAATGCAATTGTCAGGAATACTATCATTGCAATTAGAAGAATGCAATTGGGGAGCGCTCAACCTGCGCCGTCACTCCACCAGCTCCCAGGGATACGCATCCTTGATGTGCTGGTCGAAGAAGGCGCCCTTGGACGGTGCCTGGCGGAAATCCTCGAAGGTGTCCTGGCTCACGCCGCGATAGCGGTAGACAACGCCCGACGCAAACTCGACCTCCAGCGTCTCGGTATCGTCGTCATAGCCGAGCGCCGCGATGCTGCTGCTGGACGATACGGGCTCGCGGAACATGGTCCGAGTTCGCCTGGTGCGCGCGTCGCTTGCGGCGGCACTCTACCATCAGCGGGTTCCGCACGCGACTTCATCCCTCGCTCCGGACGCACCGGTGAGGCACCTTCGCGGGCGCTTGCCGCGACGGAACTGCCGGCCGAACGCCTTCTCCTCGATACCATGCAGATCATCATGAGCGAGTTCGAACTCAAGGGCCCGACCGAAGAAACCAAATCGAAGCCGTAGCCGGAGCAATCCTGGCGATGACCGGGGCGATCTACTTCGCCAACCCTGCCTCGCGCAGATAGCGCGCGACGCCTGGATGCAGCATTTCGGGGACGGCGACAGCGGCGGCTGTGTTGCGCGCTGTCGTCTCCGCGGCCTGCGGCAGCTTCGCGGCGATGGCGGCCTCGCCCTGGTGTACGGCCTTCGCCAGCCGATAGGCCACGGCCTCGTCGAGATCGGGGCGGCACATCACGAAGCTCCAGGAGCCGACGGATGCGATCGCCGCGTCCTGGCCGGGGAACATGCCGACGGCGAGCGTCAGCGGCTTGAGGAACGCGTGCTTGGCGAGGATGCGCGCAATCTCGTCCTTGTCCGGTACGATGAAGCGCGCGCCCTTCTCGCCCGTGAAACCCGGCCAGCCCGAGCCGCCGCCCCAGAGCGCCGCGGCGCGGCCGTCCATCACCATCGCGGGACCGTCGCCGGCGCGCTCGAGGTATATGGCCGCAAAGTCCTTGTTCTGGTCGAGGCCGAGGCCGTCGAGCACGTAGCGGGCGAGGATGACGAGGCCCGAGCCGGCGGCGCCGAACGCGACGGGCTTGCCCTTGAGATCGGCGATGCTGCGATAGGGACTGTCGGCGCGCACCACGAACATGCCGGGCGTCGAATACATGGCCGTGATGATCTTGAGATTGGCCGGCGGCCGGCCGACGCCCGTCAGGCTCTCGTGCACCACCTCGCCCTGCACCAGTGCGATGTCGAGGCGCCCTGCTTCCAGCATCGGTATGTTCTCGGTGCTGCCCTTGGTGTTGATCGCCTCGATGGCGAGGCCCGGATCGGCCTCCGTCACCGCGGCGATGAAGGCGGCGCCATAGACGGGAAAGCCGCCGCCCGGCGTGGCGGTGCCGAGCCGCAGCTTTTGCATCTCCTGGGTCGAGGCCGGCGTGGTCATGACACCTCCGAGAAAGAGGGCGGTCGAGATAACGAGGGACAACGCGCGGGAGCGGCGACTGGGCATCGTGACGAGGAGCTCTTCCCGCATCGGCAGGATGTCGGATGCTAAGGGAGTTGGCGGGCCTTCGTCCACGCCGGCGCCCGCCGCGGACGCAGCTTCGAGGTTTTCGAGGAGCGCGCCCCAGGGGTGCATGAGCCGCAGGGCGGCGGCGAGGCTCCGCTGGCATCGTATCCAATCCAGGGTAAGCTGACACATCCAATGAAACGCGGGCGCCTGGTGGCGCGACGCGAGCACGACGAAGGGGAGGCGGCAATGAAAGGCGTGGTGTTTCTCGGCGACCGCAAGCTGGAATTGCGGGAGTTTCCCGATCCCACGCCGGGCCCGCGCGACGTCGTGCTCGAGATCAAGGCCTCGGGCATGTGCGGCAGCGACCTGCACAACTATCGGGCGACCCCGCAACCAGGCGGCGCGGTGACCGGCGGCATCAAGCGCGCCGCGGGCGTCATTGCCGGACATGAGCCGTGCGGCGTGGTGGTGGCGGTCGGTAGCGGGGTGGCGCCCGGTGAGGCCAGTATCGGCCAGCGCGTCATGGACCATCACTACGACGGCTGCGGCAACTGCAAGCATTGCCGGGGCGGCTGGACGCAGATGTGCCTTGAAGGCGCCACCGTGTACGGCTCGGGCGGTCACGGCGGCCATGCCAGATACATGAAGGTACCCGTGCACACGCTGGTGCCTCTGCCGGACGCGCTGTCTTTCGTCACGGGCGCTGCCATCTCCTGCGGCACCGGCACGGCCTATGGTGCCCTCAAGCGGATCGGCCTGCAGGGCGGCGAGACTATCGCCATCTTCGGGCAAGGCCCGGTGGGACTTTCCGCGACGCAGCTTGCCGTCGCCATGGGCGCGCGCGTGATCGCCCTCGACGTATCGCCGGAGCGGAGCCGAATGGCCAAGGACTTCGGTGCGGACGAGGTGATCGACGCGCGCTCCAACAACCCCGTCGAGGCCATCCGCGAGTTGACCCACGGGGAAGGCGCGCACAAGACGCTCGACACGTCGGGTGCGGCCGAGGCGCGGGCGGCGACGGTGCGCGCGGTGCGCTCCTGGGGCACGGCCTGTTTCGTCGGAGAGCGCGGTCAGGTGACCCTCGACGTCAGCCCGGACATCCTGCGCCGGCAGGTGACGCTGGTCGGCTCCTGGACCTTCTCCAAGCAGGGCCAGGCCGACTGCGCCGAATTCGTCGCCGACCACAACATCGACGTGGAGAAGCTCTTCACCCACCGCTGGCGCCTCGACCAGGCCGAGGAAGCCTATCGCCTGTTCGACACCCAGACCGTTGGCAAAGGCGTGATCGAGCCGTCGTGACGCTGCACAAGCTCCGGAAGGATGCAGCCTAGGACGCGAGCTTCACGGAGCGCTGCACCTGGGGAAAGGCGCGCATGACGAGCTTGCCGAACTCGGCGAAGTCGCGCCTGCGTGGCGATGTCGAGCGCCAGGCGAGGCCGAGCAGGCGACTGGGCTCCGGCTCCTCGAACCGGAGCAGCCGCACCTGCCCGGCCCGCGTCTCGAGGTCGACGCTGATCTCCGGCAGCAGCGTGAGGCCCATGCCGTTGGCGACCATCTGCACGATGGTGGAGAGGCCCGAGACGCCGAACGTGTCGATGCTGTCGACCTGGCGCAGTTGGCAGTAGGCGAGGGCCTGGTCGCGCAGGCAATGTCCCTCCTCCAGCAGCAGCAGGCGGTCCTCCTCCAGGAACGCAGGCGTGGCCCGCATCCCGCCCTTGATGCGCCGGTTGCGCGGCATCGCCAGCAGGAAGCGGTCCTCGAACAGGGGCAGCGTCTCGATGTCGGCATGCTCGAGCGGCAGGGCCAGCATGAGGAGATCGAGCGAGCCGTCGAGCAGTTCGTCGCGCAGCTGCGCGGTGTGGGTCTCGCGCACCAGAAGATCGAGGTCGGGATAGAGCTGGCGCATCGACGGCAGCAGCGGCGGCAGGACATAGGGGGCCACCGTCGGGATGATGCCGAGGCTCAGGGGCCCCGACAGCGGCGCACTCGACCGGCGCGCGCAATCCCTGAGGTCGCGCACCTCGGTCAGGATGCGGCTCGCGCGCCGCGCGATCTCGCGCCCCGCCTCCGTGAGCGTGGCGCCTTTGGGTCGACGCTCCACCAAGCGGACGCCCAGCTCCCTCTCCAGCTCCTGGATCTGCATGGAGAGCGCGGGCTGGGTTACGGCGCAATGTTCCGCGGCCTTGCGGAAGTGGCCGAAGCGGGCAACCGCGTCGAAGTAGCGAAGCTGCTTGATGGACGCCATCGATTGATCAGGTTTCCTTATTGACAGGCGAAGCTAATGCTATTGGACCTGATGTACAACTCTCATTAGAACAATTCTATCATCCACCAGGGAGGCGAATTTCTCGACTGTCGGCGGCTCCCGGAAGCCGTCATGGTTCCAGATGGAACGACACGACGATTGCAGAACACGTTCGGAGAGAGAGACATGGATGCAAAGACAGACGACAAGAGCGCGGGCAAATGCCCGTTCGGCCGCGGACACACGAACCGCGACTGGTGGCCCAAGCAGCTGGACGTTTCGGTTCTCCATCGCAACTCCACCTTGTCCGATCCGATGGGCCGGGCGTTCGACTACGCCAAGGAGTTCAAGAGCCTCGACCTGAATGCCGTGGTCAAGGACCTGCATGCCCTGATGACAAACTCCCAGGAGTGGTGGCCGGCCGACTTCGGTCACTACGGCGGTCTGATGATCCGCATGGCATGGCACAGCGCGGGCACCTATCGCATCACCGACGGCCGCGGCGGTGCGGGTGCCGGCCAGCAGCGCTTCGCACCGCTCAACTCCTGGCCGGACAATGCGAACCTCGACAAGGCGCGCCGGCTGCTGTGGCCGATCAAGCAGAAATACGGCCGGAAGCTTTCCTGGGCCGACCTGATGATCCTCGCCGGCAATGTCGCGCTGGAGTCCATGGGCTTCAAGACGTTCGGCTTCGCCGGCGGCCGCGCCGATGTCTGGGAGCCTGAGGAGCTGTTCTGGGGTCCCGAAGGGTCGTGGCTGGGCGACGAACGCTACAGCGGCGAGCGACAGCTTTCCGAACCCCTCGGCGCCGTGCAGATGGGCCTGATCTACGTCAATCCAGAGGGGCCGAACGGCAACCCGGACCCGATCGCGGCGGCCAAAGACATCCGCGAAACCTTCTTCCGCATGGCGATGAACGACGAGGAGACCGTCGCGCTGATCGCCGGCGGCCACAGCTTCGGCAAGACCCACGGCGCGGGCGATCCGTCGCTGATCGGTCCGGAGCCGGAAGGCGCCGCGATCGAGGATCAGGGCCTCGGCTGGAAGAGCAAGTTCGGCACCGGCGTCGGGTGTGATGCCATTACCGGCGGTCCGGAAGTGATCTGGACCACGACGCCAACGAAGTGGACCTCCAACTTCTTCTGGAACCTGTTCGGCTACGAATGGGAGCTGACGAAGAGTCCGGCAGGCGCGAAGCAGTGGAAGGCGAAAGGTGCGGGGGCGACCATCCCGGATCCCTTCGATCCGTCGAAGAAGCATGTACCGACCATGCTGACCACGGACCTCTCGCTGCGTTTCGACCCGGCCTATGAGAAGATCTCGCGGCGCTTCATGGAGAATCCCGACCAGTTCGCGGACGCGTTTGCCCGCGCCTGGTTCAAGCTCACGCACCGCGACATGGGCCCCCGCGCGCGCTACCTCGGTCCGCTCGTGCCGAAGGAGACGCTGATCTGGCAGGATCCGATCCCCGCGGTGGATCATCCGCTGATCGACGACAAGGACGCTGCCGAGCTGAAGGCGAAGATCCTGGCTTCGGGTCTGACGGTGCCGCAACTTGTTTCGACCGCGTGGGCATCGGCTTCCACGTTCCGTGGCTCCGACAAGCGCGGTGGCGCCAACGGCGCGCGCATCCGCCTTGCGCCGCAGAAGGACTGGGAGGTCAACCAGCCGGCCCAGCTCAAGACCGTCGTTGCAAAGCTCGGGGAGGTTCAGAAGGGTTTTGGCAAGAAGGTCTCGCTGGCCGACCTGATCGTTCTCGGCGGCTGCGCGGCGGTCGAGAAGGCCGCAAAGGATGCCGGCGTCGACGTGAAGGTGCCCTTCACTCCGGGCCGCATGGATGCCTCGCAGGACCAGACCGACGTCGAGTCTTTCGCGCCGCTGGAGCCGCGTGCCGACGGCTTCCGCAACTACACCAACGGCAAGAAGCTGCAGTTCATGGCACCTGAGGAAGCGCTGGTGGACCGGGCGCAATTGCTGACCCTGACGGGACCCGAGATGACGGCGCTCGTCGGCGGCCTGCGGGTTCTCGGCGCGAATGCCGGCGATTCCAAGCACGGCGTATTCACCAAGCAGCTGGGCAAGCTGACGAACGACTTCTTCGTCAACCTGCTCGACATGGCCACGGTGTGGTCGCCGGCCGGCGAAAATGTATACGAGGGTCGCGACCGCAAGACCAAGGCGGTCAAGTGGACAGCCACCCGCGTCGACCTGATCTTCGGTTCGCATTCGCAGCTGCGGGCCTTCGCGGAGGTCTATGGGTGCGCGGACTCGAAGGAGAAGTTCGTAAAGGACTTCGTGGCGGCGTGGGCCAAGGTGATGAACGCCGACCGCTTCGACGTCGCTTGACCTGCGCTGGCAATGCTGCCGAGGCAGCAATGCCAGCTTGCCAGACGAGAGCCCCGAGCATGGCGCTCGGGGCTTTTTTCGTGCCAAGGTCCGCGGGGGAGACCTCGAAACGCTGCTACACTTGGAGGCCGACATGACAAAGGTTGCTGCCATAACCGGCGGGGCGTCGGGTATCGGCCTCGGCACCGCCAAGCGGCTGCTTGGCGAGGGCTGGACGGTCGTGGCACTCGATCGGGATCGCGCGGCTCTCGACGCGCTGCCGAAGGAGCTGCCGGGCCACGGTGACCGCTTGATCGCCCAGGTGTGCGATGTGGCCTCGGCGGACAGTGTCACGGGCGCGTTTCGCGAGATCGGCCGTCGCTTTGGCCGCCTGAACGGCCTTGTATGCTCGGCCGGCCTGCTCCGGATCGGCACGCTCGACTCCATGTCCGTCGAGGATTTCGACGCCCTGTTCGCCGTCAATGTGCGGGGGTCGTGGCTCGCCGCCCGCGAGGCGATGCCTCTGCTCAAGGCTGCGGGCGCAGAGGGCGAGCTGGCGCGTGTCGTGTTTCTCGCTTCGATTTCCGGCATCCGCCACAAGATCGACAGCGGCGCCTACGCGGCGACCAAGGCGGCCGTCATCGCGCTCACCAAGGTGATGGCGGTGGAGTGCGCCGCGGACAAGGTGCTGGTGAACGCGGTCGCACCGGCGACCGTGGATACGCCGATGGTCCGGCCGCATCTCAAGCCCGGCGGCAACACGCGCTACCGCACCTCCGGCACTTCCCCGCTCGGCCGCATCGCCGAACCCGCGGACATCGCTGCCGTCATCGCGTTCCTGATGAGCAGGGATGCGGGGTACGTAACCGGCACCGTCATCCCCGTCGACGGCGGCACGATCGCCGCCTTCGTGCCGGCGGGCGTGCAGAAGTAGTGGCAACGCCGGAGCTCTTCATCCAGCGGGAGATCAAGGGCCGATAGTGGCCGCTCAATAGTTGGCCTTGTCGTCCGCCCCGTGGCCGCGCATGGGAACGAGAACCGTCCGCTCATACGTCATGAACACCGTGCCGTCGGCCTTCTTACCGGTCGTCCTGACGGTCACGATGCCCTGCGTCGGCCGCTTCTTCGAGGCGCGTTTGGAGAGCACTTCCGATTCCGCGTAGATCGTGTCGCCGACGAACACGGGCGCCGTGAGGCGGATGTCGTTCCACCCGAGATTGCCGATGGCCTTCTGGCTGACGTCGCTGACGCTCATTCCCGTAACGACGGACAGCGTGAAGGCGCTGTTGACGAGCGGCCTTCCAAACTCGCTATGTGCAGCGTAGGCGTTGTCGAAGTGCAGGGGATGCTGGTTCATCGTCAAGAGCGTGAACCAGGTGTTGTCCGCCTCGCTGATGGTTCTGCCCGGGCGATGCTCGTAGATATCCCCGACCTCGAAATCCTCGAAGTAACGGCCATAGCTCTCGCGGTATCGTCTCTCGCCGACCTTCTTTGCGAATTTTGTCATGAGCCCTTCCTCAGGTGGACGGCGGATACTCCGCACATCTGCGTCATGCAGCGGCCCCATCTTATTCGGCATTGCCCGCGGGGGCATCGGTCCGACGACGCCGGCCTCCATGAAGAGCGAGCGGATGCAGGCGGCACTGCGACCCATCCTGGTTTTCCAAGTCAGCAACGTAGCGTATACACGCCGGCTGGTCGCCGCGACTCGGTCAGAGATTGTCCGGCGGGCAGACGCCAAGCCGGGCCTGCGTGTCGGTGCCGCCCGGACAGCGAAAATTGCCAGAGCGTGTCTGCCAGGGTCGGCAGGGAGCCCAGGGGCGGCGTACATGGTCCTGATTGCGTACACGAGCAGAGAACAAGGCCGATGAGGTATCTGCGGGCTGGTCACGGACGGCGCCGGGGCAAGCTGGAGCGGCCCGAAGGATGATGCTGCGATACCTTCTGGTCGGCGTGTGGCTGGCGTGGGGGATCGCCTATCCGCTCATGAGCTGGTCACTCGACGCGATCGACATGTTCTCCTCGCGCGTGGTCGTCATGGTGTTGTCGGGATTGACGTTGCTGACTGCTGGGGCGGTGGTCGGGGGCGGAGCCGTGTGGCCGCCGCGGCATGCGTGGCGCTGGATCGTGCTGGCCGGCCTGGTGAACATGGCCTGCTTCCAGGTGTTTCTCATCGCCGGCGTCTACCTCCTGGGCCCCGCACGGACACCGATCGTCATCTACACCATGCCGGCGTGGTCGGCGCTGTTTGCGATGCTGTTTCTGAAGGAGCACATTTCTGCCCGGGTCGCTGCGGCGGCGAGCCTGGGCCTGGTCGCCGTGGCCATCGTCGTCATGCAGGAGCAGAAGACGACTAGCATTCCCCTCGGCACGGGGCTGACCCTGCTGGCCGCCATCTCATTCGGCATCGGCACGGTGCTGACCAAGGCGGCGAAGTGGCAGGGCGATCCGACAGTGTTCGCGGGATGGCAGCTTCTGGTCGGAGCCGTCCCGGTCGTCGCCTTGTGGCTTCTGTGCAGGGACTACACCTACCTGAAATGGGATCAGACGCACGGCCTGGTCGCGCTGGCGTTTCTGATTTTGATCTCGAACTCGCTGGCCTACTTCTGCTGGTTCCGGATCATCAGGGCGCTGCCGGCATCCGTCGCAGGCGTAACCACACTCATTGTTCCCTGCGTGGGGTTCGGTGCGAGCGTGTTCTTGATCGGTGGCGACATCTCGGCCCTGGACATTCTCGCCCTCTCTCTGGTTCTGGTCTCCGTGACGTTGGTTCTGACGGAGCAGAATGCTCTCGATCGCAAGGCCAATGCCAGCACCGAGCGGCCGTGATGCAAGATGGCGGCGGTCCGCTGACTTCGATGCGAGTCGACCCGTGGTCGACAGGGCGTGGTCTCGGCCGCTGAATCGGGCGAGCGTAGCAGCGTGTCAGCGCGCGGGCTGGGATGAATAGCGACCGGCAGCACGGGCGCGGGCCTTGGCGGCCTCGGTCTCGCGGTCGCGGGGCGGCGCGCTGGTGACGAGCGCGGCCAGCAACTCGTGGGCGGCCTCGGTCACCTGATCGACGGCGCGGTCGAACGCCACCGCGTTCGCCTTGGACGGCCGGGTGAAGCCGCTGAGCTTGCGCACGAACTGCAGGGCGGAGGCGCGGATCTCGTCCTGCGTGGCCGGAGGCGCGAAATTGTAGAGCGTCTTGATGTTGCGGCACATGCTCGAACCTCGCGGGCTGCACCGGGTCTCGAGGGCTCCGGAATTGGTCAGCGCGTCGGCGCCACGGTGGCATACGCGCAGGCGCATGATCAAGGATGGCCCAGTAGCTGCGGGCCGCGCCAGAGCCACCGCCGGCGCCGAGCAGCCTTGCGCGACACCACTGTTTCCCTGCCTGCCGTCGCGCTACCCTGCCGCCGACAGTGATCCTCGGGAGGACGCGCATGGGCAGCAGGATTGCAATCGTGGGAGCCGGCGCGGTCGGCGGCTATGCCGGCTCGCACATGGCCCAGGCCGGCGAGGACGTGACGTTCATCGATGCCTGGCCCGAGCACGTGGAGCACATGCGCAAGCAGGGCTTGCGCGTCACGCACGCCATGAACGTGCCGGAGTTCACGGTGCCGGTGCGGGCGTTGCACATAACCGACGTGCAGCAGCTTGCGAAGGAGAAGCCCATCGACATCGCCTTCGTGTGCGTGAAGTCCTACGACACGGCGTGGTCGACGATGATGATCCGGCAGTACCTGGCACCCGACGGCTACATCGTCTCCCTCCAGAACTGCATGAACGAGGAGACGATCGCCGGTATCGTCGGCTGGGGCAAGACGCTCGGCTGCATCGCGAGCTCCATCACCGTAAACCTGCCCGAACCAGGCCTCATCCATCGCGGCGCCGGCAAGCATGGTGCCTCCCACACCGTGTTCCGAGCCGGCGAGGTGCACGGGCGCGTTACGCCGCGCGCGGAGGAGGTGCGCCGCCTCGTCGGTCTCGCCGACAGCGCCAAGGTCACGGACAACCTGTGGGGGGAGCGTTGGTCGAAGCTCGTGGCCAACGTCATGGCCAACGGCATGTCGGCGTGCACGGGGCTCACCGGACGGCAAATCCTGGAGACCGATGCGTTGCGGCGTTTCCAGATGCGGCTCGGCAGCGAGGCGATCCGCGTCGGCCAGGCGCAGGGCTACAGACTGGAGGAGGTGCTGCACATCGAACCCGAGACGATTGCGCGGGCCGGCGAAGGGGATGCGGCGGCCGAGAAGATCTGCGACGAGCAGCGCTTCAAGGACTCCAAAAAGACGGCAGCTACGCAACGCCCCTCCATGGGCCAGGACATGCAGAAAGGGCGGCGCACGGAGATCGAATATCTCAACGGTTTCATCGTGGGCGAGGGCGAGAAGGTCGGGCTCTCCTGCCGCGCCAACGCCGCGCTCACCGACATCGTCAAGCGCGTGGAGAAGGGCGAGCTGAAGCCCGACCCGCGCCATATCATGGAGCTCAGGCTGAACTAGCCGGATGCATCTCCTCTTCCCGCTCTTCAGTGGGGAGAGGGTTGGGGTGGGGGCAGGAGCAACCTAGCGCCGGGCCTGTGCGCGCGATTATGAGCGAGGTGCCGGGGTCGGGCAAACGCGCAGGTTACCGCGCGCGCCCGCAGGCCCCGGCGATCTTCAAGTGGGAGCTTGCCCCACTGCCCGGTGCACGTCGACCGAGCCGGCGTCGGTGCGGGCGCCCGTCGGCTGTTACCGGACGGACACCTTCACCGTCTGCGGCTTGCCGGAGGTGGCGCCGGAACGATCCGCCACGATGATGTCGAAGCTTGCCGATCGCGTCGTGCTTCCGTCATGCATGAAGCTGATCCTTCCGCCTTCGAGATCAGCCTGCGTGAAACGGACGACCGGCCGTCCCGGAGCATCGACGAATGCGACAAAGCCGTTTTGCGCGTTGGATACGCTGAACGTCAGGTCTTTCGCGGTGTCATCAGGATCTATGGCGTGCAGGTCCTCCAGCGCGATGCGGACGGCGCGACCTTTGTCGACCGTCAGGTCGAGGTCGCCGGCGATCCCTGGCGGTACGTTGCGGACCTCGCCGCTGAGGCTGCCGCCAGCCTCCATGGCGAGCTGGCCATAGCGCACGTTGCCGCTCACCGTGCCGGTGTCGCGGATGCTGATCAGGTGGGTGACGACGACTTCGCCCTGCAGGGTGCCGCGAACCTCGGCGGTGTCGGTCTTGACGGTGCCGTAGCACTGGCCGCTCGGGTGAATGAGCAACTCGCCGGCCGCCACGTTGCCTTCGACGTAGCCGTAGACCTCCATCTGCTTGCAGTTTCGAATCTCTCCTTTGACGATCGTGTCTTCCCTCACGACCAGTACGCCCTGATTTCCTGCCACTGCCCTGCCCCGTGGTTACGCACAACCAATCACCCAGCGTGGCGCAGGATTGCGCCCGCTTCTTGGCCGACGCCGGAAGCCTACGCCAGGGCCGGGGTCGCGATCAACGCGAAGGCGCGTAGCGCGGGCAGGCCCGCGGTCGGCGGCAACAGCGCGCCCCACGGCCCTTGGTGGCGAGCACGCCGACCACTGGAATCAGTCGGTGCGGCCGGCTTCAAGACCGGCGCACCTCTGATCGCGTATCGTTGGCAAGGGCAATCGGGTAGCGGCTGCTCCTCGATCTGTCGAGCAGCGGCGCAATTGGGCCATCGCCTTACGCGCGGGTCGGCGAACCTAGCCGCAGGGCGAGCAGTTGCGGCCGGGGATGCCGCCGTCGCAGGCCATGCCGGTCGCCATGCATAGGGCCACGCACGCTGCAAAGCCGGCCTTGCCAGCGCAACAAAGTGAGCATTGGAACGCGTCGGCCTGGGGGGTCACGCCAGTTTGGTGGGCGGCTGAAGCGTAGATTGGATAATCGCCAACTGGCGGTCTCGTCGGTTGTCTGCCAGGGATCTGCATAGTTCGTCTCCTTGCTGTTAAGTCCCCAAAAGAGCTATCTCTGCCGGAAGCTGCAGTTCGAAAAATGCTCAGTATTCGTGCCACGTCACCGGCGTTCCGATCGGAACGGGCACGGTGTCGCTGACGTCGATGGTGAAACGGGCGCGCAGGGGCGCGCGTTCAGCCCTGTGCGCCGGATCGAAGAATGTGAACAATACGTCGAAATATTCGTTGCCTGGCCGGTTGAGGGGGCTGCGCTCCACGCTGACGTCGCGCAGCGTCAAGCCCTCCTGTCCTGCCTCGACGATGGTGTCACCGATGTTGAAGGCGTTGGTGGCCGCAGCGTTGATGGCTCGCTCCTCGGGCAAGAGACCACGGTTGCGAATGCTGTAGTAGATCTTCCCGAAGAAGCGCGTCATCTCCCTCGTGACCACCTCGTCTGCGAGGTTAGGATTGGCCGCCTTCAGACTATCCTTGAGTGCTGTGACGTAGACGGCGGTGTCCCAGCTCACCATGCCTCGCAAGTCGGGAACGACGGCGTCGACAATCTGGCCGTCGTATAGGGTCACCTGTCCCGCCAAAAAGCCGGGAAGCGAAATGAACTCCACGTCTTTGTCGGCCCATTCCTTCGTGAGCCATTTATAGGTTTCCGCCGCATATGCTCCCATGGGCAGGACGGCATACATCGGCACCTCGGTGCGGTTGACCGTCCACACTACCGATTGGGCAAAGTGCGGCTTCTCCGCGAAGAGGGCTTGCAGGTTAGCGTCGGTCAGGTCGACAGGAGGGTTCTTGTCTTGGTTCATCCCGCGCCATATGGATACGCGCCGCGTCTGGCTCACGTAACTGACGCCGAGCCGGCCGATGGCGTAGACGAGCTGAGGTTTCTTGGCTGCGCCGCCGCAGGAGCATTCGCCGCCGGCGCTGCCGCAGCCGCATCCACAGTCGGCCGGCACGAGACCGTGTCCCGGTGGCTGCACCGTCTCCGGAGCAGGCATTGCGCCGGCATGCGCCGCTGCTACGTGGTTGGCTCCGGCGCCCTCTGCCGGGCTTTGCGCCCGACCTGGTTCCGCAGTTCGGCCGTCGCTGTTCGTGGGCAGGCTACTGGTCGACAAGGTTTCCTCCCGGGTGCTTGCGTTCGCTGAAGGGCCGATGACGAGGTCGAGGGCGCGCGACACGTCGAGGCGCCCCGCAAGAAACGAGGCGGCCATATGCACGTCGGACTGCGTCGGGCGGACGCTTGAGTTGAGCAGCACGCGCCTGATGCGGCGGCCGCTCGGCTTGGCCCCGCGCTCGGCCTCGACGCTCATGAGCAGGCCGGCGATGCCTGACACTGTCGCGGTGGCGAAGCTGGTGCCGGAGGCACGGCAGAGCCCTCCGCCCACGCATGCTCCGGGAATGCCGGCGCCGGGTGCCAGCAGGCCTTGAGCGCGCTGGCCCGGGCCCCAATTGCTGCTGATAAGCGGGCTTCCGTCCTCGGCATGGGCGCCGACGGCCAGCACTCCCGGAACGGAGGCGGGGATCGTGTCGCACGCGCATCCCTGATTGCCGGCAGCCGCGACCACGAGGACGTCGCGGGCGCTGGCCTCCTGCAGGGCCTGGCTCAGTTCGGCCGACAGCAGCAGCGGGTCGGCTTGCTGGGCGGCGCTGATGTTGATGACGTTGGCGCGCCGTTCGAGCGCACCCTGGATGGCGGCCGCCAGTTCCTGCTGCGTGCAGGTCTGAGGCGCACCCAAAGGTCCCGGGGCAAAGATCGGGATGGAGATGACACTGCATCCAGGTGCAACGCCGGGGATGATGGCGTCGCGCGAGCCGGCGATGATGGAATAGACGTGGGTCCCATGCTCGACCACCCCGCTCTGGGATACGCCTTGAGCGACCGCCGTTGCCTCGACTGGCCCGTCGAGAACCGCCACCACGATGTCCGGCCGGCCCCGGGTGAGGGCCCACAAGCGTGACAGCCCTGGTAGGCGACAGCCCAATTCAGCTGCAATCGCGTTGTCAGGCACCGCCCCACCATCCAGCAAATGCTGCAATAATATGCGTACTGGTAGGAGTCTCAGCAACAATTCGGCATATTGTCTAAGCCTGAGCGGAACTTTGGTTAATTTGGTGACGCGGCGCGCTCGCGAAGGAGGACGGCCGTCCTGTGCTTGGTGGGTGCTGCGAATTGGCCTCATGCAACCTATATCCGCTATCTTTCGACTAACAATGAAGTGACGAAACAAAGCGGGCCACAAGCCGTTGTTTCCACGGTCCAGCGGGGTGGACCGTGATCGCGACGGGCAGGCGTGTGGCGGCTCCAAGTGCGCCAGGCGCCTGCCTGCCGGCGCGGGGAACGGCAGACACGCAATTTGCTGGCCATGCTCGGGAATTCTGGCCTACCATACTCTCCTGGGTGGGCGCAGACTTCTGCGTGAGGGAAGCCGTAATTCGTGCGTAGGGACCGGGTAGCAACTCTGCTCGCCTGGGTCTGGGTGGTGCTGGCGTCCGCGTTCGGCGGCGGTTGCGTCACTCCGACCGATCGGCTGGCTGTGCCCGCTCAGCTGGCGGGCGATGCGGCAATTCCAGGTCTGGGCGACGTGCGCGTGTGGGGAGATGCGCATTTCTCGCATGCGCTGTTGCGGGCAGAGCTGCCAAAGCTCAAGGCGAAGTACAGGGCCGGCGGCGCGGATCAATCCAAAGGTCCTCCGGTATCGAACCTGCTTGCGCTTTCGGGCGGAGCGGATGACGGGGCATTTGGGGCCGGTCTTCTCGTCGGCTGGAGCGAGCACGGCAGCCGACCCCAGTTCGACCTCGTGACCGGCATTAGTGCCGGTGCGCTCATTGCGCCGTTCGCATTTCTCGGGCGCAGCTATGACGATGAGCTTGCCGGTCTGTTCACGAGCTACGGCGCTGACCAGATCTATCAGGCCAATGTTTTGTCGGGGTTATTCGGCGGCAACGCCCTCGCCGACAGCGCGCCGCTCGCGCGGCTCATCGAGCACTACGTCGATTCCCCGTTCCTGCGCCGGATCGCCGAGGAGCGCGCCAAGGGCCGGTTCCTGCTGGTCGGCACCACAAACCTTGACGCCCAGCGTCCCGTCTACTGGGACATGGGCAAGATCGCGGCGCGGGGAGACCGGGGCTCGCTGGAGCTGTTCCGCAAGGTCCTGCTGGCCTCCGCCTCGATCCCTGGCATCTTCCCGCCGGTCCTCATCGAAGTCGTGGCGGGCGGCCGAACCTACCAGGAGATGCATGTCGACGGCGGCACGACACGCGAGGTGTTCTTCACCATTGCCGACTTCCGCTTCAAGGACATCGACAAGGCGCTCGGCGTCAGTGTGCAGCGCCGTCTATGGATCATCCGCAACGGCAAGATCGAGCCTGAGTACAAGGCGATGCCCGAGACGACGATTGCCATCGCCCAGCGCTCGCTCGAGACGCTGACCAAGAGCCGGGGGATCGGCGATCTCACGCGCATGTACGCGCGTGCTAAAGAGGACCGCATCGATTTTAACCTGGCCTCCATCCCGGCGGACTTCGAGGCGCCTCATCCCAAGCCCTTCGACCGTGTCTACATGCTGGCTCTCTACGAACGAGGATTGCGCATGGGCCGGGCGGGCTACGGCTGGTCCAAGTCGGCTCCGGAGCTGATTGTCCAGGCGCGGCGGTAGGGTTAGCGCCCTTCCGGAGGGAGTGCGAGCGGGGCCTCCCCCTTGCAAAACCGGCGCGTACCCATTAGACACCCGCGCATCCCACACGCGGAACCTGCGCCCTGCGGAGAAAAAGCCCCGCATTGCGCTCCGGTGGGCCGGCTCGCCCTGGCTGGGGCTCCGGCCTTCTTTCGGGTTTCGCGGAGGTTCAACCGGAAAAGGACGTCGCACCCATGGCGCTTCCCGCCTTCAATATGCGCCAGCTGCTCGAAGCTGGTTGCCACTTCGGCCATCAAAGCCACCGTTGGAACCCGAAGATGGCGCCCTACATCTTCGGGGCTCGCAACAATATTCACATCATCGACCTGGCCCAGTCGGTACCCCTGATGCACCAGGCGCTCGTCAAGGTGAGCGACGTGGTGGCAGGCGGCGGCCGCGTGCTGTTCGTCGGCACCAAGCGGCAAGCTTCCGAGGCGATCGCCGACGCGGCCAAGCGCTCGGCGCAGTACTTCATCAACCACCGCTGGCTCGGTGGCACGCTCACCAACTGGAAGACGATCTCGCAGTCGATCCGGCGCCTCAAGCAGCTCGACGATACGCTGGCGGGCGAGGCCAAGGGGCGCACCAAGAAGGAGGTCCTGCAGCTGACTCGCGACCGCGATTCGCTCAACAAGTCGCTCGGCGGCATCAAGGAGATGGGCGGCCTGCCCGACCTGTTGTTCGTGATCGACACAAACAAGGAGCAGATCGCGATCGCAGAGGCAAAGAAGCTCGGCATCCCGATCGTTGCCGTCGTCGACACCAACTGCGATCCCGACGGCATCGACTTCCTGGTGCCGGGCAACGACGATGCTGGCCGCGCCATCACGCTCTATTGCGATCTCGTGGCGCGCGCTGCAATTGACGGCATCGAGCGCGGCCAAGCAAAGGCAGGCGCCGACCTGGGTGCCTCCGAAAAGCCACCGGCCGAGGATCTGCCGGAACAGGGAGACAAGCCGGCCTTCAAGGGCATCGATGCCCCGCGCGGCGAGGCGGACGACCTCAAGCGCCTGCCGGGCGTGAATGGTAAGCTCGAGCAGCGCCTCAATGACGTCGGCGTCTACCACTACTGGCAGGTTGCCGACCTTGATCCCGAGGCGCTCGAGGCCCTCGATCGCAGCCTGAACCTGCGCGGCCGCATCACCAGGGACAACTGGATCGCCACCGCCAAGCAATTGACCGAGGGCGAGGTGAGCTGAGAGCGGTGAGAGGGTGAGCGGCGAGTTGGTAAGTATCACCGTGCCGCGCGCTGCGCGAAAACTCGCTATCCCACGACCTGACCGCCTCGCGACCATGCACCGTGAACGAAGTGTAAGGACTGAACAATGACAACGATATCGGCAAGCCAGGTGAAGGAGCTGCGCGACAAGACCGGCGCGGGCATGATGGATTGCAAGGCGGCGCTGACCGAAACCAAGGGCGATCTCGAGCAAGCCGTCGACTGGCTGCGAAAGAAGGGGTTGTCGAAGGCTGCCAACAAGGCCGGGCGCATTGCTGCGGAGGGCCTCATCGGCGTCACCGCCAAGGACAAGGTGGGAGCGATGGTGGAGGTCAACTCCGAGACCGATTTCGTTGCCCGCAACGACCGCTTCCAGGATATGGTGCGCACGATCGCGACGCTGGCCCCGAAGGCGGAGAGCGACCTCAAGAAGCTGCTCGGCCTCACCTATCCCGGCAAGTCGGCTACGGTGGAAGAACACGTCAAGGAGATGGTGGCGACCATCGGCGAGAACATGAGCGTTCGCCGCACGGTCGCCATGTCGGTGAGCGAAGGCCACGTGGCCGACTACGTGCACAACAAGGCGGCCGAGGGCCTCGGCAAGATCGGCGTGCTGGTCGCGTTGGAGAGCAAGGGCGACAAGGCCGCTCTTGCCGCGTTCGGTCGGCAGCTCGCGATGCATATCGCGGCTGCCGTACCCGCCGCCATCACGGCCGAAGAGCTCGATCCGGCCCTGATCGAGCGCGAGCGCGCGGTCTACATCGAGCAGGCCAAGGCCTCCGGCAAGTCGGCCGACATCGCCGCCAAGATGGTGGAAGGCCGGCTGCGCAAGGAGTTCTTCCAGCAGGTGGTGCTCCTCCAGCAAACCTTCCTGGGCGCCGGCGGCGACGGCAAAGCCACCGTCGAGCAGGTCCTTAAGGGCGCCGAAAAGACCGCCGGAAGTCCGATCAAGATCGCCAAGTTTGCCCGTTATGCTCTGGGCGAGGGTATCGACAAGAAGGACGGCGACTTCGCCGCCGAGGTGGCTGCCGCGGTCGGCAAACGCTGACCCGGGCTGGGTCGAATCGGCCTAGACTTCCACATCCCCGATATAGATGGGGCGCTGGTTGCATCGCAGCCGGCGCCCCGTTTACTTTCGGCCGTGGGACCTTGGCTGTTGCCGGGGAGGGGTGTCGGGCTGGCCTCCGGCGAGAATGCGGCTGCTATCGACAGGATTGCGGGAATGGCTTCGTCTGGCTTGCGCTACCGGCGGTTGCTTCTGAAGCTGTCGGGCGAGGCGCTGATGGGCAAGTCTGCCTACGGCATCGATGTGCCCGTTGTGCAGCGCATCTCGGGTGAGATCGGGGAAGCCGTGGCGGCCGGGGCGGAGGTCGCCGTCGTCGTCGGCGGCGGCAATATCTTCCGCGGGCTCGCCGGTGCCGCCAAGGGCATGGACCGGGCAACGGCGGACTACATGGGCATGCTGGCGACCGTGATGAACTCGCTCGCGCTGCACAATGCGCTGGAGCAGCTGGGGGTTGCCGCCCGCGTCCTCTCAGCGATCCCGATGCCGACGGTGTGCGAGGCCTTCGTCCGTTCCAAGGCGCTGCATCACATGGCCAGTGGTCGGGTGGTGATCTTCGCCGCCGGCACCGGCAACCCTTTCTTCACCACGGACACCACCGCCGCCTTGCGGGCCATCGAGATGAACTGCGAGGTTCTGGCCAAGGCAACCCAGGTGGATGGGGTGTATTCCGCCGACCCCAAAAAGGTGCCTGGCGCAATTCGATACGATACGCTCACCTATGCCGAGGTTCTTGCGCGCAATTTGGCTGTCATGGACGGCGCCGCCATTGCCCTTGCTCGCGACAACGATCTTCCGGTAATTGTCTTTTCTATCGAGGAACCGGGCAATCTGCTGAAGGTGTTACGCGGAGAGGCGTCAGCAACCGTGATCTCAGGCTAGTGTCCGGATCGAGGAATTCATCTCCGCTGCAGCAGGGGGAGCGAATTTCGCGATCTGAAGGACACCAGCCGGCAGAATGATGCTAGTGTGATTCAGACTGAGAAGTCCGCTCTGCCAGCCGACCGTTCGCGACGAGCGGACTACTCGATCATCACATTGGGCCGGCCGACGGCGGCGAAGTCCGCGACGGCGGGCAGCGTGGCGATGGTCCTGCAGATTGGCAGCGAGCAGCGTCGTTCGAGGCGCGTTGAGTCCCAGAGGAACATACGATGGCCGCCGCAAAATTCGACATCAAGGACCTCGAGCGCCGCATGCGCGGCGCCATCGACACTTTGAAGAAGGAGTTTGCGGGCCTGCGCACGGGACGCGCTAGTGCCCACCTGCTCGACCCGATCGTGGTCAACGTCTACGGGCAGCGCATGCCCATCAACCAGGTGGCGACCGTCTCCACCCCCGACGCCCGCACTATATCGGTGCAGGTCTGGGACCGTGGTCAGGTCAGCGCCGTAGAGAAAGCCATCCGGGAAGCCAACCTCGGCCTCAATCCTGTGACCGACGGCGCGCTGATCCGCCTGCCGATTCCGGCCCTCAATGCCGAGCGACGGTTGGAGCTCGTCAAAGTCGCGCACAAGTATTCCGAGACGGCGCGCGTTGCCGTGCGCAACGTGCGTCGCGAGGGAATGGAGCTGCTCAAGAAGCTCGACAAGGACGGCCAGATGAGCCAGGACGACCACCACAAGAATTCGGCCAAGGTCCAGGAGCTGACGGACAAGCTGGTCAAGGAGATCGACCAGACGCTTGCTGGCAAGGAGACCGAGATCAAGCAGGTATGAGGGAGTCCCGTGCTGCAGCCGCCGGCCATGCGTATTGCTCGCCGCGTCCGGGCACGCCGGCCCGCACCCCCTTCCAGACACGCGTGACGGCTGCTTGATGAACAAGCACAATCAAACCGCCGTATGGCACGATACTGCGCATGTGCCGCGCCATGTCGCCATCATCATGGACGGCAACGGCCGTTGGGCGGAGCGGCGCGGCCTGCCCCGTGCAGCGGGTCACCGCATGGGGGTGGAAGCCGTCAGACGCACGGTGCGGGCTGCGATGGAGCTCGGCATCCAGTACCTGACGATCTACAGCTTCTCCTCCGAGAACTGGACGCGGCCGGCGACCGAGATCGACGATCTGATGGGCCTGATGCGCCGCTTCATCCGGCGCGATCTTGCCGATCTGCACAAGAACGGCGTGCGCGTGAGTGTCATCGGCGAGCGCGACCGCGTCGATGCCGAGCTGCTGCAGCTCATCGACGAGGCTGTAGCCCTGACCACCCACAATGCTGCGCTCAAACTGCAGATCGCCTTCAACTATGGATCGCGGGCCGAGATTGCCAAGGCGGCGCGCCGCCTGGCCGAGCGGGTGGTGGAGGGGACGATCACGCCGGAGGATGTGACGCCCCAGGCCCTTGAGGCTGAGCTCGACACCTACGGCGTGCCTGATCCCGATCTCCTCATCCGCACGAGCGGCGAGCTGCGCCTGTCCAACTTCCTGCTCTGGCAAGCGGCCTACACGGAGTTCGTTTTCCTCGACGCCTACTGGCCGGACTTCGGCCGCGAGCTCCTCGAGCAGGCGATCGATCAGTACCGCGGGCGCGTCCGCCGCTTCGGCGGCGTGACGCCGCCCACCTTGGGGCAGACGAGCTAGTGTGATGATCGAGGCGTCCGCACCGATGCGCGCGGCCAGGAGGCCTGGCTCACCTCAGGCCGTGAACCACACTGGAATCATGGGCCTGGTTGATGCCCTGACCGCGAAATTCGTCCCGCGCTGCCGCACACCGAGGCGAAGCTCGCGATCAGGACACCGGACCAGCGAAAGGCCGTGTCGATGAGCGAGGACGATGAGGCGAGAGACGGCGCCGATGCACGGGACGATGTGAGCTCGCGGCTCGGTGGGGATTTCGCAACGCGGCTCGTTTCCGGCGTCGCGCTGGCCGTCGTGGCGGCGCTGATCCTCTACGCGGGCGCCATGCCGTTTGCCGGTCTCGTGGTCGTCGTCACGGCGCTGCTCAGCTGGGAATGGGCGCGGCTGGTGCACGGCTCGGAGGCCGATGCCGTGATGGCCGTGCACGTCGCCGCGACGGTAGCCGCGGCGTTGCTGGCGGCATTTGATTTGGTGGGGCTGGGTCTTCTGGCCCTGCCGATCGGTGCCATTCTCGCGCTGCTGCTCAGCCTGGGCCACAACAGCGTCTTCTCCGCGCTCGGGGTCTTCTACGCGGGGTTGCCGGCGATCGCACTGATCTGGCTGCGCTCGGATCCTTCACTGGGATTGCTCGCGGTCGTCTTCGTCGTCGTCATCGTCGTCGTGTCCGACACGGCGGGTTTTCTCGCGGGGCGGCTGCTGGGCGGCCCCAAGCTGTGGCCCCGCGTTTCTCCCGGGAAGACATGGTCGGGCTTTTTTGGCGCGGTGCTGGCATGCGCCGTCGTCGGTGCGCTATTCTGGTTCGCGGTCCCGTCCGCACAAGTGCTGCATCTGGCGGCCGCGGGCGCATTGCTGTCCCTGGTGGCGCAGGCCGGCGATCTGGCCGAGTCCGCGCTGAAGCGCCGCTTTGGAGCCAAGGATTCGAGTTCCCTGATCCCTGGCCATGGCGGAGTGATGGACCGGGTCGATGGGCTGGTCGCGGCGGCCACCGCCGTCGGGCTCGCCAGCTTCGTCATCAACGTGCACTCGCCGGCACGGGCGCTGCTGCTGGGGTCGTGAGGATCGAGGAGGACGGTTTGCCCGCGACGCCTGTGTGGTTGAGTGCGGCGGTGCCGGCGAAGACGGCGCGCCCGACTGCTACCTCGCCCAAGCGCATCTCCGTGCTCGGCGCCACCGGCTCCGTCGGAACGAACACGCTGGACCTGATCGGCCGCAACCCCGACATGTTCGAGGTCGTGGCGCTGACTGCGCAAAGAAACGTCGAAGCGCTGGCCGAGAGCGCGCTGCGCCATCGCGCGGAACTCGCTGTCGTTGCCGACACGAGCAAGTATGCGGCGCTCAAGGAGCGGCTTGCGGGGAGCGGCATCGAGGTCGCTGCTGGTGCTGAGGCTCTCGTGCATGCGGCGAGGCGGCCCGCCGATTGCGTCATGGCCGGCATCATCGGTGCGGCAGGCTTGCGCCCGACCTTGGCGGCCGTCGCCCAGGGACGGCGCGTTGCGCTCGCCAACAAGGAATGTCTGGTTACGGCCGGCGAGGTGTTCATGGATGCCGTGCGCCGGGCGGGCACGGAGCTCGTGCCGGTCGACTCGGAGCACTCCGCCGCGTTCCAGGTTCTTGCGGGGGCCGACCCCGATGCCTTGGAGCGGATCGTGCTGACAGGCTCCGGCGGACCGTTCCGCACCTGGAGCTTGGAGCAACTGAAGCGTGCGAGTCCGCGCGAGGCGCTGCAGCATCCCAACTGGTCGATGGGCCGCAAGATCACCATCGACTCCGCGACCCTTATGAACAAGGGCCTGGAGCTGATCGAGGCGCTGCACCTCTTCCCGGTGAAGCCGGACCAGCTCGAGGTGGTGATCCATCCCCAGCAGATAATCCATGCCCTCGTGGCGTATCGCGACGGGTCGATGCTGGCGCAACTCGCCTGCCCCGACATGCGTACGCCGATCGCCATCGGCCTGAGCTGGCCGATGCGAATGGCCGCCCCGACCAAACGGCTCGATCTTCTGGAGGTCGGGCAGCTGAGCTTCGAGCGGCCGGATGAGCGGCGGTTTCAGGCCCTTTCCCTGGCCCGCCAGGCCATGCGTCTGGGCGGCACCGCCCCGGCCGTGCTCAATGCTGCCAACGAGGTGGCGGTCGAGGCCTTTCTGGCGGGACGCATCGGGTTCCTTCAAATTGCCCAACTTGTGGCAGACACGCTGGAATTGGCGCATACCAAGGGCGTGCTTGGCTTGGCCAAGGACCTCGATACGGTGCTCAATTCGGACGCCGCGGGGCGTGCTCTGGCGCTGAATTTGCTGGAGAACTGTGCACGAAGCTGAACTTGCTGGGGACAGGCCCGGTGTGGCCAGCTTCGTCGACGGCAAAGCAGCGTATTCTGGATCAGTGACGGTGCGGGAGGCAGATGGTGATTGCCATTTTGGAACAGGGACTTGGCGGAATTTGGAACATGCTCTCCATTCTGCTGCCGTTCCTGTTCGTGCTGACGGTCGTGGTATTCATCCACGAGCTGGGCCACTTCCTTGTCGCGCGGTGGTGCGGGGTGAAGGTCAAGGCCTTCTCCATCGGCTTCGGGCGCGAGATCTTCGGCTTCTACGACCGGCACGGCACCCGCTGGCGGTTCGCGTGGATACCGCTCGGGGGCTACGTCAAATTCCTCGACGACGAAAACAGCGCCAGCGTGCCCTCCAAGTCCGCTTTGGATAACCTGAGCGCTGCCGAGCGCGAGGGTGCGTTCCAGACCAAGTCGCTGGCGGCGCGCTCGGCCATCGTGGTGGCAGGACCCGTTGCTAACTTCCTGCTGGCAATAGTGATTTTCTCGGTGACCTATGCCGTCATGGGCGTGCACGGCACGCCGCCGCGCGTCTCCGAGCTGATTCCGGGCGAGCCGGCCGCGGTCGCAGGCTTCCAGCCGGGCGATCTCATACTCAGCATTGACGGCCAGCCCATCGAGACGTTTGCCGACATGCAGCGCGTCGTGGCCACGAGCCCCGATCAGGAGCTGACCTTCGAGGTTCAGCGCGGAAACACTCTCCTGACGCTGAAGGCGACACCCGCGCGGCGGGAGATTTCCGACCGCTTCGGCAACAAGCTTCGGCAGGGCATGATCGGCATCAAGCGGGACCCCAATCCCGAGTGGGTCTACAAGCGCTACGGGCCGGTCGATTCCGTGGTGCTCGGCGTACGTGACACTTTCTTCATCGTGACGCGCACCCTCGCCTATCTCGCCGACGTGATCACTGGCCGGGAATCCGCCGATCAGATGCGCGGCCCGATCGGGATCGCCGAGATCTCGGGCCAGGTCGCGACTGCGGGGTTCGTAGCCCTTCTCAACCTTACCGCCGTCCTCTCGGTAAGCATCGGTCTCATCAACCTGTTTCCAATCCCCCTCCTCGATGGCGGACACCTGCTGTTCTACCTGATCGAGGCTGTGCGGCGCAGGCCGCTGAGCGAACGGACGCAGGAGATCGGCTTCCGCATCGGCCTTGCCGTTGTGCTTATGCTCATGATGTTCGCAACCTGGAACGATCTGGGCACGCTGAGGCGCTGGCTGACAGGAATTGGATAGAAATAAGGCGTGCCGTGTAAGCGCCTGAAATGGCAAGGCCAAGAGGGATAATATTGCCACTTTCGCGGCCGCGGATGAGCCGGTAAAGACTTAGCCGGGGCCTGTTTTTCCGGCGGTCGAGGGAAGAGCAGACTGTCGGGTGATTCTAGGCAGGTCCAAGGAGTATCGAGCGTAAGCGCCCACCTGACGCCGACGGGTAGGGAGCAGGCCGAACGGCGAACCGAAAGGCAGACGGGAAGAATGCCGATCTCAAGGATGTGCAAGTCGGGGGGCTGGCACGTATTCCTGGTCGCGGCGATGGCAGTCTTTGCCTCGGCCGTCGAACCGGTGCTCGTGAGTGCGCCGGTTGTGCACGCACAGGGCGCCGTGATCCGGGACGTCAGGGTCGCCGGCAATCGTCGCGTCGAGCCCGAGACGGTGCGCTCCTACCTGAAGTTCAGCGCCGGCGACGCCTACGATCCCGGCAAGATCGACGCGTCCATCAAGTCGCTGTTCGCCACCGGCCTGTTTTCCGACGTGCGCATCGAGCGCGAAGGCGCGAGCGTGCTCGTCACGGTCGAGGAAAACCCGGTCATCAACCAAGTGGCATTCGAGGGCAACCGCGAGGCGGACAAGGACACGCTGGGGGCGGAGGTGCAGCTCAAGCCGCGCGCGGTATTCACGCGCGCCCGTGCCCAGGCCGACGTGCAGCGCATCCTCGACGTCTATCGTCGCCAGGGCCGTTATGCAGCCGCCGTCGAGCCGAAGATCATCGATCTCGACAACAACCGGGTGAACCTGGTGTTCGAGATCCACGAGGGCGCGGCGACCAAGGTCAAGGCCATCAATTTCATCGGCAACCGCGCCTTCTCCGACAGCCAGCTGCGCGACATCATCACGACGAGCCAGTCGAACCTTTTCGATTTCATCAAGGGTACGAACATCTACGACCCTGACCGGCTCTCGCTCGATCGGGAGCTGCTCCGGCAGTACTACCTGAAAAACGGTTACGCCGACGCGCGCGTCGTCTCCGCCGGCGCCGAGCTCGACCGGGACGGCTCGGGCTTCTACATCACGTTCGTGATCGAGGAAGGCGAGCTCTTCAGGTTCGGCGGCGTCGAAGTGGAATCGGCCTTGGGCAGCGTCGACGCGAAGGCCCTGCGCCGCGAAGTCCTGACCGTCAGTGGTTCGACCTTCAATCAGTCTGAGATGGACAAGACCGTCGAGAAGCTGACGCTGACGGTATCGGAGCAGGGCGTGCCGTTTGCTCGTGTCCGCCCGCGCGCCGCGCGCGATCCGGGCGCCCGGGTGATCAATGTGACGTACATGGTCGATGAGGGGCCGCGCATCTACATCGAGCGCATCAACGTCATCGGCAACACGCGCACGCGCGACTACGTCATCCGCCGTGAGTTCCGTCTGGCCGAGGGCGATGCCTTCAATCCGCTGATGGTGGACAAGGCCAAGAAGCGGCTGCAGGCGCTGGGCTTCTTCAAGAATGTCGAGATCAAGCGCCGGCCGGGCTCGGCCCCCGACCGCATGATCCTCGACGTCGAGGTGGTGGAGCAATCAACCGGCGAGCTGTCCTTTGGTGCCGGCTACTCCACCAGCGAAGGCGTGATCGGCGATATCACCATCAGCGAGCGAAACCTGATGGGCCGAGGGCAGTATCTGCGGCTGCGCCTCGCCGGCTCCCAAGAGCGTTTGCAGATCGATTTGAGCTTCACCGAGCCCAGGTTCCTCGATCGCAACCTCGCCGCCGGCTTCGACGTGTTCCACAAGATCACGACGGTCTCGACCTACCAGCCCTTCGCCGGGCGCAACAGCGGCGTGTCGCTGCGGCTGGGCTTCCCGCTCTCGGAAAACCTCTGGCTGACCAACTCGTACACGATCTCCAACAATGAGATTTCCGACGTCCAGCCTGGGGCATCTCGTGCGATCGAAGAGGCCAAGGGAGAGTATTGGAGTTCTTCGGTGGGCAGCGGTCTGGTCTACGACAAGCGTAACCATCCGAAGAATCCGACCAGCGGCTACTACCTGCAGGTATCCGGCGAGTTTGCGGGGCTTGGCGGCGACGTGCAGTACATCCGCGGCAGTGCCGAGAGTCGCTTCTACTATCCGATTACGGAGAAGATCACGCTCGTTGGCCGCGCGATCGGTGGTCACATCGAGGGCTGGGGCGGAGAGGACGTCCGCCTGCTCGACCTATACTACAAGGGTGGCGAGACCATCCGCGGCTTCAACCGCGCCGGTTACGGCCCCCGTGATACGCTGACGAGCAACGCGCTTGGCGGCCAGACCTTCTGGGCGACGACGGCTGAGCTGCGCTTCCCGTTTCCGTTCATACCCGATGACCTTGGTATGAGTGGCGCCATCTTCGCCGATGCGGGTTCGCTGTTTGGTGCGGGCGCCAGCGCAAAGGAGTTGAACGCTAAGTGTGGCGTGCCGGGAGTTACTGATCCGGTCACGGGAGTAACAACGTTTGAGGGCGTCTGCCTCGTCGACTCCGCCTCCGTGCGCGCCTCCGTCGGCTTTGGCGTGCTGTGGAATTCGCCCCTCGGTCCGCTGCGCCTCGACATCGCCTACCCGCTCCTCAAGGAGAAGTACGACATCGACCAGATCGTCCGGTTCGGTGCCTCCACGCGGTTCTGAGACCGCGGGCGCCTGAATCGGGGGCCTGGGACAGGGGGCCGCAAGCAGTGCTAGTCTCGCGTGCCGTTGCCGGCGTTTCGCCGGGGCGAGTTTTCGTTGCTCGGCACATGGTGGCTGGATGGAGCATCCCGGATTCTTCGAGAGAGCAGCGCCGGTCCGGCTCGCGGCACTGGCCGAGAAGGTCGGCGCGCAACTGGCGCCCGGAGCCGATCCGGACCTGCGCATGCATGACGTCAAGAGCCTCGCCGATGCCGGCGACGGCGACGTAACCTTCCTCGACAATCGCAAATATCTGGGCCAGCTGGCCGCGACGCGCGGCTCGGCCTGCCTCATTGCCCCGGCGTTGGCCGACCGGATGCCGGCTCACGTGGCGGCCCTCGTCATGGCGCAGCCCTACCGCGGCTTCGCGCTCGCCCTGCAGCTGTTCTACCCCGATGCCATGCTGCCCAAGGCTGCCATGGCGGATGCTTCCGATCCGCCCATCCATCCGACGGCGCGCCTGGAGGAGGACGTACGGGTCGAGCCGGGCGCGGTCATCGGGCGCGAGGCGCAGATCGGGCGCGGCACGGTGATCGCGGCGGGCGCCCTGGTGGGATATCGGGTGAGCATCGGCCGTGGCGGCTACGTGGGGCCCGGCTGCAGCGTGATGCATGCCCTGGTCGGCGACCGGGTGATCCTGCATGCCGGCGTGCGCGTCGGGCAGGACGGTTTCGGCTTCGCCATGGGCCCCAAGGGGCATCTCAAGGTCCCGCAGATCGGCCGCGTGATCATTCAGGACGACGTCGAGATCGGTGCCAACAGCTGCATCGATCGCGGCGCTCTCAAGGACACGGTGATCGGCGAGGGCACGAAAATTGATAATCTCGTGCAGATCGGGCACAACGTCGTGGTCGGACGGCATTGTGTGTTTGCGGGCCAGGTCGGCATCGCAGGGTCCTCGGAGTTCGAGGATTTCGTGATCATGGGCGGGCAATCGGGCGTTATAGGCCACATCAAGGTCGGTATGGGCGCGCAGATCGGCGGCGCATCCCACGCCAAGGAGGACGTGGCGCCAGGGGCCCGGCTGGGCGGGACGCCGGCGTTGCCGCTGACGGAGTGGGCGCGGCAACTCGCCTTGCTCAAACGCTTAACGCAAAGAGAAGGACGCTCCGGCGGCGGATAGATCGGGCTGGTAGTTTGCCGGGCGGGACAACGAGCTAGGACTAGGACGAGGCAATGACTGAGGCAACGACGACCAAGAAGCTCGGCACGGCCGACATCGCGCGCGTGATGAAGCTTCTGCCCCACCGCTATCCGTTCCTGCTGGTGGATCGCATCATCGACATGGATGGCGACGTCAGCGCCGTCGGCATCAAAAGCGTGACGATCAACGAGCCGTTCTTCCAGGGCCACTTCCCCCAGTTTCCCATCATGCCCGGCGTGCTGATCATCGAGGGGCTGGCGCAGACGGCGGGCGCGCTGTGCGTCGCCAACTTCGACGTCACCTACAAGCCCCAGCTCGTGTATTTCATGGGGATAGACCGCGCCAAGTTCCGCCGGCCGGTGCTGCCGGGCGATCAGCTGCATTATCATGTCAAGAAATTGCGCAGCCGCGGGCGCGCCTGGCGGTTCTACGGTGAGGCGAAGGTGAACGGTCAGGTGGTGGCGGAGGCGGAGGTCAGCGCCATGATCCTGGATCCGGATGATGCCAAGATGTGAAGTCCATGCCACCGCCGTCGTCGAGCCTGGCGCCCAGCTCGGCGAGGACGTGCGCATCGGTCCCTTCTGCCACGTGGGCGGCGAGGTCTCCCTGGCCGATGGGGTGGTTCTGAAGAGCCACGCCGTCGTCGTGGGCCGAACCAGCATCGGCGCACGCACGCAGATATTTCCCTTCGCCTCGATCGGCCATCAGCCGCAGGACCTGAAGTACAAGGGTGAGCCCTCGACGCTCACGGTGGGCAGCCACTGCATCATTCGCGAGGGGGTCACCATGAACCCCGGCACGCAGGGCGGCAACATGGCCACCGTCGTCGGCGACCACTGCGCGTTCCTTGCAAACAGCCACGTCGGGCACGACTGCCGGGTCGGCAACAACGTCATTCTCTCCAACAACGTGATGCTGGCCGGCCATGTCACCGTGGGGGACTTCGCCATTCTCGGCGGCGGCGCGGCCGTCATCCAGTTCTCCCGCGTCGGCAACCACTCCTTCATCGGGGGCATGTCGGGGCTCGAGAACGATCTCATTCCCTTCGGCATGGCGCTCGGCAACCGTGCGCAGCTCTCCGGCCTCAACATCGTCGGCCTGCAGCGGCGCGGCTTCTCGCGCGACGACATCCACACGTTGCGGCGCGCCTACCGCCTCCTTTTCGCCGACGAGGGCACTCTCGTGGAGCGCCTCGATGACGTGGAAAAGGAATTCGACCACCCGGCGGTGAAGGAGATCGTGGATTTCATCCGCGCTGGCGGCAAGCGCTCGCTGTGCGTGCCGCACGCTGAAGCGTGAGTGGGCGAAATGGCTTGCCCGCGCTCGCGGCGCAGCGCGAGGCCATGGGGGCGGCCATGAGCTGCGTCGGCATTCTGGCAGGCGGCGGGCGGCTGCCGCTCACGGTGGCCGAGAGCGTGAGGGCGCGTGGGCAGCCCGTGCATATCGTCGGCATCGAGGGGGAGGCAGCACCTGAGATCGCCCGCTTTCCGCACACCTGGGTCAACTGGGGCCAGATCGGTCGCATGGTCTCGACCCTGCGTGCTGAGGGGGCCGACGAGCTCGTGATCGCCGGCGGCGTCAGCCGGCCGGACCTGTGGCGGGTGCGCCCCGACCTTGGCTTCTTTCTCAATCTGCCGATGATCGTGCGCCTGCTCGCAGGCGGTGACGACGCCGTGCTGACGCGCGTGCTCCGCTTCTTCGAGGCCAAGGGGCTGAGCGTGCGCGGCGTGCACGAGGTGGCGCCCGATCTACTGGCGCGGGCTGGCCGGATCGGCAGCGTGGCTTTGGAGGATCCCGATTGCGTCGACGCCGAGCTCGGGTTCGCCGTGCGCCGTGCGCTGGCCCCGGTGGATGCCGGACAGGCCGTCGTGGTTGCGGCGGGCAAGGTGCTGGCCATCGAGGGCGCGGAGGGCACCGATGCCATGCTGCAGCGCGTGGCCGACCTGCCGGGCTGCCAGGGGCCGGCCTCCCGTCGCGGCGTCCTCGCGAAGGGACCCAAGCCCGGGCAGGAGCTGCGGATCGATATGCCGGCGATCGGTCCGCGCACCATCGAGCAAGCGAGAGCCGCCGGGCTTGCGGGTGTCGCGGTGGAGGCCGGCGCCGTGCTGATCCTCGACCGGGAGCAGGCCGTCAACATGGCCAATGGGCGTGCCTGTGCCATCCAAGGCTTTGCGGCGACCGGTTGGGGACAGATGCCTCCCTCCGCGCAGCGCGCGGTCCGGGTGATCGGTCGCCACCACCCGAGCCGGCACGATATCGCCGACATCGCGACCGGCTTTGCCGCGGTCGAAGCTCTGGCGCCGCTGGGCACCGGCTCCGGCGCGGTCGTGCAACGCCGCTACATCCTGGCGCTCGAGGCAGTCGAGGGCGTTGCGGCTCTCCTGGACCGGGCAGCGGCTCTGCGCGGGCAGTGGGGCCTGCGCTGGAGCAAGGCCGGCGTGCTCGTCCGCCGCGCCGATGGCGCATTCAAGGTCGATGCCGGCCGGCTCGGCTCCGTCTTGGCGCAGGCGGCAGCCCAGGAGCTCTCGGGCGTTGCTGTCGTTGGATCGGCTCCGGCACTTGCTCCCTACGAGGACCTGGGCCCCCTCGCGGATGACTTGGGCCTGTTCCTGGTGTTGTGTGGCACGCCATGAGCGAGGAGGCGCGGCCCCCGGCATCGGCGACGATACCTGCCGGCGCGCCGCCGGCGGAAGGCGCTGGGAGCTCGGCCAAGGGGCGCGATCTCAATCTGTTCGTCGTGGCCGGCGAGCACTCCGGCGACGCGCTCGGCGCCAAGCTGATGGCGGCGCTCAACGCGCGCCGTCCCGGCCGCATTCGCTACGCAGGCGTCGGCGGCGAGCAGATGGCCGAGCAGGGCCTCGTGTCCCAGTTCCCGATGGAGGAGGTCGCGGTGATGGGGATCGGGGCCATCCTCGGCCGGCTGCCGACCCTCCTGCGCCACGTGCATCGCACCGCTGCCGCCGCCGTGGCGGCCGAGCCGGATGCCCTTGTCATCATCGATAGCCCCGAGTTCACGCACCCCATTGCCCGGCGCGTGCGCAAGCGGCGCCCCGAGATCCCGATCATCGACTACGTGTCGCCGAGTGTGTGGGCCTGGCGGCCGGGCAGGGCGCGCAAGATGCGTCACTACATCGACCATGTGCTGGGCCTCCTGCCGTTCGAGCCGGACGCGCACCAGCGGCTCGGCGGCCCGCCATGCAGCTATGTCGGCCATCCGCTGATCGAGCGCATGGCCTGGATCGAGGCGCTCGATACCGCCCCGCTCGCGAAGCGGCTGGCCCTGCCGCCGGGCGTGTCGCTGCTGCTCGTGCTGCCGGGCAGCCGCCCGTCCGAGGTCGGTCGGCTGATGCGGCCTTTCGGAGAGGCACTCACCCGGTTGATCGAGCGCGGTCGCAAGTTCGAGGTGGCCATCCCCGTCGTGGAATCCGTGCGCGGCCTGATCGAGCAGCATCTGCGGGCGTGGCCCAAGAAGCCGCTGCTACTCACTGGTGAGGAGGACAAGTTCCGTGCCTTCAAGCTCGCCCGCGCGGCGCTTGTAGCCTCGGGCACGGTGACGCTCGAGCTCGCCGTCGCCGGCACGCCGATGGTGGTCGCCTACAAGGTCGATGCCGTGATGGCGCCGCCGCTGCGGCTGATGATCAAGACGCCGTCGATCGTGCTGCCCAACCTCGTGCTGGAGGGGAGGGCGTTCCCGGAGCTGATCCAGGAGTACTGCACACCCGTGAACCTGGCGGCGGCGTTGGCGCCGATCCTGGACGAAGGGCCTGCACGCCAGCGCCAGCTCGCGGCACTGGCGCGCGTGCCTGGCCGGCTGCGGCTGCCGCGCGGCACCCCGAGTGAGGCCGCCGCCGACGTCGTGCTCGACTACGCCGAGATCGGTCGCGGTTGGCCGCGCCCCTGGCGGATGACCCGCGACGCGTGAGCGCGCTTCTCAAGCCGCCCCATTGCGGATCGCCATGGAGCAGGCCAAGAACCGCCCCAGAGCTGAGGCGAGCGCCCGTCCGTCCGGCTCGCTCGCCACATTCGCACCCGGCGCCTACCCCACGTAGGCTTGGCACTCGATCTCGACCTTCATGCGCGGATCGACCAGCCCCTTCACCTCGACCAGAGTGGAAACCGGTAGGTTGCCGCCGAAATAGGCGATGCGGCGCGGATTGATCTTCGGCCGCTCCGTGATGTCGGTCATGAATACCTGAACCTTGACGACGTGCTCAGGTCCGGCACCGGCTGCCCTGAGGCACTTGTCGATGGCGGCAATGGCAATATCGAACTGCGCCACCACGTCGGCGGGTATGCTGCCGTCCTGCGCCTGGCCGACCACGCCGGCGACCCAGACATGGGGCCCCGCCCGGGTCACGTGGCAGTAGTGGCTAACGGGTGCCGGAATGTCCGGCACGATGATGCGCTCGATTTTGGGCATGGCTCCCCCAATGGCGTTGGCGTTGGTGCCCGGAGCCTAGCGCCCGTTGCCTATGCTTCGCCAGCACCACTCTCGTGCAAATTCTGCGCATCAGCTCGTCGGCCGACGCCGGTATCGGTCGTCGGCCGGGTCCGCACAGGACGTTCGAGGACGTAGCGCGTGAGGCCGATCAGCGACGCTCGATCGGCGTGTACGGCCGCTCGGTCGCCCCGATGTAGAGTTGACGGGGGCGGCCGATCTTTTGCTCGGGGTCCTCGATCATCTCTTTCCACTGCGCGATCCAGCCCACCGTGCGCGCCACGGCGAACAGCACCGTGAACATCGACACCGGGAAGCCGATCGCGCGCAACGTGATGCCGGAGTAGAAGTCGATGTTGGGATAAAGCTTCTTCTCGACGAAGTAGTCGTCCTGCAGGGCGATCCGCTCGAGCTCCATGGCTACCTTGAGGATGTGCTGGTCCTTGATGCCGAGCGAGTCGAGCACCTCGTGGCAGGTCTCCTGCATGACCTTGGCGCGCGGATCGTAGTTCTTGTAGACGCGGTGGCCGAAGCCCATCAGCCGGAACTCGGAGTTCTTGTCCTTGGCCTTCTTGACATACTCGGGCACCCGGTCGACGGTGCCGATCTCCTCCAGCATTTTCAGCGCGGCTTCGTTGGCGCCGCCGTGCGCGGGTCCCCACAGACAGGCGATGCCGGCGGCAATGCAGGCGAATGGGTTGGCGCCCGAGGAGCCGGCGAGCCGCACGGTGGAGGTGGAGGCGTTCTGCTCGTGGTCGGCGTGCAGTATGAATATTCGGTCGAGCGCGCGCGCAACGATAGGGTTCACCACGTAGGGCTCGCAGGGCACGGCGAAACACATCTGCAGAAAGTTCGCGGTGTAGTCGAGATCGTTGCGCGGATAGATGAAGGGTTGGCCGATCGAGTACTTGTAGGCCATCGCCGCCAGCGTCGGCATCTTGGCGATCATGCGGTGACTGGCGATCACCCGCTGCCTCTCGTCGTTGATATCGGTGGAGTCGTGGTAGAAGGCGCTGAGCGCGCCGACCGAGCCACACATGACGGCCATCGGATGCGCGTCGCGGCGGAAGCCCGTGAAGAACCGCGTCATCTGCTCGTGCGTCATCGTGTGGCGCGTGACGATGTTGCGGAAATTCTCGTACTGGCCTTTGTTCGGCAGCTCGCCGTTGAGCAGGAGGTAGCAGACCTCCAGGAAGTTCGATTGCTGCGCCAGCTGCTCGATGGGATAGCCGCGATAGAGCAGCACGCCCTGGTCGCCGTCGATGTAGGTGATGCGCGAGGAGCAGTTGGCCGTGGACGTGAAGCCCGGGTCGTAGGTGAAGCAACCGGTATCGCGATACAACTTGCTGACGTCGATGACGTCTGGGCCGATGCTGCCGGACCGCATGGGCAGATGCGTCTGCTGATTGCCGCCAACGCTGATGGTTGCGGTCTTGCCGGCGTCCGCCAAGTCCTTCGCGTTCATGTGCCTCGTCCTTCGATCAACAGCCGCCTCTGGTGAGACCCGGTGAACGTCGTCCGGGTGGACGGAGCACCGGAGGATGAGGTTGGCGGCAGGTTGGCGCAGTATACATGTTGCGGTGCAAAAAAGCTATGCGCAGAAAGAAACTAAGCCTTGCGACCTTCGTCGTGATTCCGGTGGCGCGTCCCGCCTAGGCCGCCTGGTCGCGCACACGTGCGAGGGCCTCATCGCGCCCAAGCACGGACATGACGTCGAACACGGGCGGCGACACCGTGCGGCCCGTCAGCGCAGCGCGCAGGGGTTGGGCCACCTTCCCAAGCTTCAGGCCGCTGCCGTCGGCAAACGCGCGCACCGTGGCCTCCAGCGCCGGCGCCTGCCAGTCGCTCGCCGCCTCCAAGTGCGGAAGGAGCTTTGCCAGGACCGCACGCGCGTCCGAATCGAGCGCCTTGGCGGCCTTGTCGTCAAGCGCCAGCGGCCGCATGCCGAGCAGGTAGCCTGCGCCGTCGACCAGGTCCTTCAGCGTCTTGGCCCGCTCCTTGAGCGTGGGCAGCGCCTTGGTCAGCCGGTCCCAGCCCACACGCTCGATACTGGCGAGAATCTCCGGTCCACCCTCGGCCTCGGGCAGAAAGTCCTTGAGGCGGCTGATGAGCTCACTGTCGCTCGCCTGGCGGACGTAGTGGCTGTTGACGTCCGCCAGTTTGGCAAAGTCGAGCCGGCCCGGCGATTTGTTGATGTCGTCGACATCGAACCACTCGACCATCTGCTCGGTCGAGAAGAGTTCGTCGTCGCCGTGGCTCCAGCCGAGCCGCGCCAGATAGTTGCGCAGGCCGGACGGCAGGAAGCCCATGGCGCGGTAGGCCTCGATGCCGAGTGCGCCGTGCCGCTTCGACAGTTTCGCCCCGTCGGGCCCGTGGATGAGCGGCACGTGGGCGAACACGGGGACGTCCCAGTCCATGGCGCGATAGATCTGCACTTGCCGTGCCGCGTTCGTCAGATGATCGACACCACGGATGACGTGCGTGACGCCCATGTCGTGGTCGTCGACCACGACGGCATGGTTATAGGTCGGCGTCCCGTCGCTCCTTAGGATCACCATGTCGTCGAGCTGGCTGTTGGGGATGACGACGCGGCCTTGCACGCGGTCGTCGATGACCGTCTCGCCCTCGCGCGGCGCCTTCAGGCGCAGGACGGGCTTGACGCCTGCGGGCGCCTCCTTGGGATCGCGATCGCGCCAGGGGCTCTGGATCGTCTGCGGGCCCCGTGGCGGCCGCTTCTCCTGCTTCGCCAATTCGCGCTCGGCCGCAATGGCCTCCTGCATGGCCTGCAGCTCGGCCGGTGTCAGGTAGCAGCGGTAGGCCTTGCCGGCCGCCAGCATCTCTTCGGCCACCTCGCGGTGGCGCTGGGCGCGGGAGAACTGGTAGATGGGCTCGCCGTCCCAGTCGAGCTCGAGCCATTTGAGCCCATCGAGAATGGCCTTGATGGCGGGCTCGGTGGAGCGCTCGCGGTCGGTATCCTCGATGCGCAGCAGGAACTTGCCGCCGGTGTGGCGGGCATAGAGCCAATTGAACAGCGCCGTGCGTGCCCCGCCGATATGCAGGTAGCCGGTGGGGGAGGGAGCGAAGCGCGTAATGACGGGCTTGGTCATGGTGCTGCGGGCTTCTAGTTTGAGCTGGCGTCGGCCTAGGGCCAAACGCGTGACAATACAAGGTCTGCTGGACGTGAGGCGCACCGCGCAGGGCCAGCATCTCTCATGCATGACTGAAGAAATTGACGTATGTCACGAACCTTCTTAAAATGACATACATGGAGAAAACCCAAGTCTACCTGCCAAAGGAAGAGCTTGAAGCGTTGCGCGAGGTCGCCGCGCGGTCGGGGCGGAGCATTGCCGAGATCATACGCGACGCTATTCGCCAGGTCGTGCTGAAGCCGCAGGTCACAGGCCCGGTCGCGATCTGGGACGGCAAGCCAAAGCGAACGTCCATCGATCACGACAGCGTCCACGATGAACCCTGATGCGGCACGGGCAGGCCGTTTTTGTCGACAGCGGCGCCTGGATTGCGCTTGCCTTGTCGCGCGACCCGCTGCATGAGCGCGCGCGCGAGCGATGGGGTCTGCTGAAGGGGGCAGGGGCGAAACTTTACACTTCAGTCCCAGTCGTCATCGAGACCTTCACGTTCCTCGACCGCAATGCCAGCCGCGATGCGGCGCTGGCGTGGAGGGAGGCGATTTCTCGACCGGGCACGGCGAGGATTCTTGCTTGCGAACTTGGCGACTTGGAGCAGTCTTGGGACTACTTTCGGCGCGCCGACCTGCACAAGCTGTCGGCGGTGGATGCGACAAGCTTTGCCATTATGAAGCGCACCCGCATAAGGATCGCCTACACGTTCGATCATCATTTCGCCACAGTGGGGTTCCGGCTGGTGGATTGACAAGGTTCTTGGGGCAGCATGACGGAGCAGAGTGTCCGGCGCGGCGGAATCTCTGGAGCCCGGGGTGGTCCTCAGTCCGCCAGGCGATATATTGCGCCGAGCAAGGCAATGCACTACTCACACGTCATGACGACAGGAGCGGCACACCTCGGGGAAGCTGCTGCGGTCGAGATTGCGGCGCACAGGCGACAGTGCTGCCTCGTGACGGCCCCCGACGCCCGACAACGCCGGCCATAGCGCCCGGCGATCGACGTTCTGCCGGCCCTGCGTGCGGCCTCTCCAATCGAGTCGCGCCGGACGTCCGTCGCCGGTTGCCGCGCCGGTCGCGGCTTGGCGCATGGGCGGATTTGGCAGATGGGTAACAGCAGGCAAATTCAAGGTGACGACAGTGTCTAGGACCGACATGGGCGTCCGCGAAGCGGGGCAGGACTTCATCCGCGACATCATATCGGCCGATCTCGAAGCGGGCCGGCACAAGACGGTGATCACCCGCTTTCCGCCGGAGCCCAACGGCTACCTGCACATCGGCCACGCCAAGTCGATCTGCTTGAATTTCGGGGTGGCGCAGGAGTTCGGCGGTCGCTGCAACCTGCGCTTCGACGACACCAACCCCACCAAGGAGGAGCAGGAGTACATCGACGCCATCGAACGCGACGTGCGCTGGCTGGGCTTCGACTGGGGCAAGCACCTCTATCACGCCTCCGACTACTTCGAGCAGCTCTATGCCTGGGCGGAGCACCTGATCAAGGCCGGCAAGGCCTATGTCGACGACCAGAGCCAGGAGGAGATGCGCGCCGCGCGCGGCACCCTCACCGAGCCTGGCCGCAACAGCCCCTGGCGCGAGCGCAGCGTGGAAGAGAACCTCGACCTCTTCCGCCGCATGCGCGCGGGCGAGTTCCCGAACGGCGCCCGCGTGCTGCGCGCGAAGATCGATATGGCCTCCGGCAACATCAACCTGCGCGACCCCGTGCTCTACCGCATCCTGCACGCCACCCATCCGCGCACGGGGACGGCCTGGTGCATCTATCCGAGCTACGACTACGCGCACGGCCAGTCCGATGCCATCGAGGGCATCACGCACTCGATCTGCACGCTGGAGTTTGAGGATCACCGGCCCCTCTACGACTGGTTCCTGGAGAACCTGCCGGTACCGTCGCGGCCCAGGCAGTACGAGTTCGCGCGCCTCAACATGAGCTACACGGTGCTCTCCAAGCGTGTGCTGACGGAGCTCGTGCGCGGCGGGCATGTGGCCGGCTGGGATGATCCGCGCATGCCGACCATTGCGGGGTTGCGCCGTCGCGGCGTGCCGCCGGACGCGATCCGCGATTTCGTCAAGCGCATTGGCGTCGCCAAGGCCAATAGCATCGTGGATCCGGGCGTGTTCGAGTTTTCCGTACGCGAGGTGCTGAACCGCACGGCGCTCCGGCGCATGGCGGTGCTGCGCCCGCTGAAGGTGGTGATCGAGAACTACCTCGAAGGGCAGGTCGAGGAGCTGGAGGCGGCCAATCATCCTGATGATGCCTCCGCGGGGTCGCGCAAGCTGCGTTTCAGCCGCGAGATCTATGTCGAGCGCGACGACTTCATGGAGAACGCGCCCAAGAAGTTCTATCGCCTGACCCCCGGCAAGGAGGTGCGGCTGCGCTATGCCTACTTCGTCACCTGCCGCGAGGCGATCAAGAATGCCGCCGGCGAGGTGATCGAGCTGCGTTGCACCTATGACCCCGCGACCAGGGGCGGCAACACGCCGCCGGACGGGCGCAAGGTCCAGGCGACGCTGCACTGGGTATCGGCCGCGGATGCCGTGAGAGCCGAGGTGCGGCTCTACAATCCGCTGTTCATGCGGCCCGATCCGGATGTCGGCAATTTCGCTGCCGAGGTGAACTCCAACTCCCTCGAGGTGCTGAGCGACGCGCTGGTCGAGCCGGCGCTGGCAGCGGGCAACTCCGCCGACGCCGTGCAGTTCGAGCGGCAGGGCTACTTCTGCCGCGACGCGGACAGCCAGCCGGGCCGTCCCGTGTTCAACCGCACCGTCGGCCTGCGCGACACGTGGGCCAAGGTGTCGGGCGGCAGCAAGGCGTAGGGCGCAAGAGGCGAAGCCGCATTGCGCCGAACTACGGCCGCATTGGCGCGCTGCGCTTCGCTTTACGCCTACCGCCCGGCCTTGCCGATCGTGTGCTCCGTGTGCTGGTCTTAGCCCTGGAGAGCGAAGCCCCTAGTGCGGCGGCTTCGGCTGGGGTGAGGGGCACCGGCGATGGCCCAGGTCAGCGGAGCAGAGCCCCGGCTCGGTGATGCCGGCGGGCTTGCCATGGGCGGGTGGTCGCGCCTTCCCCTCCTTGCCGCTATCGCCCGCAACCTCGAGGCCGAGCAGGAGCGCTGGTTCCTGTGGCTGCCGGTGATGTTCGGGGTCGGCATCGCGCTCTATTTTTCTCTGCCGGACGAGCCCTGGATCTGGGCTGCGCTGCTGCCGGTGCCGGCCGCTCTCGCCTTGCGCTTCGGCCTGCGGCGCTCAGATATGGCGGCCCTGGCGACGGCGTCCCTGCTTGCCGCTGCGCTGGGGGTCGCTGCCGGCAAGCTGCGCACCGAGGCCGTGCGCGCACCCGTCCTCGAACCGCAGGCGGCCCCCCTTGAAGTCCGTGGCTACGTGGAGCTCGTCGAGCCGCGGCCCACCCAGGGCCAGCGCCTCACGATCCGGGTGACGAGCCTGGAGAAGCACGAGCCGCACACCCAGCCCTACCGCGTGCGCGTACGCACCCTCGGCGAGACAACGGCCCTGCAGCCGGGTGATGCCATCCGCCTCAAAGCCAACCTCAGCCCGCCGCCGGGGCCATCGCTGCCCGGCGACTACGACTTCGCGCGCGCGGCGTGGTTCCAGTCGCTGGGGGCGGTCGGCTATTCGCGCGCTGCGCCGCAAATTGCCGAGGATCTGCCCGCGCCGCCGCTCTCGCTTCAGGCGACGGCCGCCGTCGCCCGCGTGCGCCAGGCGATCGGCCGGCGCATCGTCGAGGCGCTGCCGGGCCAGGCCGGCGCCATTGCCAATGCGCTGATCACGGGAGAGCGCGGCGGCATTTCGGAATCCACCAATCAGGCCTTCCGGGACTCAGGCCTCTTCCACATCCTGTCCATCTCCGGCCTGCACATGGTGATCATGGCGGGCGCCGTGTTCTTTGCCATCCGGCTGGCGCTCGCAGCCATTCCCGCGATTGCGCTGCGCTACCCGATCAAGAAGTGGGCGGCGGCGGCGGCGATGGCCGGCGCGCTCGCCTACCTGATGATCTCGGGCGCGTCGATCGCCACCGTGCGCTCCTACGTCATGATCTCCATCATGTTCCTTGCGGTCATCCTCGACCGGCCCGCCGTGGCGCTGCGCAACGTGGCGCTGGCGGCATTGGCGATCCTTATCGTGTGGCCCGAGAGTTTGTTCGATCCTGGCTTTCAGATGTCGTTTGCCGCGGTGGTGGCGCTCGTCTCCGCCTATGAATGGCTGCGCCGGCGCGAGGAGCGCGGGCCGCTGATGCCGAGCGGCGCGCTGCGCCACGGCCTCGCCTTCTTCGGCGGCATTGTTGCCTCGACGCTGATCGCGAGCCTCGCCGTGGCCCCGTTCGGCGTCTACCATTTCCACAACACCCAGCAGTTCGCCATCCTTGCCAACCTCATCGCCATTCCCATCTGCAACGTCGTCGTCATGCCGGCGGGACTGGCGGCGCTCGTCTTGATGCCGCTGGGGCTGGAAGCGTGGCCGCTGACGGTGATGGGCTGGGGCATCGAGGCGATGTCGAACTGCGCCAGCTGGGTCGCTGGGCTACCCGGCGCGGTGGGCCGTGTGCCGGCAATCCCTGCGTACGCATTCGTGCTGATGGTGGCTGGCGGCTTGTGGTGTGCACTGTGGACGCGGCGTTGGCGGCTCTTGGGTCTGGTGGCGATCGTTGCCGGGCTCATCCTGGCGCCGACTGGGCGGCGTCCCGACGTGCTCGTCGGCCGTGGCGCGGGGCTGGTGGCGGTGCGCACGGATGCGGGCGGCCTGTCCGCGCTCGGAGCGCGGGCATCGACCTTCGAGCTTGCGCGCTGGCTTGAGCACGACGGCGACGGCCGGCCTCCGGCCGAGGTGGCGCGTGCCGATGCCTTTCGCTGCGACAGCAGCGGTTGCGCCACGCGCGTGAAGGGACGGATGCTGGCGGTTGCCAGCGGACCCGCCGCCCTGCGCGACGATTGCACTCGGGCCGCGATCCTCGTGCTGCGCTTTCCGGCGCCGAAAGGCTGCACCCCGGCGGGCCCTGTAGTCGATTCGGTGGCAATCGCCACGAGGGGCGCGCACGCCCTCTATGTCGACGGCACGCAGGTGCGCGTTGAGACCGTGGCCGACGGTCGTGGCGACCGACCTTGGGCGCGCAGGCCGCGCGAGGACCACGCTCCGCCGTCGGAGCTCGTCCATGACGATTGGCCGGCGCGCGGACAACGCGCACGCTGAGCGCGAGACTGCGGAACGTCGCACCTGAAAACGAAAGACGGCGCGGCCCAAGGAGCCGCGCCGTCCCGATAGCTGCGCGGGGCGCGCGCAACAGCCTACTGGGCTGCCGCGTCCTTGAAATACACGTCGAGCTCGTCCTCGATGTTGTTGGCGGCCTGGCGCCAGTCGCCGCCGCGATTGAACGCAGCCTGAGGATGGGTTTGCGGATGCTGGCCGTTGCGGGGGAAGGGGATCGGGTCGGCACCCCGGTGCATGTGGGGCTCCGGCGGACGGTACATCGGATCGTGCATCTGGGGATGCACCACCGGATCCGGCGCCCGGTACGGCGCCTCGTGGCCATTGAGCGCCGAGGCGATCGACCTCGCGGTCGGCTCCGCGTACTCGATACCCTGCATCGGCTCGCGTGCCGTCGGGAACGACCCGATGCGCGAGGCCAGCGACTGCAGCTCGAGCAGGATGGCGCCGCGCCGCGCTTCATGCTCGATGGAGATGCTGCGTACGTCCTGCAACAGCTTCTGGTCGACGCGGCTCAGCGCATCGCCCAGCGCCCGCACGAGCGTCTGCTCGGTGTCGGCGATCTGGTCGAGCCTGGCACGCATCTCCTCGACCAGCTGCATCATCTTCGTCATGCAGAACCCCCGTATCTTGGAATCGCAGCGAATCAATACTTAACAGGAGTCTTAACGTGCATTCGGTCAGAAATGCGATTTTGCCCTGCTTTCCTTCGGGGCGCGTTGCGCGGCCGCAGCTGACGTTCGCAAGCGATTCGCCTTCAGCGAATCGCTGTCCGTGCCGTCACGCGAGGTGGTCAGAACTTGCGGATGAGCCCGACCAGCCGCCCCTGGATGTCCACCTGATCCGGACCGAAGATGCGGGTTTCGTAGTTCGGATTGGCCGCTTCCAGAGCGATCGAAGCGCCCTTTTTGCGCAGCCGCTTGAGCGTGGCCTCTTCCTTCTCGACCAGTGCCACCACGATGTCGCCGTTCTCGGCCGTGTCGCAGCGCTTGCAGATGATGATGTCGCCCTCGTTGATGCCGGCATCGATCATCGAATCACCCTTCACCTCCAGCGCGAAGTGCTCTCCGCCGCTGGCGAGCTCGGGCGGCACGGGAATGTCCTGGGTGTGGTTCTGGATGGCGCTGATCGGCACGCCGGCGGCGATGCGGCCCATCAGCGGCACGCTCGGGCCACGCGTGTCGGACCACCCCGGGGGCGGGGAGGAGAGCTGCGGCGCGCGCCGCCCGCTGCCTTCGATCACGTTGGGCGAGAAGCCGATGCGGCGCTGCTGGGCGCTCTCCGACATGGCCTCGGGCAGCTTGATGACCTCGATGGCGCGCGCCCGGTGGGGCAGCCGGCGGATGAAGCCACGCTCCTCGAGCGCGATGATGAGCCGGTGCACACCCGACTTCGACTGCAGAGACAGGGCCTCCTTCATCTCGTCGAAGGAGGGCGGCACCCCCGTTTCCTGGAGGCGCGCATGGATGAAGACGAGCAGTTCTTTCTGTTTGGTCGTCAGCATGAGTTTCCCCGGCAGAGTGGCTGTGCGACTCGCGTAGCCCGTACAAATCAGGAACACCCTAGATGTTCCAGTGATGTTCTGCAAGAACGATTGTCGCGATGCCCGGACGTGGTCAGAAGTCGAGCGGCAGGATGGGGACGAGGGCGCCGGTCGGTACGGCAGGAGCGCGTGCCGGCCGCACGAGCAGACAGTCGGCCTGGGCCAGGGGCGAGAGCAGTGAGCTGTCCTGCGAGCGGACCGGCGTGACGAGGGCCACGCCGTCGCTTCCCGGTGTGGATGTGGCCCGCATGTAGTGCTGCCGCGGTCCGTTGGCCTCGATCGGCACCGCAGCGCGTGCCTCGGCGGGCCGCGCGTCCAGGGCCGGTCGTCCGAGGAGGGCGCGCAGCAGGGGTACGAGGAACACGCGCGCGCAGACGATCGACGAGACGGGATTGCCGGGCAGCCCGAGCACGCGGGAAGGCCCCAGCCGGCCGAACATCAGGGGCTTGCCGGGCCGCATGGCTATTTTCCAGAACGACAGCGCCATGCCGCGTGCCTGGAGCACCGGGGCGACGAGGTCGTGGTCGCCCACCGACGCGCCGCCGATCGTGACGATCACGTCGGCGTCCCCGGCCTTGGCAAAGTGCTCGGCGAGGCTCGCGCGCGTGTCGCGGGCGATGCCGAGGAGCTGCGCCCGCGCGCCGGCGGCTTCGGCCAGCGCCGCAATCGCGAGGTGGTTCGAAGAGATGATCTGGCCCGGCCCCGGCCGCGATCCCGGCGGCACCAGTTCGTCGCCGGTCGAGAGGATGGCGACGCGGGGGCAGCGGCGCACCGGCATCTGGCCGTGGCCCATGGCGGCGGCAAGCGCCAGCTCGCGAGGGCCGAGACGCCGGCCGGCCTCCAGCAGCCCTTCGCCCTCCCTGAAGTCGAAGCCGCGGGGGCGCACGTAGCTCTCCTCCAGGCTCACGGCACGCACCGTGACTCTGCCGCCGTCACGGTCGGCGTCCTCCTGGATCGCGATCGTGTCGGCGCCTGATGGCAGCGGCGCCCCGGTGAAGATGCGTACGGCCTGGCCGGCGGCCACGCTGCCGGCAAAGGGGTGGCCCGCCGCCGCCTCGCCGATGACTTCCAGCGTCGCCGGCAACCGCACGACGTCCGCGGCGCGCACGGCGTAGCCATCCATGGCCGAGGCATCGAAAGGCGGTTGCGTCAGGAGGGCTGCCAGCGGCGCGGCCAATGTCCGCCCGTGGGCTTCCTCGATGGCGACAAGCTCGGCCGGCGTCGGGGCGACGCCGTCGAGGATGCGGGCCAGGGCTTCGTCGACGGTGAGCGGGGCAGCCATCGAGTTGGACTTCTCGCGCGGCTTTCGATTCAGCCGATCATATCGGGACGGGCGGCGCGATCCAATCCGTCCACGCGGTCGCGTCAGGTGCGGGCCGGGGCGAGGAGATCGAAGATGCGCTCGTCGGGAGGGCTGCGCGCGCCGCTGGGATCGATCGCCTGGATGCAGACGTGATCAGCACCGGCGTCCCAGTAGAGCTGCAGGCGTGTGCGGATGGCGGCCTCGTCGCCCCAGGCGACGTTGGCGTCTATGAGGCGGTTGGAGCCGCCCCCGGCAAGATCGTCATCGGTGAAGCCGAGCCGGCGCCAGTTATTGGCGTAGTTCTCGAACTGAATGTAGGGCAGGAGTGCTGCGCGCGCGGCGGCACGCGCCTTGGCCGGGTCGGTCTCGAGGATGACCATCACCTCGGGGCACAGCAGCTTGCCGGATCCCAAGATTCGGCGCGCCTCCGCCGTGTGCTCAGGCGTCACGCAGTAGGGATGGGCGCCGTCGGTCATCTGCGCCGCGAGCGCCAGCATCTTCGGCCCGAGCGCGGCGATCACCGTCTTGGGCGTCTGTGAAGGCAACGGGGACTGGTAGGGCGCCGCGCGCATGGCCTCGAGATAGCTGCGCATGGTCGCCACGGGTTTGCCGTAGGCGTGGCCGCGCATGGTCGAGACCATCGGCTTGTGCGAGACGCCGAGGCCGAGGAGGAAGCGGTTGCCGGACTGCTCGTTGAGGCCGCGCTGCGCGCTCGCCATCGCCATGGCGTCGCGGGCGTAGATGTTGGCAATGCCCGTCGCGACGATGAGGCTCGACGTGCCCGCAAGCAGCCAGGCGGCGTTGACGAGCACGTTGCGGCCGCGGCTCTCGGGCGTCCATAACACTTCGAATCCACGCTGCTCCGTTCGCCGCGCGAACGCCAGCGCGTCGGCGGCCGTCAGTCCGTCGAGACTCGCCCATACCCCGAGCTTGCCGAGCTTCATCGTCGTGTCCTTCCACTAGCCTGCGTTGAGATGGCGCTCACTTGGCCCGATAGGTGCCGGAACGGCCGCCGGTCTTCTCGACGAGCCGGATCGAGCCGATGGTCATGGCTTTGTCGGCGGCCTTGAGCATGTCGTAGATGGTGAGACAGGCAACGGAAACGGCCGTCAAGGCTTCCATCTCCACGCCAGTCGGCCCTGCCACCTTGACCTCGGCGGTCACGCGGATGCCTGGCGGCCGCTGCGAGGGCTCGAAGGTGACGCCGGCCTTGGTGATGGCCAGCGGATGGCAGAGCGGGATGAGATCGTGCGTCTTCTTGGCGGCCATGATACCGGCGATGCGCGCGGCGGCCAGCACATCACCCTTCTTCGCACGGCCATCCTTGATCAGCGCCAGCGTCTCGGGGGCCATGGCGATGAAGCCTTCGGCGCTCGCCGTGCGCTGCGTTGCCGCCTTGTCGCTGACATCGACCATGCGCGCTTCGCCCTTGGCGTCCAGGTGGCTCAGCTTGGTCATCGGTCGCACCCTGTGGTCGCAAGCGTTCTCCTCCCCCCACAAGGGAGAGGGGAAGAGTGCCCGGAGCTGATCGTCATGCTGTCGTTCCCAGCAGCGCGCGCGTGGCGGCGGTGACGTCGGGCTGGCGCATCAGGCTTTCGCCGACCAGGAACGCGTTCACTCCGGCCTTGTTGAGCCGCTGGATGTCCGCGTTGTCGGCGATGCCGCTCTCGGCGATGACGATGCGACCCTTGGGCACACGCGGTGCCAGCTGCTCCGTCGTCTCCAGCATCGTGACGAAGGTCTTCAGGTTGCGATTGTTGATGCCGATCATGCGGCAGTCGAGGGCGAGCGCCCGGTCGAGCTCCTCCTTGTCGTGCACCTCGGCGATGGCATCCATGCCCCAGGCCTTGGCATAGGCGCAGAGCGTGCCGGCCATCACGTCATCGACGCAGGCCATGATGATGAGGATGCAATCGGCGCCCAACGCACGGGCTTCCGCCACCTGGTAGCGGTCGAGCATGAAGTCCTTGCGCAGCACGGGCAGGCCGCTGGCGGCTCGCGCCTCGGTCAAATACTCGGGTGCGCCCTGGAACGACGGGCCGTCCGTGAGCACCGACAGGCATGCCGCGCCGCCATCGCAGTAGGCCTTGGCGAGCGCTGGAGGATCGAAGTCGGCGCGGATGACGCCCTTGGAGGGGCTGGCCTTCTTCACCTCCGCGATGAGGGCAGGCTGCCCGGCGGCGATTCTCGTCTCCAGGGCGGCTGCAAATCGCCTGCGGGGTGGCGCCGCGCGTGCCGCCGCTTCAACCTGAGGAAGCGGGCGCAGCGCCTGAGCGTCGGCGATCTCCTTGCGCTTGTAGGCGGTGATCTTGTCGAGAATGTCGGCCATGGCGCCAGTGTACGACGCCGGTGACGCACGTGCCACCGTCACTGCAGCTTGGTTAGCAGCACCCACTGGGTACCCGGGTTGTGCCAGTCCTCCTTGATCTTGGTTCGCCGCGCCTGCTCGCGGTAGCCGCAGCGCTCGTAGAGCCGGCGCGCGCCCGTGTTTGAGTCGGAGACGATGATGCTCAGCCCGTCGCATTGGGCGGCGGCCGCCTGCTGCTCGGCGAGTGACAGCAGGGCCGTGCCGTGGCCTTGTCCGCGATGCCGAGGATAGGCGGCCAGGACGTTCACGTACCAGGTGCCGGGCGCCAGGTTTTCGAGTTCCTGCAGGGGCACGAACATGGCCGGCATGGTGTCGGGGATGGGCTCGGGAAGCCGGGCGAGCGGATAGCCGATCAGGGCTGCGGCCGCACGTCCTTCGTGCTCGCATACGATGGCGTTGCGATAGGAGAAGCTTCCCGTCTCGCGCATCGCGCGCTCACGTCCCACGGCCCAGGGATCGCCGGCCGGGCCGGCGAACTTCGTCCAAAGGTAGAGGGCGAGACCCTCGCTCGCGAAGTCGACGAGCTCGGCCAGCGCTTGCGTATCGTCGGGCGTCGCGGGTCGGAATGGAGGGTCCAATCGCATGATCGTCTCGCCTGAAGTGGCAGAGCTTGCGACCTGCCGGGCAGCAGGCGCAAGGGCCATGCGAACGATTGCATTGTTTCGGCCGGCTCGGAAGGTCTAACCTGGATCGGCATGTTGTCCGGCGGCTCGGGACCGGGAGGGGTCAAGAGGGAATGAGCAGTTCACCTGCAGGGATCGTAACCTACCGGGGCGCCGTCTATGCCACGCACTGCGACCATATCGGCCACATGAATATCGTCTCGTACGGTGCCAAATTCGACGAGGCGAACTGGGTGTTCTTCTGCGAGATCGGGCTGACGCCTTCCTACCTGCGCAGCGAGAGCAATGGCATGGCCGGAGTGCAGCAGAACATCAGCTACAGGAAGGAGCTGTTTGCCGGGGATGTGATCGAGATTCGCACCGTGGTGCTGGAGGTGACCGAGAAGCGCCTGTGCGTGCGCCACGAGATGCGCAACATCGAGACCGGCGCGGTGGCGGCCGTCAGCGAGATCACCTCCGTGCACCTCGACAAGCAGGCACACAAGTCCTGCCCGCTGCCACCCGGCGTTCGCGCCGCCGCCCAGAAGCTCCTGATGCCCGCGCGCTAGCAAGCCCAATGGCGTCATGCCGGCCGAGGGCGCTAGCCCGAGAGCCGGCACCCAGGGCCCTGGTTCCAGGCTGCGCCCATGTGGCCATTCGGGTGCCGGAGGTTTGGCTCACGCCAAATGCCGGCATGACGGGACCGGCCCCGACCGTCCCGCTCAGTTGCCGGGCAGCCTGTGGGCTTCCGGGAAATACATCTCCTTCCACGAGGCGGGCTTGCTCTTGAGGATGCCGGCCTTGTGCATCATCTCCATCGCCGCGCCGATGCGGTGCGGCGTCTGGCCGAAGATGTAGTCGGGCGCCAGCATGATCTGCTTGAGGTCCTCGAGCGACATCTTCTCCTTGGAGATGTCGAGGTAGAACTGTGCCGCGCGCACCTTGTCGGCGTTGATCCAGGCGACCGCCTCATCGAACGCGGCCACCACCGCCTCGTAGGTGATGGGGTTGGCCTTGCGGAACTGCTCGGTGGAGACGAAGTTGAGGCCCGTCACGACACCGCCCTCCACCGTATAGAGGTCCGTGATGGCATGCAGCCCGGCCTTCCGCTCGATGTCGGCGAAGTGGGAGGTAGCGGCGTGCACGCTGATCTCTCTGCGCCGGGGATCATCACGGCCGCCATGGCGTCGGGATGCGGCAGCGACACCGTGATGTGGTCGAACCTGCCCCAATGGCCCGGGCCGAACTCCTTCTCCGCCGCCGATCATAGGAACAGAGCCTGCGAGGAGGTTTTGACCGAGGGAAGGGCGATGCGGTCCTTGTCGGTCAGGTCACGCAGCGATTTGAGCGGCACTGCTGTGGGACCGCACGCGCACCACCATCGGCGCCAAGGCGGTGTCCGCCATGGTCGCCTCCAACATCTGGCTGATGACGCGCAAGCCCGAGCGTCGACTCGTTCCTGGCCGGTGCCGCGCATTTCTCCGGGCAAGGCGTTCCGTCGACGATGGCCGACGGCCCGGCGAGCCTGGTCCATGTGACCGTGGTCGATCCGAGGCCCTTGGAGGCCAGGCGCTTCTCGACCAGCTTGTTGCCCTGCATGACGAATAGGGGGAGGTAGTTGGAGCCGTTCTGCGCGACGATCTTGACCTCGGACACTTCGGCGCTTGCAGCGCCCTGCCAGGCGAAGGAGAAAGTGATTGTCGCGATTGCGGCAGCACCCAGTCCGCGCATGGGCGTTCCTCGCGCTTATATTTTTTTTGCTGCCGCGATCGTAGCACCGAAGCCGCGCTTGTCACCGCCGATTGCGGGGTGGACAGAGGGCGACAGCGGGTGTTCCCCTCCGCTCGCTCGCCAGCCCGGCGCATGGCGACCTTGCCAAGGTTCCCGCCTGCCGCCAGAATTCGACGCGTTGCGGACGGCACATCCAGGCCGCCCTCGCCTGGAACGATTGCACCCGCTTCATGCTCGCACCCTCCGCGCTTGCCGTCATCGCCGTCACGATCCTCTCGACCTCCTTCATATCCGGCATCTTCGGGATGGCTGGCGGGCTCATCCTGCTGGGCGTGCTGCTGGTCTTCATGGACGTGGCCCCGGCGATGGTGCTGTTCGGGACCATCCAGACCGCGTCCAACGGCTGGCGCGCAACACTGTGGATCCGCCACGTCGACTGGAGCATCGTGTGGCGGTTCCTGGTCGGCTCCACCACGGTGTTTCTGCTCCTGCGCTCCGTCGCCCTGCTGCCGAGCAAGGCAACGCTGTACCTGACCTTGGGCGCGCTGCCGTTCCTTGCGTACCTGCTGCCGAAGCAACTCAACCTCGACATCACGCGGCGCGGCGTGCCCTTTTTCGCGGGCGCGCTGATCATCGTGCTGCAGCTGATGGCGGGTGCCGCGGGCCACATCCTCGACGTGTTCTTCCAGAAGAGCCAGCTCGACCGGAAGACGATCGTTGCCACCAAGGCGGTGACGCAGGTGATGGGGCACGTCTACCGCATCATTTATTTCGGCTCGTTCGCCGCAGCCTACGATGCGAGCATCCCGGTCTGGGTATTCGCGGTTGCGATTGCTCTGACGATTGCAGGGACATCGCTTGCCGCCGTAGTGCTCACGCGCATGACGAACGAGGGCTTCCGCACGTGGAGCCGGCGGGTCACCATCGCCGTCAGCGTCACCTATTTGGCGCGCGGCCTGTGGCTCGTGGCGACGTCGTGAGGCTCGACGTCAACGGCCGCTGTAGGCGCTGAGGGAGACGAAGTGCTGGCCGACATCGATGTGAACGTGGCTCATGTCGCTGTAGGTCATGGTGCCGCCGCTCTTGTGGTTGTCGACCAGCCATTGCACCACCTCGCGCTTGCGGCCGCCGGCCTCGAAGTCTATGGCCTCGCCGGTCGCGTGCTTGGAGATGCGCCCCGAACCCGCGATGCGCGCGCCCGGGCGGCAGGTCGAGATGATCTCCATCGGGCCGAACTGCGCCTCGATCCGCTCGAGCAGCTCGCGCACGGGCGCGCTTACGCAGGCAATCAGCTGCTCCGACTTGCGGTCGCGGTGCGACGGAGGCGGCGGCGCCGGTCGCGCGATAGGCTCGGGCGAGAGTGCGGCGAGCTGTCGGGGGCGCCGCACCAGCTGCGGCACCGGCGGGATAATCGCGAAACTGGCTTCGATCGCCTCCGCCGTGGGCGGCTGGGGGCGGCGGGCGATCTCTGGAACGGGCGGCACGATCGGCGCGTGGGGCGGCTCGGCGGCGAGGCTCTTGTGCGGGCGCCGTGCGGGCTGCGGTACGGGAGGGACGATCGGCGCCGGCTCCTGCCCGGGCGCTGCCGCATGCTCGAGGAGGGTCGGGGTTCGGCTGTGCCCGGCGGTGAAGCCGGCAGCGGCGGGCAGCGCAAGGGTGACGATCGTGACGGAGGCCGCGGCGGCGAGGAGCTGATTGCGCATTCCCTCTCCCTGTGCCCCCGAACGGAGAGTTGCCGCGTCCTATGGCGCCAATGAGGCTCTATGCTTCACGTCGTGCGACAGTTCGTTTCGGCTCGGGCGTGCACAAGGCGAATTGGTAACGCTTCTCCCCTCCCGGACTGCGGACGGGCAAACCGGGAAGGGAGCGTTCGCGTTCTCTTTGGACTCGTGTCAGCGGCGCCGTCCGCCGCCCGAATTGAGGGCGACGAAGTGGCGGCCGACGTCGACATGGACATGGCTCATGCCCGCGTAAGTCATGGTGCCGCCCGACTTGTGGTTGGCGATGAGCCAGCGCACCACCTCCGACTTGCGCGCGCCGGCGTTGAAGTCGATAGCCTCGCCGCTGGCGTGCTTGGAGATGCGGCCCGAGCCGGCGATGCGGGCGCCAGGACGGCACGTCGAGATGAGCTGCATCGGGCCGAACTCCGTTTCGATGCGCTCGAGCAAGGCGCGCGCGGCCTGCCTCAGGCATCCGCGGCCATCGCGGGCTGAGTGCTTGGGACGCGGCTCGACGAACGGCACGAGCGGCTTCGTCTCGGGCTTGGCCTCCTGCGCGATGGCTGCCGCGAGCTTCTGGGACGGCGCTGCCGGCTGCGCGTCGGACTTGGGCGCATCTTGCGGAAGCGCAGCAGCCAGCTGCGTAGGAGCCGGCTTGGTCACGGCCTGCCGCACGTTCGCGGCCTGACCACGCGGCGACTTGGCCTGAGACTGCGAGCGTGGGCTACGCCGTGCCGCGTGGTGACGCTGCTGGCGGCGCGGCGCGGCCTCGCTTTCCTCGTCAGCGCGACTGCTGCTGGACCGCTGGTCCCATTGGTAGTCGTAGAAGTGTCGGTCGGGACCGCGCGGGTCCTCGTAGGCGTCGGCGGGCGCCGCTAGGACGCCAAGCGCAACGGCGGTAGCCGCGGATAGAAGCCGCTTGTTCATGTTGTCTCCTGATTGCTGAGTGCGTGAGATGCCGGAGGGCCGCACCGCAGCCTTCGCGGCTTGGGGCAGCCGCGTACGCCACCCGCCCGAGCGGGTGCGTTCATCGACGCACGCGGCTATCCCTCTTGCTCAGGGCCCGCGGTCAGTGGCGCGGCCATTTCGCTTTTGGCGGCTCCACGTGAGCCCTGTCGCGAGCGCCTTCTCGGCCCCGCGTGTGGCGGCAATGGGGCGCGCGTTTAACGAATAATTACAGGATGTTGCGGTTTTCCTTGGAGAACGCACGCGCGATGGGTCCGGGAGGCCTCAGGCGAGAGTGGCGGCAAGCTCGGCAAAGTCGGCGACGATGAGGTCCGGCTGATGCGGCGTCTCGCCGAACGGCCGCTTGCGCCGGTCGATGAAGGCCGTCCGCATGCCGAAGGCCTTGGCCCCGATGCAGTCGAACGCGTGGTTGGCGACGAACAGGATCGATGAGCGGTCGAGCCCGATCAGTTCTGCGGCCTTCGCGTAGGTGCGCCAGTGCGGCTTGAAGTAGCCGGCCTCCTCGACGGATATGACGTGATCGAACGGAATGCCGATGTGCGGCCCCGCAGCTTTCAGCATGTCGCGGTCGCCGTTGGAGAGGATCGCGAGCTTGTAGCCGCCGGTTTTGAGCTTCCCCAGGGCGGCCACGACGTCGGGAAAGGGCTTGAGCTTCTCGATCTCCGAAACGAGCCAGCGCACCTCGTCCTGCGTGTAGGAGATGCCGCAGCGGTCCATCACATAGGACACGGCGCGATGGCCGATCTGCCGATAGGGGGTGTGGCCGCGGTCACAGAGCGCGTCGATCATCGAATTCTCGAAGTGGGTCCGCCGCCACCATGTCACGAAGCTGTTGGGCTTGCCCTCCCATCCCTTCTTTTTCAGGAACGGCGTGGCGACGTCCGTCAGCCCCTTCTGCATATCGACGATCGTGCCGTACTGGTCGAACGCCAGAGCCTTGATCTCGCGCTTGAGAATTTCAGGCTTCTCCATGTCGTCCGTCTCCCTTGGAAGCAGGCGCTGACCATAGCGCCGATCGCCGCCGAAGCCAGGCGGGCAACCTCCCAGCCGGCGCGACGGGCTGCGACATGCCACCGCTCCCGTGTCACGCGTGCGTGAGAACGTCTTTTTCGCAGGCGCGAGAATGGCCATATCCACATTGAGAGCAAAAAGTCGAGCAGGAGAGGGTGCCATGCGCGCTCGGAAGGGAACTGCCGCCATGGTGGCGTTGGCGGTGTTGGTCGCGGTCGTGCTGGCCGCCGGGATATATGCCGGCCAGCATGCGCAGGTCGTCCCGACGGCGACCGGCCTGGGCGACACAGCCATCCGAGCACGGGCCGACGTTCCGCCCGATCCCGACGCAGGCGGCCCGGGACCCACCAATCCCAGCGGACCGGTCTATTGATGCAGATGCTCTCAGCCCGGAGCGGCTGAGCTGCGCAATGCCTCGGCTGTGGCAGCGTCGGCAGGAAAGAAGGCCTCCAGCGCCAGCTCCGACAGCGTGATGTCCAGCGGCGTGCCAAAAACCGTCGTGGTGCTGAAGAATGAGAGCACCCCGCCATCGACGGTGAGCCGCATCGGCACCACGACCCCCGCGTATTCACTCTCCCGTGCGGACTTGCGTTGCCGCAAACCGTCGGGCGCCGGGTAGGCGGCGAGTTCGCGCAAGAGCCCGTCGAGGGCCGGGTCGCCGGAAACCTCGATCTGCCGATGCAGGCGCGCGAGCAAATGTGCGCGCCATTCCGCGAGGTTCGCGATCCGGGGCGCCAAGCCCTTGGGGTGCAGGCTCAGCCTCAGCACGTTGACGGGCGGCGCGAGCAGTGCCGGATCGGCATTGGCGCCCGCGATCAGCCGCTGCACGGCGCCGTTGGCGGCGACGAGGGTCCAGTGCCTATCGACGGCGAGCGCCGGGTAGGGCTCGTGTCCCGCGAGCACGAGCGATACGGCCTTGTGGGCCGCCTGAAGCGCAGGGTCCTGCAGCGGCCGTTCCGCGAACACGGGCGCGAATCCTGCCGCCACCAATAGCACGTTGCGCTCGCGCAGCGGCACCTCCAGCCGTTCGGCCAGATTGAGCACCATGTCGCGGGAGGGTTGCGCGCGGCCGGTTTCCAGGAAGCTCAAGTGGCGCGTGGAGATGTCGGCCTCCAGCGCCAGATCGAGCTGGCTCATGCGGCGCCGCTGGCGCCATTCGCGCAGCAGGTCGCCGACGGGTTGGGCTGCGGTTGCCATGGCTCGACCATAGCACGCACGCGAAGCGATCCCATTACCTCGCAGGTAATCGACGCCCCATCGAGCGCGGCGGCACGCTGGCTCCCGGAAAACGCCAGTGGAACGGAGACCGCCATGAGCAGCAAACATCCCAAGGATGCCCCGGCCTACATCTATGTCGAGATGACAATCCGCGATCCGGAGCGTTTCAAGCAGTACACGGCCCTGTCGGCCCCGGCCGTCAACGCTGCCGGAGGGCGCTACGTTGTCGCCGGCACACGGCCCGAGGTCGTGGAAGGCACATTCGATGCGCATCGCATCGTCGTCGTGCAGTTCCCGACGGTGGAGCGGGCCCGGGCGTTTTATCATTCCGCCGCTTATCAGGCCGCGAAACAGAAGCGCGCGGGGGCCGCGGAGTTCAAGATGCTCTTGCTGCAAGGGGCGGCCTGAACGACGTTGTTGCACTCATCTTCCGCGGTCTAGTATGCCGCCCTGCGATTGGAGCGGAAGGCGCCGCCGATGGGCATGGTCGAAGGCAAGGTCGGCATCATCACGGGTGCGACCAGCGGTATCGGCGAGCGGACGGCCGAGCTGTTCGTCGAGGAAGGCGCCAAGGTCGTCTTCACGGGCCGGCGTAAGGCCGAGGGCGAGGCGCTGGCGCGGCGGCTCGGCTCCGGCGCCCGCTTCATTAAGGCCGATGCAACCCTCGAGGCCGATTGGACGCGCGTGATCGCGGGCACGGCCGAGGTCTTCGGACCTCGCCTCGATTTCGTGTTCAACAATGCTGGCGGTCCCGCGCCCACGGGCAGCATCACGACGATTCCCGTCGAGGGCTTCGATGCGGCCATGGCATTGCTGGTGCGCTCGGTCATGCTCGGCATGAAACACACCGCGCCGATCGTGATGAAGCAGCGCTCGGGCAGCATCATCAACAACGGGTCGATCGCGGGCCATCAGTCCGGCTACTCGAGCTCCATGATCTACAGCGCGGCCAAGGCCGCCGTGAACCACCTGACGCGCTGCGTCGGCATGGAACTCGGCGAGCACAACGTGCGCGTCAACTCCGTGTCGCCGCGTCCGATCGCCACGGGAATCCTGGCCAAGGCGCTCGGCATGGAGACCGGCAAGGCCGAGACGGTGACGGCCACGATCAATCAGATCTATTCCAAGGCGGCGCCCATCCCTCGCTCCGGCGTGGCGGACGATATCGCCCAGTGCGTGCTGTGGCTGGCGTCGGACCGGTCCACCTTCGTCAATGCCACGGATATCGCGGTCGACGGCGGCGTCCTCGGCGGTCGCAACTACAGTCAGCACCAGGAGGGGCTGAAGCAGGTGCGCAAGGTGCTGGGCATTTGAGGTGGCGGAAGGCGAGACCTCTCGCGTACAACTGCGCAATCCGTCCGCGACCAGGAGGCGAGGCGCTGGCCTCTCGAAGTCGATGCCGCTGCCGCAAACGCCTGCCCTGACAATCGATTGCGTCGTGTTCGACAGCCGACGGCGCGTGCTCTTGATCCGCCGCGGCAACGCGCCGTTCAAGGGGGACTACGCGCTGCCTGGCGGCTTCGTCGATGTCGGCGAGACGCTGGAGGAGGCTTGCCGCCGCGAGCTCATGGAGGAGACGGGATTGAAGGTGGGGCGGCTCCAGCTCATCGGCGTCTACTCCGATCCCCGCCGCGACCCGCGCGGCCACACGTGCTCCGTCGCCTACCTGGCGCGCGTCACGCGCGCGCGCCCGAAGGCCGGCGACGATGCGGCGTGTGCCGAATGGGTGGAGCGCTGGTCGAAGGTGGGGATCGCCTTCGATCATGCGAAGATCCTGCGCGCTGCCGAACGCATGCTGCGACGCAAGCCGACGAGGAAAAGCACATGAGCGAGTTCAAGGACAAGATCGTCCTGGTGACGGGCGGAGCCACGGGCCTCGGCGCGGCAATCGCGATCGGCACGGCCAAGGGCGGGGCCAAGGCCGTGATCATCAACTGCACCAAGAGCCTCAAGGAGGCCGAGGAGACGGCAGCGGCCATCCGCGCGGCAGGTGCCGACGCGGTGATCGCGCAGGGCGACGTGTCGCAGGACGCCGACTGCCGGCGCATTGCGGCGGCTGCAGCGCCCTATGGCCGGCTCGACATCCTCGTCAACAATGCCGGCACGACCAAGCATGTGCCCAAGCACGCCGACCTCGACGGCCTCTCCAAGGAGGACTTCCTGCATATCTACGCCGTCAACACGGTGGGGCCATTCCAGATGATCCGCGCCTGCCGCAGCCTGCTCGAGGCCTCCACCCTGGGAACCGTGCTGATGACCTCCTCGATCGCAGGCGTGACGGGCGGCGGCTCCTCCGTCGCTTACGCGGCATCGAAGGGCGCGCTCAACACCATGACCCTGTCGCTGGCCCGGGCTCTGGCGCCGAAGATCCGCGTCAACGCCATCTGCCCGGCCTTCATCGATACGCGCTGGTTCAGCGACGCCTACGACAAGGAGACGGCGCAGCGCCTGCGCGAGCGGGTGGCGGCGAACGCGCCGCTGCAGGTGGTCTCCAACGCCCAGGACATCGCCGATGCGGCGCTGTTCCTGATCTCGGATGCCTCGCGACGCATCACCGGGGAGACGATGCTCGTCGATGCCGGCGCGCATCTGGGTTACGCGCCGCT
>JBFWRV010000007.1:0-60409 GCA_050248715.1 Hyphomicrobiaceae bacterium | reverse complement strand
CGCTGCGGCCGGGATGACGTATGCGCCGTTACCTCCCGGGTAATCGACGGCATGCGCGAGCTCCCGCAAGAGTGCGCTCACAACGCACGAAAGGAGCCAACTTATGTCGACCCTTCACTCCAACCCGTTCCTTCGCAACGCCCTCCTCCTCGACGCTGCCGCCACTGGAGCCACGGGGCTGCTGCTGATTGGCGGTGCCGGCCTGCTCGAGGGTGTCCTGGGGCTGCCGGCGGGCCTCATGCGCTGGGCGGGCCTGGTGCTGATCCCCTTCGTCGCCTTCGTGGCGTGGGCCGGCACCCGCGAGCCTGCATCCCAGGGAGCCGTGGCGCTGATCATCGCCGTCAACGTGCTGTGGGTCGTTGCCAGCGTCTGCCTGCTGGTGAGCGGCCTGGTGGCGCCGACGCTGCTCGGCTACGCGTTCGTTCTCGCCCAGGCCGCCGTGGTTGCTCTGTTTGCGGAGCTGCAGTACGTGGGCCTCAAGCGCAGCGGTCCCGTCGCTGCGTAGTCCAGGGGTGCGGAGGCCTGCTGGTCGACCCTCGCGCTGATGAGCTTGTCGAAGCACGGGGGTCGCTTGCTGCCTCGCGCTTCGACGGGCTCAGGGCGGGTGGACGACGGGCTTAGGGCGGGGTGCGCGACAGGCCACGGCGGGTGCCACGCGGCGCGTAGGGTGCAAAAGCGGAGCGCATTGCACCGGTAACACCGGTCCTATCGGCGCAATGCGGCTTCGCCTTTGCGCCCTACGCAGCCCGCTTCAGGGCCGGAAGCGGGCGAGGTAATAGGCGAGGTCGCCGAGGGCGGCGTCATCGAGGCCGCGCACCGCCTCCGCCATCGCCGCCTGGGTGCCGATCCGAACACCCATTCGGTAGTCCTGCAGAGCCTTGAGCGTATAGCTCTCGCGCTGTCCGGCGAGGCGCGGCATCTGCTCGCGGCCGGAGTAGTCGGGATTGTGGCAGCTGGCGCAGATGCGGGCCTGTGCCAGCGCGGCGCCGCGCAGATAGCGCGTTTCGTCCACCTCGCCGCCCGCAGGCTCGGGAGCGGGCAGGCCAGCGACATAGTCGGAGATGGCGGTCAACTCGGCGTCGCTCATGTCCTTGGCGATGGTGTTCATATCCGCGTTCTTGCGCCGGCCTTCGCGATAGAAGAACAGCTGGTACATCACGAAGAGTTTCGGCTGGCCGCCGATCGAGGGAATGTCGGGGTTGGGTGAGATGCCCTTCTCGCCGTGACAGGCCGCGCAGGCCGCAATCTTGTCCTGGAGCGACTGCGCGAGCGCACGCTCGGCGAGGAGCAGAACCGATGCGATCAAGTATGCGGATGCGAGGGCGGCGGACCACCCTCGCATCCTGCAGGCTTCGCTACTTGCCATACGAAACGCGGTAGACGGCTCCGGCATGGTCATCCGAAACCAGCAGCGAGCCGTCCGGCATGACCATCATATCGACCGGGCGGCCGAGGTAGGTGTTGTCCTTGGCGAAGCCCTCCAGGAAGGGCTCCACACGCGTCACCTTGTTGTTGGCGTCTACGTAGGCGACCGAGACGTCGGCGAACTTCTTGGTGCGGTTCCATGGCCCGTGCCGGGCAATGAAGATGGCGTTGCGATACTTCTGCGGGAACATCGTGCCCGTGTAGAAGCGCATGCCCAGCGGCGCCGCGTGGGGCCCGAGCAGCGCTGCGGGCTTCACGTAGTCGTCGCAGCTCTTGCCCCAGCCGAGCTCCGGATCGGTCATCGTGCCGGAATGGCAGTAGGGGTAGCCGAAGTTGTCCTTGCCCGGGTTGGCGACGCGGTTGAGCTCATCGAGCGGGAAGTCCTCGGCCAGCCAGTCGCGCTGATTGTCGGTGAACCACAGCTCCTTGGTGCGCGGGTGGAAGTCGAAGCCCACGGTGTTGCGCACGCCCCGCGCCACGATCTCCCTGCCGCTCCCGTCGGCGTTAATGCGGAAGATCTGTACGTACTTCTCGGGGTCGGATTCGCAGATGTTGCATGGCGCGCCCACCGGCACGTAGAGCTTGCCGTCGGGTCCGAAGCGCAGGTACTTCCAGCCGTGGGGGATGTCGCCCGGCAGCTGGTCGAACACTTTGACCGGCTGTGGTGGCTTATCCAGGTTATCCTCGATGTTGTCGTAGCGCGTGATCTGCTTGGGCGTGGCGACGTAGAGCGCGCCCTTGTGGAACTCGATGCCGCTCGGGAGCTCGAGCCCGGAGAGGATGGTCTTGACCTCGCGCTTGCCGTCCTTCTCGGTGATCGCATAGATCTTGCCGGCCACGAACAGCGAGCTGACGAAGATCGTGCCCTTGTCGCCGCGGCGCAGCGCGCGGGCATCGAGCACACCGCTGGCATAGGTCTCCACCTTGAAGCCTTTCGGCGCCGTCAGCTTGGGCAGCTGATCGGCCGGCGTCGGCACCGGGGGCGCGGCTACGGGCGCCATCTTGGCCCCCGGGCCCTCCTTGGGCCGACCCTTGGCCCAGAACGGCTCCTCCTCCTTCTTCTCCTGGGCGATAGCCACCGTCGCTGCCATGAGACAGGCGGCGAGCACCGACAGGGGCATGAGGCCTTTCTGCTTGAGCTGCGAGTGCATGGGCCGGTGTCCTCCAGTTCTGCTCTTATCTTTGGCTTGGGCAGGCTTGTCGCGACAGAGGCTTTGGCGATCACCGTCGCGCCTCGGAACGCTTCCGGCGCCCAATCCTGCCGGCGGCTGGAAGCGGTGGGTAGTGCCGTGCAATCGATACGGCCAGTGAACCTAGCCTTCGCGGACAAACGATGGCAAGTCGGCGCGAAGTCGTGCGCGTGGAGACGTTCCGGGCACGGGAAGGTCCGCGGGCGCCGTTCCGGGATGTCCGGTCAGGCGTGCAGTGCTAGAATGCGCCTATTGCACAGCAGCGATATTGGAGATCGAGATGTACTACGGTGATCTGCGCGACAAGCGTTTTGATGCCGATCGCAGCGATATTGCGGACGCGCTCTTGCGGCTGCGTCAGGGCCTTGGTGGGGTTCCGGAAAAGAAGCCCGGCGGCATGCTCCTTGCCACCTGGAATGTCCGCGAGTTCGGCGGCACCAAGTATGGCGGGCGGATCGACGAAGCCCTCTATTGCATTGCCGAGACGATCAACCGCTTCGACATCGTCGCCATTCAGGAGGTGCGGCCTGACCTGCGGGCGCTCGATCGCGTCATGCAGCTGCTGGGCCGCGACTGGGATCGCATCTTCACGGACGTCAGCTACGCCGAAGGCGGCAACCACGAGCGGCTGGCTTTCGTGTGGGACCGGCGCAAGGTCCGCTTCACCGGGCTCGCCGGCGAGCTGGTGTTGCCGAAGGTGGAATCGCAGAAGATGGCACAGGTCGCCCGCACGCCCTTCATCTGTGGATTTCAGGCCGGGTGGGCGAAGTTCAACCTCTGCACAGTCCACATCTACTACGGCACGAGCGCGCCGAACGAGCCGCGTCGCGTCGAGGAGATCAAGCAGATCGGCAAGTTGCTGAGCGGCAAGGCGAAGGACTACATCAACGTCGGCAGAAACGACAAGAAATCGTACTCGCCGGAAAATCTCGTCCTGCTCGGGGACTTCAACATCTTCAAGAAGACCGACAAGACGTTCGAGGCGCTATCGGAGAACGGCTTCGTTCTTCCGGCAGGCCTCATGAAGGACGAGCTCACCGGCTCGAACGTGGCGCGCGACAAGTTCTACGACCAGATTGCGTTCTACAAGAAGGTCAGCGGTATCAAGGAGAACGCCGCCGGCATCTTCGATTTCTACGAGCACGTGTTTCGTGAAAGCGATGCCGAGAGGCTCGTCGCCAAGGGCAAGCTTGCGGACAAGTCCAAGTTCAAGGACTGGCGCACCTACCAGATGTCCGACCACCTGGTGATGTGGGCGGAATTCCTCGTCGACAATGCCGACGCCTATCTCAAGGACCTGACGAGAACTTGACCTCGCCTCCCGAACGAGGCGGCCATCGAATGCCGTCAGGTCAACCGTCGTGTCGGGATGGTCCAGGCCAGCAGCGTGCCGATGGCGGCGAAGCCCGCGATCACGAGAAACGCGGCGCGGAAGGCCACGGCAACCTCGGCCAAGATGGCGGCCTGCCGCTCAGGCGCCAGCGATTGGATGGCGACGGGTCCGAACTGCACGAGGGAGGCGAACAGCGGTGCCGCCTCGGGATCGCTGAGCGACACCATGGCGAAGAGCACCGTGCCCACCAGCGCGGTGCCGACGGCAGCGCCGATGGAGCGCGAGAGCTGCACAGAGGCGGCCGCAGCGCCGAGCGAGGCGGAGCTTGCCGCGTTCTGCACGGTCACCTGCACGACGCCCATCACCGTGCCCATGAACAGTCCGCTGCAGAAGAGATAGAAGGCCAGCTGCTTCGTGCCGATATGGCCGACGAATAGGCCGAGCAGTCCCAGGCAGATGGTGACGGCGATCAGCCCGATAGCGGGAAAGATCATGGTGAGGCCCGTCCGGCTGACAACACGTCCCGTCACCATGGACCCGGCGCCGATGCCGAACATCAGCGGCAGCAGGAGCAGTCCTGTCTCGGAGGGCGAGGCGCCACGCAGCACGCGCAGGTAGATCGGCAGGAATGTGACGAGCGACACCAGCATGGCGCCGTGGCACGCCGCGAGTGCATCGCTGCGCCAAATGGTCGGTTGGCGCAGCAGATGGATCGGCAGCAGCGGATAGATGGCGCGCTTCTCGCGCAAGACGAGAGCCGCCAATGCGGCGATGCCGATGCCCATCAGTACGGCGAAAAGCGGCAGCGCCGTGGGGCTCATGCGCTGTATCTGCTCAAGCGCCAGCAGCACCGGGGTGATGAAGGCAATGAACAGGACGAGGCCCATGCCGTCGAAGGTCCAGGACTGCTCTCGGGTAGGCCGCGAAGCGAGCCGCAGGGTCAGGAGTACGGCAATGATGCCGAGGGGCAGATTGACCAGGAACACGGAGCGCCAGCCGAAGTAGTGCGTCAGCAGTCCTCCGGCCACCGGCCCGAACGTGGAAGACGTGACCATGATGCCCGCCAGGTAGCCTTGATAGCGGGCGCGCTCGCGCGGCGGGATCGTCTCGCCGATGAGCGCTTGCGACAGGGTCATGAGGCCGCCGCCGCCGAGCCCCTGCAGGACGCGCGCGAACGCCAGCATCTCCATGCTGGCCGATACGGCGCACAGGAGGGAGGATGCCAGAAATATGCCGAGCGCCACGAACATCATGCGCTTGCCGCCGTACACGTCGCGCAGCTGGCCATAGACGGGTGCTGCAATGGTGCCGGCGACGAGATAGGCGACCACCACCCACGACACGCGCTCCACACCGCCGAGGGAGGCGGCGATCGCCGGCAGTGCGGTGGCGACGATGGTCTGGTCCACGATGGCCAGAAACATCGGCAGCATGATCGAGGGAAAGACGGTGAGGAACAGGCGGCCGGTGGGGGTCTTGGGCTCGATGTCGTCTTTCATGCCGCGTCCTGGAGGCGGGCGACAGTGGACCCGCGAGCGTATTCGGTCCTTAGCATGAAGCCCGCAGGGCGCAATAGGCGACACCCGCGTTGTGCCGATCACCGGCAACAAGGGTGCAATGCGCTTGCGTTTTGGCGCCCTACGCGCCGGCAGGTTCGGCGGCGCGCGGGCGCGTCGGCTTGGTGCGCTTCTGGAGCCGTACGCCTAGCCGGAAGAGAAGCAGAACCACGACCAGGCCGGCATAGATCACCGGCTCGGCCGGCCAGGATTTGACCAGCATGATGAAATGCAAGGCACCTGCTGCGGCGGCCAGGTAGACGAGACGGTGCAGGCGCTGCCAGGCAGCCGCGCCGAGGCGGCGGATCATCGGCCCATTCGAGGTGGCGGCGAGCGGCATCAGTACGGTGAACGCCAGCATGCCGACCGTGATGTAGGGGCGCTTGACGATGTCGGCCCAGATGGCGGCGAGGTCGAGGCCCTGGTCCAGAAGCATGTAGACGGCCAGATGCAGCGCTGCGTAGTAGAAGGCGAGCAGGCCGATGGCGCGACGGTAGCGGACGAGGTTCGGGCCGCCGAGGCGCCGCAAGGGCGTGATGGCGAGGCCGGCGATCAGGAAGCGGAGTGCCCAAAGACCGAGCAGCCGCTCGAGCGTCTTCTGCGGATCGGCGCCAAGCTGGTCCATGACGCCAAGGTAGAAATACCAGACCGCCGGCACCATGCCGGCGATGTAGAGCGCACGCCGGATCGGATCGCGGCCGATCAGCAGGCGCCTCCAGGTGGGAACAGCGGATGGTGCGCGGGCCACGGTAGTCGTCCCGCCTCAGTAGTACACCTTGAGGTCCATGCCGCTGTAGAGCTGCGCGACCTGGTCGCCGTAGCCGTTGAACGGCAGCGTCGGCCGACGCTTGGCGAAGAGGCCGGATTCGCCGATGCGCCGCTCGGTGGCCTGGCTCCAGCGCGGATGGTCGACGGCGGGGTTGACGTTGGAATAGAAGCCGTACTCGCCAGGGTTCTGCACGCTCCAGGATGTTTTAGGCTGCTTGTCGGTGAGGCTGATGCGCACGACCGACTTGATGCTCTTGAAGCCGTACTTCCACGGCACCACGAGTCGTACCGGGGCTCCGTTCTGGTTCGGCAGCGTCTCGCCGTAGAGGCCGAGCGCCAGGATGGTCAGCGGATGCATGGCCTCGTCCAGGCGCAAGCCTTCGATGTAGGGCCAGGGCAACGGCTGGAAAAGGCCGCGCTGTCCCGGCATCTCTGCCGCACGCACCAGCGTCTCGAAAGCGACGAACTTGGCGCTTGCCTGCGGCTCGACGCGCTTGAGGACCTCGGCCAGCGGCACGCCAACCCAGGGGATTACCATCGACCAGCCCTCCACACAGCGCATGCGGTAGATGCGCTCCTCCAGCGCGATCGACTTGATCAGGTCGTCGAGATCATAGTCGGCAGGCCTGCCGACCAGACCGTCCACCTTCACAGTCCACGGTTTGGTCGTGAGGGTGTGCGCGTTCTTCTTGGGGTCGTCCTTGTCGGTGCCGAACTCGTAGAAGTTGTTGTAGCTCGTGATGTCCTTGAGGGCGGTGGATGGCTCGTCCGTGGTCGAAAGCGGGCTCTTCGCGGCCTGCAGGGGAGCGGCGCCGGCCTCTGCGCTTGGAAATGCCGCTGCGAGGCCGAGCGAAGCGGCAGCGGCGAGGAATTCCCGGCGCCGCAAGTAGGCTGTGCGGGGGGTGATCTCGGATGGTGCGATGTCGGACGGGCGCCATATCAGCATGTCGTCGCTCCTCGCGGCCTTTTGTTGTCGCTGCCGGCAGAAATAGTTGCGTCGCCGGTCGGGCGAAAGCGGAAAACCGTGCTCCTTACGCGGAAGTGAAAGCGGGTGAGCACCGCCCTGCGCTGAGCTTGTCGAAGCGCACACCGGCTCCCCCACATTCCTAGGCCTGTCCTTCGACAGGCGCAGGACGAGGTCGGTATGGGTTCACCCCAGCCGAGCTTAGCGAAGCATGGCTTAGTGTGCTCGGCTCGTTCTTTGACGGGCTCAGGGGGTGCCGGGTGCCAAGCACGGCTGGTATAGGCGCAGTCAATGGCTTCAGGTCGAAGCTACCACGCGCTCCACGTCGTCGGAGCCTTCTACCCAGGCGAGCTCGCCGCGGCGCAGCATGTAGTTGATGTGCGCCTGCACCTCGCTGAAGGCGAAGCTCATCTGATGGGGGTCGAGCGCGCGAGAGAACAGCACGGGCACCAGCTCGGCAGCGGAGCGGGGGGCGGTGCGGCAGGCTGCAGCGATTGCCGAGCAGCGCACCTCGTGGTGCGCGATCAGCTCGTCGCTGCGCTGGTGCAATCCGTAAAACGGCAGCTGATGTCCGGGGAGGACGAGGGTATCGGCCGGAATGGCCGTGCGCAGCTCGCCCAGCGAGCGCACATAGAGCCCAAGCGGATCGCCCTCCGGGTCCACGGCCCAGACGCTGATGTTGGGGGTGATCTTGGCGAGGACCTGGTCGGCAGCGAGAAAGACTTTAGCGGACGGGCAATAGAGCATCACCTGCTCGGGCGCATGGCCGTTCCCGGCCAGCACCTGGAACGTGCGTCCGCCGATCGTGAGTTGGTCGCCGGCGACCAGGCGCAGGAATGTCGGGGGCAGGCCGGACACCATCTTCAGGTAGCCATGGCCCTGGGTGGCGACGCGCTGGGTGGTGGCGGCATCGAGGCCATGGCGCAAATAGAAATCCCGATACGGCTTGGCATCGAGCGCGCCGGGGCGGAGCGAGATGTTGGCGCAGGTGAGGTAGCTGGTCTGGCTCGTAAGCAGCGGCAAGTCGAAGCGCTCGCACAGCCATCCGGCGAGACCGATATGGTCGGGGTGGAAGTGGGTAACGATCAGGCGTGTCAGCGGCCGACCGGCCAGGGGGCCGGCGATGAGCGCCTCCCAGACTGCCTTGGTCGGGTCGTTGCCGATGCCGGTATCGAGAACCGCCCATCCCTCGCCGTCGTCGATCAGGTAGACGTTGATGTGGTCGAGGCGAAAGGGCAGCGGAATGCGCGCCCATAGGATGCCGGGGGAGATTTCGATGGCCTGTCCGGGCTCGGGAGGTTCCGGGACCGGATAGACGAGTGCGCTGTCGCTCTTGCTCAACATCGCCGCGATTATAGCCGGGCGATCGATTTTGCACTGCACCTAAACGTCGCGGCAGCAATGCGCGAAACACTGTGCAAAAGCGCAGCGGGGCACGGCAGGAGGGGTATAGAGTGCCGCATGACCGATACCCTGGCAGCAAACAAGCAAAGCACCCGCGGCTTTCTGCTCCTGCTGGTGGTCGTCTTGGCATGGGGCACGATGTGGCCCGTCAACAAGGCGCTGCTTGTCTACATGCCGCCGATCTGGTCGATCGCGCTCCGCACCTGCATCTCCGCCGTTGCCCTGTTCGTCATCTCGCTCGGCATGACCGGACTCGCGGCTCCAAGACGTGGCGACGCCCCGGTGCTGGTCAGCATGGTGCTGCTGCACATGGTCGGGTTCACGATCCTTTCGCAGCTCGCCCTGCAGGTCGTGACGGCGGGTCGCTCGACGGTGCTGGCCTATACCAGCGTGCTGTGGGCCCCGATCTTTGCCGCGGTCTTCATCGGCGAGAGGATCTCGCCGCGCCGCGCACTGGGGCTCGGGCTTGGCCTCTTGGGGCTGATGGTGATCTTCAATCCGCTGACCTTCGACTGGGCTGATCATCGAGCCGTCGCGGGGAACGCGGCCCTCCTTGTTGCCGCGGTGCTGTGGGGGGCGAGCATCGTGCACAACCGTAGTCACGTCTGGTGTGTGAGCCCGTTTCAGTTGGCGCCGTGGCAGGCCCTGCTCGCGGCCGCGATCCTCGTTCCCGCAGCCTTCGCGCTCGAGGGCCCGCCGGTGGTGAAATGGACCACCGAGGCCGTCCTGCTGCTATTGTTCGCGGGGATTCCCGGAACCGCGCTCGCCTATTGGGCTGCCGCGGTGAGCAGCTCGGAGCTGCCCGCCGCGACGACGTCGCTGGGACTGCTGGCCACGCCGGCGGTGAGCATCCTGGTCGCTCTTCTGCTGCTGGGTGAGGAGCCGACCGTACCCCTGATCATCGCCCTCGTGCTGCTGCTGGTCGGCGTCGTCGTGGGCATGACCGGGGGAGCCGGGCCGGCATCGCGGCGGACCCCCTGAGGCCCGGAGCGGCGCGGTTATCCAGCTCGGGAGGCGGCGCTCGTGGATGGCTTTGCGCTGACGGGGATGACGCACTCTCAGGCCGGCTCCATGCCGCTTTGGCGGATGGTGGCGGCGGCGTCGGGTGACGTGAGGTAGGCGACAAGGGCGCGCGCGGCGTCGGGCTCGCGGGCGGCAGCGGCGAGGCCGGCCGAGAATATCGTGATCTCCTGGATCTCCGGCGGCAGGGGGCCGACGATCTCGATGCCACGGACGGGCAGCAGCTCGCTCATCTGCTGGAAGCCGATCTCGGCCTCGCCGCGCGCCACCACGCGGCCCACGGGCTCGCCCTCGACGGGTCGGATGCGCTCGCCCAGCACCGGCGTGACGCCCAGCCGTTGCAGCAGACCTTTGATGTAGATGCCGCTGGCGCTTGTGGAGTGGGCTACGGACTTCGCCTGCAAAAGGCTGCGCCTCAAGCCGTCGGCCGAGCCGATGTCGGGCTTGGGAGCGCCGGCGGGCACGGCGACCCCGATGCCCGATTCGGCGAGGTCGACCCGGCTCCCGGCCGCGATCCGACCTTTGGCGACCAGCTTGTCGAGCTCGGCGCCGGCCATGACCACGAGATCGGCCGGCTCGCCGCGCATGAGGCGATCGGGGATGGAGGTGGGCGCGCCCGCCACAGAGCCGCCCCACGCCGTTACAATCTTGTGGTGCGTCGTGCTCTCGAAGCGCGGAGCCAGAACCTCATAGGCCGGTCTGAAGGCGCCTGAGCAGAGGACTTTGATCTCGGCCATGGGCATTCGCCTCAGTTGGGAGCGCCCGATGGCTACGTCCGCCCGTTGCTGATGGCGACCAGCTTCTCGAGTGCCGTGCGCGCGGCGCCGGACTCGATGGAATGCGCCGCGAGCGCGGCGCCGTCCATGAGGTTCGCCGCCTTGCCCGCAACGATGAGGGCGGCGGCAGCATTGAGAATGGCGATATCGCGCAGAGGCGTCCGCTTGCCGTCAAGCACGTCGCGAATGGCTGCAGCGTTCTCCTTCTCGTCCCCGCCCCTGAGATCGGAGAGCTTGGCGGGCGTGAGGCCGGCGTCGGCGGGGGTCACCTCGAACACTTCGATGCGGCCGTTTTTCAACTCGGCGACGTCGGTGGCGCCGGTGGTGGTGAGTTCGTCCAAGCCGTCATGGCCGTGCACGACCCAGACATGCTCGGCCCCCAGGTTCTTCAGCACGTGGGCGATGGGCTCCACCCAGTGCCAGGAGAACACGCCCACGACCTGGCGTTTGACGCCGCCGGGGTTGGAGATGGGCCCGAGCAGGTTGAAGATCGTGCGGATGCCGAGTTCGCCACGGATGGCAGCCCAATGCTTCATCGCCGGATGGTGCTGGGGAGCCCACAGGAAGCCGAGGCCCGCGTCCGACACACAGCGCGAGACGGTGCCGAACGGCACATCGAGCTTGACGCCAAGCTCGGCCAGCACATCGGAAGCGCCGGATTTGGAGGAAACGCGCCGGTTGCCGTGTTTGGCGACCCTCGCGCCGGCCCCCGCCGCGACCAGCGCCGCGCAGGTGGAGACGTTATAGGTGCCGTGGCTGTCGCCGCCGGTGCCGACGATGTCGATGGCATCGGCGGGGACCGCGACCCGATTCATGCGCGCGCGCAGCATCTGGGCGGCGCCGGTGATCTCTTCCACCGTTTCCCCGCGCACCCTGAGCGCCATCAGGAAGGCGCCCATCTGGGCCGGCGTGGCGGCGCCGGCCGTCATCTGGTCGAGCGCGGTGCGAATCTCGTCCTCGGTGAGCGTGCTGCCGGCCGAGACCTTCTGGATCAGCTGGCGCAGCTCGACCGAGGGCACCTGGGCGGCTTGCGGGTCCATGGGCTCGCTCACCCTGTGCGTTCAGGCAGCGTGCCGTGCGGGGCGCACGTTGCGCCGACGCGGAGCCATGCCGCAGATTTCCAGGAAGTTGGCGAGCAGCGCGTGGCCGTGCTCGGAGGCGATGCTCTCGGGGTGGAACTGCACGCCGTGCACGGGATATGTCTTGTGTTGCAGGCCCATGATCAGCTTGTCGGTCTCGGCCGTGATGGCAAGCGTGGAGGGCAGACTGGCGCGCTCCACGATCAGCGAGTGATAGCGCGTCACCTCGAACTTCTTCGGCAGGCCTCGGAATACGCCCTGACCCTTGTTCGTGATCCGTGACAGCTTGCCGTGCATCAGAACGGGTGCCCGCACAACCTTCCCGCCGTAGACCTGCCCGATCGCCTGGTGGCCAAGGCATACGCCGAGGAGTGGTATCGTCGGGCCCGCCTTCTCGATCAATCCCAGGCAGATGCCGGCCTCATTGGGTGTGCACGGGCCGGGAGAGAGCACGATCCCCTTGGGGGCGAGCTTCATGACCTCCGCCACCGATACCTTATCGTTGCGGAACACCCGGCAGGATGCACCTAGCTCGCCCAGGAAGTGGACGAGGTTATAGGTGAAGCTGTCGTAGTTATCGATGAGGACGAGCATGATGCAGGTTTAGGGGAGCGTTGCGGCTGCGGTCAAGGCACGGAAGCCTTGCCGGGCGGCTGCGGCGCCATGATCAGGCCGATTTGCCGAGCTGGCGGGCGATCTCATCAAGTGCCCGCATCAGCTGGCGATGGCTCACCGGCTTCAGCAGGAAGCCGAAAGGTCTGGCAGCGTCCACCGTGTCGCGGGATCTATTCACGAGCGCCGATACGAAGAGCGATCGGATTGCAAACTGGTCGTTGATCATCCTGGCCGCCTCGATGCCATCGAGATCACCCATCAGGCTGATGTCCATGAGAATCACGTCTGGACGGTGTTCACCCGCAAGGCGAAGGGCTTCGGACCCGGTGGATGCCTCGCCCACCACGTCATGGCCCGCGGCTACCACGAGATTGCGGAGCTCGAGCCTGGCCAACGGCTCGTCCTCGATCAGCAGGATTCGCAAGAACAAAAACCCATGAACCGGCTTAATGATCAGCACACACCTCAAAGCGAGGGTAGACCATGCCCGCCGGTGGAGATCAAGAACGGAAAGCGCATAGCTTGGCGGCGGTTCAGGCCAGCATCTTCGGCGCAACGAAGAGCATCAGCTTGCCTTTTGCAGGCGCCACCTTGGCCCAGTCGCGTACCGTGAAGCGAATGACCGCAAGCGCCGCAGTCGGGAATTTGCGCGCCAGAGAGGCCAGGTGCTGGGGTTCTCCTGCGCCCGCGAGGTCCACGGCAAGCGCGTGCATGCCGGGGTCGTGGCCGAGGAGCATCACGTGGCGGACGTCTTCGGCTTCGAGCTTGCGCACCCGCGCCAGCATCGACCGCGGCGATGCGAGATAGAGTTCCCGCTCGTAGGTGACGGCGGGCTCTACGGCGAGATGCGGTAGCACCAACTCGAGCGTCTGGCGCGCGCGCACCGCGTCCGAGCAAATAATCAGGGCGGGAGCCAGATCATGTGCCTGTATGTACCGTCCCATGCGCCCGGCAGCCTCGATGCCGCGTCTGGCAAGTGGCCGGTCAAAGTCCTGGAGCGAGGGATTGTCCCAGCTCGATTTGGCGTGCCGGAGGAGTGAGAGCGTCAGCATTTCCGCAACATAGCCAAAGGTGTGCCGACAGCCACGGGAAACCCATCCATTCGCGGGCGGCCAAGCGACAAGTTCGGCGCAGGTAGCAGTCGGTGTGCTGCAAAACTGCCGAGCGTTGCACTTGAACCACACTGAAATCAGCTGGATTCAGGGGGTGGAAACGTCAAAAATAGCAGACATATCAAATACGTGACTGCGATTGGGTACCTTTAGCCACAACCCCGGGGGGCACCGTTTGGGGCATTGGTGCCAATTTGCGCGACTCACTGCATTGTCCGGGCCCTGAGATCGAGTTGCGCGTATGGCTGGCCACGGAGCCTTGGAGGGATACAACCATGCGCCGCTGGAATTCACTTAGTACTGGGGCGAGGTACGTCTTCGCCGCGACTTGCGTTGCTGGTGCGTTTGCTGCGACTACGACCGACACGAGAGCCGACGGGATGGCCGCGAGGGGCCGGCCGGCGGCGGTCGTGCCGACGAGCTGGAGCGGATTCTACTTCGGTGTGGCGGGCGGCTATCAATGGTCAAGCATGGACATTGATATTCCAGGGACGCCGGGATCACTGTTCGATGTGGACCAAGGTACCCCCTTCGTTGGTGTGCATCTTGGCGTCCAGCATCAGTTCGGGGCAGTCGTACTCGGGCTTGAGGGGGGCTGGATGAGCGCCTTCCGGAACGATCCGGGTTCGACGAGGTGTCCGCCGCTGCCCAACACCTTGGACTGCAACGGACAGCTCAATGACATCCTGACGATCGGTGGACGTCTGGGTTGGGCGGCTGGTCACTGGATGCCTTATTTCACAGCTGGCTATGCGACTGCGCGGTTCAATCATGAGGTGCGCGTCGCGGCTACCGGCGTGCTGGATAACACAGCTGGCACCCGCAACGACGGTTTGTACCTTGGCGGCGGCTTTGAGTGGGCCGTCACTCCCGGTTGGACCGCGGGCCTGGAGTATCGGCACTACGAGTTCGACGACGCCATCGGGCCAGCTTATACGCCGGCAGGTGCCTTCGTGAACGATCGCAGAATCGATGCCTCGACGGACACGATTGCCGCCCGCGTGACCTGGAAGTGGGACATTCCTGGTCGAGGAGCGCCCGTACGGCCGTTGAAGTGAGCCGCGGGTAACGCTCCCAGCAAGGATAGCGAAGCCGAGGCGAAAGCCTCGGCTTTCTCTATTGCGTGGAGGCTTGCGCCCCTAACGATTTCCCCGCCGGGCCTGGGCCGCAAAGCGGACGGCCTCCTCGGCGGCCTTGAACAAGCCCCTGGCCTTGTACTCGCATTCGAGCTGTTCGGCCTGCGGGTCTGAATCAGCGACGATGCCCGCGCCGGCCTGCACGTAGACCATCCCGTCCTTGACGAGGGCCGTGCGCAGCACGATGCAGCTGTCCATCTCGCCGTCGGCCGAGAAATAGCCCACACACCCGCCGTAGGGGCCGCGCTTATCCTTCTCGAGTTCGTCGATGATCTCCATGGCCCGCACCTTGGGCGCACCTGAAAGCGTGCCTGCGGGGAAGCCGGCCATGAGCGCATCGATCACGTCGTGCTGCTTGTCGAGCCGCCCCACGACATGGCTGACGATGTGCATGACGTGGCTGTAGCGTTCCACCGCGAAGCTCTCGGTGACCCGCACCGAGCCGATCTCTGCGACGCGGCCAACGTCGTTGCGGCCGAGGTCGAGAAGCATGAGGTGCTCGGCGCGTTCCTTGGGATCGGCGAGCATCTCTGCCTCGAGCGCCTTGTCCTCCTCGGGTGTGGCACCACGCCGACGGGTGCCGGCAAGCGGCCGGATCGTCACCTCGCCGTCGCGGACGCGCACGAGGATTTCGGGGGATGATCCGACCAGCGCGAAGTCGCCGAACTGGAGATGGAAAAGGAATGGCGAGGGATTGGTGCGCCGGAGCGCACGGTAGAGGGAAAAGGAGGCAAGTGTGAAGGGCGCGCAGAAGCGCTGCGAGAGCACGACCTGGAAGATGTCGCCCGCAGCGATGTACTCCTTGGCGCGCTCGACCATGGAGACGTAGTCGTCGCGTGCCGTATTGGAGACAGGTTCGGGCAGGGCCAGGGCTATCCCCGACATGCTGGTTGCGTGCGGCAGCGGCTCGTCGAGTGCGGCAACGACCCGGCGGACCCGCTCGACGGCGTCGGCGTAGGCGGTTTGTGCGCCGATGGAAGGTTGCGGATAGACGGGCGTGACGACGATCATCTCGTCCTTCACCGCATCGAACACGACCATGACAGTCGGGCGCACGAATACGCTGTCGGGCACGCCGAGCGCGTCGGGCCTTTCGTTCGGCAGATGCTCGATGAGCCGGACCGTGTCGTAGCCCATGTAGCCGATGACGCCAGCGGCGATGGGGGGCAGATCCGGCGGCAGCTTGATCCGCGAACGGGCAAGCAGTGCCCGCAAAGACTGGAGCGTCGGCAGCTCGTCGGCTTCGAAGGCGCTGGGCTCCGCCTGGGGCCGGCGGTTGATCTCGGCGCGGTTGCCGAAGGCGCGCCACACGATATCCGGGGCGATGCCGATGATGGAGTAGCGCCCACGCACCGCGCCGCCCTCCACCGATTCCAGCAGGCAGCTTACCGGCTGGCCGTCGCTCAGCTTCAGAGCAGCCGAGACCGGCGTTTCCAGATCGGCGACGAGACGCGTCCAAACCACCTGCGGCTCGCCCCTCTCATGGCGCTCGACGAAGGCGGTGCGGCCGGGTAGTGCCTCGAATGGCGGCGAGGTCAGATCGAGCTGCATCATTCGTCTCGTCCCATGCAGGACACCGGCGTCACTCCGGGTCGGACTGATCCCGACCGGTGGTGCCCAGCGCCTGTTTCAACGCCGCGTCGTTAACGGTGAGCCCGTAGCGCGTCTGCAGGGCCGCGACGTATTCGGCAAGCACGTCGCTCTGGAACTGGCGCGTCAGCTCGCCCTTGAGGTTGGCGGTCTGCTCCGCCGTGGGCGGCGCCGCCGGGGTTATGCTGGCGACACGGAGGATGATGCGGGACTTGCCGTCGGTGGTGAGCGCCGAGGTTGCCCCGCCCTGCGGCAGCGCGAACGCCTGCTGCACGGCGTTGTGCGGCAGGCCGGGTGGCGAGGTCGTGCGCGTCACCGCAGGCGTGGACTGGAGCTTGCCGCCCGTCTCGGCGGCAAGCGCCTCCATGGTTGCGCCGCCTGCAAGCCGTTCGACGAGCTTGGAGGCCGCCGCAGAGATCTCCCGCAGCCGCTCCGCTTCGATGGTGGCGGCCTTCACCTCGTCCCGCACCGCCTCGAAGGGCTTCTGCTTCTCGGGCGTGACCGAAACCACGTCGACCCACGCGAAGCCGCCGTCGGCGAGGTCGGTCGCCTCCGCCTCGAGACCCACGGAGCCTGCGAATGCCGCCTGCGTGACCCGCGAGGCCTCCGCATGCTCGAGTGCCGGCTTGCCATCGGCGGTCTTGCCGCTGCGATCGATCTCGGCGATCTCCTGATAGGTCAAACCCAGCTTCTCGCCGATCTCCTTGAGGGTCTTTCCGGCGGAGCGCTCGTTCTCGACGCTCTCATGCAGCGTCTGCAACTCGTGGCTCGCGCGCTCCTCGGCCAGACGGTCCCGGACCTCGTCCTTGACCTCCACGAGCGTGCGCTGCTTGCCGGGCACGATCTCGCTGACCCGCAGAAGGACGGTCGAGAATTGGCCGTCGACCGGCTTGGAGAGCTCATCCTTGGAGAGTGTGAACGCGGCTTCGGCGATCTTGGGGTCGATCAGGTCCTTGCGCGCGAGCAGGCCGAGGTCGAAGTCGCTCTCCTTGAAGCCGAGCTTGGCGGCGGCTTCGGTGAAGTTGGCGGCACCGGAGAGCTCGGCATAGGCCTTGTCCGCGGCGGCCCTGTCGGGGAAGGCCAGCTGCTGGATGCGGCGCTTCTCGGGGATGTTGAACTTTTCCTTCTCCTGCTCGTAGGCCGCCTTGATCTCGTCCTCGCTGATCGTCATGCGCGACTTGACCTCGGAGCGGGTCAGTAGCAGCACATTGATCTTGCGCAGCTCCGGCGTCGTGAACGAGCGCTTGTTCTGCTCGTAATACTCCTTGAGCTTGGCCTCGTCGGGCTCCGGCACCTTGATCAGCTTGTCGTAGTCGGGCGTGAAGAATTCGATGACGCGCGTCTCGTCGCGATAGCGGTGCAGCAGATCGATCATGAGCTGCGGTGGCGCAAGCCCGACGAGCAGGGTGTCCGTCAGCTGCTCGCGCACCTCGTCCTTGCGCCGGCTGGTAACATAGCGCGCTTCCGAATAGCCGTTCTGGCGCAGTGCCGCGCGGAAGACGTCGGTCGAGAACTTGCCGTTGAGATCGCGGAAAGCGGGATCCTCGCGGATAAGGTCGGCGATGGCCGCGTCAGATATGGCGAGGCCCAGATTACGGGCGTGCGTCTCGATGGCAGCCACACCGATCAGCCGCGACAAGGTACGCTGCTCGATGCCGAGCAGCTTGGCCTGCTCCGGGGTCAGACGGCGGCCTAGCCGGCGCGAGACCGACGTCATCTCGTCCTGGTATGCCTGCCGGTACTCGTCGACCGAAATCTCGGTCTTGCCGATCTGTGCGAGCGTGCCCCGCCCATACCCCCGGAACACGTCGGCGACGCCCCAGACCGCGAAGGCGATGATGAGGAGACCGAGCAGGATCTTGGCCATCCAATTCAAAGCGCCGCGTCGAAGTGCATCGAGCATGAGGTTGGCTTTTCCAGGTTGAGGCCGCCGGCGCGCACAGGGGCACGGGCCGTGACGAGGCCGCCAGGCGAGGGCCTCGACAACTTTTCCACGCCTTGACGCGGACGCGCCGCATATTATGAACCCCCGGACGGCCCGGCAAGTCGGATGGCAGCCTGCTGCGGGCTTGTTGGGGTGGACCGGAGGACTGCGGCTTGCGCGCCCGGAGAGCCCAGGAGGACGAATGGCCGTATCGGAACCGCGTGTTCGCCCGCTGGTGGCGGGCAACTGGAAGATGAACGGCGTCGTTGCGGCCCTGGGGGAGGCCCGGCGCGTCCGCGACCGGCTGGCCGAGCCCGGCTTCGCTGCCGGTGTCGACGTCATGCTTTGCCCGCCGGCGACGCTTGTGGGGGCGCTTGCCCGGGAGGCGGCGGGGTCGCGACTGCTGGTCGGCGGCCAGGATTGTCACGCCGCTGACAGCGGCGCCTATACCGGCGACGTTGCAGCCGAAATGCTGAAGGACGCTGGCGCCACGGCCGTCATCGTCGGCCATTCGGAGCGTCGCGCCGAGCATGCCGAGCGCAGCCGCGACGTGCAGGCCAAGGCAGTGGCCGCGCATAGGGCCGGCCTCATGGCCATTGTCTGCATCGGTGAGACGGCGGGAGAGCGGCGGGCGGGTCTTACGCTCGCCGTAGTGGGGCGCCAGCTGGCAGAGTCCCTGCCCCCCAAGGCGCGCGCGGGCGACACGGTCGTCGCCTACGAGCCGGTCTGGGCGATCGGTACGGGGGTCACGCCGACGACGCAGGACGTCACCGAGGTCCATGCTTTCTTGCGGCAGGCCCTGCAAGAGCGATTCGGGGCCGATGGGCAGGCGATGCGCATTCTTTACGGCGGTTCGGTCAAGCCCGACAATGCGCGTTCCCTGTTGGGCATCGCCAACGTCAACGGTGCATTGGTCGGTGGGGCGAGCCTCAAGGCCGACGACTTTATCGGCATCATCGCGGCGTGCGACGCTTGACCGCGGGCCGCAAAGCGCAATAGTGGCGAGCTTGTTTACTCGCTTACGGCGGGAAGAGAGGGGATTGCGACCCATGATGCGCGCAGGCATCGGCCTCGTGGCAGCGGCGATGGTGGCGCATGCGGCCGCGGTGCATGCCGCGCCGCTGGAGAAGGAGGAGTGCGCCAAACTGAAGGGCGAGCAGGCGCAGCTGGAGCAGAGCGGTGTGCGCTCCAGCATGGGCCGGGGGCCGGAGTGGGCCAAGGCCAACCTGAGCTCTGAGAGGCTCGAGCAGGTCCGGCGCGTCATCGAGCTCGATGAGCAGCTGCTGTTTCGCTGTCAGGGCAAGCCCCTCGTGACCTTCAGGGAGGCCTCCGACCCGGATCCCGCGGCGATCGGCACCAGGGACCCGGCAAAGGCGCCTGCCCCCAATGCCGTCAAGGCACCGGTGAAGAGGACAGCCGTCCAACCTGCGGCCGGGGCAGCGAAGGAAGCTCCGAAGGTCGCCCCGGCAGCCAAGAAGACCGCTGCGCCGGCGCCCTCCGCGCCGCCCAGCGCGGCCCCTGCCAAGCCTGTCGCGCGGGCTCCCGCGGCCGAGGGGAGCGCCAAGAAGGCGGAGCCAGCCAAGGAAGCGAAGGCCAAGCCCAAGCGCAAGACCCCCGACAGCAATTTGGCCGACTGGATCACGAATCCGTTCGCCGACATGCTGGCGCCCGCCAAGAAGTGAACCGGGCGGCGCTGGCGGGCTGTGCGCGGCTGGTGTAGAAGGCTCGCCGCACGACCATTCGGGACCGCTCATGACCACCGTTCTGCTGATCCTTCATCTCATGATTGCCGCCGCGCTTGTCGGCGTCGTGCTGCTGCAGCGCTCCGAGGGTGGCGCCCTCGGCATCGGCGGCGGTGGCGGCGGGTTCATGACGGGCCGCGGTGCCGCGAACTTCCTCACGCGCGTGACGGCCGGCCTTGCGGCGGCGTTCTTTGCGACCAGCATGCTGCTGACCCTCCTGGCGGCGCGCACGGATCAGGCGCGTTCCATCTTCGACTCGCCGGGAGCGGCCGTGCCCGGCACGGCACAGCCCTCCGACAAGGCGGCGCCGCCCTCGACTCCGGCCACGGGCCAGCCTGCCGAGCCGCCGCGTGGCGGCGTGCTGGACAAGCTCGGGCCGCCCAGTGGTCCGCGGGTGCCGCAGTCGCAGTAATCGGGCTGCGGACTTGAACTCGGTGTGAGTATTCCGACCTCCCGCCACAGCGCGTGAATGCACGGTGAACCGCGCATTGCGCAGCCATTCAGGTGCATCGTGCTCGATTGTCCGTCATCGGCCCATCGCGGCCTCCGCCGCGGCCGATGCATGACATACCGCAGCAATGGAGAAGACAGATGCTTGCGAAACTGATCCTCGCGGGCGGCCTGATGGTGACGGCCCTGGCTCTCGCGCCGGCCGGTTCCTCGGCGGCTTCCGCTCCGCAGTCGACGCTGCCCGGCGCCACCGCAGCCAGCGGCACGCTGGTCGAGAAGGTGCACTGGCGGCGCTGCCGCGCATGGCGGCACGAATGCGCGGCGCGCTGGGGCTGGCGCACGCCTATGTTCTTCCGCTGCCTGGGCCGGCACGGCTGCTGAAGCGCGCGGCGGATGGGTCAGTCTCCTCGATGGGCGCTTGCGCCCGGTGTCGGGGAATGCGGGGCTGACCCGCCACGCTCTACTCGATGCCCATGAGACTCTTGTCGCGCCACGCGGCGGCAGCTTTTTCAGCCTTGGCGCGATCCGCCTTCGATAGTTTGGCGACCGTCTTGTCCAGGCTCTCGTCCGGAACGCCGCCCGCCTTGGCGATGAGGTGCCAGGTCGCCGCGTCGATCATGCTTTTCTCCACGCCCGCGCCGTGCACGTAACAGCGCGCGAGCCGGTTCTGCGCGACCGCCATGCCTTTCTCCGCGGCGGCACGGAACAGGGCCGCGCCGCGCTTTTGATCCGGCGGCACCCCATGCCCGCGGAACAGGAGCACGGCGTAGTCGAGCTGGGCTTCCGTATGACCCTGGGCTGAAGCCTTGCCTATCCATCGAGCTGCCTCGAAGGCATTGGCGTCGGTGCCGGTGCCGGTCGCATACATGGTGCCGAGATCGTACTGGGCCGCCGCGACGCCCGCCTCGGCCGCAAACAGCATGTGGCCGAGCGCCCGGTGCGGGTTCTCAGGTTTGCCTTCGCCCCTGAGGAAGAGGAGGGCGAGATTGTAATTCGCGAGGGGGTGCTTATGCCCTGCGGCAGCCTCGAACATCTGCGCGGCCGCGTCGTAGCTCTTCTGCACGCCTTTGCCTTCCGCGAGCATGAGTCCGTAGGCGAACATGCCTTCGGGGTCGCCGAGCTCGGCGGCGCGCGCGTACCATTGCACCGCCAGCGACAGGTTCTGCGCCGCGCCGTAGCCCTCTGCGTAGATGCGGCCGACGAGCGTATGGGCTTGCGGGTCGCCCTTCTGTGCGGCCTGCAACGCGAGCCGCAGCGCGGTGATGTACTTGCCCTGATCGAAGGCCTCGTAGGCGGCGTCCTCGCCGGGGACCGGCGCCTTGATCACCTCACTGACATTGCCCCCGCGGTCCGGCGCGCCCGAGGCTGCCGGAGCTGTGGAGGGGGGAGCACCTACCGCAGACGACGCGGCCGGGGGCGCGACAAAGGGCAATGCTGTCGGCGATGCCGGCACGACGCGGATGACCTTGGCAGGCACGGCAGGCGTCGGCTTGGGGCGTGCCTTCTTTGGGGCCGCCTCCGCGGGACCGTCGACGCGGCCCTCCCAGGAGCTTGTCTCGGCCGCGGCCGGCACGTGCAGGACCAGGCAGGCCGCGATCGGCGCGGCGAGACTGATACGCAGTGATCCGCGGGACATGTCCTGGGCCTCCTCAGCTGGCCGAAGCGGGCGCGCGGATCGCCGCGGCGATGCCGGCAACGAGGTTGCCGATCTCTGTCGCAGTCGCGCCGGCCGGGAGCTGGACTGCGACGAAGTCGGCGCCTGCGCGGGCCAGAGTTTCCGCCTCCCCGGGGGTCTCCACGTCGAAGGCGACACAGGGCGCCTCGAAGATTTCGGCCCACCACGCGACAAGCTCGTCGCGGTGCTTGCGCGCCTCGTCGCCAAGGTCTGCCGGAGCGCCGAAGGCAACGTATTCGGCACCGGCTTCGGCAATCGTCATGGCATCGTGGCGCGACGCGCCCGCGTCGACGCCCACGATCGCGCGGCCGCCCACGATGCTTCTGGCTTCCCCATATGCAGCCGGGGGATCACCGATGGGCAGCAGATGTACGCCGTCCGCGCCCAGCGTGCGCGCCAGCCTGGCATCATCGGCGATGAGGGCGGCCACGCCACGGCGCTGAGCCGCCTCGATCAGCGGACGCGCCGACGGTGCGACAAGAGGCTGGCCCGGAGGCGGCAGAATGAGCACCGAGGCGATGTCGGCCGCGCCGAGAGCGGCTTCGAGCCGCTCGCGCGCAGCCTCTCCGGCCTCCACGACCGCGTAGATGCGGCACTCGATGGCGGTGTCCGTCACGCGCCCCTCGCGGCTTCCTGCTTGCGTCCCAAACCCAGGCTATCGGAGCCCATTGGGGCGAAATGGCGACGCTGCGCCCTTCGTCGCGGGGGCCGAGAAGGCGATTACGCCGCCTTCTCCAGCTGCTCGCTCCATTTGCCGAGCGTGGCCATGCTGTTCATCTTCGCGCGATGGGCGAACGCGCGCTGGCCGGCGGCGACGTTCTCCGACTTGCCGCCCCAGGCCTTGAGGGGCGCGGCCTGCAGGGCGCGACCGTAGGAGAAGGAGAGCTTCCACGGCAGGGGCCCCAGCTGGTTCATGAGTGAGAGATGCGCGGTCGCGTCCTCGTCCGACTGGCCGCCCGAGAGGAAGGCGATGCCCGGCACCGCCGACGGCACGCAGGCCTTTAGAACCTTGACGGTACGCTCGGCGACCTCCTGACGGCTTGCCTGCTGAGCGCACTGCTTGCCGGCGATCACCATGTTGGGCTTGAGCACGGTCCGTTCGAGCGGCACCTTGGCATAGTAGAGCTGCGAGTAGACCTCTTTCAGCACCCACTCGGTCATCTTCTCGCACGTGACGATGTCGTGGTCGCCGTCCATCAGCACCTCGGGCTCCACGATCGGCACCAGCCCGCCCTCCACGCACAACGCAGCGTAGCGTGCCAGGCCCTGTGCGTTGGCGTTGATGCAATTGTAGGACGGCATGTTCCTGCCGATGTCGATGACGGCCCGCCACTTGGCGAACCTGGCGCCGAGCCCGACGTAATCCTTGATGCGGTCGCGCAGACCATCGAGTCCTTCCGTGATCACTTCGCCCGGGCAGAAGGGAAGGGCCTTGGTGCCGGCGTCGACCTTGATCCCCGGGAGCGAGCCGGCCGCCTCGATAAGCTTGGGCAGCGGCGTGCCGTCCTTGGCCTTCTGGCGAATCGTCTCGTCGTAGAGAATGACGCCGGAGATGCAGTTCTTCATCGCCTCGGTGGCGCTGAACAGCATTTCGCGGTAGTCCCGCCGGCTGTCGGCTGTGCTCTCCGTTTTGATGGAGTCGAAGCGCTTCTTGATGGTGCCGGTGCTCTCGTCGGCGGCCAGGATGCCCTTGCCTGGGGCTACCATCGCCTGCGCAACCTCTTCCAGCGTCATCGTTTTCGTCATAAGCGGTCTCCACAGCAATTGGATTTGGGATGTTGCCTCTGGCATAGCGCGAATAGAGCCGGCTCGAAAGGGGGCGGACCGAGTGTCGCGGGGGGCCAGCACCCGCGGAGGCCGCGGACCGCCGCATCGCACACCGGCGCTCTCGACAGCATACGGAGCGGTTGCATACTGCCGACTCGTTCGTGACGGGGTCCGCGTGCACGCCCGGAAGCCCCCAGGGGGAGGCCACCATGACGCCTGAGCTTGCATATCTCGTTTGGTCCGCCGCGTTGACGTTCGTTCTCGTTCTGATCGCCGTGAGCGGAGCCACGTTGCAGGTGGGTCTCGTCAAGCTCGCGTCCAACCGCGAGGACATGCCGGAGATGATGGGTTGGGCCGGTCGTGCGCAGCGTGCTCATCGCAACATGCTGGAGAGCCTGATCCTGTTCGCCATTCTGGTGCTGGTGGCGCATGTGGCCGGAATTCGCAACACCATGACGCTGCTGGGAGCCCAGCTCTTCTTCTGGGGCCGCGTGGGGCATGCGATTCTCTACGTCGCCGGAGTTCCGTGGACGCGAACGGCAGCATGGCTCGTATCCGTGATTGGACTGCTGCTGATCTTCCTGCAGCTCGTGCGGTAAACCAGGGCGCCGGCACCCTCCGCCGGTGATGGGGGCGCTGGCGGGCCGGCGCTGCGGCGACCGGCCTACAGCCCCGCCGACATGCCGCCGTCCACCGCGAGATCGGCGCCCGTCACGAACGAGGCATCGTCGCTGGCGAGAAACAGGGCTGCCTTGGCGATCTCCTCCGCAAGCCCGAAGCGGCGCATCGGCGTGTTGTCGACGAGCGCCTGCTTGATGCCGGGGTTTCTGAGCACGCGCGCCGTCAGCGCGGTCTCGACGAAGCCCGGAGCCAGCGCGTTGACGCGGATGTTGAAGGGTGCGTATTCGACGGCGAGCCCGCGCGTAAGCGCGATCACAGCGCCCTTGGTGGCGGAATAGGCCGTCAGCTGGCGCAGGCCGCGGTGGCCCATGATGGAAGCGACGTTCACCAGCGAGCCCCTGCCTGAGGCTCGGAGCAGCGCGAAACCGTCGCGGGCGACGCGCACCACGCCGTCGAGATTGACCTCGCGAATCTTGACCCAATCGGCGTCGCTCAGGTGACGGAAGTCGCTGCGAACATTGAGGCCGGCGTTATTGACGAGCACGTCGAGGCGGCCATGCGTCGCGGCGATCGTGCGGAACATGGCGCTGACGTCCTGGCCCAGCGAGACGTCGGCCGTGATCGCCCGCGCGGACAGGCCCGCAGCCGCGATCTCGCTGGCGACCGCCTCGGCGGCCTCCGCGTTGACGTCTGCGACGTAGACGTGAGCGCCTTCGGCCGCAAACAGCCGCACCATGGCGCGGCCGATGCCGGAGCCCGCGCCCGTCACAAGCGCGACGCGGCCCTCAAGACGCGGCATCGGAGACCCTCTTCTTCGGTCGCCCTGCTGCCGCGGGCTTGGCGGGCGGCGCCCACTTCTCGCGCATCGTCACCAGCTCCTCGGCAGCGCTGGGGTGCAGCGCCACGGTGGCGTCGAAGTCGGCCTTGGTGGCGCCCATGCGCATGGCGATGGCCGCCATCTGCACGATCTCGGCAGCATCGGCGCCCAGGATGTGGCAGCCAACGACGCGGCCGCTGTCGCCATCGACAAGCAGTTTCAAGAGCATGCGCTCGTCGCGCCCGGAGAGCGTGTGCTTGAGCGGCTTGAAGCCCGCCTTGTACACGTCGAGCTTTGGGTAGCGCGCGCGGGCCGCTGCCTCCGTCAATCCGACGGTGCCGATCTCGGGCGTGGAGAAGACGGCGGTGGGCACCAGCCCGTGGTCGAATGTGACCGCCTTGCCGCCGAACACGTTGTCCGCGAACATATGGCCCTCGCGGATTGCGACCGGGGTCAGGTTCACGCGATCCGTCACGTCGCCGACGGCATAGATGTTCTCGGCGGAGGTGCGCGAGGCCGCGTCGACCGCGATCTGCCCTTTCTCTCCGACCTTCACGCCGGCCGCCTCCAGCCCCAGCCCGTGCGTGTTGGGTGCGCGGCCGGTGGCGAACATCACCCGCCCCGTGGCCACGGTGGTGCCGTCCTTGAGCGTCACCTTGTAGCTCGACCAGGCCTTGTCGATGCTGGCGATCTCGGCATTGCAGACCACGTCGATCCGGCGCTTGAAGAGCGCCTCGGTGAGGCCGTCGCGCAGCTCCTCGTCGAAGCCGCGCAGGATCTTGGGCCCGCGGTAGAGGAGCGTGGTGTCGACGCCGAGACCACTGAAGATGCAGGCGAACTCCACGGCGATATAGCCGCCGCCGGCGATCAGTATGGACTTCGGCAGGCTCTCCAGATGGAACGCCTCGTTGGAGGTGATGGCGTGGCCGGCGCCCTCCACCTGCGGGACCACCGGGCGTCCTCCCGTTGCCACCAGGATGATGCGGGCGGTGATCCTTCGGTTGCCCGGCTGCACCGTGACGGTGTGGGCATCGACGAGCTCGGCGCGAGCCTTGAGGATGGCGACGCCGGAGCGCTCCAGCCCGTTGCGGTAGAGTCCTTCGAGTCGCTCGATCTCCGCGTCCTTGGCGGCGATCAACGTCGGCCAGTCGAAGGTGGGCTCGGGCACGCTCCAGCCGAACCCCACCGCATCCTCGAACTCGTCGCGGAAGCGGCTCGCATAGACGAGCAGCTTCTTCGGCACGCAGCCGCGGATCACGCAGGTGCCGCCCAGCCGATACTCCTCAGCCAGTGCGACCTTGGCACCGTGTCCCGCGGCGATGCGGGCCGCGCGGACACCTCCGGAGCCGCCACCTATGACGAAGAGATCGTAGTCGAACTTGCTCATGCCGCGCACGCTCGCTCTTATGCCTGTTGCCGCCAGGGTGGACGATGGGCGTCTGGCTGGCAATCCTGGGCGGTTCCTCCGAGTGCAGGGAGCGCACAAAGGATATGCAACTATCGGGCCGGCAACCATAAGCGCAGGACACCCCATAACGGCCATCCCGGCCGCGCCCGTCCTGTGCTACCTACGCGTCTCGACCCGTCCGCGGGGCAGCAGCGTTACGGCGCTCGCCCGCGCAGCACTGTGCGCCTATGTCCAACGAACAGGCCTATCCAGAATTGGCTGCCGAGGACCCACAGCTGGCGGGCGAGCTGGCCTTCGAGGAGTTTTGCACCCCGGAGCTTTCCAGGCACCGCAGCGGCGACCACGATCAGCTCGTGGAGAGGGCGCGGTTCCATCTGCGTAATGGGATGCCCACACGGGTCCCGACCAGTGTGGGCGAGCTGCAGGCCTATGTATTCGAACCCGATAGGGCGAAGCGCGCCACCGTGCTCTTCATCCACGGCTGGACTGGCGAAGCTTCGTTCATGACGGCGTTCGCCGAGCAGTTCCGCAAGCGCGGCTTCCGTGCGGTTGTGTTCGATCTGCCGGCCCACGGAAAGAGCGCGGGCAAGCGCACGAGCCTCATCGCCTGCGCGCATGCGGTCCGCCAAGTCGCCGAGGCCCTGGGGCCCGTTCACTTTGCCGTCGGCCACTCGCTGGGCGGGCTGGCCGCGCTGCTGGCCGGTGGCGGCGGGCCGCCCATGCCGCGCGCCTACCCCTTTCTCGCCTTCGTCCTCGTGTCGGTGCCCAACCGGTTCTCCAACGTGACGAGCCGGTTCGGCGAGGAGCTGAGCCTCTCGCCTGCTGCGCAGCATGTCTACGAGCGGCGTCTCGAGGACATCGCCTGTCGCAGGATTGTCGATTTCACCGCGGCGAACCTGCTGGTTGCCACGGGGCGGCCGGCGCTGCTGCTGCACGCCCGCGACGACGCCGACGTGGCGTTCGCCGATGCGAAGGAGATCATGGCGGGTTGCCCCGGCGCCGTACTCCTCGCCTTCGATGATCTGGGCCACCGCAAGATCCTGTACGCGCCGCCGGTGGTGCGCGCAGCGATCAGCTACCTTGGGGCGCAGCGCGAGCAGATCGTCTCGCCGGAGCTGTGCTGAGGGCTTGCCTCAGAGCGGTATGCCGCGCCTTTGCAGCTCGCGGCGGGCCTCTTCCTCGATCTCGCGCCCGATCTGCGCACCCCAGCGCTGCCCCAGCGCCATGGCCTTGCGCATCATCTGCGGTTGCACCTCCACGAACTTCGCGCCCACGGGCGAGCGGTAGAAGGCAGCGATCGCATTGAGTTCGTCCAGCGTCAGCTGGTCGGCATAAGCTGCGGCGATCTTGTCGATCAGCTCGTTCTTGCGATCGACGAACTTTGCCGCAAGCTCCGAGAAAACTTGGCGTATCTCGTCGGCCTTGTCGGGGGCGACGGCAATGAAGGAGGCGCTGAGCTGGCGGGCGAGCAGCGGCATCACCTCGTCGAACTGCTTGGCGACACCGGCGGACTGCATCATCTCCTTGGCGGCGGCAACACGGGCCGGGTCGGGCGTCTGCGCCCGCAGCGCCGCGGACGACGCCAGGAGCGCCAGGCATGTTGCCGCGACAAGGGCCGCGCGATGAAGCATGGCCTGGTTCTCCCTGTTCCTTGTGCCCGTGCCGGCTCGGCTACCCTAGTCATCCTTTGCAGCGTCGTCGCGCTCGATGGTGGTGACGCCGTCGGGACCGGCGATGATGGCAACGTCGGCAATGCCGAGGAACAGGCCGTTCTCTACCACGCCGGGCACGCCCTTCAGGGCGCAATCCAGCGCCTCGGGGTTTGGGATGCGCTCGAACCTGCAGTCCAGGATGACGTTGCCGCTATCGGTGAGGAATGGTGCACCGTCCTTGCCGAGCCGCAACGCAACCTCTCCATTGCAGCCGGCGTCTGCCGCCACCGCGCCGACGAGGGCGCGCGTCGCGGCGAGGCCGAAGCGCACCGCCTCGACGGGCAGGGGGAATTTGCCGAGCACGTCGACCCGCTTGGAGGGATCGGCGATGACGATCATGCGGTCCGACGCCATGGCCACGATCTTCTCGCGCAGCAGTGCGCCGCCCCCACCCTTGAGAAGGCGCAGATGGCCGTCGAGCTCGTCGGCGCCGTCGACCGTGAGGTCGAGGAACGGCGCGTCGTCGAGCGTCGTCAGCGCAATGCCCAGGCGTTCCGCCTGCAGGCGCGTCGCCTCCGAGGTCGGCACGCAGGTGACCTGCAGGCCTTCCTTCATGCGCCGCCCGATGAGATCGACGAACCTCGCGGCTGTCGAGCCCGTGCCGAGGCCGAGCAGCATGCCGTCCTTGACGTAAGCCAGCGCGCGTTCCGCTGCCTGCTGTTTCCACAGGTCGGCGGTCACAGGTACGCCCCACGCACGATTGTCATCCCGGAATTTTGCGAGGCGAAATATCCGGGATCCAGAGGCCGCACTTGCAGCTCCTGGGTCCCGGCTCTGCGCGCGTCGCGCTCCGGCCGGGATGACAGAGAGCTCACAGCCCACCCATCAGCATGTACTTGATCTCCAGGAACTCCTCGATGCCGTGGTGGGAGCCCTCGCGCCCCAAGCCCGACTGCTTGTAGCCGCCGAAGGGAGCGACCTCGTTGGAGATGATCCCTTCGTTGATGCCGATGATGCCGCATTCGAGCGCTTCGGCGACGCGCCACACACGGCCGACATCGCGGGCGTAGAAGTATGCCGCAAGGCCGAAGGGCGTATCGTTGGCCATCGCGATCACCTCATCCTCCGTCTTGAAGCGGAAGAGCGGCGCCACGGGCCCGAAGGTCTCCTCGCGGGCCACCATCATCTTCTGCGTCACGTTGGCGAGGATGGTCGGCTCGAAGAAATTGCCGCCGAGCGCATGCCGCTTGCCGCCGAGCACGACCCGTGCGCCCTGCTTCACGGCATCCGCAAGGTGCTCCTCGACCTTCTCGACCGCCGCCTTGTTGATGAGGGGACCCGTGGTGACGCCGGCCTTCGTGCCCGGGCCCACCTTCATTTTCTTCACCTCGGCGGCGAGCTTCTCGGCGAATGCGTCGTAGACCTTGTCCTGCACGTAGATGCGGTTGGCACAGACGCAGGTTTGGCCGGCGTTGCGGTACTTGGAGGCCATGGCACCGGCCACCGCCTTGTCGAGGTCGGCGTCGTCGAAGACGATGAAGGGCGCATTGCCGCCGAGCTCGAGCCCAAGCTTCTTGATGGTGGGCGCGCACTGCTCCATCAGCTTGGCGCCAATCTCGGTGGAGCCGGTGAAGGTCAGCATGCGCACGTCGGGGTTGGCGGTCAGCTCCTTGCCGATCACGCTCGCCTTGCCGGTTATGACGTTGAACACGCCCTTGGGGATGCCGGCGCGCTCGGCAAGCACTGCCAACGCCAGGGCGGTCAGCGGCGTCTCCGAGGCCGGCTTGCACACCACGGTGCAACCCACCGCAAGTGCGGGTGCTACTTTGCGTGTGATCATGGCGGCTGGGAAATTCCAGGGCGTGATGGCCGCCACCACGCCGACCGGCTGCTTGATGACGACGATACGGGCGTCGGGCTTGAAGGTGGGTATCGTCTCGCCATAGACCCGCTTGGCCTCCTCCGCGAAGAACTCGACGAAGCCCGCGGCATAGACGATCTCGCCCTTGGCCTCGGCCAGCGGCTTGCCTTGCTCGCTGGTGAGCAGCAGGGCCAGCTCGTCGGCGTGCTCCATCATCAGGTCGAACCATTGGCGCACGCGCTTGGAGCGCTCCTTCGCCAGCATCTTGGACCAGGCCGTCAGGGCACGGTTGGCGGCCGCGACGGCGGCGCGCGTCTCGGTCTCGCCCAGGCTAGGCACCTTGGTGATGACATCGCCCGTGGCCTTGTTGGTGACGGGCAGCGAGGGCTCGCCGACCCATTGGCCGTCGACGTAGCACTGGCTTCGGATCAGGCTGATGGTGGGCTTGTCCATGAACGCCTCCACGTGATGGGGCCCGGAACGGGCGTTGGAGCATTGCCCTCTTGTCTAGGCCCGCCGCAGGTCCCTAGCAAGCGGCCGCCTCTTTCTTTGCCGGCGGATTCCGCTTAGCTTGCCGCGCCCAGCCGAAGCCTCGCGATCTCATGCTCCCTGATCTCACCGGCACCACCATCGTCTTCGATCTCGACGGCACCCTCGTCGATACCGCACCGGATCTCACGTCGGCGACGAACCATGCCCTGGCCATGGCTGGAGCCGCACCCGTCAGCGTCGAGGAGCTTCATCCTTTCATCGGCCGCGGCTCGAAGGCAATGATCGAGGCCGGTCTTGGTTTTCGCGGCGTGAGCGTGAGCGAGGACGACAGCGCGCGGCTGCACAAGGCCTTCCTCGAGTTCTACGCCGACAACGTGGCCGTGGACAGCCGGCCGTTCGAGGGAGTTGGAGAGTTGCTCGACCAGCTTGTCGGTGCGGGCGCGCGCCTCGCCGTATGCACCAACAAGTACGAGGCGCTGTCCAGGCTGCTGCTGGTGGAGCTGGAACTGGCCGGGAAGTTCGCGGCCATCGCCGGCCGCGACACATTCTCCGTCTGCAAACCTGACCCCGCGCACCTCACGGGCACCATCGCCTTGGCCGGCGGACGCGCCGACCGCGCCGTGATGGTGGGTGACAGCGAGATCGATATTGCCACCGCGGTGGCGGCGGCAATTCCCTCGATCGGGGTCACCTTCGGCTATACGTCGCGGCCGGTGCGGGAGTTCGGGCCCAATGCCGTGATCGACCACTACCGCGAGTTCCCGGCCGCCCTGGTACGGGTGCTGGGCTGATACGCGTCGCGGAATCCGCCGTCTGCGAGCCGACCGCGGCTACCGTCCCTCGCGCCACCAGGTCAGCGCCAGCAGGGCGAGCAGCGCCGCGAGCGCCATCAGCCCCGTGAACATCGGGATCAGCTTGACGCCGCGGGTGACGAAGGCCTCACGGTCCTTGAGGCCGAGCCAGCCGGAGCCTGCGAGCACGCGAGCGTTGGCGAGCATGGAGATGCGCGGCAGCTCCACGCTGCTGGCGCTGAGGCCCGACAACAGCCCGCCGCCGCGCGTCCAGAAGGCGCCACCGCCGGTCGCCTCGATGATGGGCTTGAGCTTCTCGTCGGTCGCGGTCACCTCGCTCATCTCCCGCGCGTCCTCGATGCCGGCGTGCGCGACGGCGTGCAGCATGCCGGTCGGGGCCTGGGCCTGCAGCTTGTAGAGTCCGGGCACCTTGACATCGATGGTGGAGCGCCAGGTGCCAGGGCCGGCCTTCTCCAGCGTCGCCTCGGAGGATTCGCCGCCGGGTGCCGAGATCTGCACGGGCGGCACGCTTTCCTCCATGGAGCGGCGCTCGATGGTGAGCTTGAGGCCGCGGGCGGAGGCGAGGAGGCGCTCCTCCTCCAGGTCGGGCTCCTTCATCAGCCAGTGGGCAAGGCGGCGCAGGAGGTCGGTGTGGGGACCGCCGCCGTCGTAGCCGCGTGCCCACAGCCAGGCATGATCCGAGGTCATGAGCGCCACGCGGCCGCGACCCTTGCGGTCGAGCACGAGGAGCGGCCGGTCCTCGGCACCGCTCATGATGGTCCGGCCGCGCCCGGCCGAGACGTCGACCTGGCGGAACCAGCGGCCCCAGGTCGGCTCCTTCCCGGGCTCGACGCCGGCGGAGCCCGGAAGCCCGCGCGTGACGGGGTGCTTGAGACCGTCGAGGGAGAGCTTTGCCTTGAACGGCAGCTCGAGGACGCGCCCCGTGGGCGTGGCCGGCAGAACGACGGAGAGCGGGGTGCGCGACAGGCTCATCTGGCCCGCGTAGTCGTCGCCGGCGGCGACCAGCAGGGCGCCGCCCTGCTCCACGTAGCGGGCAATGTTCTCGTAGTAGAGCAGCTGCAGGATGTCGCGATGCTGGTAGCGGTCGAAGATGATGAGATCGAAGTCCTTGATCTTCTCCGAGAACAGCTCGCGCGTGGGGAAGGCGATGAGGGAGAGTTGGTGGATGGGCGTGCCGTCCTGCTTCTGGGGCGGGCGCAGAATGGTGAAGTGCACGAGGTCGACGGCGGCGTCCGACTTCAACAGGTTGCGCCACACGCGCTCGCCGGCGTGCGGCTCGCCGGAGACCAGCAGCACGCGCAGGTTCTCGCGCACGCCCTCGGCCACGACGACGACGCGGTTGTTGGCGGGCGTGAGCTCTCCGGCTGCCGTCTCGAGCTCGATCTCGACGATGTTCTGGCCGGCGTGGGGGAAATGCATCTGGATCGGCACAGTGCGGCCGATCTGGGTCGTCCGCGTCTCGTCCGCGCGGCCCTCCCGGCGGATGCGCAGAGACACGCGGTCGCCGGCCCGGCCGCGGCGGCCCGTCTCCACCACGCGCGCCTCGATCTCGCGGGTGGTGCCGACGATCCCGTATCGCGGTGCTCTGAGGATCTCGATGCGGCGGTCGAACTCGTCGGGCCGCCCTGTGAGGAGCGCGTGGACCGGCGCATCGAAGCCCAGCGCGTGCGCCGACTTCGGCACGTCGTGCACTTGTCCGTCCGTGATCATGATGACGCCCGCGAGGCGGTCGGGCGGGGTGTTGGCGAGCGCGCTGTTGAGGTCTGAGAACAAGTTGGTGCCGGCAGCCGTCTCGCCGGTCGGCCGCGACGACGTCACCCAGCGCACCTGCAGATTGTTGATGCCGGCGAGCTTGCCTTCCAACTCGTGGCGGATCGCGGCGGCCTGCTCGGGCCGGTCGGCGATGGTCTGGCTGGTGCTTTCGTCGATGACGACGATGGCGATGTTGGCGAGGCCCTCGCGCTCCTCCTGCCTCAGCGTCGGATTGGAGAGGGCGAGGAGAAGGGCGGCAAGCGACAGCGCGCGCAGGACTGCACCGCGGTTGCGGCGGAAGAGCAGCAGCCCCACCAGCAGGACCGCCAGCACCGCGCCGGCCCAGAACAGCGGCGCCGGCACCATGGGCGAGAAGTCGATCGACCAGTTGCTCATGCGTGGGCCTCAGCGTTCCCTCCCCCCTTGTGGGGGAGGGACAGGGAGGGGGGGATTGCAGGACGTCTGCTGTTGGGATTCCCCCCACCCCTAACCCCTCCCCACAAGGGGGAGGGGGAATCTGCGCGACTAGGCATCGGTTTCCGAGTCGACCGGATCACTGGCCGAGCCTTTCGAGCAGGGCCGGCACGTGCACCTGGTCGGCCTTGTAGTTGCCGGTCAGGGCATACATGACGATATTCACGCCGGTGCGGTAGGCCATCTCGCGTTGGCGCTCGCCGCCGGGAACCACGGGATAGATGGGCTGGTTGCGCTGGTCGCGGGCCCAGGCCGCGGCAAGATCGTTGGACGTGACGAGAATCGAGCTCACGCCGTCCACGCGGCGGGCCTGCCGGCCCTGGTCGCTGTCGCGCGGGGCCTCGGCCTCGACCCACAGCTGGCCGCCGTCCCAGCGTCCGGGGAAGCTTCTGAGCAGGTAGAAGGATTTCGTCAGCACGTGGTGCTCGGGCACGGGCTCCAGGCGCGGGATGTCGAGCGTGCCGAGCAGGCGCTGCAGCGGCGTGCCGCCCTCGTTGCGCAGGTTGAAGCCTGGGAGCACGCCGCGACCGTAGTCGCGCGTGTCGAAGATGATCATGCCGCCCTGCTTCATGTAGGCGTCGATCTTCGTCAGCGTCGCTTCCGGCAGCGTGCGCGAGTCGGGCAGCACCGGCCAGTAGAGGATCGGGTAGAAGGCGATCTCGTCATTGAGGATGTTGACGGGGGAGGGCTCGCCGGGCTCCACGGCGGTACGCTCGATCAGGAAGCGGCCGAGGCCGTAGAGGCCCTGACGGCTTGCCTCGTCGGTGGTGGTGTCGCCCGAGATCACGTAGCCGAAGGTCACCTTGCCCGTCGACTGGATGGCGCGCGCGTCGTCGGTCCGGGTCCGTGAGGCCGGGGGGGCGCCCGGACCCGTGGTGATCTGCGCGTCCGCGGGGCCCGGGGCCAGCAGCACTGTACCCGCCATCGCCAGCGCGGCGACGACGGTGGCGGTGGCGCCGGAGCGCGCGGCGCGGCGGGCAAACAGCTGTCCCCCCGCCTGCAGAGCCAACACGGCCAGGATGTCGGCGAACAGCAGCGCGAGGGCCGCAATCAGCATCTGCGGTTTGAGTGGCTGCGCGGTGTCGCCCTCGTAAACCCGACGCTCGACGCCGAGGGGCATGCTGGGCAACGGCTTGAGGATGGTCTTGGGGGTCATCAGGTTGAGCGCTCGCGGGGCGCCGGCAGGTCCGTAGTATCCCGGCGGATTTTCGGCACTGGGCTTGGCATCGGCGATCTTGGAGGCGGCAATAGCCTGCGTTGTCGGCGACGGGTTCTTCAGGAGGCCGTAGCCGTCGAGCACCTGCAAGGGCGCCAGCACTTCGGTCGTCGCCGGTGCGTCGCCCGTGTCGCTGCTGCCGGCGAGGCTGCCCCCGGCCCCTCCGGTACCGCCGAGACTGGCGATGCGACGCAGCATCTCCACGAACAGTCCGGAGAGCGGCAGGTTCGACCAGTCGGAATTGGCGGTGACATGGAAGAAGATGAGCTGTCCGTCGCCGCGCTTGGCCGCGGTGACGAGCGGTGTGCCGTCCTTGAGGCGTGCCCAGACCTTTACGTCGGCACCGAGACTCGACGGATCGGCCAGCACCTGCTTGTTGACGAGCACCTCGGCCGGCGACGTCAGCCCCGCGAACAAACCGTCGTCGCCGAAGGGAGCCAGCGGTTGCGGCGTCGCCCATGAGAGCGCGCCGCCCAGCGTGCGGCCGCCGAGGCGAAGCGAAACGGGGAGCAGGTCGTCGCCGCCCTTCTCGAGCCGCGGGCCGGCGAAGCGTACGAGGATGCCGCCCTTCTTGACCCACTCATCCATACGCTCCTTGATGTCGTGCGGGAGCGTGCCGATGTCGGCCAGCATGAGCGAGGAGATGTTGCGCTTGATGAGACCGTCGAGCACGGTCGAGAGGTTGGAGTCGTCGGACTTGGCGATCTCCGAGAACGGCTGCAGCGCTCGCTCGAGGTAGTACAGCGGCGCCAGCAGCGGCTGCGCCTGCTCGCGGGAGGCCCCCGACACGAGGCCGACGCGCTGCCACTGCGAGCGCGCATCGAGCAGGTTCACGCCGCCGGCCGAGCGCTCGCCGGCTATCTCCACGCGCGTGACCTGGTTGCGCAGCTCGAGCGGCATGTCGAAGGTGGCGAGTGCGCGGGTCTCGCCGGCGCCCATGGAGAAGGGCGTCTCGCCGAGGCGTTGGCCGCGCGCCGACATGGCATGGAGCGTGCCGGCGCGCGGGGCGCCTTCGGCGCGGAGCACCTGGGCGTCGAGCCTGCCGCCCGTGCCGACGCCGGCCACGGCGCCGAGCGCCTCCTGGCCGGCCGGCGTGTCCACGACGGAGAGGCCGCCGCCCGAGAGAGCAGCCAGCTTCTCCGCGAATTCGCGCGCGGTGTCATCATGATCGACGCCGTCGGCGAGCCACACCGTCACGGGATCGCGGGCGCCTGCAAGCGCGTTGGTCATGGCGCGCAGCGCCCCCAGGCGGTCGGGCGCGATGGGCTGCGGCTGCAAGGCCGCGGCGGTCGAGCGGGCGGCGGCGGGAGCTTCGATCTTGAGGCTCACGGCATGCGAGACGTTGGCGGTGGGGACGATGAGCAGCGGGCGGCTTTGTCCCTCGGCTTCGGCGATCAGGCGTCCGATCATGAAGGTGCGCGCACCCCAATGCGCCGCGCTCGACCAGCCGTTGTCGACGACGAGCACCACGGGACCGGTGCCGGTGAGCGCCTTGTCGCGGTTGGGGTTCAGCACGGGCTCTGCCAGCGCGAGGATCACGAGCGCAGCGGCGGCCATGCGGATGAGAGTGAGCCACCAGGGTGTCTGTGCCGGCGTCTTCTCGCGGTTCTCGATGCCGACGAGGATGCGGGTCGGGGGGAAATCGAGGCGGCGCGGACGCGGCGGGATGGTGCGCAGCAGCCACCAGATCACCGGCAGGGCCAGCAGGCCCGCGAGCAGCCAGGGGCTGAGGAAAGCGATGGGGCCGAGCGTCATCGGGCGCCTCCGCCCGTGGTTCCGGAGGCTTGCGGCTTCCAGCGATAATCGTCGGCGACGCCCTGCAGGCGCATGATGAGATTGAGCAGGGGCTCGGAGGCCGGGCGGTCGGTATGATGCACCAGGAACGACCAGCCGATGCGGTCTGTGGCTTGCTGGAGCTGTGCCCGGTGTGCGGCGAGCCTGGCCTGATAGGCGGGACGCAGCGTCTCGACGCGGTCGGCCACCCAGCGATCACTGCCTTCGGGCGAACGGAACTCGATCCGGCCCTCGTAGGCCAGCGCTTCCTCGGCGGGATCCAGGACCTGCACGAGGTGGCCGTGCACGCCGGTTTCGGCGAGTTCGTTGATGCGGGCGGTGATCGCCTCGGGGGGGTCCAGGAAATCGCTGAACAGAAGAGTCGAGGAGAAGCGCGACAGCCGTGCCTTGGGCGGCAGGCTGGCAGCCAACGCGGCGTCGCCTTCGTGTGCTGCCAGGGCCTCTGCGATGCGCGAGGTCGCCTTGCGGCTCGCCATCGGCGCCGTGAGCCCGATCAGCGCGATGCGCTCGCCTGCGCGTACCAGCAACTCTGCCATCGCCAAGGTCAGCACGAGTGCGCGATCCCGCTTGGTGGTTGACGCCAGATGGCTGTTGAAGACCATCGACCGGGACACGTCGGGCCAGAGCCAGAACGTATGCGCGGCCTCCCACTCGCGCTCGCGCACGTAGAGGTGGTCCGAACTGGCGGAGCGGCGCCAGTCGATGACGGCGGCGGGATCGCTCGCCTGGAAATGGCGGAACTGCCAGAACGTCTCACCCGAGCCTGCGCGCCGGCGACCGTGGATGCCGTGCGTGACCGTGTTGGCGACGCGCAGCGCATCGAGCATCAGATCGGGCAGGCGGTCGGCAAGCGCTTGCGCCTCGCCTTCGAGCTTGAAGACGCTGCTGCCTGGGCTCGACCCAGATGATGTTTTCGGCGAGACTTGCGCCGCCACCTGAGCGTTACTCCAGGGCTGCTGCCAAGCGATTGATCACTCCAGTTGCCGTTTCGCCCTCGGCACGGGCCGCGAACGTGAGGGCCATGCGGTGCTTGAGCACAGGCTCGGCGAGCGCGATCACGTCGTCGATCGAGGGGGCGAGGCGCCCGTCGATGAGGGCTTTGGCGCGCACGGCAAGCATCAGCGCCTGGCTGGCGCGCGGGCCCGGGCCCCAGGCGATCAGCCGGTCGGTCTCGGCACCGGCGCCGGTTCCGGGGCGCGCCGAGCGGGCGAGCTTCAGGATCGCCTCCACGACCTTGTCCGGAACAGGGAGCTGGCGCACGAGGCGCTGGATGGCCATCAGCTCCTGACCGGAAAGGACCTGCTCGACCCGGCGCTCGTCCGTGCCCGTGGTGGCAAACAGCATGCGTCGCTCGGCACCCTGGTCAGGATAGCTGACGTCGATCTGCAGCAGGAAGCGGTCGAGCTGGGCTTCGGGCAACGGATAGGTACCCTCCTGCTCGAGCGGGTTCTGGGTGGCCAGGACGTGGAACGGCGCGGGCACGTCGTGACGCTGACCGGCGACGGTGACGTGATGCTCCTGCATGGCCTGCAGGAGAGCCGACTGCGTCTTCGGGCTGGCGCGGTTGATCTCGTCGGCCATCAGCAGCTGCGCGAAGATCGGGCCTCTGACAAACCGGAAGCTGCGGCGTCCGCCTCCGCTGTTGTCCTCCAGCACCTCCGAGCCGATGATGTCGGAGGGCATGAGGTCGGGCGTGAACTGAATGCGCTTGGCATCCAGCCCCAGCACCTTGCCGAGCGTCTCGACCAGGAGGGTCTTGGCGAGCCCGGGGACACCGATCAGCAGGGCATGGCCGCCGGAGAGAATTGTCACGAGCGTGCGCTCGATCACCTGCTCCTGGCCGAAGATGACCGAAGAGGCTGCCTTCTGCACGCGTTGGATGCGTTCGCCGGCCGCCTCGATGCGACCGACGATTGCGTCGTCAGTTTGGGTGAGTGTGCTCATGGGTCCCGATTATATACGCCGGTCTACTGCAGGTGCGAAACTGTGTCGGCAAAGATGGTCACAATATGAACAGCTAGGAACTGGCTCGAAAGCATGCAATACGCCACAATAGTAGTCGCCTCCACTCCAATCCGCGGTGCCTCGCCGCAGCCAACCAAGGACCCGTCATGGCGACCCAAGACCGTTTGCCGCCGATTCCGGCGGAGAAGTTGAACGCTGAGCAGAAGAAGGCGGCCGATGAATTTGCCGCCGGCCGCGGCTACAGCGCGCGCGGGCCGTTCGCCGTGATGCTGCGCTCGCCCGAGGTGATGCTACGCGCCAAGGCGATGGGCGATTACTTACGCTTTCGTAATGTCCTTCCCAAACGCGTGAGCGAGATGGTGATCCTGATCACGGCGCGCGAGTGGACTCAGCAATATGAGTGGGCCTACCACTACGGCTTCGCACTGGAGGAGGGGCTCGCCAAATCCACCGTCGAGGCCATCGCCGACGGGCGCCGGCCCGAGGGCATGAAGGAAGACGAGGCCGCCGCCTACGACTTCTCCATCGAGCTGCATCGCCGCCGCAGCGTCAGCGATGCAACCTATGCACGCGCGCTGAAGCTGTTCGGCGAGCAGGGCATCATCGATCTGATCGGGGTGAGCGGCTACTACACGTTCAATGCCATGATGATGAACGTGGCGCGCAGTGCGGTCGACATCGATAAGGTGCCCCCGCTCAAGCATCTGCCGGACTAGCACGTGCGAAGCGCATTTGAGCCCAGGACACGCTCTCGGTGCTCCCCTCACCGTCATGTCGAAGACGTGCCTCCGGCATGCGGGGAGGGGAAGCGCCCGCCGCGTGCGCGCAATTCCACTGCGGTCGATGGCGTCTGTTGACGATGGCAACCGAGGCTTCCACCAATCGCATCGCCGGCCTGGAGGCGCTGCTGCGGGAGCAGGGCGGCAAGGGGCCGGCACCGGTCGAGAAATGGAACCCGCCGTATTGCGGCGACATCGGCATGAAGATCCGCAGTGATGGGGTTTGGCTCTACCAGGGCAGCCCCATCGGCCGCATGCCGCTCGTGAAGTTGTTCGCGCGCGTGCTGCGCAAGGACGGCGACGGCAGGCACTATCTGGTGACGCCCGCGGAAAAGGTGGACGTGGACGTCGCGGACGCGCCGTTCCTCGCCGTTGAGATGGAGGTGCAGGGGAGCGGGCGCGAGCAGGCGTTGACGTTCCGCACCAATGTCGACGACATCGTCACGGCCGGCGCAGCCCATCCCCTGCGTTTCGCCGTCGAGGCCCACAGCAAGGGACTGAAACCCTACCTGAGCGTGCGCGGAAGGCTCGAGGCGCTCGTCACGCGGGCGCTGTACTACGATCTGGTGGAGCTGGCGGTCGACGAGGGCGACCGCTTCGGAGTGTGGAGCGGCGGCGTGTTCTTCGCCATGCCCGGGCAGCAATCGGCATAGGTCATGATCGTGCGTGCGTTCGCCGTTCTTGCAGGCTCATTGGTCGCGATCCTGGCGTCCGGGGTTCTGCTCGCCGTGGCGATCTGGGGTTGGATGCTCTCGGGCTCGGGCTTCGCGCGGATCGACTTCGTGCTGCTGCAGTTCATCGTGCTCTTTGCCGTGCCGCTCACCCTGCTTCTCTCGAGCGTGCCGGTGCTGATCAGCGTCGTGAGCGGCGAGTGGGCGGGCAAGCGAACCCTCGGGTACTACGCCGCAACCGGGGCCCTGAGCGGCCTCGTCGCGCTCGCGTTCCACATCGCGCTTGCCTTCTGGCGCAATGCGTCGGCGCGCCGGATCGTCACGGATGCCGGGACGACCGACGGCGCCATCAAGCTCGCTGCCGTGATCCTGATGTGCGCAGTGGTCGGCCTGATCGGGGGGACAATCTATTGGGCGCTCGCCGGTCGCCGCGCCGGCGGCTTGGCGCGAGGCTGAAAGGACCAACCATGCTCAAGGACCCGCCTGTCCTGACCATCCGCCGCAACTTCAAACGGCCGAGCCGGGAACTCATGGCACAGCTGGCCGGAGCACAGACCGGCCATATCGTCGACGCGCTGCAGGGTCGCGGCGCGCTCGACCACCACGTCAAGCCCGTCGACCCGGAGCGGGCGGCGTTCGTCGGCCCGGCGCTCACCTGCGAGTGCGGGGCCAACGACAACCTCGCGATCATGGCAGCGCTTGTCGTGGCGGAGCCGGGTGACGTGATCATTGCCTCGTGCGATGGGTTCGCAGCGACGGCCGGCGTCGGCGACAACCTGGCGATGATGGCAAAGAACAAGGGCGCAGCCGCGGTCGTCACCGACGGCATGGCGCGGGACCGCGAAGGCATCGTCGCGGCGGGCCTGCCGGTATTCGCGCGCGGCATCACGCCCAACTCGTGCGTGCGCAGCGGGCCGGGCCGACTCGGGTTTGCGATCGTGTGCGGCGGCGTGGCGGTCGAGTCGGGCGACGTCGTGCTTGGCGACCGCGACGGCGTCGTCGTGATCCCACAGGCCCAGCTCAAGTCCATCGTCGCCGCGCTTGCGGAGATACGCCGCATGGAGGATGCGACACAGGCGAAGATCCGCGCGGGCATGTCGCACCTGGAGAGCGTCGCCGAGCTGCTGCGCTCCGATCGTGTCGCGTACGTCGATTGAGTAGGCTGCAGGCGTAGGGCGCAAAAGCCGAAGGCGCATTGCTCCGATGCTACCGTCCGTTCGGCGCAACGCGGCTGTCGCCTTTTGCGCCCTACACGCCGAGTGACTTGCGCACCTGGAACACCTCCATGATGCGCGCGCCCTTGTGGGGGCCGTCGCACACGAACTGCCAGCGCCCCTCCGAGTAGGTGTCGCAGAGCTTCACGCCCTTCACGACCACCCAGTGCCCTTCCTTGCCCTTGTGGACGGCCAGGATGTAGTGGACCCAGGCGTTGCGCGGCTTCTGCATCCACGTCCACAGCGAGGGCCGGTGCTTGCGCGAGAGGTACATGAAGCTCTCGACGAGCTCCATGCTGTAGCCGAAGTGAGCAAGCGCGGCCGCAACCTCCTCGGCGTGCGTGCCCTTGACGGCGGGCTTGGCCTCGGAGTCCGGGTTGCGGAAGGTGCGGATCTCGTCCTCGACCTTGCTGACCGAGTAGCCGGTGATGGCGCTGAGCACGATGGGGCCGCAAAAGGCGATGCGGCCGGTATCGTTGCGCGCCTCGTTGAGGCTGGAGGTCAGCCGGGTCCCCTCGTCCAAAGCGGGCATGGGACGTTTCCTTGCGAGCCAAATCCGTTGGTTAAGCGAATCTTTCCATGTGTTCCTTAATCAAAAGTTACCGACCGGCAGGACGGCAGAGGTTCGGCTTGCTGTCTGTCGATCCGTTATGCTCAGGGCCTCCTTTGCGCCCCAAAGTCGCGCGAAAGAACTGCGAGTCGCCTTCGGCTCGGCCGTCGCGCTCTCCGCGGTAAGACCTTCAAGACGCAAATAGGACCTTCAGGACGCAAAGATGACCTCTCGCACGCTCGTGATCCTCGCCGGAGCCTTCACCTTCGCCGCAGCGCTTCCTCCTGGGGCGAATGCCGAAACCGCGGATGCAACCAAGCCGCTGGTTCTGGCGCAGGGGCCACGGACCGAGCAGGACAAGGAGAAGGAGAAAGCCAAGCGCAGGGAGGAACGGAGGGCACCGCCGCAGGGTACCCCGCGCCGGGGGCCGCCACCCTCGGGCCAGCCCCCCGGACAGCCAGGCAAAGTGCAGGCTCCGCCGGCCGCGCCCTACGGACGCAGCGCGCAGCCGCCGTCGGATCATGCGCCGGCGCAGGACCTCCGGAGGGCGCCGCGTGCACAACCCTCGCAGCTCCCTCCGTCCTACGGACGCAGCGCGCAGCCGGACAAGGAGCCGCGGCCGGACCGGCGAAGGGCGCCGCGCGCCGAACCCTCCCCGCCCCCGCCTGGGCCGCCCGCATCGCGGCGCCGCATGGACCCCCAGCAGCCGCCCAGGGCCACGCAGCCGCTCGAGCCGAAGGCGCCGCCCGACGGCAGGCGGGAGCCGTGGAAGCGGGATGCAATGCCGAGGCGGCCGGGTCGTCCTGATGGCGACGGCCCCAAGCCCATACCCGGCCGAGGCGCCATGCCGCCCCCGCATGCGGGACCGGCTGCAGTTCCAGGTGGCCCCGCCAGGGTGGCACCAGGCCAATACGGCGGGCCTGCCAACGCCCCGCCGCGCTTCATCGACGTCCAGAAGGGTCGCAAGGAGCGCGTTATCGGCGACCGGCGCGTGATCGAGGAGCCCGGCAACCGCACGATCATCAGGCAGGGCGACAAGGTCGTCATCCGCCACGACGAGACCGAGCGATTCCGGCGCGGAGGCCGCGACGTAAGGGTCGAGCGACGTGCCAACGGCCACACCGAGACTTTCTACATGCGTCCCGACGGCGTACGCGTCGTGACGATCGTCGACGGCCACGGACGCATGGTGCGGCGCTACCGCCACTATCACGACGGGCGGGAAGTCAACATCATCGACAACCGCCGCTTCCTGCGCAACGTGGCAATCGGAGTGGGCGTCGGCGCGGCGGTGGGGCTTGCGATTGTCGCCCTGGCGCCGCCGCGTATAACGATCCCGCGCGAGAAGTACATCGTCGACTACGCGCGCGCGAGCGACGACGACCTCTATGAGGCCTTCGATGCACCTCCGGTCGAACGGCTCGAGCGCGCCTATTCGCTCGAGGAGATTCGCGACAGCTACGAGCTCCGGCGGCGCATGAGGCACGTGGAACTCACCGACCTGAGCTTCCCCTTCGGCGCCTGGGAGATCACGCCTGACCAATATCCCAAGCTCGAACGGCTGGCGCGCGTGATCCTGCGCGTGCTGGAGCGGCATCCCGACGAGGTCTTTCTCATCGAGGGCCACACCGACGCCGTGGGCTCGGACGTCGATAACCTCAGTCTGTCGGACCGGCGTGCCTCTGCCGTGGCGGAGGTCCTCTCGGAGACGTTCGGCGTGCCGCCGGAGAATCTCGTCACGCAGGGCTACGGCGAGCAGTTCCTGAAGGTTCCCGCGCAGGGCCCCGAGGCGCTCAATCGCCGGGTGGAGGTGCGCCGCATCGGCCCGCTCATGGCGGAGCGCTGATCGCCTCGCTCGAGGGGCTGGCCCTCGGGGCCTGGCCTGCTTCAGTCCGGAGTGAATGCCTCGTGCACGGCGCTCTGGACAGCGCCGCCCATGATGGGGCCTCCCCCGGCGACGTGGATGGCGTCCCCGACCACGGCGGCGCCGAGCCCGTGGCGCGGGGTTGCCATCGGCGCATAGGCCTGCCACCGGTCGGTGGTGGGGTCATAGGCCTCGTTCTGGCCGTAGACGCGCTCGTAGCCCTCCCCGCCCATCACGAAGATCTTCCCGCGATAGAGCACGGCGCCGTGACCGGAGCGGGCCGTCGGCAGCGGGCGGCGCGGCTCCCACGCATCTTTGGCCGGGTCATAGACGTGGTGCAGGTTGGAATTGGTGAGGAAGCTGTCGACCCGCCCGCCGATGACGTGGATGAGGTTGCCAACCATCAGTGTGCCGGTGTGGTCGCGGCCCTGGGGCATAGGTACGCGCTCCTCCCATCGGTCCGCCTTAGGGTCGTAGGCGATGTGCCAATCGACGGACTTCTTGGTCGGGAAGGTATCGCCGACCGCCCCGCCGATGCCGTGGACTTTGCCGCCGAAGGCGACGCAGGCGATGGCGCCGCACGCCCGCGGCAGCGGGGCGATGGCACGCCAGGCACCGCTGCGCCTGAGGTCGAGCGCGAAGCATTCGTTGTGCGGCTTGCGGTTCTGCTCGACGAAGCCGCCGACGGCGTAGAGCGTATCATCAAGCACGGCGACGCCGACGTGATTGGCACCCTTGGGCAGCGGCGCAGCGTCGATCCATTGGTCGCGCGCGGGATCGTAGACTTGATGGTAGGGGCGGTCGACGCGCTGCTCGCCGTAGCCGCCCACGAGATGCATCCTATCTGCGTGCGCTACGGCCCAGGCCATCTCGCTGCGCGGCAGAGGCAGGGGCGCCTTGGCCATCCAACGGCCGGGGTTGGCGGCCTTCGGAGCGGGGCTATCGAACACGTGCTGGGTTGCGGCTGTCTCGGGCAGACCAATGCGGCCGGGCGTCTGCAGGCTCTCATAGAGACCGCCGTGGTGGCCGTGGCCGGGGGCTTGGCCCCAGGCGCGTGGGGCCACCGATGCGGCGGCGACCGCCGTGGAGCCGGCGAGGAAGGTGCGACGGTGGAGGACGGCCATTAGATGCTCCGATCGATGGGGTCATAGAGCGAGAACGTGTCATACCGGCCGAGGGCGGCAACCCGAGAGCTGGTACTCAGGGCCGCAATCGCAACGCTCAACAGCTTGCCCTGGGTTCCGGATATTTCGCTTCGCGAAATTCCGGAATGACAGCTACCGGCGCAGGAAGTCGAAGTCGCAACCGTCGGGGGCCTGCAGCACGCTTTCGCGGAAGAGCTTGTCGTAGCCGCGTGTCGCGGTGTCGGACACCACGGGTCTGGCACCCTTGCGGCGCGCCTCCATCTCCTTGTCGTCCACAAGCAGATCGAGGCGGCGCTCCTTGACGGAAAGGCGGATGCGGTCGCCCGTGCGCACGTAGGCCAGCGGACCGCCGACAGCGGCCTCGGGCGCCACATGCAACACGATTGTGCCGTAGGCGGTGCCGGACATGCGTGCATCCGAAATGCGCACCATGTCCTTGACGCCGGCCTCCAGCAGCTTCCTGGGGATCGGAAGGAAGCCGGCTTCCGGCATGGCGACGGCGCTGCGGGGGCCGGCATTGCGGAGCACCAGAATGTCGTCGGCGGTGACGTCGAGCTTGGGATCGTCGACTCGGGCGGCCATGTCGTCGAGGCCGTCGAACACCACCGCACGCGCCGTCTTCTCGAACAGCTCGGGCGTGGCGGCGGAACGCTTGATGATGGCACCATCGGGGGCTAGCGAGCCGAACAGGGCGATGAGCCCGCCCTGCGGCTCGACCGGCTGGGCGGCCGGCTTGATCACGCGGCGGTCGACATAGTCGCCTTCTTCGGCCGCCAGGCGCTCGCGCAGCGTCTCGCCCGTGATGGTCATGACGTCGAGGTTGAGCAGCGGCTTCAACTCGCGCAGCACCGCGCCGATGCCTCCGGCGGCGAAGAAGTCTTCCATGTAGAACTCGTTGCCGACGGGCTTCACGGCGGCGAGCACGGGCGTGGTGTCGGAGAGCTCGTTGAGGCGCTGCAAGTCGAGCTTGAGGCCGAGCCGGCCGGCGATGGCGGCGAGATGGATGACGCCGTTGGTGGAGCCGCCGAGCGCCAGCAGCACGCGCGCCGCATTCTCGATCGAGCCCGCCGTGATGATCTTGTCAGGCGTGAGGTTGGAGCGCGCGAGGGCGACGGCGCGTGCGCCGCTCGCCTCTGCTGCCCGCAGGCGGTCGGCATGCACGGCGGGGATGGCGGCCGTGCCCGGCAGCGTCATGCCCAGCGCCTCGGCGATGGCCGCCATGGTGGAGGCGGTGCCCATGACGGCGCAGGTGCCGGCCGTGGTGACGAGCCGTCCCTCCACGGCTTCGATATCGGCCTTGCCGAGCTTGCCGGCGCGATACTGCACCCAGAACTTGCGGCAGTCGGTGCAGGCCCCGACCCGGTCGTCGCGGAACCGCGAGGTCATCTGCGGGCCGCCGATCAGCTGGATGGCGGGCTTGCCCGCACTCGCCGCGCCCATCAGCTGCGCCGGCACGGTCTTGTCGCAGCCGCCCATCAGCACGACGGCGTCCATGGGCTGGGCGCGGATCATCTCCTCCGTGTCCATGGCCATGAGGTTGCGGAACTTCATGGAGTTGGGGGCGAGCGTGGACTCGTGCAGCGATGTGGTGGGGAATTCGAGCGCCAGGCCGCCGGCGGCGGCCACGCCGCGCTTGATGGCATCGAGCAGCTCGGGGAAATGGCGGTGGCAGGGATTGAAGCGCGAGTGCGTGTAGGCGATGCCCACCACGGGACGGGACAGCTCGTCCACCGTGTACCCCATGGAGCGGGCGAAGGCGCGGCGCATGTAGATGGAGAAGTCGCGGTCGCCGTAGCTTTGCAGGCCGCGCAGGAAGCCGCGCTCCTCGTTCTTGTCGGTCATTGCAACTCCCCGGTCGGTCACTCGTCGACGGGCCCGCAGGCCCCGCCGTCATTCTGCGCAGGCGGCGTTCCCCCGTCCATCGGCATCATGTGACGGTGCGGCGCAGCCGGCCGGAGCGTTATTCTCTGGCCGTGGGCGTGGCGCCGGGCAGCATGCGCTGGATCAGCCGGTCCCTGAGGCCGAAGTGATGGCCCAGGACGATGCTGAGGTGGGCGCCCAGCGGCAGGAGGAGCAGGATGGCACTGCCGACGTGCACCCACTTGGCCGCCGCGGCGATCACCGCGGATTGCGGGACGAGGTTGGGCAGGTCGAAGGCCCCGAACAGGCGCACCCCGTAGCCGCCGGCCATGACGTAGAGAAAGCCGCTCAGCGGCATGATCAGCATGGCCGCATACAGGAGCTGCTCGGAGCGATGGATGATCATCTGCTCGAGCTTGGTGAGCGTGGGAGCCCAGGGAGGCAGCTCGCCCATCCTGCGGTTCAGGAGACGCGCCACCGCGAGGATGAGGGCGAGAAGCCCCAGCGACTTGTGCCAGTTGTAGTAGGTAGCCTGATCGAGACCTAGGGTCGCGGCCTCGGCGGGCGTGCGCAGCATGATCGTTGCCGACACATATTGCAGGGCAAACAGCAGGGCGATCAGCCAGTGGAGGAGCTTGGTCAGCGCTCCATAGCCCAGGGCCGAATTCAAGGCAGGCATCGAAAGGTTCCCGCGAATGGCCTGGCCGCCATAGTAGCGGAGCGGCCTGAGCTTCGCCCACCGCGCATTGCGGCAGCGGGCCTGCGCCACAGGCCCTGTGGGCGAAGGCCCCCTCCAGGCCTATCCCTGCTGCCGGACGATGAGCCAGTCGCCGTTGCGGTATTCGTAGAAGGTGCTGTAGCGGCCGGAGATGAGCGTGCGCGTGCCTTTGCGCTGACCGGAGAGGCGATAGACATAGTTGCCGGTGTCGGAGGCGGCATTGCAGCTGACGCTGATCGACCGCCTGCTGAGCGCGCCCTGCGGGTGCCGCACAAGAAAGTCCGCGAAATAGTCGCGGATGGCCGGGCGGCCAATGATTGGCGAGGACTGTCCGGCGACCCGCAGCACCGCATTCTCCGCATAGAGGTTGGCGACGGCGTCCGGGTCGCGGCTCGCCAGGGCCCGGTTCCAACGGTCAAACTGACCGGCGATCGTGCCCTCACTGGGCTTGGTGCAGGCTGCCAAGGCCTGGACTGAAGCGGCAAGAGGAAAGCCGAGACCGAGGACTGCCGCGCAACATACCAGGCGCACACGCGATGGCGGAGGGCTGCCGGCTCTCACTTTTCGATCTGCAGAGCGTACGCTCGATGCCATGATCGCCTCCTGTCGCGTAGTCTAGCGCGCTTCCGGGCGCTGCGCACTGGAACATGAGATCCAGAGATTGAACCGCGAAATGTTTAGTGGCCAATGAATAGACGGCTACCGGACATGATCGCGTGGTCCTTTTCCCCTGGGAACAGCGGCGCGCGCGAAGCTCGTGCGATAGCCCGGGGATGCGTGGGTTTGAGCGAAGAGCCGCCAGCAGCTGCGGAGGGAGCCGTGATCGATGTTGCGGCCGGTGCGGGGCACATGTCGGCCGGATCGTTCGACCCCGTCGACGAGGCGCTGTCGAGGTCGGAAAGCACCTTTCGCTCCCCCCGCATGTTCGACGCCGAGGCAACGGATGCGGCCGCCGGCAGCGTGCATTGGAAGCCCGTGAAGTCGCTGTGGATCTCGGGCATGACGTTCGTCGCCCTTGTCGGCGGTCCAATCTTCTTCACGTGGGGCGCGTTCGTGCTCTTCCTCGCGACGACGGCGGCCACAGTGTGCCTCGGGCATTCGCTCGGCATGCATCGCCGCCTGATCCACCGCGCGTATGATTGCCCGCTGTGGCTGGAACGGCTCTTTGTCTACCTGGGCACGCTCGTCGGGATGGCGGGGCCGTATGGGATGATCCGGCAGCACGACATCCGCGACTGGGCGCAGCGCAAGCCCCACTGCCACCCCTATCTGGCGCACCGTTCCTCGATCCTGCACGACGGGTACTGGCAGCTGCACTGCGAGCTGCAGCTCGTACACCCGCCCGAGCTGGTGCTGGAGCGTCGGGTTGCCGAAGATCGCTTCTACCGGCTCATCGACCGCACCTGGATGGCGCAGCAGCTGCCCTGGGCGGGGCTGTTCTACGCGTTCGGCGGCATGCCTTGGCTGGTTTGGGGCATCGCCGTGCGGGTGGCCCTGTCGGTCACGGGTCACTGGCTCGTCGGCTACTTCGCCCACAATCGGGGGCCTCGGTCCTGGCACATCGAAGGCGCGGGTGTGCAGGGCTACAACGTGCGCTACTGCGGCCTCATCACCATGGGCGAGGCCTGGCACAACAACCACCATGCCTTCCCCGGATCCGCGCGCCTCGGCCTCAATGCGGGCGAGACGGATCCGGGATGGTGGGTGCTGATGGCGCTGGAGAGGCTCGGCCTGGTCTGGGGCGTGAAGACGCCGGAGAGCCTGCCGGCACGGCCGAACCTCGTGGCCCTGTCGCGCTGAGGGCGACCGGGCAGGAACTCGTGCGGCCGAGTCGGGGGGCGTCCGGCCCGAGCCGCCGCCAACGCACCCTGGCCCCACGGGGCGCGGTGGGACTCAGGTATCGAGCCGCGCCACGTCCAGCCGATGGGCGATGCCTTTGGTCTGGCTGTTGAGCGCAGGGTAGCGCTGCAACACGAGCGGGTCGTGCCCGGGAATTATGTGGCGCGGGGAGGCGGCCAGGGCTTTGAGGCGCTCATAGCCGGCCAGCACGTCGGCGATGTCGATGGTGATGGGAAACACTTTGCCCTTCTCGAAGTTCTCGTAGTAGTGCGAGCTGTCCGACGCGAGGACGACCGGCCCGGTGGCGGTCATGACGCGCACGCACTGCAGGCCGCGGCTGTGGCCGCCGACCTTGTGCACGGTGATGCCGGGTGCAATCTCGGCGTCGCCGTCGTGAAACACGACACGGCCCGAGTACACGTGGCGCACCATCTCGCACACATGATCAGCCGTGAACGGATAGCGCAGGTGGTTGTGGCACATGCAAGGTCCCGTGGCGTAGGCCATCTCGGCAGCCTGCAGGTGGAAGCGGGCGTTGGGGAAGGCGCCAAGCGTGCCGGCGTGATCGTAGTGCAGGTGCGAGACGATCAGTTGGCCGATGCTCCCAGGCGCGATACCGAGCATCTCGAGCGCTGCAGCCGGCGCGCGGGCGATCTTCCGTCCGCGCTTTGTCCCCTCGGCTTCGTCGAAGCCGCAGTCGACCAGCAGGGTGCGGTTGGCGTTGCGGATCACCCAGACGAAATAGTCGATGGGGTGCGGAAGATCGTGATCGTCGGCGGCAATGAAGCTTTCGAAGCGGCGACGGTTGGCGAACTCGCCGTACTTGATGGCCAGGATTTCGTAGGTCTCGGTTGTCACGGGTGTGCTCCTCCGGTCGGTTTGCGCTTTAGAATGACGTCGATTTGAGCATGTGTCACCCAGGCGGACCGGCAGCCCGCCCGCGGGGGCCGGCGCAAGCGCCGCGAAAATGTAGTATTGAGATGCGAGCCTACGCCGACGATGCCGCATCTCGCGGTTGCAATTGTGGGAGCGTGTCATCCCTGTAAACGTTTCCTTCTTCCAGGACCTGTTGGGCAGCATCGCCGAGCAAAGCCGGCAGCTCCTGCCACGCTCGCTCGGCGGTGCCGATCCTGAAGAGGATCTCGAGGAGCTGGCGCGAGCCCTGCTGTCCGTGCGGGGCGAGGCGTCGGGCGTGGCAATAGCCAGCGCGATCCTCGTGCGCTACCGCGCGCTGGAGCCCGAGCGCCGGCGCGCCTTCCTGGCGTTCCTCGCAACGATGCAGCCGGACGCGACGGCGCTCACCGAGGCGGCGAAGGCTTATCTGGTCGATCCGCAGCCCGCGTCCCTTGCCGACCTGCAGCATGCGGTCGAGAGCCCGCGTCAGGAATTCTTCCGTCGGCTGAACCTGGCGCCGGGAGCGACCGCGCAGATCGTCGCCATGCGGACCGATCTCCTCGACGCGCGCGACGAGGCGCTGGAGTACGTCGACCGTGACCTGATGCATCTCCTCGCCTCCTGGTTCAACCGCGGCTTCCTCGTGCTGCGCCGGATCGACTGGCAGACGCCGGCTGCCATCCTGGAGAAGATCATCGCCTACGAAGCCGTGCACGAGATTCAGGGCTGGGATGATCTGCGCCGCCGTCTCGACCCGGCAGACCGGCGCTGCTTCGCCTTCTTCCATCCCTCGCTGGTCGACGAGCCGCTGATCTTCGTGGAGGTGGCGCTGACCCGAGAGATGCCCGAGGACATCCAGTCGCTCCTGCGCGAGGCGCGCAAGAACGGCGAGGTCGCGGAGAAGCCGACCACGGCCGTGTTCTACTCGATCTCGAATTGCCAGGAGGGGCTGCGCGGCATCTCCTTCGGCAACTTCCTCATCAAGCAGGTGGTGGAGGAGCTGGCGAAGGAGCGCGACAGCCTGCGCACCTTCGTCACGCTGTCGCCGATCCCGCAGTTCGCGAAGTGGCTTGCCCGCACGCTCGCCGGGGACCAGGGCGATCTCGTCAACGACATGGAGCGGGAGCGGCTGCGGTTGCTCGAGGACTCGGAGTGGATCTACACTTACGGCAACGAGGCGCTCCGCCCGACGCTGTCGCGGCTTGCCGCGCACTACTTCCTCAACGCCAAGAACAGCGAGGGCTATCCGGTCGATCCCGTGGCGCGCTTCCACCTCGGCAACGGTGCCCGGCTCGAGCGCATCAACTGGCAGGGCGACATCTCAGCCAAGGGGCTCCGCGAGGCGCACGGGCTTATGTGCAACTATCGCTACGAGCTCAAGGATATCGAGAAGAACCACGAGGCTTTCGAGAACGAAGCTGCGGTCGCCGCCTCCCGGCAGGTCACGGCGTTGCTCAAGCTGGAGCGAGGCCGGACGGATGCCGGGAGGTTTCTGGCGCTCCCGGGTCTCAGAGCGACGAGGAGCGGCGCCGGAAAGGCCGAGGACGAGTAGCCGGCGCGAACCGGGGGTGGACGCGAGAAAGGTTGTCCGTTTGCGCCCCCTGGCTGTCCGGGCCATTTCGTCCTAGAGGTGATTGGGGCGACGGGCGAGGCCTTCAGCGAGCTCCAGGGGATCACACCCAATGCGGTACGGCGACCAGGATCGGGAAAGCGAGAACGTCGAGGATCGGCGCGGCCAGGGTGGCGGGGGCATGTTTCCCTTTCCGCGTGGAGGCGGGGGCGGCTTGCGCATTCCGATCGGCGGCGGCGGGCTCAGCATCACCACCTTGCTCATCATAGGCGCGATCTGCCTGATGCTCGGAATCAATCCGCTCGAGTTTCTCGCGGGTGGAGGCGGCGACGGTATCCCGAGGATGCCGGAGATGCCGCGCACGAGCCCGAGTTCGCGCGTCGACATTCCGCATGGCCAGCAGCCGCGCATCGGCCAACAGGAGGACGAGATGTCCCGGTTCGTGCGGCGCGTGCTGGCCGACACCGAGGATGTGTGGGACGGCGTGTTCAAGGCGGCCGGGCGTCGCTACGAGAAGCCGACGCTCGTCATGTTCAGCGGCGCGACGCGCACGGAATGCGGCGTGGGGCAGACGGCGATGGGCCCCTTCTACTGTCCGATCGACCGCAAGGTCTATATCGATCTCGCCTTCTATCGCGAGCTGAAGGAGCGCTTCAACGCGCCAGGCGACTTCGCGCAGGCCTACGTGATCGCGCACGAGGTCGGCCATCACGTGCAGCTGCTGCTCGGCGTGGCCGAAAAGGTGCAGGCGCTCAAGCAGCAGGCGATGCAGCGCGGCGACCAGGCGCGGGCCAACGCCCTGCAGGTGCGCATGGAGTTGCAGGCTGACTGCCTCGCCGGCGTGTGGGCGAGCCTCAACGACCAGGTGAAGAACCGCCTCCAGCCAGGCGACGTCGAGAGCGGGCTCAACGCGGCCGCCCAGATCGGCGACGACACGCTGCAGAAGCGGACGCAGGGCCGCGTGGTGCCGGAGGCCTTCACGCATGGCTCCGCACAGCAGCGCGTGCGCTGGTTCCGACGCGGCCTCGAGACCGGCAAGACGCAGTCCTGCGACACGTTCGGCGTGTCGGAGCTTTGAGGCCGCGGCGACACTGAGCCCGTCCCCGCGTCTCGCGGGCAAGAGGGCAGGGACGGCGAGACCTGCCCGAGCGGCGACTGCCTGCGAAACCTTCCCGATGTCAGGACGCAATGAATCCGACCGCCATTTTCGCCGCCGGGTTTCTGGTGCTGTTCGTCGGCGGGGGCGCTCGCTTTACGATCGGGCTCACGTTCAAGCCGATGGTGAGCGAGTTCGACTGGGCGAGAGGCGAACTCGGTCTCGCTGTGGGGGTCTACCTGGTCGTGTCGGCATTCGCGACCTACCTCGCCGGCCGCCTCGCCGACCGCATGAGCCCGCGCGCCGTGCTGAATGCCGGCGTGATCATGAGCGCCGTAGGCATAGGGCTCATGAGCCTGGTGTCGCGACCCTGGCACGCCCTGTTCCTCTACGGCATCGTGTTTGCCATCGGCCAGGGCTTGGCGTCGCTCACGCCGGTCAGCGTGATGGTCACGCGCGTGTTTTCCTCCCGCACCGGCTTTGTCAATGCCGCGGTCATCTCCGGCACGAGCCTCGGGCAGCTCGTCATGATCGCGATGCTTGCCGCTCTCCTCGCGCAGATCGGCTGGCGTTCGGTATTCGTCTGGGTCGCCGTGGCCCATCTCATATTGATCCCGTTTCTCTTGCTGGCACTCCCGGCGCGTGCGGAGCATCGCGCGGGAGCATCCTCGTGCGCAGGGCTCTCCATCGGCGAAGCGGCGCGGACTTCGCGCTTCTGGCTGCTCATCGTCATTTATGCGATCTGCGGGCTTGACGATTTCTTTGTCGCCACCCACGTCGTCGCCTTCGCGGAGGATCGCGGCGTTGATGCTCTACTTGCCGGAAATCTGCTTGCGCTGATGGGACTGACGGGCCTTATCGGCCTGTTGGCAACCGGGCTGATCAGCGACCGCGCCGGTCCGGCGTGGACGACGGCTGTCGCGTTCGCTGCGCGCGTCGCCGTCTTCGGTCTGGTTGCGATCGACCAGTCGACGTTTTCAATTGCAGTCTTCGCGCTCGTGTTCGGAGCCACCTTCCTGGTCACCGCTCCGCTCGTGGTGCTGTTCGTCCGCGATCACTTCGGCATGGCGCACCTGGGAGCCCTCACCGGGCTGATCACCATGGTGCATCAGATCTTCGGCGGCATCGGCGCCTACGCGGGCGCGTTGATCTTCGATGCGACCGGAAGCTACGACGCAGCCTTCACGCTCATGCTGGTCGCCTCCGCACTTGCGCTGGCCCTGTCGCTGGCAATGCGGCGTGCCCAACGGTTCTGAGGGGATTCCCGCAAGGCGTCCGCTCAGGCGCGGCGGAAGGGAAAGAGCAGCTGGCCGAGGAGGCCAGGCGGCACCGGGCTCTCGGTGCCGAACTGTTGTGGCAGCCGGTCCTTCGGCATGTAGTAGGTGCCGAACAGGATGTCCCACAGCGGCAGCAGGCCAGCGAAGTTCTTGTCGCGGGCGCTCGCTTCGTCGGTGTGATGCCAGCGGTGGAAGCGCGGCGATGCCACCACCGCGCGCAGCGGCCCCCAATCCCAGTCGAGATTGGCGTGGACAAGGATGGCCATGAGGGTCAGCACCGGGGCAACGCCGGCGAGCGCCACCGGGGCCAGGCCCAGGGCGAGCAGCGGCACCGCGCCGGCAACGCGCATCAGGGCGTCGTTGACGGGATGCAGCCGCACCGCTGAGAGCCAGTCGAGGTCGACCGAGGAATGGTGCACGGCGTGGAAGCGCCACAGGCGCTCGCCGTGGAACCATCGGTGCATCCAGTAGCCGATGAAATCGCCAAGCACGAGGATGAGCACGGCCTGCAGCCACAGCGGCAGCTGCGCGGCGGGGCCGAAGCCGCGGAGAAGCAGGTCCTTGTCGACCTTCCCGTAGGCCAGCAGCGCCACGGGCACGATGGCGATGACGACGACCACGCGGGTGACCGCCTTGGTGACGAATGGCGTGAAGGCCCAGTACGCGAGGTCGGTCCAGAAGCCGCGGCGCAGGAGCGGCAGGCGCTTGTCGCGGGGACGCAGAAGCTGAAGGGCGCGGAACGCCAGCAGGAAAACGACGAACCCAATCAGGACGCCTTGAACGGTTGGCGGCATGCGACGCCTCCCTCGGCGTTGTCATCCCGGCCGGAGGGCACGGCGCAAACAGCCGGACAGTCAGCGGCTCCTAACAGCTGCGGGCGGCGATTCCGTGGCGTGGATGGTGAGTCCATGCTCCGCGACAGAGTCCTCCGCCCCTGTGCTGGGCCTGTCGAAGCCCGGGGTGTCGTTTGCGGCTCGCCCTTCGACGGGCTCAGGGCGGGGTGAGTCTGCTGCAGGGCAGGGCTAGTCTACGGCAGGGCAGAGCGTGCGCGTGGCGCGCTGCCACGCGAGCGCGCTCACCACGACTCGATCCAGGGGCGCAGGTCCATCTCGTGCGTCCAGGCGCTGCGTGGCTGCAGGTGAAGCTGCCAGTAGGCCTCGGCGATGGCATCGGGGCTCAGGATGCCGTCGCGCTCCTTCAGGGCGTAGCGGTCGGGAAAGTTGGAGCGGATGAACTCGGTGTCGATGGCGCCGTCGATGATGGGATGGGCCACGTGGATACCCTTCGGCCCCAGCTCACGCGCCATGCTCTGCGCCAGCGCGCGCAGGGCGTGCTTGGCGCCTGCGAAGGCCGAGAAGCCTACGCCGCCGCGCAGGCTGGCGGTCGCGCCGGTGAAGAAGATGGTGCCGCGGCCGCGCGGCACCATGACCTTGGCGACCTCTCGGCCCATCAGGAAGCCTGCGAAGCAGGCCATCTCCCAGACCTTGAAGTAGACGCGCGCGGTGGTCTCGCGAATGGGGAAGCGAACGTTGGCGCCGATGTTGAAGGCGGCGACCTCGATCGGCCCGATATCGCGTTCGATCCCGGCAACGAGCGCGACGATCTCCTCCTCCTTGCGCGCGTCGGAGCCGAAAGCACGCGCCTTGCCGCCCTCGTCTTCGATGCGGGTGACGAGGGGCGCCAGCTTGTCGGCGTGGCGCCGCGTGACGCAGGCTGTGAAGCCCTCGCGCGCGAAGCGGCGGGCGATGGCGCCGCCGGTCGCATCGCCGGCACCAATGACGAGGGCGACCTTGGCGTCCGACATGGCGAGCCTCTGAGCAGGTGCGGCGCCCACGTTGGGTTGGCAAATCGCTACTGCCAACGCCGTGCAAGGTCAGGTGGGGTAGCGCAGAACGGCGGCAAGATGCGTGCCGCCGGGGATGTCGGCCCTGCGCACCCCGAGCACGCGGGCGCCCGTGAGCAGTGCGCGCCCGGCAATTTCATCGACGATGCCATAGGTCGTCGCGCCCGGCCCCTCGGCGAATGTGACTCGGCCGGCCGCGTCGACGGTCCCTGGGATGACTTCGTCGATATCGATCATCAGGAGCTCGATGGCGCCGAAGGTCGCGGCGCGGGCTGCATCGGAAATGTCGGTGGTGGCGCGCCCCTCCCCACGGCGTGCTTCGAACAACGCCCTGGCCGTCTCCAGGTCATGCGCATGGACGCGGTCGAGGATCGGCCGCGCGGCCGCTGCAAGCTCGGCAGCGCTCAGCCGGTCCGGACTGGTTGGGATCGTTTCCTGCGCGAGGCCAGGGTAGGTGTTGACGGCGCGAAAGATCGACGCGATCGGCTCGGTCGCGGCCAGAATGAGGGGATTTTCGCGTCCGGCGAGCACCGGGCGGAGCGCCGCATCGACCCGGCGGGCATACTGATGCAGCCGCACCTTCTGGCCCTCCGCCCCCTGGATGCGCCCGCTCGCCGAGCGGTCGTTGAGGGTCGCGCGCCCCGCGAAAGCAGCGGCGCCCTTAGGAAACTCGCGGACCTTGACCTCCTGCGCCGGCAGGTCCGAGAACGCTTCCACAAGGCGCACCGCGTTTTCGGAAAGCGCCAGAATGAAGGCCTCATGAGGGAAGGTGATGGCCCGCAGGAGCGGCTTCAGGTGGAAGCGGTCAGAGACCTCGGCCATGGGCGTGAGGCGGTTCGGCAGCCGGAAGCTGCGCATCCGGTCGGGGGTCGCCAGCACGGCGAGGCTGTGCGCCTGGTATCTCCAGAACGTGCTGTCCTGGGCGAGAGCCGCAAGCGGATCTGCAATGGCCGCCAGGCGGCGCTTGTCGAAGCCTACCGATGCGAGCTGATCGAGTGCGGTCTTGGTCAGGTTCTTGAGCGCGATCCGACTGGCCGCTGTCTGGCGAGAGATCGGCGTCGTGGGCAGATATATCGACACGCAGGCATCCGCGCGCGTCGCGGCCAGCGCCCTGAACTCCGGAAGCGTGGGAATGTCGACATAGAGCACGGCGCGCTCTCCCGTCCGATCCTCCGTGGATGGTAGCCGCGACGCATCGGCGGCGGCCATGCAAACTGTATCATGGTTATCCAAGGGGTGAGCCTAGCAACCGCGCGTGGTGTGCGTCGATCCCTGCGAGCCACCGCTCCTGGCCGGGACATTCTACACCAGAACAGGGACGGCTGGGTCACGCTCGGCTATGATAAGGCGACTGTCCGGTCAGCTCGGCTGCGCCCTGCATTTGAGGGGAGCATGCGCGTGTGAACCTTCCGTCCGCGATCGCTCTCGGATTCCGAGCGGCCGTGAGGAAGGGGGCCCGGAACTACGGTTTCACTTGTTGCGCCCCGCGGCTATGAAGGCTCTCTCCAGGTTCGTGGCCCCTGCGCTCATCTGCACGCTCGCGGGCTGCAGCGGCATGATCGACGCCGGACAGGCACGCATGTGCCGCAGCATCATCCCCGCGCTCAATGCCTCGGACGCCACATTCGCCATCCTGCGCACGGTTCCGCGGATCCGGGGCGACGGCGTGCGGATCGACTATCGCGTACTGTCGGCGGGAGGCCCATCGCGCGAGCGCTTCATCGACTGCCGGTTCGCCGGACGCAGTCACGCCGGCGGGCCGGGTATGCTGCTCGGCGTGGCAACGGACGCGGGCGCAATGGGCGAGCTGCGGCTGCAACTCTTGAAGCGGTTCTGGCTCGAGAAGGAGGGAGCCGCGGCGGATCCCGAGCCGGTCGAGGGCATCTCGCGTGTGCCCACGGTGTCTTGGGGAGTGGCCGTCGGCCTCCAGCACGCGCTGCTGGCGCTGCCGGCGACCACCGTCTACGCGCTGCTGGCAGCCGCCTACTCGCTCGTCTACGGGCTGGTGGGACGCATCAACCTCGCATTCGGCGAGCTCGCTGCCGCGGGGGGCTATGCAGCGTTCCTGGGGGTGGCGACGCTCGGCTCCGCGAGCGGCGTCGCCGCACCGCTGGGGCTGGCGCTGGTGTGGGCACTGACGGCGGGCCTCGCCTACGGCGTCGTGTGTGGGCGCTTCGTGTTTGCGCCGCTGATGCCGCAAACGGGGCAGCGGGTGCTGATCGGCACCATCGCCCTCGCCATCGTGCTGCAGGAGTACCTGCGTCTGGCGCAGGGCTCCAAGCCGCAGTGGGTGGGGCCCATGCTCAACGCCCCGACCGCGGTGGCGCGCGCGGGCGATTTCGTCGTGACGGTAACGCCGGCGGCGCTGGGGGCGGTCGGGGCCTCACTGCTCGCGGCGGGTGCGGTGCTCTGGCTCATGCAGAAGAGCCGCTTCGGGCGCGCGTGGCGCGCCTGTGCCGACGATGCGGGCGCCGCCGAGCTGTTGGGCATTGACCGCGGTGCCGTGCTGCTCAAGACGTTCGCGCTCGCTTCCGCCACCGCCGGGCTCGCGGGGTACGTGCTGACGGTCTACTACGGCAGCGTCGGCTATGCCGGCGGCATCGTGCTCGGGCTCAAGGCGCTGCTGGCGGCCGTGGTCGGCGGCATCGGCTCCGTGCCCGGTGCGTTTCTCGGTGGGCTGCTGCTCGGGGGGACGGAGGCGGCGTGGTCGGCGCTGTTTCCGATCGAGTTCCGCGATCTTGCGATCTTCTCGCTGCTGGTTGCAATGCTGGTATTGCGGCCGAACGGTCTGTTCGGGTTCGCCGAGCCGTTGCCGCGGCGGCCGTGACGACGAGACGCGGTGGCGCTATCTGGCGGGACCCGTCTCTATGGGCAGCGCGGGGTCGGCGCCCCATTCGGTCCAGGAGCCGTCGTAGACGGCGGCGTCGGGCCGGCCGAGGACGGCAAGGGCCAGGGCGATCACCCCGGCAGTGACGCCCGAGCCGCAGGAGGCGACGACGGGCTTGCCAGCATTGACACCGGCGTTGGCGAAGATGGCGCCGAGCTCGGCAGCGGGTTTGAGCGTGCCGTCGGGGTTGAGCAGCGAGGCGAAGGGCACGTTGCGCGAACCCGGGATGTGCCCCGACCTGAGGCCCGCGCGCGGCTCTGGCACGCTGCCCTGGAAACGCGGGGCGGCGCGGGCATCGACGATCTGGGCGGCCTTGCTGGCAATCAGGCTCTTGATATCGCCGACGTCGCGCACGAGGCCGGCATTGAGCGTGGCCGTGAAGTGGCGCTCCGAGCGCCGGCGCGGCTCGCCGTCCTCGAGCGGGCGGCCTTCCGCTTTCCACTTCTTGAGGCCGCCGTTCAGCACACGCACCTCCTCGTGGCCCATGGCGCGGAACATCCACCACACGCGCGCTGCCGAGTACAGGCCTTCGCTGTCGTAGGCGACGATGTGCATGCCGTCGCCGATGCCCATCTGCTTCACGCGGCTGGCAAACTTCGGGGCCTCGGGCAGCATGTGCGGCAGCGGGGATTTGTCGTCGGCAATGTTGTCGATGTCGAAGAACAGCGCACCGGGGATGTGCTCGGCCAGGTACTCGGCCTTGGGGTCGCGCTTGGCCGTCGGAAGGTGCATGGAGCCGTCGAGGATGACGAGCCCGGGCGTGCCGAGGTGGGAGGCCAGCCAGTCGGTCTCGACCAGCCATTTGCCTGCGTCGTCTGCCATGCGTTTTCTCTCCTCACGCGAACGAGACGCGGATGCGGCGGTTGAGCTTGCCCTTCTTCTCGATCTTGGTGACGACGACCCGGCCGATCTCGCCGGTGCGCCTCACGTGCGTGCCGCCGCAGGGCTGCAGATCGACCGAGCCGTTCTCGCCGATGACGACGAGACGGACCTTGCCCGTGCCTACCGGCGGCTTGACAGCCATGGTGCGCACGAGGCCCGGATTGCCTTCGAGCTCCGCATCGGTGATCCAGCGCTCGCTGACGGGGTGGTCGGCGGCGATCAGGGCGTTGAGGTCGGCGGTCAGCTTGTCCTTGTCGACGGCGCTGGCGTCCTCGATGTCGAAATCGAGACGGCTGTCGTCGGGGTTGACCTGGCCGCCGGTGACCGGAAACTTCACGAGCGCACAGAGGAGATGCAGCGTCGTGTGCATGCGCATCAGCGGCGAGCGGAAACCCCAGTCGAGCACGGCACCCACGCTCTGGCCGGGTGCGGGACGCGCGCCGCCTTCGGCGGGCACGTGCACGATGGTGGTCTTGTCGGCATCGTACACGGTGGTGGCGATGGGGCAGCTTGCGCCGCCCTCGAGCTCGAGGGTGCCCTTGTCGCCGGGCTGGCCGCCGGCGGCAGCATAGAACACGGTGCGGTCGAGCACGATGCCGCCGCGGTCGTTGATGGCGAGCACCTTGGCGCTGCAGTCGCGAAGGTAGGCATCGGCGCGGTAGAGCTGCTCGGTCATGACGCAACGTCATGCCCGCGGAGGCGGGCATCCACGTCACCGGGCCTGACGCGGGAGAGTTGCTGGGATCCCCGCCTTCGCGGGGATGACGCTCCGGGTGAAAGTGCAGTCAAGCCACTGGCCTCCATGCGATCAAGCCTTGGCGACATCGACGAACATCTTGGGCGGAGGCGGCGGCTGGGTAACAAGCCACTGCGGCGCCGGCAGGTTCTTTGATTTCAGAATCTCGGGGTTGAACAGCTTGGACTGATAGC
>JBFWRV010000006.1:0-139812 GCA_050248715.1 Hyphomicrobiaceae bacterium | reverse complement strand
CGTAGGAGAATAGTGATCCCGATCTGGCATCCGATCCGCGCATCCCAGCCCCCTTCGACCCCAAGGGAGAACGGAATCATATTCGCCACAGCCTGTCAGCATGCGAGAAATTCAACAGCCTGCTAGGTGGACTCGCCCACGCCACCAGCCGGCTCCGCGGCTCGCGGTGCCCTGTGGCTGCATCGGGGTCCGCAACAATTTCGCCTGCTCGGCTGCTCGCAATAGTGCTGGCGTTTGCCGGCATCGCCTCGCTGGGCGTGTGCTCGCCCATTCCTGGTATCCGGAGCGGTGTTGCGGGAGCCACGACTGTCAGGTAGTCGACGACATCGGGAGGCTCAGGGACGGCGATTTGCTGTTCCGTGCGGGACCGATCAGCGTCGTCGTCCCGGCGGAGTTCATGCGGCTGCCGTCGCCGGAGAGCCACACGCACGTCTGTGTCTATCAGGTGCGCTCCGGAGAATATCTCCCCCGCTGCGTGTTCGTGCCGGGCGTTATTTGACGTTGGATCTGCGCTCCGCTTCCGATCAACTCTGCTCGCTGTCATCCCGGAATTCGCCGAAGGCGAATATCCGGACCTGGGGCTGCGGAGAACGGTGGCGTTTGTGGCCCTGGGTCCTGGCTCCGGCCGGGATGACAAGCAAGTGGCCCCACCGATGTTTGGACTCGACTTGATGGGAACCTGTCTGGCAAGCGCCGCATCAACTCGACATCAGCGCCGCCCAGCGCTCCTTCAGGACGCGCAGCGCCGTGCGGGCGCGGCTGCGCAGACGCTCGGCTACGACCCGCATAGCGTCCCTGAGCTCGCGCATGGCCGGCTGCATGCGCCGCCATTGCGCGGCGACGAGACGGCGTATGCGCTCCTTGACGACGCGCCCCGCGCGCCAGGGCCAGGACGCATGCACGCGATCGACGAGCGCATCCTTCCAGGGAATGACCGTGTTGTAGATCCAGGCGAACCAGCCGATCTGCATCAACGCCGGCTGCGTCAGCATGAAAAGCCGGGCAACAAGCGCGGTCGCAACCACCTTGGCGGCGGCGAACAGCAGGCCGGCCAGGACAATCTGCCCGCGCGCGACGAGGAACACGGCGAGCAGCTTGAGCGGTAGCAGGAGCATCGACGGCAGCACGAACGCCACCAGCGCCGCATAGGGCGGCAGGCGGATAATCATGGACTCGATTGCCGCCCACGGCCGCCAGCGCGCCAGCCGCCCCACCAGATCGGCAAGCGGCCGCCAGCCCCACTCCTCGAACACGATGACGAGGGCGAGCAGCACCTCCAGCAACGTTCGCAGCAGGGGCCTCGCCACGCGCCAGGCGGCGGCGACCGCAACGCCGAGCGCGCGCGCCATCTGTCGGGTCACGGCCGGCAGCGGGCCGCGAGGCTGCTGGGCGTCCGAAGGCTTGCCGTCGTCGTGCATGGCCCGTCGAGAATTACATCGATTGGTGAGCGGAGTATGGCCCGAGAGGCTCGGCCGATCAGCCGGGCACCTTTTCGGGCCCGACCGACTCCGAGCCTGGCGTCACGGCGGATGCCTGCAGGCGGCCGTCTCTGATGCGCTTGCCCTCGTCGGCCAGGGCTTCGGCCAGTTCCTCGCGCGCCCTCTCGGCCTGGCGCTGGCGGTTCCAGAGACTGGCATAGAGACCGCCCTTGGCCAGCAGATCGCCGTGCGTCCCTTGCTCCACCAGCCGGCCGCCATCGAGAACGAGGATGTTGTCGGCATTGACGATGGTGGAAAGGCGGTGCGCGATCACGACGGTCGTGCGATTGCGCGATACCTGGTCGAGCGCGTCCTGGATCTCCTTCTCCGTATGGCTGTCAAGGGCGCTCGTGGCCTCGTCGAGAAGGAGGATCGGCGGCCCCTTGAGAATGGTACGGGCGATGGCGACGCGCTGTTTCTCGCCGCCTGACAGCTTCAGGCCGCGCTCGCCCACCATGGTGGCGTAGCCCTCGGGGAGCGCACGGATGAAGCTGTCGATCTGTGCCATGCGCGCGGCGGTGCGCACCTCGTCGTCGGTAGCGTCGGGCCGGCCGTAGCGGATGTTGTAGAGAATGGTGTCGTTGAAGAGCACGGTGTCCTGCGGCACCACGCCGATGGCAGCGCGGAGGGAGACCTGCGTCACGTCGCGGATATCCTGGCCGTCGATGGTGGCGCGGCCGTCGGCAACATCGTAGAAGCGCAGCAGGATGCGCGAGACGGTCGACTTGCCGGCGCCGGAGGGGCCGACGATCGCCACCATCCGGCCCGCAGGCACCTCGAAGGACAGGCCGTCGAGGATCATCCGCTCCCGCTCGTAGCGAAAGCGCACGTCCTCGAAGCGGATGGTGCCGCCGGACACATCGAGCGGCCGCGCCCCCGGTCGGTCCGCCACCTCGGGCGTCTCGGCCAGCACATCCATCATGCGCTCGATGTCGATCAGCGACTGCCGAATTTCGCGATACACCATGCCCATGAAATTGAGGGGGATGAAGAGCTGCAGCATCAGGGCATTCACCATCACGAAGTGCCCGATGGTCTTGTGCCCCGCGGTCACGTCGAGCACGGCCATCACCATGCAAAGCGTAAGCGCAAGGGTGAACACGATGGCCTGCCCGGTATTGAGCACGGCCAGCGACGTGTAGCTTTGGACGCTGGCCCTCTCGTAGGCGGCAACCGACTGATCGTAGCGGCGGGCCTCGCGCTCCTCGGCGCCGAAATACTTGACCGTCTCGTAGTTGAGCAGGCTGTCGATTGCCTTGGTGTTGGCGTCGGTGTCGCTCTCATTCATGGTGCGGCGGATCCTGATGCGCCAGTCCGTCGCGCTGACCGTGAACCACAGGTAGCAGGCGATCATGGCCGCCACGACCGCAGCGTAGCGCCAATCGAATTCGAACATCAGCACCGCCAGCACCAGCGCAAATTCGACGATCGTGGGCAGAAACGTCATCAGCGTCATGCGCGTGATGTTCTCGATACCGACGCGGCCGCGCTCGAGCACCCGCGTGAGGCCGCCGGTCTTGCGCTCGAGATGGAAGCGCAGGGAAAGGCGGTGCATGTGGTCGAAGGTGTTGAGGGCCAGCTTGCGCACGGCATGCATGGCCACCTTGGCGAACATGCCCTCGCGCACCTGCACGAGCACCGTCATGGCAATGCGGGTCGCGCCATAAAGGACGGTCGCCAGCACCGGCGCGCCGACGAGCCATGTCAGCGTCTGGGCCGTCGGTACGGAGCCGCCCGTCGCCGCCACAAGCGCATCCGTCGCCCACTTGAAGGTGAAGGGCATCGCGACTGTGACGAGCTTCGCCACCAGCATCAGCGCCAGCGAAATGACGACGGTCGCCTTGAGATCGGGGCGGTCGGCGGGCCAGACGTAGGGAACCAGCGCGCGTGCGACGCGAAGGCGGTCCCCGCCACGTGTGGCGCGATCCACGACGCGCCCCGGGGCTCTACCCGCGTGTGCGCCTTTGTGACGTTGCATGACCCTGGCTTAGCCGTCGGCGCAGTTCTTGTCGATTGCGTCATCGGCGCGGTGCACAATGCATCGCGCTTCGCAGAGTCAGACGCGCTTGATCGGGCGCGGCAGGTACACGCGCTGGCACGGGCTGATGTGATGCGGGTTGCCGTTGAGGCGGCCTCGGTTGGCGGCATAAATCCGTTTGTAGCGCCAGCCGGCACCATAGTGCTTCTCGGCGATGGCCCACAGCGTGTCGCCCTGCTTGATCGTGTACCAGCCGGGAGCCGCGATCTGGGTCCCCGCGGCCTCGCAACTGCGGGAGGCGAGGTGTTGTCGGTACGCCCGGCGCTTGGGGCCTTCAACCGTCTGACCGGAGCTGCCCTTCTGCCCCTGGGGGGCACCGCCCTTGTCGGAGGCTGCGGGAGGTTGCGTCGGCGGCTTCGGCTCGTCCTTCTTCTCCTGCGCCTGAGCGAGGCGCGCCGTCTTCTCCGCAGCCCGCCGCTTGGCGGCCTCTCGTCGCGCAAGCCGGCGTTCCAAGGCATCCTTGGCCTTGAGCTCGGCCTGCCGCTTTGCCTCTGCGACACGCTGAGCCTTCTGCTCGCGCCTTTGCGCCGTACGGACTCGGTCCTTCTCGCGCGCCTTCTCGGCATCGGCCAGGCGCTTGGCTTCGGCGTGCGCCTTGGCCTCCTGTGCCTCCTTGGCGGCCTCGACCTTCCTGGCTTCGGCCGCCTGCTTGGCCTCCTGGGTTTTTTTTACGTCCTCTGCCGCCTTGGCCTGGGCTAGACGCTTTGCCTCCTCCGCCCGCTTGGCAGCCTCGACCTTCCTGGCTTCGGCGCTGCGACGCGCTTCCTCGGCGCGCCTGGCAGCTTCGGCCGCCTTGGCCTCTGCCGCGCGCTTCGCCTCATCCTCGCGCTTGGCGGCTTCGGCCCTCTTCGCCTCGGCAACCCGCTTCGCCTCATCGGCCTTCCTGGCAGCCTCTGCCGCCCTGGTCTCCGCGGCGGCGCGCTTCGCCTCATCCTCACGCTTGGCGGCTTCGGCCCTCTTCGCCTCGGCATCCCGCTTCGCCTCATCGGCCTTCCTGGCAGCCTCCGTCGCCCTGGTCTCCGCGGCGGCGCGCTTCGCCTCATCCTCACGCTTGGCGGCTTCGGCCCTCTTCGCCTCGGCAACCCGCTTCGCCTCATCGGCCTTCCTGGCAGCCTCTGCCGCCTTGGCTTCTGCCGCCGCCCGCTTGGTGTCCTCGGCCCTCTTTGCGTCGGCGGCCCGCCGGGCCTCCTCGGCCGCTCTGAGCTCAGCGGTCCGTCGCGCTTCCTCAACCTTCCTTGCTTCCTCGACGGCCCTGATTTCAGCGAGGCGCTTGGCGTCCTCGGCGGCCTTCAGCTCGGCCTGCTTCTTAGCCTTCTCCGCCTTCAAGGCCTCCTCGGTCTTCTTGATCTCGTCCTCGCGCTTGGCCGCCTCCGCCCGGCGCGTCTCGGCCAGCCGGCGCTCCTCCGCAATCTTGATCTCGGCCGGCGTGGCGGGCGCGGACTTGGGCGATGGGGCCTCGGCAGGCTTTGCCGCAGACCTCCTGGCGCCCGGACTGTCCTCCGGGCCCGAGCCGGTGTCGGGCGGCGCCGCGCGTGCGGCAAGCTTGCGCATGATCTGCTGGAAGCGGTCACCCGATTGTGCCAGCCAGTCCGAGGCGCCGGCAGCTTCGCCCTTCGGCGCGGCCTTGCCAGGGCCGGTGCCCGGCTGCGGCACAGGCTTTGCCGCAGTCCGGGATGTGGTTTGCGGAGTGGGGGGCGGAACATTTCCCTGGCTCAGGCGGTCGACCAGCGATCTGTACCCGCGATTGGAATATTCGAGCCACCGGCGTGCCGTCCAGGCATCATCTCCGTCTGCGGGCTTGCCGTGGCCCGAGGCTTGAGCCTGCGCCTGCACCCGCCGCTCGCCGCCCAGCACCTCGCCGAACCGTCGCGAGGCCTCGGTCGCCAGTTCCTCGGCGCGGGAGCGCAGGGCATCGGCCTCAGGCTTGCGGTCGGCCGGCTGGCCGACGCCAGGGGCGACGGGAAGTGCCAGTGCCGCTGCAACCGCCAGCGTCGCGGCCACCGCAGCGCTCGAGAGCCCGGACCTCATGACAGCAGCGCCTCCCCTTGCCCGAACCGAAAGATGCCCCCAAAACCTCCGGCAATTGCGGCAGTGCGTTGCCAAGACGCAGCGGCCACGGGCCCGAACTTAACCAAGAGCCCCCGTCGCCGCAAACAACGGGTATGCCCCGCCAATGCGTTAGGTTGCATACGAATGCAGGCCGGCCGCAATTTGGCGCCCTCCCCCGCCTACGATTCAGGAGACGGGGAGCCGTCGCATGACAAAGACAACAGGAACAGGGCAAGGTATGGGCGATCGCCGCCAGCAACCCAAGGGCCGCATGCAGGAAGCCAAATCCAAGCCGGCAAGAGTGCACGGCATCCGCAGCATCTGCGTCTACTGCGGCTCCAACGTCGGTAACAATCCCGCCTATGGCGAGGCCGCGCGCGCGCTCGGCGCCTTGATGGCGGCTGACGGCATCGGTCTCGTCTATGGCGGGGGCGGCCTAGGACTGATGGGCGAGCTTGCCCGCTCGGTGCTCAAGCACGGCGGGCGCGTCACGGGCATCATTCCGGCGTTCCTCTCCAAGAGGGAGCGCATGCTGCGCGATGCGGACGAACTGATCGTCGTGGACGACATGCACCAGCGCAAGAAGCTGATGTTCGACAGGTCCGATGCGTTCGTAGCGCTGCCCGGCGGCATCGGCACCCTGGAGGAATTGGTGGAGCAGCTCACCTGGGCCCAGCTCGGCCGGCACGCCAAACCGATCGTGCTCGTCAACATCGACGGCTTCTGGCAGCCGCTCCTGGCCCTGCTGCATCACATGCAGGAGGAGGTCTTCATCCGGCGCGACATGGATGTGCCTCTGATCACCGTGGACACGGTCGAGGGCGTGCTTCCCACCATCCTGGCGGCGGCCAGGCCCGATACGGCAACGCCGAAAGATGTAGAGATCACCGAGAAGCTGTAGCCGCACGTCCGAGGGCAGTTTGCGCCTCCGCCGAGGCCGCGCGAAAGAGGTGCGGGCAAATCGCAACCTCTTTGTGCCGCAATCGTTCTCCACTATAATGGAAAGTCTAAGCTCATTGGAAAATTGCGGCCTTCGATGCGGGCCATGTGGAAGTCGGCGATACGTTCGGTTGCAATAGCGGTCGCTATTGTGGGCTTGGCGCTGCCAGCGCTCGCGTTCCAGGAGAGCACGGTCGGCACCGGGGCGGGCAAGCCCGCGACGGGAGCCAACGGGGCGCCAAGCCTCGATCTCCGCCTGCCTGATGTCGGCTCCAAGCAGAGCCAGGGAACCGAGATTCGCATCCCCGGTGTCGGCACCGTCGGCGTGCTGCCCAAGCTCGATTTCGGTTTGGAAATGCTCTACGGCTCCAGCACCGAGCCGACGGGGCGCCTCGACGAGAAATCACCTCCCGACGGCGTCCAGCTTCGCGCTACGATCAAGCATCGATTCTAAATACGGATTTTTCGTCCTGAGAGCACGCCTCGAGCCGCCGGGCCGCCCGACGGCTGCAATGTCGTGAACCGTGTTCCCAATGAAACAGCGACCCCAAATTGAGTCCGCTACGCAGGGCACGAGGGATTACACGGCTTACTGACCGGCTTTCTCTTTGCTACGCCTATAGGGCGACAGGGTGAGTTCCGTTGAGCCCCTTTCGCGGTTGTGGGACCGCAAGTCTTCTGCGGAGAGCATATTGGATACGCGCTCCACTCTTCCGGCAAATTTGATCCTCAACGATTGCTACCGCATCGAGAGGGTGGTGGGCAGCGGCCGCTTCGGAGTTACCTACGAGGCCAGCGACCTTGCCCTCGGCACCACGGTCGCCCTCAAGGAATACTATCCGGCCGAGTTCGGCGATCGCGACGATACCCTGAGCGTACGGCCCAAGTCGCGACGGCATCTGGAGACGTTCGAGCGGGGCCGCTCCAACTTTCTGGCGGAAGCGCGCACTCTTGCCCGCTTCGAGCACCCAAGCATCGTGCGGGTCGTGCGCGTGTTCGAAGCCAACGCCACCGCCTACATGGTGATGCGCTTCGAGCGAGGCCAAAGTTTCGAGGATTGGCTGCGCAGCCTCGGCCGGCTGCCGACGCAGGACGAACTCGATGCCCTGGTCACCCCTGTGCTCGACGCGCTCGAGATGATGCACCGCGCAAACTTCCTGCATCGCGACATCGCGCCCGACAACATCATCGTGCGTGAAGACGGCACCCCGGTGCTGCTGGACTTCGGTGCCGCCCGCCGAGCCGTGGCCGCCATGAGCCGGACGATGACAGGTGTCGTCAAAGCCGGCTACTCGCCGCACGAGCAATACTCCTCCGATGGCCGCCTCCAGGGCCCCTGGTCGGATCTCTACGCGCTGGGCGCCACGCTTTACCGCGCCGTCATGAGCCGCCCGCCCGAGGAATCCGCGCTGCGTGTCACGGACGACCGTATGACACCCGCGTCCCGGCTGGCGGCGAAAGACAGGTATCGGCCCGGCTTCCTCGCGGGCATCGATGCGTGCCTCGAGGTGCGCCATGCCGAGCGGCCACGCTCGGTGGCGCATCTGCGCGCGCTGCTGTTTGGTCACGCCCCCCCGCATGGGCGCGAGGCCGAACCGATCATCAGCAAGCCACGCGCGACGAGCCGCCCCGCGCCAAGGCTAGCCGGGCAGGCGCGCACCTCCGCCTTCTCGGCTCGCTGGCTGGCCGTAGTCGCGGCGTGCCTGGCCCTGCTCGGCGGCATCTACGGCGGATTGGAGTTTGCGCGCTGGACTCCGGCCCTGCCCGACAGGACGGCGGCCGACAACGCCCGCGCACTGGCCGAGACGGAGGCCCGCCGCCAGGCTGCGGAGGCCGCGCGGCGGCACATCGCGCTCGAGGAAGAGCGTCAGCGCCGCGAAGCGGCCAATGCTGCCGAGCGCCGGGCCAGCCTCGACGCCGACCGCAAGGGCCTCGAGGAGGCGGAGCCGCCGGCAGCGGAGGAGGGCCAGGGCAGGACCTCCGATGCCGAGGTCGCGGGCCGACGCAAGGAAGGCGCGGAAAGCGCGCGGGCTGCCTCAGTCGCGCTCGGCGCCGATGCGCGTGCGGGCTTCGTCAAGCGCGTGCAAGCCGTGCTCAAGCAGAGTCGCTGCTACGAGGGCGCCATCGACGGCCGCAGCGCCGAGACCCAGCCCGACCTCGACCGCTACGTCTCCGGCATCGCTGCCGGCAAGAAGGCCAAGCCGCCGGCACGTCTCGAGCTCGCCAAGGCGACGGCAGGCGATTTCGAGAGCTGGCTGCGCGATGCCGATGCGGTGAAAGGCGACATCTGCGCACCCAAGCCGAAGCCCGCCAAGGTCGAGCAGGCCAAGCCGCTCCGTCCGCGCGAGACCGAGGAGGCGGAGCCCCGCCGGCAGGCGGCGGCCAAGCCCCAGGGCAGCGTGTCCGGCCACGACCGGCCTGGTCGCGGTGGGACGTGCAGCGGCTGGATGTTCGGCAATACCTCGTGCACCGACAGCGCCGGCCGCAGGTGCACGCAGACCTACGGCGGGCGCAAGTGCGAATGACGTCGATCGCACCACGGAGCCGCCCGCCCGTGGGCCAAGCTCCGGGATAGCGGCGCCGGCCCGTCACGCTTATGCTGTCGCGGCCTCGCCGGAGCAGCCCCCGATCCCGGCCGAGGGTTGGGAGCCATGACACCACTACTCGATGATGCCCGCCGCCGCGAGCACAAGGCCCGCAACGAGCTGCACTCGATGCTGCTGGTCGGCGGCCTCGGCCTGCTTACCGCATTCTCGGCATGGCTCATCTGGTCCTGGCCTGGCGTGGTGACGGCGCTCATCGGCATCGGTGCACTTTATGTCCTCGCGCCGCGGGTGCCGCCCGACGTCATCATGCGCATGTATCGCGCGCGGCCGATCGACCAGGGTCACGGCGGTCAGACCGCCTACATCGTCGACCTGCTCAGCCGCCGCGCCGGGCTGCCGGCGGTGCCGGCGGTCTACGTCATCCCCAGCATGACCCTCAACGCCTTCGCGGCGGGAGCGCCGGAGAAGGCGGTGATCGGCATAACCGAAGGCCTTCTGCGGCGACTGTCGATGCGCGAGCTTGCCGGGGTGCTCGCCCATGAGATCAGCCACATCCGCAACAACGATCTGGCGGTCATGAGCCTTGCCGACGTGATGACCCGCTTCACGCAGGTTCTCTCCTACCTCGCCATCTTTCTCGCCATCTTCAACCTGCCGGCCATGCTGCTCGGGGATTCCGACATTTCGCTGCTGGCCCTGGCGCTACTCTATCTTGCGCCCACCATCGGCAGCCTGCTGCAGCTCGGGCTCTCGCGCACGCGCGAATATGACGCCGACCTCGAGGGGGCTGAGCTGACGGGCGATCCCTCGGGCCTAGCCTCCGCGCTCGAGAAGCTCGAGCGCTACCAGGGTCATTTCTGGGAGGATATGATGCTGCCGGTGCCGGGCCGGAGGATTCCGCAGCCTTCGCTGCTCCGCTCGCACCCGCCGACCAAGGAGCGCATAGCGCGCCTGCTGGCGCTCGAGAACCGCGAACTCGCCCCGCCCATCGAGGTGGAGGAGGAGCCGATGGTCTCGCTCGTGGGCCGGAGCGCCGGCTCCATGCAGCCCCGCTACCGCTTTCCGGGCGTGTGGTTTTGAACGAGATTTGTCCTGCCGGAGGGGGGCGGTAGCCCGAGAGCCGGTACCCAGGGCCCCAGTGTTCGACCGCGGCCCAGGGCTCCAGATATTCCGCTGACGTGGAAGTCCGCATGGCAGTGAGCAGAGCTGATCGGAAGCGGGCCTCGATCGGCTCGACTGGATCAGAGGGTCGCGCCGTCACGGCCCGGCGCTTGCCGTTGCTGCCACAAGAGACCCGCCATCGCGAAAGTCTAGGTGCCGCCGGAGCGGTGCGAATTCCTCGGAAAGGCGCCCTGCGAGCCTCGTCGCTGGAGCCGACCGTACCGGAACCGCCCCCTATTGCGCGAGCGCCGTCACGGCCGTTTCGATGTCGCGATGCTGGCGGTAGGCCGCGTCCATAAGCAATTCTCTCGTCGCCTCGTCACAAGCCGGACCGATGCTCGAGCACAGCATGTAGAACGGTGTGACGGAGGCCAACTCGACCAGCCGTCGAATGCACAGCTGTCCGCCTCCACCGTCCCTGTAACCGTTCACCGCGGCGCCGAAACACGAAAGCCATTCCGCCTGATGCGTGTTGACATAACCGAGAGCAATGGCGAGATCGAGCTCTGGCGGGCCCGTCCCGCAATTGTCGAAATCGATCGCAAGACATCGATGATCGCTTAGGATCAGATTCGAACTGTTTAGATCGCCATGCAGAAAAACCGATCTGCTTGCCGTACCGTCGCCGGCGACCCGCTGCATTACCCAGTCCGGAAGTCCGTGATCGGCAACTCTCGTCAAGAGCTCCTCCGCCGATGTCTGCAAGGGAAGCTCGATCTTGTGGAACCGGCCGGCGAACCCGCCGATCTCATAATAGATTTGCGCAAGATCGGTACAATGGTCCAGCGTTGGGCCCGGAGCAAAGCGGTAGCCGTGTAAGAGCGACCCGGTCTTTAGATCCATTGGTCGTGGTGACAAGTCCTGCATGGACGCCCACAGCATGCCGGCCCGCGCGGCTGCCAGCCTGCTGCGTGCACAGTGATCGTCGCGATAGGCTGAAACGATATAGTTCCCATCATCGCAATCCAATATGAACACCGTCTTCGTCGATTTTCTGGTGATGACGGCACCGGATCGTGCGACGCGCCCGGTCTGCTCATAGAGTTGCGCGGCTACGCGCGTGATCTCATCCATGCCTGTCCACTCGCGTCATGCACCGCGCAACTTGTCTCGAGTTGCAACCAGCGCGGCAAGGCCGACCAAAGTCGTGTGATAATTCCGCTCGAACGGGGAAAGCGTTTCGTATTTCTCAATGCGACGCGGTCCTGGCAACGCGCCGGTCTCTTCGATTCCTGCCAATAGCATGCGAACCGCCAAATGGAATGAATTGTCGATCTCCAAGCCCAGCTGCAGCCAGTTCAGCACGAATTCGGCACCGAGATCGTAGTCGCCCTCCATCATTGCCGAAATAGAAAGCATCGGAATGTAGGTCTTGCACCAGGATAGGACCGGTTCCGGCCAGTCATGGTCGAGAGTGCCGAAACCGGTCGCGTAGAAGATCGCGTGAGTTATGTCATAGAGCGAATCGTTCGAGAACAGGGCAGGATTCTCGCGCGCGTACAAGAGAGTGGCTGACAACGCCTTGTCGAGGCCTGCGCGCGCCGCGCCGTCCGAGGGGTCGAAGAGAAGTCGCAGAAACCAGTAGTCCATCTGGCGCATCGGAATTCGTTCCTGCGCCGCGGAGAAGCCTGCCCGCGCGATCGCGAGCACCTCTTCGCGATAAGGGCTGGACAAGGCGAGCAAGTCTTCGAGCATCGGATAGACGAGCGCCGCCAGGGCCGTTGTGGGAAAGATGCGGAGCGCTTCGACATACTTCTGCTCTGTCAAGACTGGACGCAATCGAGCTCCCAACGTGCGCGCCCATACTGCGACGTCGTCAGGTTGCTTGCGATGCGAGCCGAGGAGCCAAAGCGCAAGGACCAGCTCGACGAGGGGCTTGATGCGGTCGCCATACTGAGCCTCCGTCTTCAGTGGGCCGAGCTCAAAGCTCGACAGTTCGGTTTCGATCCATGACATCAAGTCGGCGATGGCGCGCTCGACCTCCGCCACGCTGACGGATTGGACGCTCAGGTCCGGTTCCATCCCATCAGTCGGGGCTAGCCGGTTATTCGGCCAGGAAGAGGAGCACGCCCATGTCATGTTGACGGATGCCGCAAGGTTTCCCCCGTGCACCAGGTCCTCGAAAAGCTCCCACGGTCCCCAGAGGCCGTCAGGCCGTCGAACCCGCGAAGCCCACGCGGAGACGAACGCCAGGTCCTGTGCCGGAAATAGAAGTCGGTGTGCGAGCCAGAGCAGCCCGGCATCGGAGAAATTCCGGCGACGCGTGGCCGAAAGCAGGCCGGCTTGGTGCAAAATTTGTACGAGGGAGCCTTGCTGCACGGGAATTCTCCTCTGGGCGCGCAAGGTGATTGCGAAGCTCAGCGCGCGCGAGGGATTGAACCGATGCAGAAGCGACAATGAGTCGGTGGTTCGCTGCTCGGCATCCCGACCCCGGTTGGCTGCAGTGCCTCCCAGACTGCGAAAGAGAACTTCCGCTGCCGGCCTGCTGTCCTCATTTGCGAACAGCGGCAAGCCGGCTGAGCGGGTGAGCCCTTCGAGTTTTATGTAGTTGCTCCACATGGCGGTCGAATCATGGTGCTCACGGAGCAGCAGTATGGCGTGTTGGATGCAAACTTGGTCCGTGGAGAGGACGTCTTGCAGCGAGGGAGGATCGCCGCACGCTGCGGCCTCCAGCAACGCCGCAAAACAGTCGGTCGCTCGCCGCAGCAGCGAAGCATTGGTCGCGTCCGCATCGGATCGCGGCCCCAGCAGAAGAAATCTGACGACGTTGGCAGATGTGGCAATGGAACGGTCGACATCCAGAATCTCTCCCAGGATGGCCGTCGCATTGGGTATAGGTCGAGGCATGCAGAGGTTGGCCCCGCGTAAATCAGCTCAGAGCAATAGCTGGATCGCGCGGAGCACCAGCGCGCTCCGAGCGACCCAAGGCAGTCGTTATCTGATTTTGAGAATCCTCGAGAGATCGAGATCGATTCTGGGAAGTGTCGTCGGATCAAACGAAGCGGACGTCTTCATATTCTTGAAAAAGCCCCAGGTCTTATGAATCGAGACGATACGCAGACTGAAATCGGCGATAGCCGCATTCCCGGCGATGTTCGGGTCCGTGGCATATTTGGCCTGCATGCCAGAAAGTGTTGATCGTATTGCCGGGCTGACGGAGTTTAGATCGCCTTGCGCCCGCACGAACTCGACCAGGGCATCCACCTGTGCTTGGGAGAGAGGCGCGGTCGGCGCCGCCTTCGAGACGACAGTATATTTGGAGGCATCGAGCAGATCGTTGGGGACTGCCATGATATACTCCTTAACAATTATCCAAAAACATACATGCGATGCAGCCTGTACGACACGAATACGTCGAGACAGAAGGCCGCGAGCTTTTAATTATGCCTTCAGATGCCGCTTGTGGCAAGCCTGCACTGGCGTTCGCGGCGCGATCGGCCGCGATTGCCCGGCGGCGGCAAGAACCGACCGATCGCACCTTCCCCTTCCACTGAAGCACGGCAGAGACGGCGCTACAGCTCGGTCCACAGCGCACGGACGAACTGGATGCGGAACCCGGCGCGCTCCATGTTGCGGTGGCTCTGGGACAGGAATTCGGCGGCGCTGCACGCGAAGTCCACCCCCGCATCGCGCCCATCGGCAATGCGGCGGGCGAGCAGAGCCGTCTGTAGGCCCCGTCCGTGGTACGCCGGATCGGTGGTCGCATCCGCGCAGTAGCCGACCCTGTCGTGGACGAAGAGGATTGCGGCTGCCGCTGGGCGCCCATCAACGCGGCCGAGATAGAGGTGCCAGCCAGGCTCGTTGAGCCAAGGGCGGACGTTGGCCTTGAAGCCCGCCCCGTCCTTCACGGCGCGACCGGCGATGTAGGCGTCCAGGAAATCCTCCATCGCCGCCGACGTATCCACCCGTTCAACCGTGATGCCGCCGGGCAGCGGCGGCGGCGCTATGTGCGGATCGCACACGAAGGCCGCATGGAAACCAGACTGGTAGTATCCGAGCCTCGCCAGCTCGCGGCCGAGGGCCGGATCATAGAAACCCGGCACCGTGTCGAACTGCGGCTTCACGCCGTGCGAGCGATACCAGACCGCTATCCCCTCGATGTGCTGCTCATGCCCGGCCCTGAGCCCGACCACGCTGTTGAAATGCGTGACAGGCAGATGGCGCGCCATCAGGGCGACGGCGCCGCCATCGAGGTGGCGGATGGCGATGCCGACGGGGTTGCCGGGAATTCGCTCCAGCACGCGCAGGCGGGAGACCGTGTAGGCGATCTCGCACTCGACCGTGCGCCGGATGACGCGGAGCGTGGGGATAGGTCTGCCAACGGAGGTCATCCGCGTTCCTTGACAGGGTTGCTGGACGATCCGCGTTGCGCCCGCCCCCGGGGGCCTCGGCAGCGGTCGGCACAGCACAACCTACACCTAAGCCGCCTTCCTTGCCTGCGCAGCGATGTCGGCGAGTTGCCGAACCAGGGTGCGCACAGCCTTCAGGCGGTCCTCGGGCTGCGGCCAGTCGGCCTTGAACACCAGCTTGTGGTCCGCCTGGAGCTTAACCCCGCCGCGCGATTGCTGCATGAAGCGCACGAGACCTTCGGGGTTCGCGAACTGGTTCTTGCGGAAGGTGATCACCGCCCCCTTCGGCCCGGCATCGACCTGCTGCAGCCCGCCCTGGCGGGCAAGTCCCTTGATCTCCATGACGTCGAGCAGGTGCCTCACCTCCTGCGGCAGCCCGCCGAAGCGGTCGGCCAGCTCGGCGGCGAACGCATCGATGTCGGTGCGTTCGGTCAGCATGGAGAGGCGGCGGTAGAGGCCGAGACGCAGCTGCAGGTCGCCGACGTAGCTCTCGGGGATCAGCACGGAGGTGCCGAGCGAGATTTGCGGGCTCCACTGCTCCTGCGTCTCGCCGAAATCGCCGCCCTTGAGCGCCGCCACCGCCTCCTCCAGCATCGACTGGTAGAGCTCGAAGCCGACCTCATGGATGTGGCCCGACTGCTCTTCGCCCAGCAGGTTGCCGGCGCCACGGATGTCCATGTCGTGGCTCGCGAGCGAGAAACCGGCACCCAAGGTGTCCAGCGACTGCAGCACCTTGAGGCGCTTCTCGGCGCCCTCCGTCAGCCTCTGGCCCGCCGGCGTCGTGAAATAGGCATAGGCTCGCGCCTTGGAGCGGCCAACGCGGCCGCGCAACTGATAGAGCTGGGCGAGGCCGAAGATGTCGGCGCGGTGCACGATGAGCGTGTTGGCGTTGGGGATGTCGAGCCCGGACTCGACGATGGCCGTGGAGAGCAGCACGTCGTACTTGCCGTCGTAGAAGGCGGTCATGACGTCCTCGAGCGCGCTCGGCGGCAGCTGTCCGTGGGCGCGCGCGACCTTCAGCTCCGGCGTGTGCTCGGCCAGGTACTCGGCGACGTCGTCCAGGTCGGAGATGCGCGGCACCACGTAGAAGCTCTGCCCGCCCCGATAGCGCTCGCGCCTCAGCGCCTCGCGGACGATCACAGGATCGAAGGGCGAGATGTAGGTGCGCACCGCGAGACGGTCGACCGGCGGCGTGGTGATGAGGGACAGCTCGCGCACGCCCGACAAGGCGAGCTGCAGCGTGCGCGGGATCGGCGTGGCGGTCAGCGTGAGCACGTGCACGTCCTCGCGCAGCTGCTTCAGGCGCTCCTTGTGGGCCACGCCGAAGTGCTGCTCCTCGTCGACGATCAACAGGCCCAGCCGCTTGAAGCCGATCGATTTGCCAAGCAGCGCGTGCGTGCCGACGACGATGTCGATGTTGCCCTCCTTGAGGCCGGCCTTGACGACGGCAAGGTCCTTGGCCGGCACCAGGCGCGAGGCCTGGGCAATGCGCACCGGCAGGCCCCTGAAGCGCTCGGTGAAGGTGGCGAAGTGCTGGCGGGCGAGCAGCGTCGTCGGCACGACCACCGCCACCTGGAAGCCCTCCAGCGCCGCAACGAAGGCAGCGCGCAGCGCCACCTCGGTCTTGCCGAATCCGACGTCGCCGCACACCAGCCGGTCCATCGGCTTGCCCGAGCCCAGGTCCTCGAGCACAGCGGCGATGCTGGTGGTCTGGTCCTCGGTCTCCCCGTAGGGGAACCGGGCCACGAACTCGTCGAACGCACCCTCCGGCGGCGCCATCGCGGGGGCCTCGCGCAGCTGGCGCATCGCCGCGACCTTGATCAGCTCGGAGGCCATCTCGCGCAGCCGCTGCTTGAGGCGGGCTTTGCGCGTCTGCCAGGCGACGCCGCCGAGTCGGTCAAGCTGCACACCGCCCTCGCCGGAGCCGTAGCGCGACAGGAGCTCGATGTTCTCCACGGGCAGGAAAAGCTTGGCGCCCTCGGCGTAGGCAATCTCCAGGCAGTCGTGCGGCGCCCCGAGCGCGGTGATGGTGGTAAGTCCGTCGAAGCGGCCGATGCCGTGATCGGTGTGGACGACGAAGTCACCGACGCCGAGGCTTGTCGCCTCGGTGATGACGTCGGCGGCGCGGCGGGCCTTGCGCCGCGGCCGGACGAGCCGATCGCCCAGGATGTCCTGCTCGCCGATGACGGCGAGGTCGGCCGTCTCGAAGCCCTGCTCCAGGCCGAGCACGGCGAAGGCCGTGGCATCCGCCGGCAGCGGCGTGGCCTCGGCGAAGCTCTCGATCTTGTGCACGCCGCCGAGCTTGTGCTCGGCGAACAGGGTCACGAGCCGCTCGCGCGCGCCCTCGCTGAAGGCGGCGATGATCACACGCTTGCGCTGCGCCTGCAGGGAGCGCACGTGGACGGCCGCCGCATCGAACACGTTGCTACCCTCGCCGGCGCGCTCGAGCGCGAAGTTGCGCCCCACCCGGCCGCCGAAGGAACGTACGGGCCCCTGTGCCGCGCCAGCGTCCTCCTCGAAGGGCGTCATGTGGCGCACGGCACGGCTCGCCTGCGCCGCGCCCCAGTCCTTTTTCGTCAGGAACATCGTCGCCGCGGGCACTGGCTTGTACGGCGGCGCCCCAAAGGTCAGCGACTCCAACCCCTTGACACGCGCCTCGTAGTGGTCGGCGATGAGCGCCAGCCGCTCGGTGACAGCCTCCTCGGCCAGGTGGTCGAAGCTGACGGGTGCGTCGCCCACGCAGTCGAACAGCGTTTCCAGCTTGTCGTGGAACAGCGGCAGCCAGTGCTCCATGCCGGGATAGCGCTGCCCGGCGCTGACGGCCTCGTAGAGCGGGTCCTCGCCGGAGGATGGCCCGAAGGTCTCGACGTAGGCACGGCGGAAGCGCTTCTCGGCGATCTCGCCGAAGGCCACCTCGCTCACGGGCATCAAGGTCAGGCGCTGCACGATCTTGGACGTGCGCTGCGTCTCTGGATCGAAAGCCTTTATGTGCTCGAGCGTGTCGCCGAAGAAGTCGAGGCGGGCAGGACTCGAGCGCCCGGGTGGATAAAGATCGACGATGCCGCCGCGCACGGCGAACTCGCCGGGCTCCATGACCGTTCCCGTGCGGCGGTAGCCGGCGAGGCCCAGCCGCTGCGTGAGCTCGCCCAGGTCGATGCGCTGGCCGGGCGCGATGTTCTTCAGCGAGCGGCGTATGAACTCGCGCGGCGGCACGCGCTGCAAGATGGCATTGACGGTGGTGAGCACGACGGTGGCGCCCTTGCGCGCCGCGGCCGCCAGGCGCGCCAGCGCGGCGACCCTGAGCGCCACGATCTCCGCATTGGGGCCGATGCGGTCGTAGGGCACCGTGTCCCACGCCGGCATCTGGATCACGCGAATCCTTGGGGCAAAGAAGGCGAGCCCATCGGCGAGCGCTTCCAGCCGCCGGTCGTCGCGCGCGACGTGGAGCAGCAGCGGCAATTCCTTGCCTTGCGCCGCCTCTTCGACCAGCCGCGCCAGCACCAGCGGTGCCAGCCCGTCCGGAACGCCGGCCAGCGTCTCGTTCATGGCGCGCCCCTTGTCGTCCTGTCATCCCGGACGTCGCGCAGCGACGATCCGGGACCCAGAGCCACGGTGATCGCCCTATGGCCCTTGGGTCCTGGCTCTGCGCGCTGGCACGCTCCGGCCGGTATGACAGTTGGGCCCATGTTGCCAGCGGCGCAGCTCATGGCTTGCCGTCCAGCCCATGGAACGCGCGGATGCCGGCAATGAACTCCGCAAATTCCCCGCCCGGCTTCAGCTCGGGATGCAGGATCATGTCCTGCAGGTCGGGGTCGGGCATGCCGAGCATGCGCTCGAACAGGCCGAGGCGTGCCACGTCCATGCCGGGCAGCGCGGCTTGCGCGTAGCGGCCTAGAATCCAGTCCATTTCCTTGGTGCCGCGATGGCACGCACGATAACCGGCGCGCCGGCGGCGCGTTTCCACGTCGTCGGTCATGAAGGTTCGGCTTTGATAACCGGGCCATATGCAGCTCTGGCGCTTGACGGTGCACGCTGCCGCCGTCACCTTCGCTCGGGCTCGGAGAGGCTGATATAGGCCTACCGGCACGAAGAGAAAAGCGGCTGTGCGAGGTGAGCCCCCTCGCGACGTCATACCCGCCACGCAAAGCGGGCGCAGGTATTCGCCGCCGGAGGCGGGATCGGCTCCCCGTCCTCGCTACGCTTCGCGGGAATGACCCACGGTTCATGCGCCCTCACCAGCTCACACCCCTCTTTGCCGCAGCGAAGAGCCTCACGGGCATCGGGCCGCGCATGGAGATCCTGCTGCGCAAGGCCTTGCGCCTGCCTCCGGGCGTCACCGAGCCGCGCATCATCGACCTGCTCTGGCACACGCCCACGGGCGTCATCGACCGCCGGGCCACGCCCTCCGTCGCCGACGCGGTGCCAGGCACCATCGCCACCCTCGACGTGCGCGTGCTCAAGCACAAGCCCTCGCCGCGCGGCAACACGCGCGCGCCCTACAAGGTGACGTGCGAGGACGACAGTGGCTGCATCGACCTCGTCTTCTTCCATGCCGAGCGCAAGTTCATCGAGCGGCAACTGCCGACGGGAAGCCAGCGCACCATCAGCGGCCGCATCGAGAGCTACAACGACAAGAAGCAGATGACGCATCCGGACTACATCGTGGCCCCGGAGGCGCGCGCCGATTTGCCGATGCTGGAGCCGGTCTATCCGCTGACGGCAGGGCTCTCCGGCAAGGTGCTGCTGAAAGCGACACGGCAGGCCCTGGAGCGCGTGCCGGAGCTGCCGGAGTGGCAGGAGGCCGCCTGGCTCAGGCAGCGCAACTGGCCGGATGCGAGGTCGGCGCTGCAACGCCTGCACCGGCCGGACGCGGCCACCGACGTGTCCGCAGGCTCGCCCCCCTGGCAACGCCTTGCCTACGACGAGTTGCTGGCCGGACAGCTTGCCCTCGCCCTCGTACGGCAGAGCCAGAAGTCCCAACCCGGCCGTCGCGTCACCGGCGACGGCAGCGTGCGCGCCCGCATCGCTGACGCCCTGCCCTTCGGCCTCACCAACTCGCAGCGTCAGGCTGTGAAGGAGATCGCCGAGGACATGGGCGGCCCGCACCGCATGCTGCGGCTTCTGCAGGGTGACGTCGGCTCCGGCAAGACCGTGGTGGCACTGATGGCCATGAGCGTCGCCGTCGAGGCGGGCGCACAGGCCGCGCTGATGGCGCCGACGGAGGTGCTGGCGCGGCAGCACGCCGAAACCATTGCGCCGCTGGCGGACTCCGCTGGATTGCGCCTCGGGTTGCTGACCGGGCGCGAGAAAGGCCGCGCGCGCGCCGAGCTGCTGGACCGGCTCAAAGACGGCGAAGTCGACATACTGATCGGCACCCACGCCCTGTTCCAGCCCGACGTCGAGTTCCGCGACCTCGCCTTTGCCGTCATCGACGAGCAGCATCGCTTCGGCGTGCACCAGCGGCTTGCGCTGCAGACCAAGGGCGGCGCGGGCGGCGCCGGCGTGCTCGTCATGACGGCGACGCCGATCCCGCGCACCTTGCTCATGACGCACTACGGCGATCTCGACGTGTCGCGCCTCACCGAGAAGCCGGCCGGGCGCAAGCCCATTGTGACGAAGTCGATCCCGACCGAGATGATCGAGCGGCTGATCGATCGCCTGCGCGTCCAGCTTGCCGAGGGCGCCCAGGTCTACTGGGTGTGTCCGCTGATCGAAAGCTCCGACAAATCCGAGCTCGCCGCGGCCGAGGAGCGGCATGCCCATCTCGCCCAGATTTTCGGCGCCAACGCGGTCGGGCTCCTGCACGGAGGCATTGCCGACAAGGCCAAGGATGCGACCATGGCGGCCTTTGCCTCGGGCTACCTCAAGATCCTGGTGGCGACGACGGTGATCGAGGTCGGCGTCAACGTGCCCAACGCCAACATCATGGTCATCGAGCACGCCGAACGGTTCGGCCTCGCCCAGCTGCACCAGCTGCGTGGGCGGGTGGGGCGCGGGACGCGCGAGAGCTTCTGCATGCTGCTCTACAAGGCGCCGCTGGGCGAGGCCGCGCAGCAACGCCTGAGGATGATGGAAGACACCGAGGACGGCTTCCTGATCGCCGAGAAGGACCTGGAGCTGCGAGGCGGCGGCGAGGTGCTCGGTGCGCGCCAGAGCGGCATGCCCGAGTTCCGCGTCGCAACCGTGCCGAACTTCGAGGAGCTGCTGGCCGCCGCGCGCGATGATGCGACGCTCGTGCTCAGCCAGGACCCGCAGCTCACCTCCCCGCGCGGGCAGGCGCTGCGGCTGCTGCTCTACCTCTTCGAGTGCGACGAAGCCGTCCGCTTGTTTCGCGCGGCCTGACGCCCAGAGCGTAGGGTGCAAAAGGCGAAGCCGTATTGCACCTTTCTACCGTCGCTCGGCGCAACTCCGCTTTTGCGCCCTACGGTGACCGCCAGTCGCCGATGAACAGGAGGCCGAGAAAACCCACCGCGACCGCCAGTCCCAGCGCCAGCGGCCAGATGTGCGAAAGCTGCCGACCGACGCCGGATGCCTTCAATTGCCCGGCCGTGTGGCGAACCGAGCCCGCCACCCTTCCAGCCGCCGCACGCGGATCGAAACTGTCGGTCATCCTGCAGGACTTACTTGAACACGCCTTTGATCGTGTCCCAGATGCTACGGACGCCGGCTCCGACATCGGCGGCAACGCTGGTGGGTGCGCCGGCCGGAACGGCGGAGGCGGGCACCTGGGAGGACTTCACTGTATCAGCCGTGATCTCCTTGAGCAGCTTCATCTGCGCGAGCGTCGCGGGACCTGCCAGGCCGTCGGCGGCTAGTCCATTCTTGGCCTGATAGTCACGCAAGGCCTTCTCGGTGCCAGCACCGAACTGTCCGTCGGCGCCGACGCCCAGCTTCTCCTGCAGCTTCTTGACAGTGGCCCCGCGCGTACCCTGCTTGAGCAGCACGAGCTCGTAGAGACCCATGGCCACGAACGTATCCGGCCCCGCCACCCCGTCTGCGGCCAACCCGTTCTTGGTCTGCCAGTCCCTCAGCGCTTTGTCCGTGGCGGGTCCGAACTCGCCATCCGCTTCCACGCCGAGCTTGGCCTGCAACCGCCGCACCGGCTCTCCGGAAAGGCCCTTCTTGAGGATGGCCATCTCTGCCTCCGTTTGCTGAACACTGTTGGCGTAAAAGCGCCTGCCCGAATCAGCAATACGGATGTGAACGGAGAGACATTGGGTTGGAACCCTTAGAACACGCGCGAAGCCCTCGCCTTCAACCGCCGGCCCGCAATACGCAGCACTGGGCCACCACGCACCCCAATCGCCGAACTCGATTGCGCGCGTGGCTGCCTCGCGGTAGGGCCTTGGCCGCCGACCGAGGAAAGATTCGGGGGGGCACTATGCACGCCACTTCGCGCCTGGCCGTTGCGTTTCGGGCCGTCACCATCGCCGCCGTGGGGCTCCTGGCCATTGCACCCCTCACGGCCGCGGCGAAGACCTGCAAGGACATCATCACCGCGCACGCGCGCTCCTCCGCGCAGGTCAGCGACGAGACGCGCGAGAAGCGTGCCCGGGACAAGGCCATCTCGAACTGGGGCAAGCGGGCCGCCGACACCTACGGCTGGGCCTACCGCTTCTGGTATCGCGCGGAGGAACAGAAGGTCGAGTGCAAGGGCACCGAGAAGTCCCGGAGCTGCTCGGTCGCCGCCAAGCCGTGCACGGTTTACTGAGCTACTGGCAGAACGCGCCGTTGCGACGGTGAGCCAGATCGAAATGGAAGTGGTCGCGATGGGCCTCGTTGGCCTCGGGGCCCAGCACCGTGCCGAAGGGGCCGCAGGCGCCCTTGTGCAGACGACGCAGGAACCGGCCCTCCGCGCTCTTGCCGGCCTCTTCGCGCTTGGCTGCGATCGCGGCCGGACCCGCGGCGCGTGGATCGCGCGCAGGGGCCGCGTCCACGGCCGCCTTTCGCAGCTCGGCCTTCACGAGGGGAAGTGCCGCCTGCTTGGCCGAGGCACGCGAAACAGAGCTGAGCTTGCGATCGGGCTCCGGCTCGTGCGCTGCCGGCTTGCTCTTGTCGATAGCAGACGCTCTGCCCTTCGCCTGTCCCTCGGCAATCTTCTGTGCCTCGCGCTCGTCGCGCACCGTCGGGCCCCAGAACCGCACGACGTCGACGGTGCGGCCGTCGGCAGTGACGAAGCCGGCGATGTCGATGGCGTTGGCGAGTGCGTGCTCGCTCAGCCGGCCGGCGTTGAACAAGCTGCCGACCCGGTTGCGGCAGGAGTAGCCGGACGCATTGCGCAGGCGGGTGATGGGCGAGCCGAAGGCCTCCTGGGCGGCGGGCTGCAGGGTCTTCTCCACCCACGCATGCAGCCTCACGACCATGGAGCAATTGAGCATCGCCGGCGGGCTGATTTCCACCTTGTTGGCGCCCACGCCGATGCGGCGCAGCATGACGGGGCCCGGAGCGCCGCACTGGTCCCGCTTGACCGGCTCGGAGACTTCCACGTCCGCGGCAATGGGGGCCAGCAGTCGCACGCAGTCGCGCAGCGCCGCGATCACCTGGGCGTCGGACCATTCGTCGGGCTTGGGGGGCTCGCCCGTCGCGGCGTCACCTTTTAACTCGGGGATGGGCACCTTCTCGGGCTCGCTCGGAGCGATGCGCGACGTCTTCTTGACCTCTGTCTCGCCTGCCGTCTTGCTCTCGCCGCGATCGGGCGTTCGCGACGGTGGGGAACGCCTGGCATCGGTCGCCGAGGGTGCATCCGGCGCTCTCACCTCTGCAGGGTGTCGGCGGCTCGCGGCTGCCGGCCGCTCCACCGCGGGAGAGATCGCCGAGGTCTTGCGCGATGACTCCGCCGGATCAGACGGTGACCTGCGCTTGGGTCGGGAACGTCGCGCGACCAGCTCGACGACCGACTCGTGCGGCAACGCCTCGCGAAGCGGCACCGGCCGGGCATGGACGAGCTGGATCGGAGCGGAAAGCGATGCGGGCGCACTGGCCGGCGCGGTCATCAGAGAAGCGGCGTCCAGTGGCAGAAGAAGCAGTGTCGCGCTACCCAGCACCGCCACCGCCGACAGCTTGGTCGAAACGGAAACGATCGATCTCGACAAGCGTGGCGGCGTCTTCACGGCAAGCGACATGCCTTGCTCAGCGACTCCTGCAGGTATTCGGATCGACCTTCAGGATGATGGAGAGTTGTGGTGGAACTGTGGAGACTCGAGCGCTGCCACCGGCAAGGCGCATGGCGTGCTGTACGCCGCCTTTCCCACGCGCAGTGGACCGCGCATATCGAAACGACGCTGGCGGAGCGACTGCTCCTGCTGCGCTCAGCTGCGCCAGTGGCTCGTCTCGTTGATCTTCTGCCAGTGGCAGGTTGCACGCGACGGCACGGCGGGCTCGGGCTTGCGGTGCTCGACAGAAGCGCGGTTGGACCTGTGGCTTGCGAGCGCGCTGCGCAGCAGCGCCTCGGCCTGAGACATGTCGCCGGCCAGACCTGCGGACTCATCCCCCAGATAGCAACGCCACACGTACCGTCCGGGCTGCCCGGACACTCCCATCTCCGCAACGGAGCCGACGGAAAGCAGGGGATCGGTTTCAGTGAAGAAGTTGACCACCCCGGTGAAGGGGCAACGGCTTTTCGAGAGCACTGAGGCCTCCTCGAGTCATTGCGCGTCGCGTCCCTCCCCCCCACGGCATTGGCCGACAGGACGGTGGCCTCAATGTGGCTTTTGTGTTGCAGGTTGTTACAGCGCGTGAAGGTGCATCGCACCAATCGCGTGTGATTTGCATTGGCTTGCATCAGTCGAGGTGCCGTGTGCAGAAGCTGGCATTGCCGAGGCCCGTGCCGATCGTGAGCACGCCCCAGTGCTTGCGCCTCTGCGCGTAAGGCAGCTCGCTCAGGCCCTGCACGACGGCATCATTGTGCATCACCACCATGGTCTCGTGGTCGCCGATCCGCGGGATCGCCTCGCGGATCCGGTCGGGAAGATTGAACCGGCTGCTCTCCCAGTTGCCGGGCAGGTTCTGCGCCCCGCGCGCGATCGTGCCGTCCTCATGGATGACGCCGGGACAGCCGATGCCGATGACGGGTGCGAGCTGCAGCTTCTTCCTGCGGCCCTGCTCGACGAGGCCGCTCAGCATCTCCGCCAGCCGCTCGACGGCATCGTCGCGCTTGATCTCCTCCTCGCTGTGCCGCCATAGCTCCGACTCCAGCACGCGGGCCTTCGAGAGATCTTTCGACTTCTTGAGATTGAGCTCGACGATCCCCGTCCTGATGTTGGTGCCACCGACATCGACGGCCAGGATGCTGTCGTGCCCCTTGAGCATCCACGCCGGCAGAAGATGTGCGGCGCCGAGCAGGCCTGCCTCGTCGGGATCGCTGCGGATGAGCTCCAGATCGATGTCGACGCCGTCGGCCTTCAGCAAGACTGCGGCGCGCCCGACGGCCAGCTCGCCGATGCGGCTGGCGCGAAAACCGCCGCCGATCATCAGGCATTCGCTGTCGCGCCAGTCCTTCAGCCGCAGAAAGCGGCGCACCACGTTTGCAAGTTGCTGGGCGAATTCCTCGACCGCACCATGCACGACGCCGGCAGCCTCCGGCTCGCCCTCGAGCAGCATGGCCGCCAGCTTCTTCTTGCCGATCTCTTCTCCAGGCTTGTCGCCAAGCGGATCCTGCCCGAGCTCCTTCAGAGGCTTGCGCCACTTCTCGAGCAGCTCCCAGAACGCGCCCTTGTTCGCCTTATCGCCGACGAAACCCTCGTCGTCCTCGATCTCGACGTTGTAGCTCCTGACCTCGACACTCGGCAGTACGGTGGCGCCGTGCGTGGGCAGCTGGGCCAGCTCGCCGTTCGTTTTCGCCATCGCTGTGCCTCGCTCATTGTCGCCGGTCACCGCTTCGCGGCTGACAAAGCTTCAGCGTCACAACGACGGCGCAGGCATCCGGGTTCCATGCGCGGGCCGCCAAGCCATGCCTTCCTGCCCAGCGCCGACGCGGGAGCGGCCACGCCGTTTCCGCCTCTGCAATCCCTCCAAGGGAGGGGCGACACTACTTGGCTTGAACTTTGGCGCGGATCGGCGGACCGGGACGGGCAGCCTCGCCGATCTCGAGGATGAAGCGTTGGTCGAGCGAGTACCAGGGCGCGTCGAAGCCGAGGCCTGCTTCCGGCTCGTCATGGCGCATGTAGTCGCCGATCAAGGCGCGTGTCACACCGAATTGCACGTCGGACTCCAGATGCTCGTCGTCCGGTGAGTAGATCTGGGAGATGAGCGTCTTGAAGCCCGGCTTGTAGATCATGAAGTGGAGATGTGCGGGACGGTAATGATGCCGCCTGGTGGCGCGCACCAGCGCGCCGACCGGCCCGTCCGTCGGAATAGGATAGCCGGCCGGCTTCACGCTGGTGAAGTGGAAGCGCCCCCCGGCGTCCGTGACGAAGCGGCCGCGCAGGTTCATGTCGGCCTGGGCCGCATCCTGGTTCTCGTAGAGGCCGTCCGGCGAGGAATGCCACACGTCGACCTCGGCACCTGGCACCGGCCGGCCCCCACGGTCGACCACCTCAGCGCGCACTGCGAGCGCCGGCCCCGGCGTTGGCGAGCGTACGAGGCTCGCGCCGTTCGGCATCAGCGGCTGGTCGTCGCGCCAGAAGGGGCCAAGCAGATTGGCCTGCGTCTCTGTCTGTCCGTTGTCGCCGTTGTTGAGCAGGCATACGAGCGCCGAGACCCCGAGCGAGCCCGCCATCAGGACGACCTCGTTGTGCGAAGGCGTGGTTTTGTGGCCAAGGGCGGCGATGATTCGGGTCGCCTCCTGGAACTCGCGCTCCGTCAGCCGCACCTCACGCACGAACCCGTGCAAATGACGCACCAGCGCCAGCAGGATCTCGCGCACGCGCGGGTCCCGCGTGCGCCCGAAGGCCTCCAGCACCGCCTCTGTCACCATGGCTTCGTTCTCGATGATCATTTCAGCACCTGTTCGGCGGAGCGAGCTGCCGGCTATGATGGCGCGAAATCGGATTGGGTGGAAACAGAGGATCGACCATGTCGCAAGCTCCTGAGCGCCTGGTGGCGGACAAGAAGCGCCCATTCACGGGAGCGGAGTATCTGGCCTCCCTGCGCGACGGCCGGGAGGTCTACATCTATGGCGAGCGCGTCAAGGACGTCACCAGACACCCGGCGCTCCGCAACGCCGCGGTCTCGGTAGCTAAGCTCTACGATGCGCTGCACGACGCCAAGAGCAGGGAGACGCTGACCACGTCCACCGATACGGGCTCGGGCGGCTACACGCACCGCTTCTTCAAGGCAGCGCGCTCGCGCGAGGAGATGATCAGGCAGCGTGACGCGATCGCAGCCTGGGCGCGCATCACTTACGGCTGGATGGGCCGCAGCCCCGACTACAAGGCCGCCTTCCTCAACACGCTCGGTGCCAATGCCGAGTTCTACGGACCGTTCGCGGGCAACGCGCGCGCCTGGAACACTCGGGCGCAGGAGGCCGTGCTTTACGTCAACCATGCGCTCGTCAATCCACCCGTCGACCGCTCCAAGCCCGCCGAGCAGGTGAAGGACGTCTACGTTTCGATCCAGAAGGAGACCGATGCCGGCATCTACGTCTCGGGCGCCAAGGTCGTCGCTACCAACTCCGCGCTCACGCACTACAACTTCCTCGGACAGAACATGGGCCAGGACATCAATGATCCGAGCATGGTCGTCATGTTCATGGCGCCCATGGACACGCCCGGGATCAAGCTGATCTGCCGCCCGTCCTACGAGCTGGCCGCGGCCGCTACCGGCTCGCCGTGGGACTATCCGCTCACGAGCCGCTTTGACGAGAACGATGCCATCTTCGTTCTCGACAATGCGTTCATCCCCTGGGAGAACGTCTTTGTTCACCGCGATATCGAGCGCCTCAAGCTGTTCTACCCGCGCTCGGGCTTCGCCAATGGCCTCACCTTTCAGGGCTGCACGCGCTTTGCGGTGAAGCTCGACTTCATCACCGGCCTGCTGTTCAAGGCGGCGCGCGCGTCGGGGGTGGAAGCCTTCCGCGGCGTGCAGGCGCAGATCGGCGAGGTGATCGGCTGGCGCAACCTGTTCTGGGCGCTCACAGACGCCATGGCCCACAATCCCGATCCATGGGTCGACGGCGCCGTCCTCCCCAACATCCGTGCGTCCGTGTCCTATCGCATCTTCGCCACCGAGGCCTACCCGGCTGTGCGCTCGATCGTGGAGAAAGTGATCGCTTCGGGGCTGATCTACCTGCCGAGCAGTGCCCGCGACTTCAAGAATCCGGATATCGACAGGTACCTCGAACGCTATGTGCGCGGCTCCAACGGCATCGACTACAAGCAGCGCATCAAGGTCATGAAGCTGTTGTGGGACGCGATCGGCAGCGAGTTCGGGGCGCGGCATGAGCTTTACGAGCTCAACTACGCCGGTAGCCACGAACTGATCCGCCTGTTCGGGCTGCAGCAGGCGCAAGGCTCGGGGTCGCTCAAGGAGATGGAAGCGCTGGTGGATCGCTGCATGGCCGACTACGACGAGGACGGCTGGAAGGACCCCGCCTACCATGCCGCCAGCGACGTCTCGCTGCTCGGGAAGCTGGGGTAGCTTTCTGGCATTCCGGAATGTCGCGCCAGCGAAATATCCAGAAGCAGGCTTACGGGTGCGGGCAGAACTTGTGGCCCTGGGTCCCGGATACGCGCTGCGCGCGTTCCGGGATGACATCGGGATTGCCAGATCGGGCCTGAGCTGCACAAGCGGCGGTCATCGCGGGACTTGTTCCCGCGATCCACGCTTCTACACGTTCTGGTGCTCGTTGACGGGCGGGAACAGGCGACAAGCAGTTGCAATCTATTTGATCGTCACGACCGGGCCCTGACGATACTTCTCCACGACCTTCATGTCCGGCTCCACGCCAAGCCCGGGACCCTGCGGCACGCGCACCTTGCCGTCCTTCGCAAGCATCGCGTCGCCGAAGGGGCTGGCCTCCAGGTTGGCGTAGATGTTCTCCAGCAGTGTGTCGGGCGCCAGCGAGGCCACTATGTGGATCGAGGCAAGGTTGCCGGGCCCGAAGTAGGCGCAATGCGGAATAAGCTCCACCGAGTGCGCCTCGGCCGTGGCAATGATCTTCCTCATCTCGGTGATGCCTCCGATCTTGGTGACGCTCGGCTGGGCGACATCGATTGAGCCCTTCTCGAACAGGTCGCGAAAATCGTGCAGGCCGGCCGCGTTCTCGCCCGCCGCAATGCGCGTCGCGCCCTCCCTGCGCACGCGAGCGAGCCCCCAGTGGTCCTCGGGCGGCCACACCGGCTCCTCCAGCCAGTAGAGATTGGCTGGGCGATAGGCGCGCTCCATCTCCAGCGCCTGTGCCACGCTCCAGGGGCAGTTGACATCGTTCATGATGGCGATGTCGGGCCCGGCGCCCTCGCGCGCGGCCTTCACGGCCTCGACGCCGTGCTCGTGCAGCTTGATGTGGCGAAAGCCGCGCTCCGCCATCTCGCCGCAGATGCGCGCCACGGTCTTCGGGCTGCCGTAGCGCATGAGGCTCGCGTAGGCACGCACCTCCGTGCGCCGCCCGCTCCCGAGCAGGTGGGAGAGCGGCAGGCCGGCGCGCTTGCCGGCGATGTCCCACAGCGCGATGTCGATGCCGGAGTGCGCGTAGACGACCGGCCCATTGCGGCCGAAGATGTGGAAAGCCTGGGCCGCCTGGGCGTGCAGGGCATTGATGTCGGTCGGGTCCTTGCCGATGAACCACGGCCCCACATAGCTCTCCAGCGCGGCCTTGGTGGCGGGAATGATGGAGTGGCCGAACCCCTCGCCCCAACCGGTGATCCCGGCGTCCGTCTCCACCTCGACGAGCAGGTGATCCATAGTCGGGAAGCGCAGCCCGGCAAACTCCTGCTTCGGCGCCCCCATGTCGAAGGGAATGCGCACATAGTGTGCGTGGATAGCCGTGATCTTCATGCGTTTTCCTCCGAGGACGGTTTTTGTGCCGGTGCCTCGACACAGTGTATCCGGTTCCCACGTCGGATTCCGCTCTTGTCCTCGGCCTTGTCCCGAGGAGACACAGCAGGCGCCGGGGGCGGCTTTTCAACATCGCGCCGCGCCCCTTCGTTGACTTCCCGGCGCGGCCGGGCAAGAGTGCGCACGTCCATGCGAGAACTGCGGAAGAGTCCGGCTCGACGTCCCAGACGGCAGGCCGGCGCCGAAGGAGCAACCGCCCCGGAACCTCTCAGGCAAATGGACCGCAGTTTGATGGCACTCTGGAAAGCAGTCGGCGGAAGCGCCGGCTCACCGAAGGGGTAAGGCGGGTCTCTCGCCGAAATCTCTCAGGTCCCGTGACAGAGGGGGCTTCGTCTCGCACCGCCGGTGCGGGCCGCAAGCTCTATCTGTGGGACGTGAGACGACATGAGCGCCGCCCCGGCTTCCGACCAACCCCTCAAGCGTACCCCGCTTTTCGATCTTCACGTGTCGCTCGGCGCCAAGATGGTGCCGTTCGCGGGCTACGAGATGCCTGTGCAGTATCCGCTGGGCATCCTCAAGGAGCATTTGCACACGCGCGAGAGGGCCGGCCTGTTCGACGTCTCGCACATGGGCCAGGCCTTCCTGATCGGACCGGACCACGCCACCACGGCCTCGGCCCTCGAAGCACTGATCCCCGCAGACATTCTCAGCCTGAAGCCCGGCCAGCAGCGCTACTCGCAGCTTCTCACCGACGACGGCGGCATCATCGACGACCTGATGGTGACCCGGCCGGCCACGGCCTCGGATGACGGCCGCCTCTATCTCGTCGTCAACGCCTCGCGCAAGGAGGTGGACTACGCCCATCTCGCGGGCCGGCTGCCGGACAGCGTAAAGCTGCTGCCGGCACCAGAGCGCGCGCTCGTCGCCCTGCAGGGGCCGGGCGCCGCCGCCGTGATGGCGAAGCTCTCCGACGTCGCACCGCGGCTTGGCTTCATGTCGGCAGCGAACGGCCGCGTCGGCGACCTCGACTGCCATATCTCCCGCTCCGGCTACACCGGCGAGGACGGCTACGAGCTCTCGGTGGCGGGGGGGCAGGCGGTGGAGCTTGCAACGCTGCTGCTGGCACAAACGGGCGTGCAGGCGATTGGGCTAGGCGCCCGCGACTCACTGCGGCTCGAGGCGGGCCTGTGCCTCTATGGGCATGACATCGACGAGACGACGAGCCCCGTCGAGGCGAACCTGACCTGGTCGATCCAAAAGCGACGCCGCACCGAAGGCGGTTTCCCGGGCGCCGGGCGCATCCAAAGCGAACTGGCCAATGGACCCAAGCGGCTGCGGGTCGGCATCAAGCCCGAAGGCCGCGCGCCGGCACGCGAAAACACCGACATACAGACAGCGAACGGCCAGCGTATTGGCATCATCACGTCCGGCGGCTTCGGGCCGAGCGTCAACGCTCCGGTCGCCATGGGCTACGTCGAGGCGGTGCACGCCAAGCCGGGCGCGCCCGTCAGCCTGCTCGTGCGCGGCAAGCCCCTGCCGGCGCAGGTTACCGCCCTTCCGTTCACGCCCCATCGCTACGCCCGCAAAGTCTGAGCCACAGGAGATTGCATGGCCACCGAGCGCTTCACCAGGGATCACGAATGGATCCGCGTCGAAGACGGCATCGCCACCATCGGCATTACCAACCACGCGCAGACGCAACTCGGCGACGTGGTGTTCGTCGAGCTGCCCGATGTGGCGCGCAAAGTCACGACCGGGGAGCCCGTGGCCGTTGTGGAGAGCGTCAAGGCGGCGAGCGACGTGTTCGCGCCGATCTCGGGCGAAGTCGTCGAGACCAACGGCCATATCGTCGGCCAGCCGGCACTCGTCAACGAGGATGCCGAGGGCAAGGCCTGGTTCTTCAAGCTGAAGGTGGTCGACGAGAAAGAGCTCAACGGCCTGATGGACCGCGCCGCCTACGAGGCGTTCGTGAAGGAAAGCAGCTAGCCATGAGCCGTCGGCGCCAGCAGTCAGCGTTCCATCCCCCCCTGTGGGGGAGGGACAGGGAGGGGGGGACCCCCCAACCTTCAAGGCCGGGCTTCCCCCCACCCCCAGCCCCTCCCCACAAAGGGGAGGGGAGACTGCGTGCCACGCGAGGAGGTCGCTGATGCGCTATCTGCCGCTGACCGATGCCGACCGCAGGGCCATGCTGGCTAAGATCGGCGTTAAGGACATCGAAGCGCTGTTCGCCGACATCCCCCGGGACAAGCGCCTTGGCAAGCTCGTCGACCTGCCGAAGCGCCAGGGCGAGCTGCAGGTGGAGCGGGCGCTGGGCAGCCTCGCGGCGCAGAACATCGCCGCCGGCTCCGTGCCGTTCTTCGTCGGCGCGGGCGCCTACAAGCATCATGTGCCGGCGAGCGTCGATCACCTGATCCAGCGTTCCGAGTTCCTCACCTCCTACACGCCCTATCAGCCGGAGATCGCCCAGGGCACGCTGCAATATCTGTTCGAGTTCCAGACCCAGGTAGCGATGCTAACGGGCATGGAAGTGGCCAATGCCTCCATGTACGACGGCTCCACCGCAGCGGCTGAAGCCGTGCTGATGGCGCACCGCGTCACGCGACGGCGCAAGGCCGTGCTGTCCGGCAACCTGCACCCGCACTACCGCGAGACCATCGAGACCGTCTCCCGCATGGCGGGCGACGAGATCGTGGCGCCCGTGCCGCATGGCGCGGCGGAGGACCTCATCGGTCGGATCGACAAGACCGTTTCCTGCGTGGTCGTGCAGAACCCGGACGTCTTCGGGCAGCTGCGCGATTTGACGCCGATTGCCGAGGCCGCGCACGCGGCCGGGGCGCTGCTCGTCGCCGTGGTGACCGAGGTCGTGTCGCTCGGCCTCGTGACTCCGCCCGGCGCCATGGGCGCCGACATCGTCGTGGGCGAAGGGCAGTCGATCGGCAACCCGCTCACCTTCGGCGGACCCTATGTCGGCCTGTTCGCCACCACGTCCAAGTACCTGCGCCAGATGCCAGGCCGGCTGTGCGGCGAGACCGTGGACAAGGAAGGCCGCCGCGGCTTCGTGCTGACTCTGTCGACGCGCGAGCAGCACATCCGCCGCGAGAAGGCCACCTCCAACATCTGCACCAACTCCGGCCTGTGCGTGCTGGCGTTCACGATCCACATGTCGCTGCTGGGCGAGGCGGGATTGAAGCGGCTGGCCGGCGTCAATCACGCCAATGCGGTTGCGCTGGCCGAGCTGCTTGCGAAAGTGCCGGGCGTCGAGGTCCTGAACGACACGTTCTTCAACGAGTTCACGATCCGCGTGCCGGGCGGCGGCGTCGACGTGATCGAAAAGCTGGCCGCCAAGGGCGTGCTCGGCGGCGTGCCGGCCGCGCGCCTGTGGCCCGGCAATCCCGATCTCGCCGATCTCATCATCGTCGCTTCCACCGAGGTCAACACCGATGCGGACCGCGCCGCCTACGCCAAGGCGCTGAAGGAGGTGCTGTGATCCAGAGTGACCCGAGGCATGAGCCACATCTGTCATCCCGGAATTCCGCGACAGCGAAATACCCGGGACCCAGCGCCGCCGAGACGGAGGGGGCTCGTTGCCCCTGCGTCCCGGCTCTCGGGCTGTCGCCCTCGGCCGGAATGACAACGCGGGGAGGATGCCGATGATGAACCGGCAGGGGCGGCCGACGCAGGCCGGAGAGGCAACGCAAGCCGCGCACGACACCTTCAGCGGCAACCATGCGCTTGCCATCGAGGAGCCGCTGATCTTCGAGATCGGCCGCACCGATACAACGGGCGTGGACCTCGATGAGCCGGCGGCATTCGCGCCGCGGCTCGGCAAGCTGGCGCGGCAAGGAACGATCGGGCTGCCCGGCCTCAGCGAGCCCGAGGCCATGCGCCACTACGTGCGCCTCAGCCAGAAGAACTACGGCATCGATACCGGGCTGTTCCCGCTCGGCTCCTGCACGATGAAGCACAACCCGCGTCTCAACGAGAAGATGGCGCGGCTGCCGGGCTTCGGCGACATCCACCCGCTGCAGCCACTCTCCACGGTCAAGGGCGCCATCGCGCTCATCGCCGAGCTGTCGCGCTGGCTCTCCGAGCTTACGGGAATGCCGGCCATCGCCATGACGCCGAAGGCCGGCGCACACGGCGAGCTGTGCGGCATGATGGCGATCAAAGCGGCCCTGGAGGCGCGTGGCGAGAAGCGGTCAATCGTGCTGGTGCCGGAATCCGCGCACGGCACCAACCCGGCGACGGCGGCCCTGCTTGGCTATCGCGTGGTGTCGGTGCCGGCCCGCGAGGACGGCACGGTCGATCCGGAGGAGGTGAAGAAGCGCCTCACGCCGGAGGTCGCGGCCATCATGCTCACCAACCCCAATACGTGCGGCCTTTTCGAGCGCGACGTGGTGGCAATCGCGGATGCGGTGCATGCAGCAGGCGCCTATTTCTATGCCGACGGCGCCAACTTCAATGCGATCGTCGGCAAGGTGCGCCCGGGCGACCTCGGCGTCGACGCCATGCACATCAATCTGCACAAGACGTTCTCCACGCCGCACGGCGGCGGCGGCCCGGGCGCGGGCCCCGTGGCGCTCTCGGCGGCGCTGGCGCCGTTCATGCCGGTGCCGTACGCGATCGCGGATGCCAGCGGCGTGCGCTACGTGGAGCACGCAACGCACGCTGTTGCTGGCGTCCCCTCCCCCCTTGTGGGGGAGGGACAGGGAGGGGGGGATGGCAGGACAACTGCCGTAGGGCTTCCCCCCACCCCTAACCCCTCCGCACAAGGGGGCGGGGAATCCGGTCGCGGCTCGGGCGAGGCTGGTGCCAACCCGCTCGGGCGCATGTGCGCGTTCCACGGGCAGATGGGCATGTTCGTGCGGGCGATGGCCTACATGCTCTCGCACGGCAGCGACGGCATGCGGCAGGCAAGCGAGGACGCCGTCCTCAATGCCAACTATGTGCGCGCCTCGCTTGCCGACCTCATGTCGCTCCCCTTCGGCAACCGGGTGTGCATGCACGAGGCGCTGTTCGACGACCGCTGGCTGGAAGGCACCGGAGTGACCACGCTCGATTTCGCCAAGGCGATGATCGACGAGGGCTATCACCCGATGACGGTGTACTTCCCCCTCGTGGTGCACGGCGCCATGCTGATCGAGCCGACGGAATCGGAATCCAAGCAAAGCCTCGACCAGTTCATCGTCTCGTTGCGGGGGCTGGCAACAGCGGCGAAGGCCGGAGACCGGGAGCGGTTCACCCAGGCGCCCCGGTTTGCCCCGCGCCGCCGCCTCGACGAGACCCGGGCCGCGCGCGAGCCTCGCCTCAAGTGGACGCCGCCGGACGTGCGCAAGGAGGCGGCGGAGTAGGCGTCAGACCCCCGGGTCTGCCGCCATTGTGCCGGGGCCATGCTAAAGGGTCGGACCCGGAGGGCTTGACCCTCGAGCCAGGGGCACGCCCATGGCAGCTCGGGTCGTCGGCATCGACCATCTCGTCATCCGCGTGAAGGACTTCGAGCGCTCGAAGAAGTTCTACGACACGGTGCTTGGGTTCCTGGGCTTCGAACGAAAGTACACCTTCGGCAAGACCGCGGGCTGGAGCAACGGCAAAACGCTCTACTGGATCGGCGAAGCGGACGCCGAGGGCAAGAAGCACCCCCACCGCATCGGTAACATCGGCTTCCATCACTACGCCTTCGAGCTCGGCAAGCGGCGCGATGTCGATGATCTCTACGCGCTGCTGCAGGAGCACGAAATCGAGGTGGTCGATCCACCGGCCGACTATCCTGACTATGGCGACGGCTACTACGCCGTGTTCTTCCTCGATCCGGACGGGCTAAAGCTCGAGGGAATGGTCTTCAAGCCCCCGCGCAAGAAGAAGGGCAAACGAAGTCGTAGGGCGCAATAGGTGTCAGCCGTATTGCGCCCATCGGCCGGGGAGAGGACGTGAGCTTCATCCAGAGACTGATCACCGCGCTCGTGCCGCGCTCCTGGGCGCAGTCGATGGAGGTGGAGTCGCGATCATGGCTGGCACGTTGCGCAACGTGCGGATCCGAGCGCTCGATCTGGGAGCTGGGCGGCATCCGCTGGAAGGCGGCCGGCTCGCCGCGGCGGCCCCTGCCGTGCCCCACCTGCAGCCGCACCACGACCCACGAAATCTACAGGCGCTAGAGGCGCTGCAATCGTCAGCTTGCAAATAGGTCAGCATTGCTGACATAATTGGCTCCGGGAGAAATGGAGCCAATGCCGTGACCGACCTCGCCCAGCCTGCCGCCTGGGAGCCGGCCTACGCCTCCCGCGCGGAGCGCATGCGCGCATCCGAAATCCGCGAGCTCCTCAAGCTGCTGGAGCGCCCGGGGATCATCTCGTTTGCCGGGGGCATTCCCGATCCGGCGCTGTTCCCGGTGGCCGAGGCGAAGGCGGCCTATGCCGAGGTCCTGGGCAGTAGCGGGCTGGCCGGCAGCGGCCTGCAGTATTCGGTGAGCGAGGGCTACCTGCCCCTGCGCCAGTGGCTCGTGAAGCACATGGCCGGCCTCGGCGTCGCCTGCGCCGAGGACAACATCGTCATCACCTCGGGCTCGCAGCAGGCGCTTGATTTTCTGGGCCGCCTTCTCTTGTCGCCGGGAGACACCGCGCTCGTCACCGCTCCGACCTATCTGGGCGCGCTGCAGGCGTTCTCGGCCAGCGAGCCGCGCTATGACGAGCTGCGGCTCGACGGCGGCAACCGCACCGCAGCCTCCTACGCCGAGGCCGCGACGGCAGCCGGCGGGCGTGTGAAATTCGCCTACGTCGTACCGAGCTTCGCCAATCCGACGGGCGAGACCCTGCCACTGGCCGCCCGCGAGCGGCTGCTCGACATCGCAACCGATCTCGACGTGCCGGTGATCGAGGATGCCGCCTACGCGGCGCTGCGCTTCGAGGACGCGGCGCCGCCGCCCATCATGGCGCTCGAGGTCGCTCGCCGCGGCAGCATCGACCAGGCTCGCGCCATCTACTGCGGCACCTTCTCCAAGGTATTGTCGCCGGGGCTGCGCGTCGGCTGGATCGTGGCGCCCCGTCCGATGATCCGCCGCCTTGTGCTCATCAAGCAGGCCAGCGATCTCAACAGCGCCACCATCAACCAGTTGGTCATGCACCGCCTGGCCGAGACGACCTACGACGACCAGGCCGAGCTTGCGCGGGCGCACTACCGGCACCGCCGCGACGCCATGCTGGCGGCGCTCGAGCGGCACATGCCGGAGGGCGTGACCTGGACCAGGCCCGGCGGCGGACTGTTCGTGTGGGTGCGGATGCCCGAGGGCATCGACACCGCGCGGCTGCTCGACAGGGCCGTCAAGGAGGCCGGGGTCGCGTTCGTGCCGGGTGCCGCCTTCTTCCACGACGGGCGCGGGCGCAATACCATGCGGCTCAGCTATTCGCTGGCAGGCGAGATCGAGATCGGCGAGGGCATCGCCCGGCTCGCTCGGCTGATATAGGCCTCGTCCGTCATTCGGCGCGGGTCGGAGGAGGGGAACCATGGGCCGGCTGCTGACCATGGGCGAGGCGCTCACCCTTAATGCCCACCTCCATCCCGACAAGCCAGGCGCACGCGGCTCATCGCGGTCGATGACGTTTCGACAGTGGAACGAGCGTGCCTCGAGGCTCGCCAATGCGCTGCTGGGGCTCGGCCTGCGCCGCGGCGATGGCATTGCCATCCTGGCCTTCAACGCGATCGAGTGGCTGGAGATCTATGCGGCGACCGCCAAGGCCGGCCTCGTCATGGTGCCCGTCAACTTCCGGCTCGTGGAAAGCGAGATCGCCTACATCGTCGAGAACAGCGAGGCCAAGGCCTTCGTCGTGGAAGGCGACCTCGCCGACCGCGTCGACGCCATCCGGTCGGGCCTCGCGATTGCCGCTGCCAACTACATCCACTTCGGCGGAGCGAGGACGCCATCCGGCTACAAATCCTACGAGGACCTCATCGCCGCCGCGTCGCCTGCGGAGCCTGACGTGGACGTGCGGCCCGAGCATCCCTGGGCGCTGATCTACACCTCCGGCACCACAGGCAAGCCCAAGGGCGCCATCCGCAGCCACGCGAGCCACGCGCTCCTCAACTTTGCGACGCTCGCTGACATGGGGTTCGGCCGCGGCGATACCTGCCTGCTGGTCATGCCGCTATGCCATGCCAATTCGTTGTTCTTCGCGTCCGCCTTCACCTGCGCCGGCGCCACCTGCTGCACCTACGACGCCAGGAGCTTCGAGCCGGAGCACCTGCTGCGCACCCTTGCGGAGACCAGGGCGACGTTCACCTCGCTCGTGCCGACGCACTACATCATGATGCTGGCCCTCTCGGAGGCTGCAAAGGCCAGATACAACGTCGACAGCGTGACCAAGCTCCTCATCTCCTCCGCCCCGGCGCGGAAGGACACCAAGCTCGCCATCATGGAGCAGTTCCGCAACTCGCAGCTCTTCGAGATGTATGGGTCCACGGAAGCCGGCTGGGCCACCATGCTGCGGCCCGACGAGCAGCTGACGCATCTCGGCTCGATCGGCCGCGAGCTGACGGGATCGGGCCGCGTCAAGCTGCTCGACGAGGAAGGCCGGGAGGTGCCGGACGGCGAGGTCGGCGAACTCTATTCGCGCACGCCCTGGTGCTTCGACGGCTACTGGAAGCTTCCCGAAAGGACGGCCGAGGCCTTCCGCGGCCCCTACCTGTCAGTCGGCGACATGGCGCGGCGCGACGCGGAGGGCTTCTATCACCTGGTCGACCGCAAGAAGAACATGATCATCTCGGGCGGCGAGAACATCTACCCCTCCGAGGTGGAGAACCTTCTGGGCTCCCACCCCAAGGTGAGGGACGTCGCGGTCATCGGCAAGCCCGACGCAAAGTGGGGCGAATCGGTGCATGCGGTGGTCGTCCTGCACGACGGCGCGAGCGCGACCGAGCCGGAGATGCTCGACTGGTGCATGAACCGCATCGCGGGCTACAAGCGGCCCAAGTCCGTGTCCTTCATCGCCGACGCCGATATGCCGAGGACCGCCACCGGCAAGATTCTGCACCGCGTGCTGAAGGAGCGCCTGTAGGGCAAAACGCGGGTGAGCGGATGCGAGGGACGAGCAGCCATGGACACGCGATGGCGCACGGCGTGGATCACGGGGGCCAGCAGCGGGATCGGCCGGGCGCTGGCCATCGCGTTGACCCGCAAGGGCGCGAGGGTTGCTGCATCTGCCCGAAGCGCGGACGCCTTGGCTGAGCTCGCACGCGCATATCCGGGCATTGCCCCGCTGCCGCTCGACGTGACGGACGCGACGGCCATGATGGAGGGAGCCCGCAGCGTTTCCGGCACGCTCGGCCCGCTCGAGCTTGCCGTGTTCGGTGCGGGCATCTGGCTGCCCATGTCGGCCCACAACTTCTCGGCTGCAAAAGCCGCCCGCTCCATGGCCGTGAACTACCAGGGCGTGGTCAACGGCATAGAGGCGGTGCTGCCGGCCATGCTGCAACGCGGCGCCGGGCACATCGCGATCATTGCCTCGGTCGCAGGATATTGCGGCGTGGGCGCCACCTCCGCCTATGGCCCGACCAAGGCTGCGCTCATCAACCTGGCGGAGACGCTGCGCAACGACCTTGCCGACAAGGGCGTGAAGGTCAGCCTGATCAATCCGGGTTACATCGACACGCCGATGACTCGCAGCACCGCGTCATCGAAGCCCTTCATGATCTCGGCTGACGATGCAGCCCGGCGCGTCCTCGTCGGCCTTGAGAAGGGTAGGTTCGAGATCGCCTTCCCCTGGCAGCTCGTGGCGCTCATGAAGCTCGGGCGCCTGCTGCCCTATCCCGTTTTCTTCCGATATGCCCGCTCGGTCCTCTCGCCACCCCGTAGGACCGAGTAGGGGCGCGTTCGCCGCGCGCCCGAGTGTTGCAACAACACCCCAGCCAAGCCCCTGACGCAGCCGCCGCAGACCTAAGTTGCGGGCGAACCTAGCGACTCATGATAATAGGAGCCACTGCGAGCTAGGTGATGCCGCGTCGATAAGGCTTCGACAGGGGAACAGCATGCGCGCCTTGTGGCTCGGGCCAGCGATTGCGGCGCTCGGAGCTTTCGTTGCAGGCTCGGTGGCGGCGGACGGCTACGTCGTGAAGCGGTCGGACCCGTACGTCTACGTGGCACCCGATGCCATGCCGATCGTCTACGACTGGACCGGGTTCTATATCGGCGGCCACCTCGGGGCAGCCACGGCTGAGAACGAGCTCGCCTTCAATGACACTCTGGGCGTCCTGGGGCCGGAGAGCTTTACCGACAACCGCGTGAGCTTCGCCGGCGGTGGCCACATCGGCCTGCAAAAGCAGTGGAGCTGGATCGTCGTCGGTGCCGAGGTTGTGTGGACCCACATGGACAAGGCCGAGTTCGTCCGTGACGTCCTAGGGCCAGATCGCACGATATCCACGGCGTCGAATAGTGTCCTGGCAGTTACCGGCAAGTTCGGATGGGCGTGGGACAATATCCTCGCGTACTTCAAAGGCGGCTACGCAACGACCGAAATCGAGCAGAGCGCGCGAGCAACAATCGCCGGCACCTTGGTCACCTCATCGAAAGGCTGGGAGCCAGGCTGGACCGCGGGCGCCGGCATCGAGTGGGCCGTTTGGCAGCATGCAGTCTTTGGCATCGAGTACAACTACATAAAGTTCAACGTCGACCACCCCGCTGCCGTAATACCCGCGGGGACGCGGCTGGCCGACAGCGGCATTGATATCCAATCGGTTACAGCGCGGCTGAGCTTCAAGTTCGGCGGCGGCAGGCCCGAGCCTGTGGCCATAAAATAGGCCGGATGGGGCTGAATGCGGTCCCTCGTGCGCCAAAGTCGCCACAAATGCCTGGGCGTATTGCCGCAAAGCCAGCGCGACGGCGCCGGTGGGCGCGCATCTTGGATACCGGCAGGACGTCTCCCGGTTGGAGCATCTGTCGACCGGGGTCGGGGGAATAGGCCTGCGCTGTACGTGGGGACAAGCTCGATGTTGAGACGTTCTGTGTGTGCCATGGCAACGGCCATAACCTTGCCGCTTGCTCTGACCCTGACAGTAGCCACGCCGGCCGGTGCGCAGACCTCAGCGTCTCCCTCCGCCAGCCCGACCACGGGCTCGCTGCCCCCTTCAAAGCCGCAGACCGAGAGCGCTCCGCCCCCGGCGCCGCAGGCATCGCCAGCGACGTCACCGGCCGCATCCGCAGAGCCGCCGGCCGCGCCACCGAAACCCGCCGCCGCGGAGCCGGGAGCGCCTGCCGCCACCCCGGCGGCAACCGAGCAGCCGCCCGCGCCGCCCGTCGACCCGCTCCTCGCCGAGGTGCGCCGGCAGCTTGCCGAGCCCGTGCGCGGGAACGTCGACCGCAGCGACCGCGCCGCCCTTGCCGCATTCTATGCCGAGCGCAACGAGCCCCTGTTGTGGGCCGCCGCCAGCGGCTTCACCTCTCGGGCGCGTCATGCCGTCGCCGAAATTCGCAAGGCCGAGGACTGGGGCCTCAACCCCGCCGCGTTCGAGCTGCCCTCACCGCCCCAGGCCGATGCGACACCCACCGTAGTCGCCGCCACCGAGATCGATCTCGGCATGGCCGCGCTCAAGTATGCGCGGCATGCGCGAGGCGGTCGTCTCGATCCCGCGCAGATCAGCAAGCATATCGATCAAAAGCCTCCCGTGCTCGATCCCAAGGTCGTCCTGGCAGCATTGGTGGCGACCGAGACACCCGGCGACTACCTCCGTGACCTGCACCCCAAGCACGAGCAATTCCAGCGCCTGCGCGAGACGCTGCTCAAGGTGCGCGGCGGCCATTCCAAACCCGATAAGGACGACGACGAGACGAAGGTCCGGCTGCCCCTCGACGGACCCCTGCTGAAGCCTGGCATGGATCACCCCGACGTGGCCCTGCTGCGCCAGCGCCTCAAGGTGACCGCGGAATCCGGCCGCGAGACTGTCTTCGACCCACCGCTGCAGGCCGCGCTGGTCGCCTTCCAGCGCGAGCGCCGCATGGCGGCGGACGGCCTCGTCGGCCGCGGGACGCGTACCGCGCTCAACGGCGACGCGAAAGCGCCCGTGCCTGTGGGCTCGGAGGCGCAACGCCTCATCGTCAACATGGAGCGATGGCGCTGGATGCCGGAGCGGCTCGGCAGCCTCCATGTCCTCGACAACATTCCGGAGTTCACGGGCCGCGTCTTCAAGAACGGGCAGCTCATTCACACGATGCGGATCATCGTCGGCAAGGTCGATACGCCCACGGCCGTGTTCTCCGCCAACATGCGCAGCCTCGTCTTCCACCCGGAATGGGGTGTGCCGGACTCCATCAAGGTGAAGGAGCTGGCGCCCTATCTGTCGGGCGGCGGCGGGTTCTTCTTCTTCGGGGCCGACACGTCGATCCTGGACCGGCAGCGCATGCGCGTCGTCTACAATGGCCGACCCGTGAGCGCTTCGTCCGTCAACTGGGGCTCGGTGGATATCCGCCGCTTCACGTTCATCCAGTCCGCCGGCCCCCATAACGTGCTGGGCGTCGTCAAGTTCATGTTCCCGAACCGGCACGACATCTACATGCACGACACGCCGCAGCGCGAGCTCTTCGAGCAGTCGCGGCGCATGTTCAGCCACGGCTGCATCCGCGTGCATAATCCGGGACGCCTCGCAGAGCTGATCCTGGCCGAAGACAAGGGCTGGGGAGCGGATCAGGTGCGCGGCATGCTCGCCCAAGGCTACAACAACGAGGTGCAGCTCTCCCGTGAGTTCCCCGTCCATGTCGGCTATTTCACCGCCGTTGTCGACGAGGCCGGCAGGGTGAGCCACCACGGCGACGTCTACGGGCATGACGCCCGCATGGTGGCGGCCCTTGGCGGCAAGCCGCTTCCGCCGGAGATGACACCTGGCGACGACTCGCAACCCGCGCGCGATGTGCGCCGCGCGCCTCGTAAGCAGACGGACTTCCTGTCCGGCCTGTTCGGGAACTGACGAGCGGCCGGTCCAAGGCTGAGCCGGCTGCGGGCCTCTCCACCCTCGGCGGCTGGCGATTCATGGCGTCCCCTGCCCAGCCAGCATGGTCGGCCGGCGTATTGTGCGCTAGTGTCTGGCGCACTCTCCTTTACGGCATCCCACACCGTAAAAGTTCCGCAACAAACCGCACCCTCCCTTTCAATTGCCGTGCGACCCAGGGAGAAGCACCGACGTCATGCAAGCCATCGGCGACGCGTCGAGATCTGTTCGCACGCGGAGCAACCGATCCGGCAACACCCGACACCCGCCTGAAATTTCGTCGGGGCGGCGCTGACGCCCCGACCCACACTCTATTGTCGTTGAGCACCGGAGGAACGTCCCATGATCTACGAGCTGCGCACCTACACCGTGAAGCAGGGCACCGTGATGGAAGTGGCCAAGAATGCCGCCACCGTGTCGCGTGACATCCGTGGCGACAACTACGGCAAGCTGGAGGGTTACTGGATCAGCGACATCGGGCACCTCAATCAGGTGCTGCACTTGTGGAGCTATTCCGACCTCAACGAGCGCGCGCGGCTACGTGCCGAGCTCGGCAAGAATGCGCGCTGGACCAGCGAGTACATTCCGCTCATCCGTCCCAATCTCATTCGCCAGGAGGTGCGGCTGCTCAACGCGGTGCGCTCTCCGGTCGCCCCGGCGAAGACACCCAACGTCTACGAGCTGCGGGCCTACCGCACCAAGCCGGGCGCGGCCAAGCCATGGATCGATCTGTTCACGAAGGCGCTCGACGTGCGCGAGAGGTATTCCAAGATCGTCGGCCTATGGACGACTGAGGCCGGCCAGCCCAACGAGGTCTGCCATATCTGGGCCTATCCCGACCTCAACGCGCGCTCGGCAATCCGCGCGGAGGTTGGCAAGGACACCGGCTGGCAGGAGTTCCTGAAGAACGCCTCCCAGCACCTCGACGAGATGCACTCCACCATCATGCTGCCGGCGTCGCACTCCCCGCTCAAGTAGCGCTCACGTCCGAGCAACGCACAAACCCCGCGGCGTGCAGCGTACACGCCCGGGGTCGCCGAAGATCGATTCGGAAAAGCGTGCCCGGGATCGGCCTAAACCGATTCCTTGAGCTCCTTGGCAGCGCGGAACGCGACCTTCTTGCTCGCCTTGATCTTGATCGCTTCTCCCGTCGCGGGGTTGCGGCCCATGCGTGCCGGGCGCTTGCGCACCTGCAGGATGCCGAGCCCGCCGATGCGGATGCGCGCGCCCCGCTTCAGGTGCTTGGTCACGTTGGTGACCATGTCCTCAAGCATGGAATAGACCTGCTTCTTGGGCAGCTCGTGGGACTCCGACAGGGCCTCGGCGAGCTGACGCAGCGTGACCGTTTCGACTTTGGCAGGCGCAGTGGATGGTGCCATGTGTGTGTCCCTCTCCTGGTTGCGGTGAGCCGACTAGCATAGTTCGGACCCCAAGAATACAAGCGTTTTCGCCTCATCTGCACAGGTTTTTGCGCTGTTGCACTGGGTTTGGGCAGCACGTCCGACCGGATCGATGGCCTCTGCGCTACCCCCGGCAGGGCCGTGCGGCGTCGGCAAGCCGGCCTCGCCGGTGGCTGTCGGCATAGGGGTGGTTGCGCTAGATTTGCCGTGCTGCGAGCGGATGCCCGTCCCCGACGAGGTAGCGCCTGTCCGCCTCCCTGGGGAAGTTGCGACAGACGTGCTTGAGGGGGCGGCGATGCCGACCCTTCTTTCGTTTCTTTACCGCTATCACAACTCGGCCCGTACGCCCCAAGGATGCTCGCTTCGGCATCTGGCGCATCGGAGGGTTTGCCGGATATGGTGTTGCCCAGCCCGACCTCGATATTCAGGGACCAGACCATGACCAAAGCGACTGCCGCACTCAAGGGCCCTGCTGCCGCCGAAAAGACCCAGGCGCCCGCAAAAGTCGGCGCCTCGAAAGCGCCGGCGCGCAGCAAAGCGAACGCCGACAAGAAAGTCGCCGCCGTCACGAAGGGCCACTGCCAGTGCCGCGATATCGAGTACGAGTTCACCGGCGAGCCCAAGTGGGTGATGCACTGCCACTGCGAGAGCTGCCGCCGCGCGGTCTCGTCCGCCGTCGCCACCTACGTCGGTGTTCGGCTCGAGCAATTCAGCTATCTCAAGGGTGAGCCGACCTACTACGAGTCCTCGCCGGGTGTGAAGCGCTACTTCTGCACCAAGTGCGGCTCGCCCATGGCCTACGCGGGCCCGCGCTGGCCGGGGGAGGTGCATCTCTTCCACGGAACGCTCGCCGATCCCTCACAGTGGCCGCCGACCGGGCACGCGCACGTCACCGAGCAGGTACCCTGGTTCGACACCGACGATCATCTGCCGCGCTATGCGGCGACGGCCGGCAAGGGAGCCACGCCCGTGCGAAAGGGACCCAAGCATAGCTCGTGATTGGTGGCGGGCACGGGCGGGTTGCCCGTCGCGGCCTCGATCCCCATCTCTCGCGTGTGCACGATCGCCTCGGAAGGAGAGTGAGCATGCGTCGCCTGATCCTCGGACTTGCCGGCCTCGCATGCGTGCCCGCGGCCGTTCTCGCCCATCACGGATGGGGCAGCTACGATGCCTCCAAGCCTGTCACCGTGGTCGGCGCCATCGAGACGCTGAAATACGAGAACCCGCACGCGACCATCACGGTCAAGGCATCCGACAAGATCTGGACGGTAACGCTGGCGCCGATCTCGCGCATGCAGGCGCGTGGCGCCCCGCCCGATCTGGTTGCCGTCGGCAAGACGGTCTCTGCCTACGGCTATCCCTCGACAGTGGAAAAGGACGAGATGCGGGCCGAGCGCATCACCGTCGACGGCAAGACCGTCGAGATGCGCTGATGCTGCTTGAGGCGCCGCAGTTCCTCATAGCGCTCGAGCAGTCCGGACTGGGCGCCGCGATCCGCCAGTCAGTCTGGCTTTATCCCGCCGCCAACGTCGGCCACATCCTGGCTTTGACCCTGTTTGCAGGCGGTGTGGTTGCGATGGACCTGCGCCTTCTCGGCGCGTTCGCCGCCGCGCCTCCCGCGGCCATCGTGCGGCCAGCTCGGGCGCTTGCGATGCTCGGCTTCGCGCTTCTGCTGCTCACGGGCTCGATACTGTTCACGGCGGAAGCGAGCCACGTCGCCACCAACCGCGTGTTCCAGATCAAGGCGGGCCTGATCGCCCTCGGCCTCATCAACGCCCTGCTTGTGAACCGGCCTCTCCACAGTGCCATCGCGAGCGCGCCGGCGTTCGCGCCCCTCCCCGGCCGCGTTCGCCTCGCGGCGCTGCTGTCGCTGTGCGTGTGGTTCTCCGTCGCTGCCTGCGGACGGTTGATTGCCTATTTCTGACGGACGCTATCCCCTTCCGCGCTCGTCTCTGCGGAGCAGCGAGGGCTGCACCGCAAGCGCGCCGTCGAAGGGCGTGCTATGATTGCCGAATGAGCGACTCAACCAGACCCAACGCGGCCGTCACCGTCGGCCGCGTCACGTTCGCCAACGACCGGCCGATCGCGGTGTTCGCTGGCCCATGCCAGATGGAAAGCCGCGCGCATGCCCTCGAGATGGCGGCCGCGCTGAAGGAGATCGCTGGCCGGCTCGGGATCGGCCTCGTCTACAAAACCTCCTTCGACAAAGCCAACCGCACGAGCCTGTCAGGTAGGCGCGGCATCGGCCTCGACGGCGCGCTGCCCGTGTTCGCGGAAATCCGCGAGACGCTCTCCCTTCCCGTCGTGACCGACGTGCACGAGGCCGAACAGTGTGCTCGCCTGGCCGAGGTCGTCGACGTGCTGCAAATTCCGGCCTTTTTGTGCCGCCAGACCGATCTTCTCATTGCCGCAGCCAAGACTGCGCGCCCGGTGAAAGTGAAAAAGGGTCAGTTCCTGGCGCCGTGGGACATGGCCAACGTCGTCGCCAAGATCACCGGCAGCGGCAACCCCAACGTGCTGGTGACCGAGCGCGGCGCCTCCTTTGGCTACAACACCCTGGTCGTCGACATGCGCTCCCTGCCGATCATGGCCCAGACCGGCTGCCCCGTGATCTTCGATGCCACCCACGCCGTGCAGCAACCGGGGGGACAGGGCACGGCCTCTGGCGGGGATCGCCGGTTCGTGCCGGTGCTGGCGCGCGCCGCCGTCGCTGTGGGCGTGGCGGGCCTCTTCATCGAGACGCACCAGGACCCGGACAACGCTCCCTCGGACGGCCCCAACATGGTTCCGCTTCGCGACCTAGAGGCACTCCTCGACGAGCTCATCGCGATCGACGGTGTCGTGAAGGGTGAACGCTAGCGTCCGAGTGAGGGCGGCTCGCCTCTGCATCAATCCGGAGTCTCGCGCGCCAGGGAGATATCCGGGATGACAATGCGGACATTTGATCCGGCTGCGTACCAAAAGAGCCCTGCGCATGCCTCCGGGTTTTTCCCGATAGGCGCGCTTGCGCGCTCTCTTAGCTTGGTCGCCAGCGCACGCATTCCCATCAAGTAGCCGCGGGATGTGCGCATGGCAGGAAGCGAGGCAAACCTAATATGACCAAGAAGTCGAAAACCGCAGGTAACGGCGCATCGTTGACGGAGTATCAGCCGGGCCAGGCTTTCCCCGGCGTGATCGGGCGGACTTTCGATGTGTCGAAGCCGGCATGGCCGGCGCCGAACCGTGCCAAGCCGGGCGCCCCGAATGTGCTCTTCATCGTGCTGGACGACACGGGCTTCGGCCACCTCGGCTGCTACGGCAGTCCGATCAGCACGCCGAATATCGACGCGCTGGCGATGGACGGGCTGCGCTACAACAACATGCACACGACGGCGCTCTGCTCACCCTCGCGCTCGTGCATGATCACCGGCCGCAACCACCACTCCAATGGCATGTCGTGCATCACCGAGGGCTCGACAGGCTACCCGGGCGGGAATGGCATCATCCCCTTCGAGAATGGATTCCTGTCGGAAATCCTCCTGCAGCATGGCTACAACACCTACGCGGTCGGCAAGTGGCACCTGACCCCCGCCGAGCAAGCGTCGGCCGCCGGCCCTTATGACCGCTGGCCGCTGGGCCGCGGCTTCGAGCGCTACTACGGATTCCTCGGCGGCGACACGCATCAGTATTACCCCGAGCTCGTGCGCGACAACACGCAGGTGGAGCCGGAGAAGACACCTGAGCAGGGCTATCACCTGACGCCGGACCTGGTGGAGAAGGCCAAGGCGATGATCGCCGACGCCAAGCAGGTCGCGCCTAACAAGCCTTTCTTCATGTATTTCTGCACCGGCGCGCAGCATGCGCCGCACCACGTGCCGAAGGAGTGGGCCGACAAGTACAAGGGCAAGTTCGACGAAGGCTGGGATGCCTATCGCAAGAAGGTATTCGCGAACCAGAAGCAGCTTGGCCTCGTGCCGCCCGGCGCGAAGCTGTCGCGGCACGACCCGGACGTGCAGGACTGGAAGAAGCTTCCCGCGAACGAACGCAAGCTCTATGCGCGGATGATGGAGGTGTTCGCCGGCTTTCTCGAGCACACCGACCACTATATCGGCGAGTTGATCGGCTTCCTCAAGGAGATCGGCGAGTACGAGAACACACTGATCATGCTGATCTCCGACAATGGCGCCAGCGCGGAGGGTGGTCCGACGGGGTCGGTGAACGAGAACAAATTCTTCAACAACGTGCCCGACAGCCTCGAGCAGAACCTCGCCGCGATCGACGACATCGGCGGGCCAAAGTACTTCAACCACTACCCCTGGGGCTGGACGCACGCCGGCAATACGCCGTTCCGCCGCTGGAAACGCGAGACATACAGGGGCGGCGTGTCGGACCCGTTCATTGTGTGTTGGCCCAAGGGCATCAAGGCCAAAGGCGAGGTCCGCACCCAGTACTGCCACGCCATCGACATGGTCCCGACCGTGCTCGACGCGCTGGGCATAGAGCCGCCGGCGCAGATCCGTGGAGTGACTCAGTCGCCCGTCCAGGGCTTCAGCCTGAAATCGAGCTTCGACAACACCAAGGCGCCGTCGCTGCACGTCACCCAGTACTTTGAGATGTTCGGGCACCGCTCGCTCTATCACGACGGCTGGCGCGCGGTGTGTCCGTGGCCGGGTACCTCGTTCGTGGAGTCCGGCCTCCCGTTCGGCGCTCCGCTCGACCATGACAAGCTCACCGAGCTCGACGCCAAAGGGTGGGAGCTCTACGACCTCAACGAGGATTTCTGCGAGACGAACAACCTCGCCCAGAAGGAGCGCTCACGGCTGATCGAGATGATCGGCATGTGGTACGCCGAGGCGGGCAGATACGATGTGCTGCCGATCGACAGTCGCGGCACCGCGCGCCTTGCCGAGCAGCGACCGCAGATCGCGGCCGACCGCAGGCAGTACATCTACTATCCGGGAACGCAACTGGTGCCTGGCAACGCCGCGCCCCGCGTCATCAATGTCGCGCACTCCGTATCCGTGCATGCCTATGTGCCGAAGGGCGGCGCCGAGGGTGTGCTCTTCTGCATGGGCGGCAACGACGGCGGCTTCGCCTTCTATGTAAAGGACGGAAAGCTCACCTACGGCTACAACTATGTGGCCGATCGACGGTTCAAGGTGCAGTCGAACGGCAAGGGGATTCCCGAAGGCAACCATATCTTCTCGTTCGAGTTCGAGCCGACGGGAAAGGCAGACGTCGCCAAGGGCCGGGGCGTGCCCGCTCGCATCAAGCTTCTGGTGGACGGCAAGCCGATAGCCGAGGGCGACCTGCCGGTGACCATCCCGATATCGCTCGGACTTGCCAGTGGCGTCAGCATCGGCGCCGACACGGGCTCGCCCGTTATGCTTGCCGAGGAATACGCACCGCCCTTTGCCTTCACCGGGACGATCAAGAAGGCGCTGGTCGACGTCTCAGGCGAGACGGTCGAGAGCAAAGAGGCGCAGATCAAGATATACCTTGCACGACAATAGGGCGTCGTCGCCCGAATGCACGGCCCGCTGGCGGTGGATCGATGTCCTGTCGCCGCGGTCGCCGCATGCCAGCCGAGCGCCGGCGCCGCAGCACGGCACTTCCCCTCAAGCCGGCTTGCCTTGGTGCCGCGCGCCTTCCACCGCCCAGCGCGTCAATGCCCACAGGCTTCCGCCCGTCGCCATGCCGAGCAGGTAGATCACAGCCACGAGCAGCGCAAGCGGCGCGCTCATCGACAGGCCGAGGAACGAGATCGTGACGCTCTGGATATTCTGCACAGCGAAGATCAGCATCGCTACTGCCAAAATCGCGGCTACGGCCATATAGACCCATCGCATGGTTCGCGCTCCGATGACATGCGTCCAAAAGGGGCGCTCGCCGCGCACCCGGACGAAACGTAGAGTTTATAGCGGGATCCGGGGCGGGAATATGGGATGCTGTATGTATGCTGGGGCTGGATATCTCCCGGCGCACCGCGTCCTCGCCGGCCTTGGCCCCCACAATGGTGGCCGGCGCGCCGCTCGATATTGCGCCCCCGACCCGCTAGGCTGGTTCTACGAGGCGAACTCAGAGGGAGGAGAAGCCGTGGTCGCACACGCAAGGAACGAAGCCTGGCTCGGCAAGGTGAAGGAGGAGGCGCTCGAGCCCGAGCTGCCGATCTGCGACCCCCATCATCATCTCTGGGACTACCGTAAGGGCGCCGTGCAGGAGCGCTATCTGCTCGATGAGATGCTGAGCGACATCGGCGGCGGCCACAACATCGTCTCTTCCGTGTTCATCGAATGCGGGGCGATGTTCAAGGCCGACGGCCCCGAGGCCTACCGCCCGATCGGCGAGACCGAGTTCGTCAATGGCATCGCCGCCATGAGCGCGTCTGGCAATTACGGTACGGCACGGGTCGCTGCCGGCATCATCGGCACGGTCGATCTGCGCATCGGCGATGCTGCGGCCGGCGTGCTCGATGCGCACATCGCGGCCGGCGGCGGCCGCTTCCGCGGTATCCGCCGCGGCGCCTTCTGGCACGAGAGCCCCGCGATCCAGAACCACCGCACGAACCCGCCCGAGGGCCTGCTGCTGCGCGATGATTTCCGCGCCGGCTTCAAACACCTGGCGCCACGCAAGCTGAGCTTCGAAGTGTGGTGCGCGCACACGCAAATCCCCGACGCCATCAGCCTCGCCAGGGCATTCCCCGACACGACGATCGTGCTGGACCACTTCGGCGGCCCGATCGGCATGGGCCCCTATCAGGGCAAGCAGGAGGAAGTTTTTGCCTACTGGCGCACGCAGATCGATGCGCTGGCGCGCTGTCCGAACGTCGTGGCAAAGCTTGGCGGGCTCAACATGGAGGTCAACGGCTACGACTGGGAGCATCGCGCCCTGCCTCCCACCAGCACTGGATTGGCGGAGGCGACGCGGCACTACTTCGAGCACACCATCGAGCGGTTCGGCCCTGCCCGCTGCATGTTCGAATCCAACTTCCCCGTCGACAAACTCAGCTGCAGTTACACTGTGCTCTGGAACTCATTCAAGCGCCTGAGCAAGGGCTTCTCGGCCGACGAGCGCGCCCAGATGTTCCACGGCACAGCGACCCGTGTCTACCGCCTGTAACGGCCGTCCGAGCCCGGCCGTCTGCTTTCTGCTCGCCGGCAAGCGAGCGCTTGCTGATGGCGAGGATATCGAGATCGCTGTCGGGACGGAGGCCGCCCGTGACGGCCGATTCGTAGAGGTACGCACCGAGGGCGGCGGGCCCGAGGACATCATGGACGATATCGGCGGCGGCGGTGATCTGATCGCGCGACCGCGTGCGCGAGGAACGGCGTCATCGAGATCAGGATGCCGATAAGGACTAACCCGGCGCGTCGCTATCCCGCACCCGGCGTGGCGCGGTCGAAGCCGACATAGACCTCGTACTCGGCGGGACGCGAGCCTTCCGGAATGGTGAAGGCAATGTCGCGCACGAACGAGAAGTAGCCGATCGGCTTCTCGATGGCGACGTCGACATCGACCATCACCCTGTCAGTGACGACCTTCTGCCGCTTGGCGTCGGTGACGAAGACGTTGAGGGGCAGCGTCACGCGGCCGGTCCGGCCCTTGGGCCCAAGCAGCACCCGCCCGGAGAAGCCGTACTTGACGGTGACGCGGCCGGGCTCGATCTGGCACTCGCGGGCCGTCTTGGTGATCTCGCCGCGATGCATCACGGCAAGGCCATCGCCCACCTTGCCGGGCTCGTAGATCGTCACGTAGCCCTCGCGCGACCAGATCTGGAAGCGGGGGCAGCCATGCGCCACCTCGAGCCCGATGCTGCCGGTGGCGCCGGCGTCGCTCTTGGCCGCCGCAAGGAGTTGGTCCTCGCTCACGGAGCCGACCTCGGTCTTCGACTTCTCCCCACCCCCGAACCAACCGCCGCCGATGCCGGAGGTAAGCGACGACGACATGCTGCAGCCGCCGACGGCGACTATCAGCACCGTCAGCGCAGCACCCCGAACGATGCCGATCCCCGTTCTGCCCAGCGATTGCGTCACGAAGCCCTTGTCCGAACACTTGCCCGGTCTCTTGCGGACCGGTATTCCCTACCCGTCGAGCCTATCGGCGCCCTTTGGTCACTGTCCGGCGACTCAAGCTTAGCATCCGGAAAGCTCGGCGGCCAAGTTGTGCCCCGCGAACCTAAAGTGAACACATTGGCGCCGCTGCCCCCGTCCATGGCTCATCCCGATACAATCCTGGCCAATTCAGCCCGGGCCTCACGTCCCGCCCTCAAGATCCTGTTGACGGCGCCGCGCGGGTTCTGCGCCGGTGTCGATCGCGCCATCAAGATCGTCGAGTTGGCGCTGCAGAAATACGGGGCACCCGTCTACGTGCGCCACGAGATCGTGCATAATCGACATGTCGTGGAGACGCTTAGGGACAAAGGTGCCATTTTTGTGGAGGAGCTCGACGAGATTCCGGAAACCGACGCGCCCGTGATCTTTTCCGCACATGGCGTGCCCAAATCGGTGCCGGCCGCCGCAAAGGCACGACGCATGTTCTATCTCGACGCCACCTGCCCGCTGGTTTCCAAGGTCCACGCCGAAGCCAGGGTCCACCACGAGGATGGGCTGGAGATCGTGCTGATCGGCCACGCCGGCCACCCCGAGGTGGTCGGCACTCTGGGCCAGCTGCCGCCCGGCGCCGCCGTACTGGTCGAGACGGCCGAGGACGCGCGCAATCTCGTGCCGCGGGACCCCAGGCGCCTCGCCTATATCACCCAGACCACCCTCTCCGTCGACGACACCGCCGCGATCGTAGAGATCCTGAAGATGCGTTTCCCGGACATCGTGGGGCCCAGGAAGGAGGACATCTGCTACGCCACCACCAACCGCCAGGAGGCGGTGAAGGCCGTCGCCGGCCGCTGCGACCGGCTGATCGTGGTAGGCGCGCCCAACAGCTCCAACTCGCTGCGGCTGGTCGAGGTGGCCGAGCGCTCCGGCTGCCCCAAGGCCCTACTGATCCAGCGCGCCGCCGACATTCCCTGGTCGGAGTTCGATGGGGTCGCCACGCTCGGCATTACAGCCGGGGCGTCGGCACCTGAGCTCCTCGTCAGCGAGATCATCGACGCCTTCCGCGACCGCTTCGACGTTACGCTCGAGAGCGTGGTCACGCGAGAGGAGCGCATCGCCTTCAACGTGCCGCGCGAATTGCGCGAGCCCGGCGCCGCCTGACCCGGAGCCGGCCTCGCCCATGGCGGTCTACACTGAAGTCCCCGACGAGGAGCTGGCGCACTTCATAGCCAGCTATGGCCTGGGCGCTCTGCTCTCCTACAAGGGAATCGCCGAGGGCGTCGAAAACACCAACTATCTCGTGCACACGCAGAAGGGTCCCTATTTCCTGACGCTGTACGAGAAGCGCGTCGATCCGACCGATTTGCCGTTCTTCCTTGGGCTGCTGGAGCACCTGGCGAAGGCGGGGCTCAGCTGCCCCGTCCCCGTGCGCGACAGTGACGGCCGCCTGCTGCGCACGCTCGCCGGCAAGCCCGCCGCGCTGGTCACGTTCCTCGAGGGCGTGTGGATCAGACGTCCGCAGCCGCATCATTGCTGGGCCGTGGGGCAGGCGATGGCCCGCCTGCATCTGGCGGGTCAGAGCTTTCAGGGAACGCGGCCCAATGCGCTCGGGCTTGCCGGATGGCGTCCGCTCTATGCACGGTTCGCCGCGCATGCCGACGACATCACGCGCGGCCTTGCCACCACCATCGAGGAGGAGCTCGATCACCTCGAAGCATGCTGGCCGCGCGACCTGCCGAAAGGTGTGGTGCACGCTGATCTCTTTCCAGACAACGTGTTCTTCCTCGGCGATCAGCTCTCGGGCCTGATCGACTTCTACTTCGCCTGCAACGACGCGCTCGCCTACGACATCGCCATCGCGCTCAACGCCTGGTGTTTCGAGCCCGATCATTCCTTCAATATCACCAAGGGCCAGGCCCTGCTGCGCGGATATCAGACTACACGGCGCCTCGAGGCCGCCGAGCATGCGGCCTTGCCGTTGCTGGCGCGCGGGGCCGCTCTGCGGTTCCTGCTGACACGCGCCTACGACTGGCTGCACACCTCCGCCGATGCCCTCGTCAGCCGCAAGGACCCGCTCGAGTACCTGCGCCGGCTCAAGTTCCAGCGCGGCGTCCGCTCGGCCGGCGAGTACGGGCTGGAGAGCCCTGGATGACACCGACCAGCGGGTCGAAACCGCACGTGGTGATTTACACCGATGGCGCCTGCTCCGGTAACCCCGGTCCCGGCGGCTGGGGTGCGATCCTGATCTCGGGCGCGCATCGCAAGGAAATCTGCGGCGGCGAGGCCAACACCACCAACAACCGCATGGAGCTGATGGCGGCCATCGCCGCGCTCGGCGCCCTGAAGAAGCCCTCGCGCGTCGACCTGCACACGGACTCCGAATACGTCCGCAACGGAATCAAGAGCTGGATTCACGGCTGGAAGCAGCGCGGCTGGAAGACGGCCGACAGGAAGCCCGTCAAGAATGCGGAGCTGTGGCAGCAGCTCGACGCCGCCCGCGCTCGCCACGAGGTTGAGTGGCACTGGGTGAAGGGCCACGCCGGCGACACCGAGAACGAGCGCGCCGACGAACTGGCGCGCGAGGGCCTGCGCAAGGCACGGGCCGAAGGTGCCCGCGAGTAAGCAGGTTCTGGTCCCGGAATTCGCCGAAGACGAATATCCCGCGCTCAGGACACGGCACAGCCGGCCGCCGATTGGCCCCGGGTGCCGGCTCCCAGTCTTGTCGCTCGGCCGGCATGACAATGCTCGATGCCCCCTTTCGTGGCGGCTGCCCGCCTTGGCGGCAGCGCCGGAGCAGGGCTGCGAATCTGTTTGACAGGCACGGGCTGCCGGGCCAAGAGCCCATGAAGCCTGCGATGCCGAACCCGGACGGATGCCGACTCTGTAGACACGAAGGGGAAAGAGCCATGCGCGTCATCTGGTCCTTCTGGCTGGGGCTCGCGCTCGCCCTCGGTGTTGCCCCGGCACGGGTCGGCGCCGCATGGCCTGAAAAGCCAATCACCATCACGGTCGGTTTCGGAGCTGGGGGCACGACGGACGTTGCGGCGCGCGCCGTCGGCGAGGTAGTGAGCAAGCATCTGGGCCAGCCCGTCGTGATCGAGAACAAGCCGGGCGCCGGAGGCGCGCTGGCGTCCACGGCGCTGATGCGGGCCGCGCCCGACGGCTACAGCCTTGTCGCCAACACCTCGACGACCATGACTTTCGATCCCCACGCGGCGCAGCTCGCCTACACGGTCGACGATTTCAACTATCTGGCAGCCATCGGCGAGTTCCCTGAGGCCTATATCGCGCTTCCCGACAAGAATTGGAAGTCGCTCGCCGATGCGCTTGCAGCCGGCAAGGACAAGGGGCTCAACTACGCCTCGACGACGTCGATCGACCGCGTCGTCTCCGCGCTGATCGCCAAGAAGACAGGCACCCAGCTCTCCGCCGTACCGACCCGCGGCGGCGCCGAGGCCGTGACGCAGGTGATGGGTGGCCACGTCGATCTCGCCTACAGCTCCGGCGCCTACGTGCCGCAGGCCAAGGCAGGGCAGGTCAAGGTGCTGGCCGTGCTGGGCGACAAGCGCATTGCCGCCTTTCCCGATGCCCCGACGCTACTCGAGCTCGGCTACGATCTTGCCAGCGTCAACCTCATCGTCTTCATGGCGCCGAAGGGCATTCCGACCGACATCCGCGCCAAGCTGACCGCCGCGTTCGCCGCCGCGGCCAAGGACGAGAAAATCGTCGACCTCATGGATAAGCGCACGCTCGGCGACACCATCCTCATCGGCGACGACCTCACCGGCGCCATGCGCGCGCACAGCGCCCGCTTCAAGCAGATGATCGACCGGAGCAAAGCGCAGTGAGCGAAGACGAACGCGGCGCCGCAGGCTCCCGTCGCGCCGCGCTGGGGGAGACTGCAGCCGTCGTCGCGTTCGGCCTGGCGGCGCTCTGGATCATCCCGCGGCAGACCACGTCAGGGCCGGTGCTGGGTCTGCGGCCGGCGCTGCTGCCGGAGCTCTGCGCGCTCGCTATCGTCGCCATCGCCTTGATCGGGCTCGGGCTACGCCTGTGGAAGCCCGAATCCGTTGCATCGGAGAGGCTGGCCCCGATGTGGCCGGCAGCGCTCCTTGCCGCAGTCGCAGCCGCCGGAATCCTGGCGCTGCAATTCGCCGGTTCGATCGCCTGCGGCCTGCTCATCGTCACCCTGGGGCTCGCCGTGCTGCGCGAGCGGCGGATGCGCATCGTGATCCCGACGCTTGCCGGCACAGCGCTCGCCCTCGTCCTCGTATTCCAGGTGTGGCGCTAGCGCGATGATCGAGAAATTCGCTCGCCCGTGCTTCGAGGTCCGACGAACTTCGCGACGGGGACACTAGCCATGTCGGCCTCGGTGCTGGGCCTTGCCGACGCCCTGCGCCCCGATGTCGTCGCCTTCGTGTTTCTCGGCGTACTGCTCGGCTACGTGGTGGGCGTATTACCCGGCCTCAATCGGCCGGCGGCGCTCGCGATCGCCGTACCGCTCAGCTACTACATGTCACCGCTGTCGGCCGTGGCCTTCCTGATCGGCATTGCCAAGGCGAGCGGCGCCGGCGGCGCCACCACGGCCATCCTCATCAATACGCCGGGTGAGCCCAATGCCGCCGCTACCGCGCTGGACGGCTATCCGCTGGCGAAGGCCGGCAAGGGCGAGAAGGCGCTCAAGGTCGCGCTCTATGCCTCGGTTGCGGGCGATATCCTGGCCACCACCGTGCTGATCGTCGTCGCCGAACCGCTGGCAAAGCTCGCCCTGAAGATCGGCCCCGTCGAATTGGCGGCCCTCACCCTCCTGGCCCTGACCTTCATCGCAGCGCTCTCGGGCAACTCTCTCGCGCGGGGCCTGGTCGCCGCCTTCCTCGGCATCCTCTTCGCCATGGTCGGCACCGATGCGGAAACCGCCACGCCGCGCCTAACCTTCGGCTTCATCGAACTCGCCGACGGCGTACCGATCATGGCCATCACGGTCGGCATGCTGGCATTCACGGAGATGCTGATCCAGGGCCAGGAGCACCTGACGCGCACGCGGGAGCAGACGGCCGAGCCCGCCGGCGTGGCGCCCACCGACAGCGCGCTGACGCTCGCCGAGATCAAGAACGTCACGCCGACCACGCTCATGTCGAGCGCGGTCGGCATCGTCGTCGGCATCATTCCGGGCCTCGGCCCGACGGTTGCGTCGTTCCTCGCCTACGCGCTGGCCAAGCGCATGGCCAAGCCGCATGAGCGCTTCGGCGAAGGCGAGCTCAAGGGCGTAGCGGCAGCCGAGACCGCCGACAACGCCGTCGTGCCCGCAAGCCTGATCCCGCTCTTCGCCCTCGGCCTGCCGGGCAGCGTGTCGGCCGCCATCATCATCGCCGCCTTCACCGTGCATGGCGTCACGCCCGGCCCACGCATGTTCGAGGAGCACGGCCGCCTGATGTACGGCATCTACGGCTCCATGATTGTGGCGAGCCTGCTCATGCTGGTGGTGGGCCGCGTCGGCCTCACGCTGTTCGCAAAGCTGACGCGCGTTCCCGCCACCGTCATCATTCCGACGGTGCTCGCGCTTTGCATTCTCGGCGCGTACATGGAGACCAAGTCCGTCTTTTCGGTCTGGCTGATGTTCGGCTTCGGGGTGCTCGGCTGGGTGATGCATCGCTTCGACTACTCGCGCATCACCTTTCTGATCGGCTTTGTCGTGGGGCCTCTGTTCGAGCTGGCAGTGCGCCAGTCGATCATCATCACGCACGCCGATCCTGCCCGCATGCTGCAGCATCCGGTGGCGCTGGCGCTCGTCGCCTGCGCGCTTGTTGTGGCATTGACCTTCAGCCTGGCGCCCCGCAGCGAGAGCTCGGCGCGCTGATCCCCATCAGCGACGACCGCCATGCTCGCTCAAGAGGATTGCGAGGCCGCCGAGCACGATACCGATCAAGGCCGGCAAGTCCGGCCACTCGGAGAACACGACCCAGCCGATAGCCAGGGCCGTCACCAGCTCGACTCGACCTCAATCCGCGCCGAACAGGGCCGCGACGCCCAGGCCGCCGGTGGCCCCTTGCGTCACCGCGCCGAGGCCCGAGGCCGCGCCGTTGCGGCCGCGCACCATGCGCGTGAAGAGACGCGTCACGCTGACCGCACTCGCCGCCCCCAGTGGATAGCCGCGCACGAGCGCCCCTCCGTCCGGGTTCAGCACATCCTCGGAAAGGTCGAAGGCATCGCGCACGGCCAGAGCCTGCGCCGCGGAGACTTCCGACATCTCCACCAGCGCCAGTTCGTTGCGGGGATTGACGCCGTTCGGGCGTAGAAGCTTTTCCAGCGCGGCAACGGGCGCTCGAGCTTCCTCACCCGCACCCATGCCCTGAATGCTGCTCGCCACGAGGCGCAGAGCTTGCGGGGACCCGAGCTCGGCATGCACTGCGGCCGAGACGATGACAACGATCGCCGCGCCGTCCTGGAGCATGCTGCTGTTGCCGGCCGTCACTGTTCCGTCGGGAGGCAGCAGCGGCTCCATTTCCTCGAGTTCGTCAATACCGGCGACATCAGCGACCTCATCGCGCGCTTCCTCGCCGGCCATCCGCAGGGGGACGATCTCGCCGACAAAGCGCCGCTCGGCGATCGCCCGCTCTGCCTTGAGGTGGGAGCCTAGCGTATAGCTGTCCTGGCGTTGGCGTGAGATACCGAGACGCCGCGCCAGGACCTCAGAGGCGGCCGCCGACGGCGATGCATCCCGAGCCTCGCCGGCATCGGCCTCGAGCCCCAGGAACCGCGGTGTCTGGAACAGGTTCCTCGGCCTGGCAACGCGCCAGGGGGCGGTCGAGATGGACTCCGCACCTCCCGCCACGACGACACTCGCCTCGCCCAGCGCCACCGCGCGCATCCCGATCAGGATCGCATCGAGGCCTGAGGCGCACTGCCGGTCGACCGTCAGGGCCGCCGCGCCATCCCCGAGCCCCGCAGCGAGGCCGACGATGCGGGCAGGGTTTCCGCCTGCGGTTGTATTGCCGAGGATGATTTGCTCGACCCTGTCGGGCTCCAGACCGGCGTCCTGGAGTGCGGCCCGGACCACGGGCGCCGCCAGGCTTTCAATGCGCCGGGTCGCATGCAGCCCGCCAGGACGCCCGAGCGCGGTCCGCCGCGCGGCGACGATGTAGGAAGCACCCAGGGCCGCAGCCTTGCTCATGGGGGTACGCACCCGCTAAGCACCACCTCGAGGGAAATACCCGGCTCCGCCAGCCGGGTATGAGGCTTGCTGCCTGTGACAGCACACGAAAATGGCAAAATCCTGCCCGAGTCCGGTCCTGGGGCGGGTAGCGCCGCAACACCCGGGTGATATAACAAGGCGCAATGACGCACGCCGTCGCCAGCAGCGCCTTTCCGGCCCCCGAGCACGACCACGACCTTTGCCTCGAAGAGGCGATGGAGCGTGCCCGCGAGGCCTTCCAGAACCGTGGGCTAAAGCTCACGCCGCTGCGCCAGGCGGTGTTCGGCGAGATCGCCGCCTCGCACAAGGCTATCGGCGCTTACGAGGTGCTCGACAGGCTTGCCGCCCGCGGCGAGCGCCTGGCGCCGATTTCGGTCTACCGCGCCATCGAGGCGCTGGTGTCGGCCGGCATCGTGCACCGCTTCGAGAGCCGCAATGCCTACTTCGCCTGCAATGCCAGCCACGAGGTGCGACGGCTGGTGCTGGCCTGCGAGGCCTGCTCGCGGGTATCCGAGGTCGCCGGTGACAGAGTGTTCGAGGCGATCGACAAGTCGGCGGGCTTGGCCGGGTTCTCCGCCCGGACCGCCGTCGTGGAAGTGTGGGGGCTGTGCGCCAGCTGCGCCGGCGCAGGTCGGGAGCCCGCGCATGGAGACGCGTAGCGCCCACAACGCCGTGCTGCAGGCGGCGGCGTCCGAAACAACACGGCGGTCGCACGACAGTCACGAGCATAGCGGCCATCATCATGCGCACGACGACACCGCACCGCCGGTCGCGCGCGATGCCGACGCGTTGATCGGCGCGCGCTCCCTTTGGCTCACGCGCGCGGGCCGCGCCATCCTGCAGGGGGTAGATATCGACATCGGCGCCGGGGAGATCGTAACGGTCATCGGCCCCAACGGCGCGGGCAAGACGACGCTGGTGCGCGTGCTCCTCGGCCTCGAGGCTCCGGACAAGGGCACGACCCGGCGCAAGCCGGGCCTCGTCATCGGCTACGTGCCGCAGCGCTTCGACATCGACCGCGCCATCCCCCTCACGGTCGCCCGTTTCGTGCATCTGGGCCGCCGCGCGGAGGACGAGGAGATCGTCAAGGCGCTGACCGAGGTCGGGGCCGGCCCGCTCGGCGACCGGCAACTCTCGGAGCTCTCCGGCGGCGAGTTGCAGCGCGTGCTGCTGGCACGCGCCCTCATCAGGTCCCCCGATCTGCTCGTTCTTGACGAGCCGGTGCGCGGGGTGGATTACACCGGCGAGGCCGAGCTTTATAATCTGATCGGGCGGCTACGTTCCGAGCGAGGGTTCGGCGTGCTGCTCGTCTCCCACGACCTGCACGTGGTCATGGCGCAAAGCGACCGGGTGATCTGCCTCAACCGTCACGTGTGCTGCTCGGGGGTGCCGCAGTCGGTGCTGCAGCATCCCGAGTACGCGCGCCTGTTCGGCCCGCAAGCCGCGCGCGCCTTCGCCCTCTACCAGCATCGCCACGACCATCGGCACGACCTCGCCGGGGATCCGCACCCGCCAACCGCAGCCGACCTTCCGCCCCGCCAAAGGACCTGACGTGGCCGACCTCTTCCTGATGCGCGCTCTCATGGCGGGGCTGGCGCTGTCTGTGATCGCCGCGCCGCTGGGATGCCTCGTGGTATGGCGGCGCATGGCCTACTATGGTGAGGCCGTGGCGCAGGCCGGCCTCATCGGCATTGCCGGCGGCCTCGCCCTGTCCCTCGATCTCACCGCGAGCGTGCTGGTCGTCACGCTGATGGCGTCCACACTGCTCGTGCTGCTCGGGCGGCAGCAGGTGGTGCCGCTCGACTCGCTGCTCGGTCTCGTCGCCCACGCCGCGCTCGCGGTCGGCGTGATCGCCGCCTCGCTGGTGCGCGGTCCCCAGCTCGATCTCACCGCATTCCTGTTCGGAGACATCTTCGCCGTCTCCGGCAGCGATCTCGTGTGGATCTTCGTGGCAGGAGTGCTCGCGCTGGGAGCCGTCATCTGGATCTGGCGACCGCTGCTGGCGCTTTCTGTGCACGAGGACCTGGCGGCCGCGGAGGGCATCGGGGTCGACCGGATCAAGCTGGTGTTCGTCCTGGTGCTGGCCCTGGTCGTGGCGATCGCCATCAAGATCGTGGGCGTCCTGCTCGCCGTTGCCTTCCTGATCATGCCGGCCGCCGCCGCGAGGCCGCTATCCGAGACGCCCGAGCAGATGGTGCTGTTCGCGGCCATCTTCGGGGCGCTTGCGGTGGCGCTCGGGCTGTTCCTGTCCGTGTCGCTGGATACGCCTGGCGGCCCCTCGATCGTACTGATGCTGGCCCTCTTCTTCGCGGCGGCCATGTTCCCGACCGTGGTGCGCGGCCGCTCCTAGCATCCGCCTCTCCCCATAGTGAAGAACGATGGGTAGAGAGAGACGTCGGATCGGCACGCAACCGTGTTAGACTTCTTGCGTCCAACAGCAGCAACCCGCGCCGAGGTCATGAGCAGTTCGCCGATTTCACGCCGCGCCTCTATCCCCGTCGATGTCGGCGGGGTGATGATCGGCGGCGATGCGCCGATCGTCGTGCAGTCGATGACCAACACCGACACGGCCGACGCCGAGGCGACCGCACGCCAGTGCGCCGCGCTCGCCCGTGCCGGCTCCGAGATCGTGCGCATCACGGTCGATCGCGACGAGGCCGCCAAGGCCGTGCCGCACATCCGCGACCGTCTCGCGCAGATGGGCGCCGCCGTGCCGATCGTCGGCGACTTCCACTACAACGGCCACACGCTGCTCGCCGCGAACCCGGCCTGCGCCGAGGCGCTCGACAAGTATCGCATCAACCCCGGCAACGTCGGCTTCAAGGCCAAGCGCGACCGCCAGTTCTCCGAGATCGTCGAGCTCGCCATGAAATACGGCAAGCCCGTGCGCATCGGCGTGAACTGGGGCAGCCTCGACCAGGAGCTCTTGACCCGGCTCATGGACGAGAACGCCGCGTCGGCGGCGCCCAAGGATGCGCGCGCCGTACTGCACGAGGCGATCGTCCAATCGGCGCTCCTCTCGGCTGAGCGCGCGGAGGAGCTGGGGCTCGGGCCCGAGCGCATCGTCATCTCGGCCAAGGTCAGCGCCGTGCAGGATCTCGTCAGCGTCTACCAGATGCTGGCCCCACGCTGTCGCTACGCGCTGCATCTGGGCCTCACCGAGGCCGGCATGGGCTCCAAGGGTATCGTCGCCTCCACCGCGGGCATGGGCATACTCCTGCAGCAAGGTATCGGCGACACGATCCGCGTCTCGCTGACGCCGGAGCCCGGCGGCGACCGCACACAGGAGGTGCGTGTCGCCCAGGAGATCCTTCAGACGATGGGGCTCAGGTCGTTCGTGCCCATCGTGGCCGCCTGCCCAGGCTGCGGCCGCACCACCTCGACGGTGTTTCAGGAGCTGGCAAGCGAAATCCAGTCACATGTGCGCGCGCGCATGGCCGAGTGGCGCGGCAAATATCCGGGCGTCGAGGGGCTGAACCTTGCGGTCATGGGCTGTATCGTCAATGGCCCGGGCGAATCCAAGCACGCCGACATCGGCATCTCGCTCCCCGGCACTGGCGAGGCGCCCTCCGCCCCCGTCTTCATCGACGGCAAGAAGGCCGTGACGCTGCGCGGCCCCAACATCGCCGCCGAGTTCAAGGCCATCGTGGAGGATTACGTGGCGAAGCGGTACGGGCAGGGACAGTCTGCCAAGGAGACGGAGCCCGCCGGGTAGCCGCACGGCGCAATAGGCGTCAGCCGTTTTTGCGCCGCTCCTCACGTCGGGTTGACGCGCCTTCGACCTAGACGGCCACCGTCATGGCGTCATACGCGAACAGCCAGTCGAAGGTCGTGCGCCCCTTTCCCGGCGGATATTCGCGGTCCATGTAGTCGCGCGCCCTGCGGGCATCGGAGAGCACCGCGTTGTGGAAGCGGCCCGTGTTCTCCGCCGACCCCAGAACGACGCTGGTCGTGCGTTCGATCCGCAGCGCCTCATAGCGCCGCAGCGCGCCCGGCACGTCACCGGGATGGGCCTCCAGACAGCGCGCCAGCACCACGCCGTCCTCCATCGCCATGATCGCGCCCTGGGCAAGGAACGGCAGCGTCGGGTGGCAGGCATCGCCGAGCAACGTGGCGCATCCCTTGCTCCACGCGGTCATGGGCGCCCGTCCGATCAGGGCCCACTTATAGGCGGTGTCGAGGTTGGCGATGATGGCGTGGACAAGCGGATGCCAGCCGGCGAAATCGGCCGCGCAGTCCTCCTTTGAGCCCTGTTCTGTCCAGGCGTCGCTGCGCCAGTCGTCGCGCTCCACGACGCCGACGAAGTTCAGAAGCGTACCCCGCCGCAGCGGGTAGGTAACGACGTGCCCGCCCGGTCCGTGCCAGTTCGTGCCGACGGGCCTGTGCAGCTCGGCCGGCAGCCGCTCCATCGGTACGATGCCGCGCCAGGCCATCAGGCCGGTGAACTGCGGCTTGGCCGCGTCGAACAGGTGCGCGCGCAGGCGCGAGTGCACGCCGTCGGCACCGATCACGACGCCGCCCTCGATTCGCCGGCCGTCCTCGAGCACAAGCACCCCCTTGTCGCGCTGATCACTGCAGGCGACACAGCGGGAGCCCAAGTGCACAGCACCTGGCTTGGCGCGCTCCACCGCCTGCCAGAGCACGCGATGAAAGTCGCCGCGATGCACCATCCAATAGGGTGCACCGAAGCGCTCGAGCGAGTCGCGGCCAAGATCGAAGAGCGTCCAGCTCTCGCCCGTGCTCCAGAGCCTGACCTCCTTGGCCGCGGGCTCCGCCACCACCTCGCGCATGGCCTCGCCGAGACCGAGGGCGATCAGGATGCGCGAACCGTTGGGGCCGAGCTGGATGCCAGCCCCGACCTCGTGCAGCTGCGCCGCCTGCTCGAAGATGTCGACATCGAAGCCGCGTTGCAGCAAGGCCAGCGCCGCGGTCAAGCCTCCGAGGCCGGCACCGGCAATCAGGATGCGAGGCGTGTCGGCCATGCGCCCTTCCCATGCTCCGCTACTGTAGCCGTAGGACGCGAAAGGCGAAGCCGCATTACATCGGCGCAATGCGCTGCCGCTTCTGCGTCGTACAGCTTGAGAGCCTACGCCGGCTCCTTCTCGCGTGCCGCCATCATCGCCTTGTAGGCAGGGCGGGCGTGGCAGGCCGCGAGCCAAGCCTTCACGTTCGGCGCCGCCTCGAATAGCTCGGGCGCCGGCATGGCATAGCGCACGACCTCCGCCGTGTTGATATCCGCCACCGTGAACCGGCCGCCGACCAGATAGCCCGGGCCGGCCAGCGCCCTGTCGAGCACGGAGAACGGCGCACGCAGCGCATCGATTGCGGCCTGCGCGATCTTGGGGTCGCGCTCCTCCGGCTTGTTGGCGGCGCGATGATAGAGGACCTGGATGGAATGCGGCTCGACCTCGTTTGCCGCCCACAGCGCCCACATGCCCATGAGGCCGTCCTCGGCAAGGCTGGCAGGCGCCAGCGGCCCGCCATGCTTCCTGGCAAGGTAGAGGTTGATCGCCAGCGACTCGTGCAACACCACGCCGTCATCATCGATGGAGGGTATATGCCCATTCGGGTTGACCTTCAGGAACTCGGGACTCCGGGTGTGCAGGACCTCCTTGGCCGCCTCGGGCGTCAGTCGATAGTGCTGCATGACGGGCACGGTCTTGAAGGGAATGCCGAGTTCGCTGGCGAGCCAGATGTTGCGCGAGGCGCGAGAGCGATAGACGCCGTAGATGGTGAGCATTGTCCTGCCTCCCCGGGGATGTGTTGCACCCTGATTTGGCACGAACGGGCGTGCGCGGGCTCCGCTCGTATGGGACGCGTGGAATGAAAGTTGCAAACACGCTTGCGACCAGGTCGCAGACAGCGACGGCAGAAGTCGCTGTCGCCACCGCCGGAGAGCCGGCTGCAGACCAGGGAGTGTGATCCGCCGCCCTCATTCCTGGAGCACCTCGAAATCACCCCCACCCCGGGGATGCAACTTTCTCACCACCGCCCGCGAGACCCGCTTGATGACCAAGGCCGTCCTCGAGATCAGCAGCAAGAACTATTCGTCCTGGTGCCTGCGCGGCTTTCTGTTGTGCAAACTGGCCGGCCTGGACTTCAAGGAGAAGGTGGTGTCGCTGGACGACCCCTCCGCGCGAGCGGAGCTGCTCCTGCTCTCGCCGTCGTTCCTCGTCCCCTCGCTGACCTACGCGGGTGTGAGAACCTGGGATACCTTGGCAATCGCCGAATATCTGGCGGAGGAGTTTCCCGACGCCGCCCTGCTGCCTGTGGAACGCGGCCCACGCGCCCTGTGCCGCTCGATTTGTGGGGAAATGCATTCGGGCTTCTACAATTTGCGCTCCGCGCTGCCCATGAACCTGAAGGCACATCACCCGGGCTTCAAGGTATGGGCCGGAGCTCAAGCCGACATCGAGCGCGTGACGGCCATCTGGCGGCAATGCCTGGAGGCTTCGGGCGGCCCCTACCTGTTCGGCGGCCTGACTATGGCGGATGCCATGTTCGCGCCCGTGTGCGCCCGCTTCCTTACTACGACGTGAAACTCGACCCCACTAGCGTGGCCTACTGCCGCCGCATCATGGAATGGCCCGCCATGGCCCAATGGGTGGAGGAGGCGATGGCGGAGCCCACCGAGCTCGAGGAGCTCGACGTGGAGTTCTGAAATCGGCTGCAGACAGCAGACAGGCGACCCGCCCGCATTGCCTCCCGGCATGATCGCCCGGCCCGGCATTACCGATTGCGTGCGGCAGTCCTCCCGATCGGGCAGTGCCCGTTACGCTCTCGCGCAAAGCTTGTCTCGCGCCGCATCTATCAATAAGCTCCGCTCATTCGATTTTACCAACTCCAAATAAAACAGCATGGGAGGAAAGAGCATGGCACGCGTCACACGGCGTGGATTCCTGAAAGCTTCCGGCGCCGGTGCGCTGGCGGCCAAGACCGGCGGCATGGCCGGCATCTTGGCCACCGGGCAGGCACCGGCATACGCCCAGACCACGACAGTTCACTGGCTGCGGTGGAACGACTTCGTTCCGGCGTCCGATCAGCTCCTGCGCAGGGAGCTGCTGCCCGAAGGCGAAAAAGCGCTCGGCATCAAGATCAACTTCGAGACCGTCAACGCCAACGATCTGCAGCCGCGCATCACCTCCGCGATCCAGTCGGGTGCGGGCGCCGATCTCATCATGCTCAACAACAACCATCCCCAGCTCTATGCGGCGAGCTGCGTCGACCTGTCGGATGTCGTGGAGCCGCTCGGCAAGGCCGAGGGCGGCCACTATCCGCTCGTCAAGGCAAACTCCGTCGACGGCAGCAAGTGGCTATCCATGCCATGGGCCATCATTGGCGGCATGATCGCCTACCGCAAGTCCTGGTTTGACGACGTCGGCGCCACCACCTTCCCCGACACCTGGGAGAAGTACCGCGAGGTCGGCAAGAAGCTCAAAGCTAAGGGACGGCCGATCGGCCAGACGCTGGGCCATACCTTCGGCGACGCTCCGGTGTTCAGCTACCCCTTCCTGTGGTCGTGGGGCGGCAAGGAGGTCGAGGCGGACGGCAAGACAGTCGCCATCAATAGCAAGGGCACCGTCGACTCCGTCAAATTCATGACCGGGTTCTGGAAGGACGCGCACGACGAGGGCGGCCTCGCCTGGGACGACTCCAACAACAACCGCGCCTTCCTCTCGCAGACCATCTCGGCGACGCTCAACGGCGCCTCGATCTACATCGAGTCGCTGCGCAATCCCGACAAGTACATCTCCGAGAAGGGCGCGCAGCTGAAGACCGACATCCGGCACGCGCCGCTGCCGAGCGGGCCGGCCGGTCAGTTCTCCATGCACACCTATCACTCGCACGTGCTCCCCGCCTACTCCAAGAACCAGAAGGCGGCGAAGGACCTGCTGAAGTGGGCGCATTCCAAGAGCGTCTACGAAAAGTGGTTCCTCTCGCAAAAGGGCTTCGCCACGCCGCCGACCGCGGAGTGGGAGAAGCACAAGGTGTGGGAGGAGGATCCGGTGATGACGCCCTACAAGATCGCGGGCAAGCTGGGTCGCACCCCCGGATACGCGGGCCCGTCGGGCGCCAAGGCCGCCGAGGTGCTCTCCAAGTACATCATCACCGACATGTACGCCAAGGCCGTGCAGGGCATGCCGGCGGAGGACGCCGTCAAGTGGGCGGAGACCGAGCTGAAGAAGGTCTACGGCTAGGTGGCGCGCCCGCTGGCCCCTCCGCATTCTAGGGGAGGGGCCAGCCGTGAGGAGCGGCATCGTCCGTCACGCAAAGCGACCGCTCCTCACCTCCGGCAGCGTCGGCAATCGCATTCGCAGTTGCACCGGAAAGACTGACCCATGGCGGTAACCGCGGTTTCCACCACGCTGGGCGAGGCTCCGCCGCCGCGGCGCCAGCGCCTGCTCGAGGACGAGCGCTGGCTGGCGTTGCTGCTGCTGGTGCCGACGATGGTGCTGCTCGGCATGTTCATCGCCTACCCGTTCGTGCGCGGGATCATGCTCTCGGTGACGAACTCGCGCGTCGGGGTGGCTGGCGACTTCGTCGGTCTTGCCAACTACTACAAGATCTGGAACGACTCGATCTTCCGCACCGCGGTCTACAACACGTTCCTCTATACGTTCGTCACGACCGTCTTCAAGCTGGCGCTTGGCCTGTGGCTCGCCCTGCTACTCAACCGCAATTTCCGCGGCAAGGCCTTCACGCGCGCCTTCATCCTGCTGCCCTTCATCATCCCGACGGTGCTCTCCACGTTCGCGTGGAAATGGATGTTCGACCCCACGTTCAGCGTCCTCAACTGGTGTCTTTATCATCTTGGCCTGATCACCGGACGCATCAACTGGCTGGGCGATCCCGAGCTGGCCATGGCCTCCATCATGGTCATCAACATCTGGCGCGGGGTGCCGTTCTTCGCCATCAGCCTGCTCGCCGGGCTGCAGACCATCAGCCCCGAGCTCAACGAGGCTGCCGCCATCGACGGCGCCAGGCCCTGGAAGCGCTTCTGGTACGTAACCTGGCCGCTGCTGCTGCCCGTTACCATGGTGGTCGTGCTGTTCTCGGTCATACAGACGTTCGCCGACTTTCAGATCGTCTACGTGATGACGGGCGGCGGCCCGGCAAACGCCACACACTTGTTTGCGACCTACGCCTACCAGATCGGCATCGGCACCGGGTTGTTGAGCGAGGGAGCAGCGATCTCCCTCGCCATGTTCCCGATCCTGCTCCTGGTCGTGATCGTGCAGCTCCTTTACATCCGCCGTGTGGAGATCCGTTGAGCCATGATCGAAGGCGCAAAATGGAGACGGTGGGTCTTCTTCTATCTTCCGATGGCGTTCTTCCTGTTCTTCCTGCTGTTCCCCTTCTACTGGATGATGATTACCAGCGTACGGCCGGACGGCGAGCTCTACAGGCCCTGGAACTCGGTCAACTACAATCCGTTCTGGACCACGAAGCCGACGCTGGACCACGTGAGGCATCTGTTCGAGGAGACGCTGTTTGCAGCCTGGCTGTGGAACACGATGTTCATCGCGCTGGTGTCGACGGTCATCTCCCTGGTGTGCGGCGTGTTCGCGGGCTACGCGCTGTCGCGGCTCAATTTCCCGTTTGCCGGGGGCCTCGGCACCGGCATCTTCATCACCTATCTCGTGCCGCAGACGCTGCTGTTCATCCCGCTGGCCGAGATCATCCGCAACTATCGGCTGGGTGACACCCCCTGGTCGCTGATCTTGACCTACCCAACCTTCCTGATCCCGTTCTGCACCTGGCTGATGATGGGCTACTTCAAGGCGGTGCCCAAGGAGCTCGAGGAATGCGCCCGCATCGACGGCGCCTCGCGCTGGCAGGCTATGCTCTACATCATCATCCCCGTGGCCATCCCGGGCATCCTGTCGGCCGGCATCTTCGCATTCACGCTGTCGTGGAACGAGTTCATCTACGCGCTCGTATTCCTGTCGTCCCCCGAGCAGAAGACCGTGCCCGTGGGCGTGACGTCGGAGTTGATCCGCGGCGACGTTTTCTACTGGGGACCGCTGATGGCCGGTGCCCTCCTCGGCTCAATCCCCGTGGCAATCGCCTACTCGTTCTTTGTCGAGCACTACGTGTCGGGCCTGACGGGCTCGGTGAAAGGGTGACCGTATCGTCGACCGCAAGACCCCGAATGCAGCGCCCGAAGAAGCGCACGAAATCTTGGGAGGCAATGAGAGCGTATGGGACAGGTCGTCCTGAAAGATATCAACAAGTTCTACGACGCCGTGCACGCCGTCAAAGACGTGAATTTGCAGATTCGCGACAAGGAGTTCGTGGTGTTCGTCGGCCCCTCCGGCTGTGGGAAGACCACGACGCTGCGGATGATCGCGGGGCTCGAGGCCATCAGCTCGGGCGACATCTCCATCGACGGTCAGGTGGTCAACAATCTCGCTCCCATGGACCGCGACATTGCCATGGTGTTCCAGAACTACGCGCTCTATCCGCACATGAGCGTGTTCGACAACATGGCCTTCGGCCTCAAGATGCGGAAGTTCGAGCGGGCGGAGATCGGCAAGCGCGTCAAGGAGGCGGCGGACATCCTCGGCATCGGCGATCTGTTGAAGCGCAAGCCGCGCCAGCTGTCGGGCGGCCAGCGCCAGCGCGTGGCGCTCGGCCGCGCCATCGTGCGGCACCCGCGCGTATTCCTGTTCGATGAACCCCTCTCCAACCTCGACGCCAAGCTCAGGGTGCAGATGCGCGTCGAGCTCAAGAAGCTGCATCAGCGCCTCGGGACAACGGCCGTCTACGTCACCCACGATCAGGTCGAGGCCATGACGCTCGGCGACCGCGTGGTCGTCATGAAGGATGGCGTCGTGCAGCAGGTCGGCGAGCCGCTGGAACTCTACAATCAGCCCGCCAACAAGTTCGTGGCCGGCTTCATCGGCTCGCCCGCCATGAACTTCGCTACCGTCAACATGGCCGATGGCGACGGCCGACTCACGGCAAGGAACAGCGGTATGGAGATCGAGGTGCCGGCGATGCATGCCGATCGGCTGCGCCGCCACGTCGGCCGCAGGATGACGCTCGGCATCCGCCCCGAGGACCTGCACGTCGCGGGCCAGGCAGACCCAGCGGGCCTCACCTTCCCGACCAAGATCGAGGTGGTGGAGCAGCTGGGATCGGAAATCCTGCTCGACGTGCGCGTCGGCGACGGCACGATGGTGGCCTCGGTCGATCCGACCACGCGAGCCAAGGTCAGCGAGGAGCTGCGGCTGGCGATCAATCCGGCACGGCTGCACTTCTTCGACGCCGAGACCGAGGCGGCCGTCTGAGCCTTTCCCCGCCCCGGAGGGCCGGCAAAACGTGGCGCCTCGGATCAACAAGGCCATCGAGCTGCTGGCCGAGGGCCAGGCGATCTACTACGTCGGGCAGCACACCGGCCATGTGCTCACGCGTGCGCAGGGCCTCAAGGACGCGCGCACCTGGGCCGACTACATCAATGTCGGCATGGAGCACGGCGCCTTCGACATGGCGGGCCTCGCCGAATACATGGCAGGCCTCGTCGAAGGGGGCCCCACGGCCTCGGGCCATCGCACCCCGGCCGTCATCGTCGAGCCGCCCGTAAGGGGCATCGACGAGGCGAGCGTGCGCGCCAATGCCTGGCAGTTCCGCCAAATCCTGGCGCGGGGCGTGCATGGCCTGATCCTGTGCCAGGCCGAGGCCCCAGGCGCGGTGCGCGCTTTCGTGGAGGCAGCGCGCTATCCCCACCACGGCCAGGGCGTCGACCCGAGCCTGCCCAACCCGCTCGAGCGCATGCGCGGTGCGACGGTCGCAGTGGGTCGCGGGGACGGCGAGCGCGGAAGGCCTCTGCTAGGGGTCGGCAGCCGCGGCCGCGGCTCGGAGACGACAGCCGCGCCGATCTGGGGCGTATCGCAACCCGACTACATGCAGCTCGCCGATCCCTGGCAGCTCAACCCCAGGGGTGAGCTGATTCTGGGCGTCAAGCTCGAGAGTCCGGAGGGCGTCGCCAACTGCGACGCGATCCTGGCGGTCCCGGGCCTTGCCTATGCCGAGATGGGACCGGGCGACCTCGGCCTGTCGTTCGGCCACACGACGATGCAGCGTGATCCCTACCCACCGGAGCTCCAGGAGGCCCGGCAGCGTGTGTTCGCCGCCTGCCGGGCCAACGGCATCGCCTACCTCGAGGGCTGCACACCGCAGAATATCGCCGCGCGGCTCGACGAAGGCGTACGCGTCATCGCCGGCCAGAATCCCGAGACCGCCGCCGTCGGCCGTGCTCACCAAAAGCGCACGATGGCAGTGTAACCCTCGGTCAATCAGCAGCTGTGATCCCGGAATCCCGCGTTGCCGAAATATCCGGGATCAGAGCAGATTGCGCGGCGCGCACCGCATGGGGTCCTAGGTCCCGGCTCCCGGGCTGACGCCCTCGGCCGGGATGACAAGCCACGGGCCTGCGCAGCTAGCGCGCCCGCGGGAATTCCTCTGGCCGGCTGCCGAACGGAATGTGGCGCGCGGCGCGCAGGCCAACCTCGTCCCAGCGCATGCCCGCGCCCAGCGCACGCGTGCGGGCAAGCTCGGCGGAGCGCGCTTGTGTGTGGTCGGTCAGCGCCCGCTCCTGCTTCTCCCAATGCTGCAGCGACGCGACGACGTCCGTCCCGGCCGTCACGATCTCCGCCATGCTCAGCGCGTTCATCATGGCGAGGCAGGCGCCCTGCGCCAGCGTCGGCGGCAGGGCATGGGCCGCATCCCCGACAATGGCCACACGGCCGACCGACCAGGACTCGAGCTTCGTCGTCTCGTAGACATCGTAGCGGCCTCGGTCGCCGATGGTCTGGATCGCCGGCATCAGCATGGGAAAGACGCTTCCCCACACGTGGGGCTTGATCGGCAGCGTCGCCGCCTCATGGTCGTCGCGCGGCGCCATCATGGCAAAGTAGAGCTTCCCGTCCTCGCAGGGGGCATAGAGGATGCGGAGCGTGCGCGGCTCGAAAGCCCAGAAGTCGATGACGTGCTCCCAGTCGCCGCCCAGGAAGGGGGCCCGGTCGACGAGGACGCGGACGATGCCGTCCTGATACTTGTGGCGCGCGACGGGAATGCCAAGAGAATCGCGCACGGCCGAGCGCACGCCGTCGGCGGCGATGACGAGGTCCGCTTTCAGGCTCCGCCCGTCGGCAAGCTCGAGGACACCCTCCGGCCGCGCGCCGACCGCCTCGGACTGCGTGCAGATCTCGATGCCTTCCCGCTTGGCCGAAGCGATGATCGCCGAATAAAGGTGCTGGCGCGTCATGGTCTGCAGCAGGAAGGGATTGGCGCCGTTGATCTTCTCGAAACTGACGTTGACACCGTTGCGGCGCGTCTCGTAGCCGGGGGCCTGATGGGCGCCGCGGGTCACGTCGTCGTAGGCGCCGATCGCCTGCAGGGCGCGCTGGCCGTTCTCCCAGATGAAGATGCCGGCGCCGAAGGCGCGCAGCTCCGCCTCCCGCTCATGCACGCGTACACTCCAGCCGCGGCGGCGAAACGCTATCCCCGCGGCGAGCCCCGCAAAACCTGCTCCGGCGATCTCCACATGCATCGGCAAACGATAGCATCGGTCAGCAGGGCGTCGCGACGGCCTTTCGCTAGGCGCTGGCGCACAGCTGCTGTGCAGCCCGCGGCCGCATGGCGTAAACGGCGCTGGCGCCGGAAGGAGGGGAAAGAGTAGGCTTCCCGCAACGCGTATCAGCCAGGGAGAAACGGCAATGGCGTCTCAAGGCAAGGTTGCGGTCATCACCGGCGGGGGTACGGGCATCGGCCGGTCGGCGGCATTGGCGCTGCAGGGTGACGGCTGGAACGTGGTCATCGCAGGCCGGCGCAAGGAGGAGCTCGACAAGACAGTCGCCATGGCCAAACCCGGCGGCGGCAAGATCGTTGCCGTCCGCGCCGACGTGGGCAATCCCGAGGACGTCAAAAACCTCTTCGCCGCGACGCAGAAGGCCTTCGGCGGGCGCCTCGATTTTCTCTTCAACAATGCGGGCTTCGGCGCACCGGCCGTGCCGATGGAGGAGCTGCCCTTCGACAAGTGGAAGGCTGTGGTGGACGTCATCCTGCACGGCTCGTTCCTGTGCGCGCAGGAGGCGATCAAGATCATGAAGTCGCAGAACCCGAAGGGCGGGCGCATCGTCAACAACGGCTCGATCTCGGCCTACACGCCGCGCCCCAACTCGGTCGCCTACACGGCCTCCAAGCACGCCATCACGGGGCTGACGAAGTGCATCGCGCTCGACGGGCGCAAGCACGACATCGCCTGCGGCCAGCTCGACATCGGCAACGCCGACACGGCCATGGGTGGGCGCATGAAGGCGGGCGTGCCGCAGGCCAGCGGCGAGGTGAAGCCGGAGCCGGTGATGGACGTGGAGCACTGCGGCGCCGCCATCCGCTTCATGGCCAGCATGCCGCTCGACTCCAACGTGCTGTTCATGAACCTCAAGGCGACCAAGATGCCGTTCGAGGGCCGCGGCTAGCTGCGCCGCAAAGACGGCCGGCGCTACTCTGGGAGGAACACGCCTGTCATTCCGGCCGCGGCGGAGCCCGAGAGCCGGAAGCCAGGGCCGAGTATGAATGTGACGCACTGTGGCCTTTGTCTCCGGGGTCCCGGATATCCGCCTTCGGCAATTCCGGGACCACAGGCGGGCGTCACGTCATGCGCTGCGACCGTCTGCGCTGAATGAGGTCGCCGACATCCTCCGTCACCCAACTCAACCCCACGCAGGTCCAGTAACCGATCAGCGCCACCGCGATCGCAACGATTCCGACCCGCAGCTTGCTGACCCTGGGCCAGCCGGTCAGGGCGTCGCTCAGGTAGTAGACCGCGAAGGCCGTCAGGGTGACGGTCACGGCCGTGAAGATCAAGCCAACGGCCAGCGACAGGAGCACGTTCCCGCTGGAGCGCACCTCGACCGGCATGTGTCCCCCTCCATGATGTCATCTGCGCCGATGATCCCGCATTCCGACAGGCGCCGGCCCGACAGTGGCCGAAGGACTAGGCCCATGCTGTTCCTTTGGGAACAGCTTCAGTCGGCGGGGAGCGGCGCTGTGGGGCAACAACGCCCCTCATTCGATCACTTCATCGGCGCGAATGAGCAATGACGGTGCCAGAGTGAGGCGCAACGTCTTGGCAGTTGCAAGATTGAGTACCAGTTCGAATTTGGTCGGTTGCCGGATGGGAAGCTCGGCAGGGTTGGCGCCCCTCAGGAGTTTGGCCACCAGAAGTCCCGTTTCCCTCCACATCTCGGTAAGGCCGGCACCATATGAGGCCAATCCTCCCGACACCGCGTGCTCCCTCCACTGATATATTGCCGGGAGGCCGTTCAAAGCTGTGAAATCGACGATCGATCGATACATCGAAGATAGAAGCGGAGAGGCCCCCACGTTTATGGCCTCCATTCCGGCTTGCCTAGCTGCTTGCAAAGCACCGGCAAGATCACTGGGGCGTTGGATTTCAAAGATGCTGAGCTTCACGTTCAGCAGCCGCGCGGCATGCTCTGTCGCCTTGATCTGGCTCTTGCCGCTGGACGGATCCCACAGGAAGCCGGCTTCCGACAGGTTCGGGAAAATTTCCTTGAGCACCGCCAGCCGCTTGGCGCACAGCTCTGGCGAGAGAAGGGTTATTCCGGTGGTATTGCCGCCCGGGCGGGCGAGGCTCTCGACCAACCCGCCACCCAGCACGTCATCGGCGATCGCCGCGATCGGGACCGTCGTTGTCACCTGCTGGGCCGCGCGCGGTGCGACATCCCCGAAGGTCGCAATCGTACCGACATCGAGCTTGAGCAGCTCTGCCGCAAGCGCGCGGAGCTGTTCGATGCCCAGGGCCGAGTGGCGCAGCTCGATTGCGACATGCTGCCCCTGCAACAGGCCGGCGTCGCGCAAACCCTGATCGAAGGCTTCCATGCGGGGCGGAGGCGACGGAGTCGCGCCCGGCCAAAGAACCCCGATCTTACGCAATCGATCGAGCGGCTGGGCTCGAGCCGGCCACGCCAGTGCCGCGGCTCCGAGCCCGCCAATGAGCTCGCGTCGCCTCAGCTCCACTCCAATGAGCGCACCTGATGCCGATATGCCGTAGTCTGCCTCTCTGTGGACGGACGTGCAACATCGATTGCGCCGGCTCGGGGATTCTCCGGAGCTCCCTCACTTTTCGAGCGCCTTGGCGGCGGCCAGCACTTCGTCGGCATGACCCGGCACCTTGACCTTGCGCCAGCTCCTGGCGAGGCGGCCCTGCTTGTCGATCAGGAAGGTGGCGCGCTCCACTCCCATATACCTGCGCCCGTACATGGACTTCTCGACCCACACACCCCACTCCGTGGCCGCGGCCCTGTCGGTGTCGGCGGCGAGCTTGATGGCGAGGTCGTGCTTCTTGCGAAACTTGGCATGGCTCTCGACACTGTCGGGCGACACTCCGATCACCTCGACGCCGGCCTTGCGGAACTGCGGTGCCAGGCGTGTGAAGTCCTTGGCCTCGGCGGTGCAGCCGGACGTGTCGTCCTTGGGATAGAAGTAGAGCACCACGACCTTGCCCTTGAGCCTGCCGAGCTTCAGCGTCTCGCCGCCCTCCATCGCCAGCTCGATGTCGGGCGCCTTGTCTCCATCCGCAATCATGATGCAACCTCGCGTTGCCCTGAATTGCCTGCATGTTATGCGTGCGGCCGCCCGGCGGCTACGCTGCTTCCGCTTCTCTCGCAGCGCAACGTGAACGCAATGTCCGGGTCCCGCCAGACGCGGCCCTGGGTCCCGCATCTGCGTAAGCATGCAGGGTTGCGGTGCGTCGCATCGCCAGGGTAGCGTCGCAGCCTGTAGTTTCGCCAAACCCGAGGGTGGAGAAAATGCCGGCACAACAGAGCAGCGAGGCCGAACGCGGCCTGGTGGAGACGGCGCGGCGCGTGCTGCCGGGCGGTGGCTTTGGCAACGTCAGCCACGAGGTGGTCATCGCCAGGGGGCTCGGCGGCCGCGTGTGGGATGTCAGCGGCAACGAGTACGTCGACTACCTGCTCGGCTCCGGCCCCATGATCGTCGGTCACGCCCACCCGGAAGTCACCGAGGTGGTGCAGAAAATTGCCGCCACCGGCACAACCTTCTTCACCAACAACGAGTACGGCATCCGCCTCGCCGCCGAGATCGTCGACGCCGTGGCGTGTGCCGAGAAGGTACGGTTCGTCAGCACGGGCTCGGAGGCCGATCTCTACGCCATGCGGCTCGCCCGCGCCTTCACCGGCCGCGACAAGATGATCAAGTTCGAGGGCGGCTATCACGGCATGAGCGACTACGGGCTCATGAGCCTCGCGCCGAAGCGCGCGGGCAATTTCCCGCAGCCGATCCCGGACTCTGCCGGCATCCCCAAGAGCCTGCGTGATGAAATGCTGATCGCCCCCTTCAATGATCTGGAGACGGTGGCAAGCCTCATCCGCGAGCACAAGGGCGAGGTCGCCGGCGTCATCGTCGAGCCGTTCCAGCGCCTCATTCCGCCCAAGCCCGGCTTCCTGGAAGGTTTGCGCAAGCTGACCCAGGAGAACGGTCTCGTCCTCATCTTCGATGAAGTCGTCACCGGCTTCCGCTTCGCCTACGGCGGCGGGCAGGAATACTACGGCGTCACCCCGGACGTCTGCACGCTCGGCAAAGCCATCGGCGGCGGATTCCCGTTGGCGGCCATCGCCGGGCGGGCCGACATCATGGCCCATTTCGACAAAGGGGCGGTCGGCGAGGACCGCTTCATGATGCAGGTCGGCACGCTGTCGGGCAATCCGATCGCCGCGGCCGCCGGGCTCAAGACGCTCGAGATCCTGAAGCGCCCCGGCACGTACGATCGCATCTTCAAGACCGGACGCGCGCTGATGCAGGGCTATGCCGATATCCTCAAGCGCGCCCGCGTCAAGGCGCAAGTGATCGGCGACGCGCCGATGTTCGACATCGTCTTCAACGACCTCGAGGTCAAGGACTACCGCACCGCGCTCGGCGACGAGGCCCTCATGAAGCGTTGCAACCAGTTGCTGCGTGAGCGCGGCATCCTCAAGAGCGAGAGCAAGTACTACGTCTCGGCCGCCCACACCGACGAGGACGTAGCCTTCACCCTCGACGCGTTCGCTTCGAGCATCTCCGCGTTGCAGGCTGCCCGCGCGGCCTGAGATTTTCCAGCGCAGGCGCGCCGCCGCCAGTCCGGAGACCGACCACGTCATGGCCGACCCACTGCTTTTCACGCCCATCCGCTTGCGCGAGATCACACTCAAGAACCGCGTGGTCATCGCGCCGATGCACCAGTATTCGGCCGTGAAGGGCTTTGCAACCGACTGGCACCTGATGAACGCGGGCCGCTATGCGGCGGGCGGCGCCGGCCTCGTGATCATGGAATCGACGAAGGTCGAGCGGCGCGGCTGCGGCACCGTCGGCGACCTCGGCATCTGGAAGGACGAGTTTGTTGCGGGTCTCGCGCGCTGCGTCGATTTCATCCGCCTGCACGGAGCGGTACCGGGCCTTCAGCTCGGCCACTCGGGACGCAAGGCGCGGCGTTTCCGCCCCTGGGAAGGTGGCGCACCGCTGAAACCGTCACCCGAGATCGACGACTGGGATGCGTGGGAGTTGGTCGCGCCCAGCGCCGTGTCGTCCCCCGAAACCGATCCCACGCCGCGCGCGCTCACCCGTGACGAAATCCCGAAGCTCGTCACCGCCTGGGCGGAGGCCGCGCGCCGGGCGGACGCGGCGGGCTTCGACGTGCTCGAGATTCACGGCGCGCACGGTTACCTGATCCACGAATTCCTTTCGCCCTACTCCAACCGCCGCAACGACGACTACGGCGGTTCGGAGCTCAACCGCATGCGCTTCTGCATCGAGGTGGTGGAGGCGGTGCGCAGCAAATGGCCGGCCGGGAAGCCGCTGTTCCTGCGCCTGTCGGTGCAGGACGACGCCGGCTGGGACCCGGAGCAGAGCGTGGCGCTTGCGCGCATCGTCAAGGATAAGGGCGTCGACATCATTGATTGCAGCTCCGGCGGCATGCGCGGCTCACCCGTCGTCAGTGCCGGTCCCGTGACCTACGGCTACCAGGTGCCCTACGCGGCGAAGATCAAGGCGGAAGCCGGCATCTCCACCATGGCCGTCGGCCTTATCGTGCACGGCGACCAGGCCGAGGCGATCCTGCAGCGGGGCGACGCCGACCTGATCGCGATCGCGCGCGAGGTACTCTACAATCCCAACTGGCCGATGGACGCGGCGCAGAAGCTGGGCGTCGACCGAGACTTCGCCTCGGTGCCGCCGCCGCAAGCCTACTGGCTCGCTAAACGTGCGACTTCCGTGAAGGACGTGGTGCCGTCGACATTCCTGCGGGGGATAGGCCCGGCGAGCTAGAGGGTGGGCCTTGCTCTACTCAATCGCGCGGGGAGACCCTTGTCCGCGGCCGACAGCGGCCGCCCGAGAGCCGGAACGCAAGGGCGACAACACGACGGGCATTCCTCGTTGCCCTGGGTCTTGGATATTTTACTGCCGCGAAATTCCGGGATGACGACGAGCAGAGCGGATCGGAGCAAGGCCTAACACGGGAGCGAACGCCGCCCAGACGGCGGGAGGAGACCATGATCGAAGAAACCCTGGACATCGCCACCAGGGACGGGGCGATGGAAACGTTCGTGTGCAGGCCGGATCGCGGCATCCACCCGCCCGTGCTCTTCCTTATGGACGCTCCAGGCGTCCGCGAGGAGCTCTACGACATGGCGCGGCGGCTGGCCTCCGTCGGCTACTGCGTGTTCCTTCCCAACCTCTACTATCGCGCCGGGCGTGACACGAAGTACGGCCCCGAAGTGCTGGCGCACGGCAGCCCCGAGCACACGCGCATGCGCGCCGTGCGCACCAAGATGACGATCCCGCCGGTCATGGATGACGTCGCCGCCCTGATCGCCTTCACCGACGCTCAGGAGTATGTGAAGCGCGGACCCGTCGGCGTGCACGGCTACTGCATGAGCGGGCCCTACGCGCTCGCATCGGCTGCGCGTTATCCCGACCGCGTTGCCGCGGCCGCCTCCTACTATGGCACCTGGCTCGTCAGCGACGCGGTGGAGAGTCCGCACCTGACCCTCGGCAAGGGCAAAGCCGAGCTCTACATCGCCTGCGCCGAGATCGACGAGCTGGCGCCCATGCCGATGGTGGAAGAGCTCAAGCGGCTATTCGAGAAGGCCGGCAGCCCCGGCGAGCTCGAAATCTATCCGGGCGTGCACCACGGTTTCGCCTTTCCCCAGCGCAAGGTCTACGATAAGCGCGCCGCCGAGCGCCACTGGGAGCGCCTGATCGCGCTTTACCGCCGGCGCCTGGGCTAACCGCCGCCCGGAGATGGGCGTCGGCCCTGCGGGCTTGAGCCGGGGACAGATGGACCAGGAAGAGCTTTTTCGTCGCCTTGCGATCGCCCTGGCGATCGGCCTGCTGATCGGCCTCGAGCGCGGATGGCAAACGCGCGAGGAGAACGATCATCAACGCACCGCAGGCCTGCGCACCTTCGCCCTGACAGGTCTGCTCGGGGGCATCTGCGGGCTGATGTCCGCCGTCAGCTCGCCGATCGTGCTGGCCGCGGGCCTTATCGCCTTCACCGGCGCCCTGGTGGTCTTCGGCTACCTTGAGGCGACCGCCGAGACGAACTTCAGCGCCACCAGCGTGGTTGCCGGCATCCTCACCTTCGTGCTCGGTGCCTACGCCACGCTCGGCAACGAAACCGTTGCCGTGGCGGCAGCCGTCGCCATGGCGATCCTGCTGGCCTTGCGCGAGACCCTGCACTCCTGGGTCCGAACGGTGACATGGCCCGAGATACGCAGCGTTCTCGTGCTCCTCGCCATGTCGTTTCTGCTGCTGCCGATCCTGCCCAACCGGCCGGTCGATCCCTGGCAGGTGCTCAACCCCGCCGAAATCTGGCTGCTTGCCATCCTGATCGCAGCCGTCTCCTTCGCGGGCTACATTGCCGTGCGCGTAATGGGCGAGCGCAACGGCGTCGCGGTCGCCGCCATTGCGGGCGGGCTTGCCTCCTCGACCGCCACGACGCTCTCGTTCGCACGGCTTGCGCGCGAGCATCCGGACGGCGTCCGCCTACTCGCCGGCGGCATCCTGCTGTCGGGCGTGACCATGCTGGTGCGCGTCGTCGTGCTGGCGGGCCTGCTGAACCCGGCGCTGCTCTGGCCGGTTGCGGGGCCGGCGGCGGCGGCCGCCGCCGTCCTGCTGCTATGGGCTGCGGTGTTGCTGTGGGCTCGCAGGGGAGCCGCGACCGAGGCCCCCTCGCTGCGCATCAAAAACCCTTTCGAGCTCACCACGGTCTTGAAGCTCGCCGCGCTGATAGCCGCCATCATGCTTGTGGCGAAGGTCGCGGCGTGGAAGGCGGGCACGGCCGGGCTATACCTGCTCGCCGCCGTCTCAGGCGTCGCCGACGTCGATGCGCTCACCCTTTCCATGGCCCGCCTCGCCGGGCCGCAGGTGGCGGTAGCCGACGCGGCAATCGCCATCCTGGTCGCAGTGTCGGTGAATACGGCATCGAAGGCCGTCATCACCGCCTCTGTCGGCGGCAAGGCGATCGGCAGTCTGGTCGCCGGCGCCAGTGCCCTGGCAATCGCCGCACTGGCTGCCGCGTTCATAATGCTCCGCTAGCTCAGTCGCCCGCCGCACCGTGCATGACGGGGAAGAAGAAGTCCTTCCAGCTGCCCGCCTTCTGATCGAGCAGGCCGACCTTGTGCATGAAGGTCGCGAACTTCTCCGTACCCTTCGGCACGGTGGTGAAGACCGTGCCCGGCTCCTTGATGATGGTGACGATCTCGTCGGCCGTGTACTTCTCCTTGCTCTCTTGCAGGTAGAGCTCGGCCGCCTTCTTGGGATCGCTTGTGGTGAGCGCATTCGCCTCGTTGAGCGCGGCGATGAAGATTTCGACCAGCTTGAGGTTGGCGTCGTAGAACTTGTTGGAGGTGTAGGCCAGCAGACTGGTCGAAGCGCCCACCAGGTCGAACGCGCGCAACACCGGGTGCACCGCCGGGTTCTTCAGCGCCGTCTGCATGAAGGGCGGGCCGGAGAAGTGGCTGTCGATGTGGTTGGTTGGGTCGAGCAGAGCAATGGTGGCCTGCGGATGGCCCATCTGCACCATGATCGGGTCGAACTTCTTGGCGCTGCCCTCGCCGAACTCCTTCTCCAGCGCCATCTGCAGATAGATCGCCTGCAGCGACACCTTCAGGGTCGGGACGGCGATGCGGTTCTTTTCGCCGAAGTCCTTGAGGCTCTTCACGTTGGGATCGCGGGTGAGCAGCACGTTGGGCACGCCGCTCACGGCGGCGAAGGCCTTCACCACTCCCTTCGACTTCGACCACAGCAGCAACAGGTTGGATGTGCCCCCGGCGACGATGTCGACATTGCCGGCCAGCAGGGCATCCGCGTTGGCGCCGCCGCTCATCAGCGTCGACCAGGAGACCTTGAGGTCGGGCTGGCCGGCGCGCGCGGCTTGCCGCTCAACCATGCCGCCCTGCTTCACCACCGCCATGGGAAAGAACAGGATGCCTGGCTGGATGGCAATGCGCACCTCCTTGGCCTGGGCGCTTGCAGACGTTGCGGAAAAGGCCGCTATGGCAATTGCCAGTAGCGGGGTAATCAGCCTCCTCATAAATTTCTCTCCCGATCGCCGAACGGCGATTGCTGCTTCTTGCTTCCGGCGGACTATACAGTGCTGCCACATCATGGCAACCACACTCGCAATGTGAGAGACGGGGAACGCATGTCCAAACGGTTCGAGAACCAGGTCGCCATCGTCACAGGGGCCGCAGGCGGGATCGGTCTCGGCATTGCCGAGCGCTTCGCGGCCGAGGGCGCGGCCGTCGTCATCGCCGACATCAACGAGGAGGCCGGGCGCGTCTCAGCCGGGGCTATCGCCTCGCGCGGGGGAAGGGCCGTCTTTCATAGGCTCGACGTCACCGACAAGTTATCAGCGACCGCCGCGGTGGAGGCGACGCTGGCGCGCTTCGGCCAGCTCGACATCCACGTCAACAACGCCGGCGTCGTCAACCGTGCGCCGTTCATCGAGTATTCGCTGGAAGCCTGGCAGAAGGTGATTGACGTCAACCTCACGGGCGCCTTCATCGCCGGTCAGGCCGCGGCCCGGGCGATGGTGAAGGCAGGCAGCGGCCGCATCATCAATATTTCCTCGGTCTCGGGCCAGTACGGCGGGACAGGGCGCGCAGCCTATGGCGCCACCAAGGCCGGCATCATCAGCCTGACGCAAACGATGGCCATGGAGCTTGGGCCCCACGGCATCACCGCCAACGCCATCGCCCCCGGGCCGACCAAAGTGCCGCGCCTCGTGCACGGCCCCAAGCAGACGCAGGCGTTCCTCTCCCGCATGGCGCTGAAGCGCTACGCGCTGCCCGCCGACATCGCCGCTGCGGCCGCGTTCCTGGCCTCGCCCGATGCGTCCCACATCACCGGCCACGTGCTGAACGTCGACGGCGGCTTCGCCGCCGCCGGTGTGCTGTTCGACCCCTCGGACGAGCGCTGACTGTCGTCGCGGAATTTCGCGTGAGCGAAAATAGCCGGGACCAGGCTGCGAACGCAGTCCGTGGTTGTGGCCCTGGGTTCCGGCTCTTGGGCTTCGCCCGAGGCCGGAATGACAGGTTGCTCAGCGCCTTCCCCGTGCAGCGAAGCGCTCGGCTTGGGCGATCAGCGCCTTCTCGCGCTCCACCACGGGGACGTCGATCATCTTGCCCTCGAAGGTGACCGCGCCGAGGCCCTTGGCCATCGCCTCGTCGTAGGCCGCGATCATGCGCCGGGCGCGATCGAGCGCCGCCGGGGAGACGCCGTACTCCTCGTTGAGGATGGCGATCTGGCTCGGGTGGATGACCGTGGCCGCCGCAAAGCCGAACGTGCGCGAGCGGCGGACGACCTGACGGAACGCGTCGAGGTCGCCGAAATCGGCCACCGTCCCCATGAAGCCCAGCGGAATGATGCCGGCGGCGCGCGCGGCGATGATGACAGTCTGCTTGGGCGACTGCAGCGTCTCGCCGATGGGTTGCATCCCAACAGAGAGCGCGAAGTCCTCCGCCCCCAGCGTGATGGCGACGAGCCGCGGCGTCGCCTTGGCGATCTCGCGCACGCGGAAATAGGCATCCGCCGTCTCGACGAGCGCCACCAGCCGCGTGTGCCCCCTCGTGAGGCCGCGGCCGGCCTCGAACGTGTCGAGCAGTTCGGCGACAACGATGAGGTGCTCCGGACTTTCCACCTTCGGGCACACGAGCCCCATCACATCAGGCCCGACGGCCGCCTCGATGTCGCGGAAGGCTTGGTGCCAGGGGCGGTTGATGCGCACGAGCACGTCGGCACCGCCCTTGCCGACCACGGGGGCGGCCGCCGCGACCAGGGTGCGCGCGCGGTCCTTTTCGGCCTCCGGCACGCTGTCCTCGAGGTCGAGAATGATGCCGTCGGCCCCGCGCGTGTGCGCCGAAGCGACGAACTTGTCGCGGATCACCGGCACGAACAGCAGCGAGCGCCAGGCCGGAAGGTTGGAACGTTGGTTGAGCATGTCTCAGACGATCCTTTCGGAGCGAAGGGCGGCCAGCTCGCCGGCATCGACGCCAAGGCGCGCCAGAATCTCACCTGTGTGCTCGCCGAGCTTCGGGGCAGGACGACGCAGCGCGCCCGGCGTCGCCGACAGGCGGGGGATGACGTTGTGGATGGTGACGCTGCCGATCTCCTCGTCCGGAACCTCGACCACGATCTCGCGCTCCCTGACGTGGGGATCGTTCACGAACTGGTCGATGTCGTAGATCGGCGCCGCCGTCACCTCCGCCTTCTCGAAGATGGCGAGGCACTCCGCGCAGTCGTGGCGGGCGATGAACTCCACAACGGGCCGCTCGGCTTCCTCAGCGTGCGCCAGCCGCGCGCTATTGTCGGCAAAGCGCGGGTCCTTGATCATCTCCGGCACGCCGACGGCGGCATAGAGGCGTTCGGCCATCGACTGCATGGAGGCGGAGATGGAGATCCAGCGGCCGTCGCGGGTCTTGTAGACATTGCGCGGGCTGGTGACATTGGAGCGACTGCCCTGGCGCTTGGGGACGATGCCGACCGCCTTGTAGATCGCTGCATCGGCCCCGATCACGGAGTGGATCGGCTCCAGCAGCGACAGGTCGATCACCTGGCCCTTGCCGCCCTTGGCCTCCACCTCGCGCAGTGCCACCATCGTCGCATAAGCTCCGTAGAGCCCGGCCACCATGTCGGCCAGCGCAGTCGGCGGCAGCACCGGCGCGCGATCAGGGTAGCCTGTCTTGGCGGCATAGCCCGACATGCCCTCCACCAGCGTACCGAAGCCCGGCTTCTGCGCGTAGGGCCCCGTCTGGCCCCAGCCGGAGACGCGCACGATCACGAGCCGCTCATTGCGCGCGTGCAGGACTTCTGGCCCGAGCCCCATGCGCTCGAGCGTTCCCGGACGATAGTTCTCGACGAGCACGTGCGCCCGCTCGGCGAGGCTGAGCAGCAGCTCCTTGGCCCGCGCCTTCCTCAGATCGAGCGTCAGGCTCTTCTTGTTGCGGGAGTAGGTTTTCCAGAACAGCGAATGTCCCTCCACCCGCCAGGCGCGCAGCGGATCGCCCTTGTCGGGGTCCTCGATCTTGATCACCTCGGCACCGAAGTCGGCGAGTTGCAGCGACAGCATGTTGCCGGCGACCAGACGCGAGAGATCGAGCACGCTGATGCCGTCGAGTGGGCAGGATGCCCCAGGTCGAAGTGGTGTCATTGACCGTCTACCGTGACTGCGCCCGCCCGAGGCTAGCAGGAAACGGGCGATATTGAAGCCGCCCCAAGGTGCGCCCGGGCATGACATCCCGGCATGGCGGACGTCGGTCTGCGCTTCTTGCCCGCACCCCGACCTGTCGCTACCGTTGCCGGCAATGCGTCCGGCCACTCAGGTCAGGCCGGCGCACCGCCAAGACGACCTGCTCCAGGGAGAAACGAACCATGCGATCCATCCTGACCGCCGGGATTCTCATTGGCGCATGCGCGCTGACGGGCGCGCCGGCCTCTGCGGCCGACAACCCCAAGCGTGGCGGCACGCTCAACTTCGGCGTGGTGGCCGAGCCACCGACCACCGACTGCCATGCGACCACGACCTTCGCGATGGTGCATCCGGTGGCACCGCAGTATTCCACGCTGCTGGCGTTCACCGGCTCCCACGAAAATCTCAAGATCGAGGGCGACCTGGCCGAGTCTTGGGAGGTTTCCAAGGACGGGCTGACCTACACGTTCAAGCTGCGCAAAGGCGTCAAGTTCCACGACGGCTCCGACTTCACGTCGGAGGACATCAAGGCCACCTACGAGCGCATCGTCAACCCACAGCCGGGCGTCATCTCCGCCCGCAAGGCGCAGCATCAGGACATCAAGTCGATCCACACGCCTGACGCCCACACGGTCGTGTTCAACCTCGGTCAGGTGAACATGTCGATGAACCTGCACTTCGCCTCGCCCTTCAACTGCGTCTACAGCGCCAAGAAGCTGAAAGAGAATCCGCGCTATCCCGAGACGGAGGTGATGGGGACGGGTGCCTTCAAGTTCGTCGAGTACGTGAAGGGCTCGCACTGGCGCGCCGTGCGCTTCGACGACTACTTCCGCAAGGATCGCCCCTATCTCGACGGTTTCAAGATCTTCTTCGTGCGCAGCAACACCGTGGTCAACGGCCTGCGCGGCGGCCAGTACGACGCGGAGTTTCGCGGCCGCACGCCACAGGAGCGCGATCAGTTGGTATCGGTGATGAAGGATCAGGTGACCGTCCAGGAAGGCCCGTGGACGACTAATATCCTCATCACCTTCAACGTCGAGAAGAAGCCCCTCGACGACATCCGCGTGCGCCAGGCACTCACGCTCGCCATCGACCGTTGGGGCGGCTCGGAATCGCTCGGCAAGATCTCGCTGATCAAGGGCGTCAGCGGTGCCTTCCGGCCGGGTGCTCCCTGGTCGCTGCCCGTCGCCGAGCTCGAGAAGTTGCCGGGCTTCTGGCGCGACATCGAGAAGTCGCGGGCCGAAGCGCGGCGCCTTCTCAAGGAGGCCGGCCATCCCAACCTCAAGATCAAGTTCGTCAACCGCACCATCGACCAGCCGTTCATCCCGGCCGGTATCTACGCCGTGGACCAGTGGCGGCGCATCGGCGTGGAGGCGGAGCACGTGCCGGTTGAAACCAAGCTTTGGTATTCGGCGATGGAGGGTGGCGAGTTCGACGCCGTGGTGCAGAATATCTCCGACTTCGCCGACGATCCGACCGCGCAGTTCAACACGCTGCTGAGCAAGCACACCTCGGGGATCGCCTACTCTCGCCACACCGACACCAAGATCGACGAGATGTTCGCCAAACAATCGCAGATCGTCGATCCGGCCGAGCGGCTGAAGCTCGTCAACGAGATGGAGCGCTATGCGCTCTCCACCGCCTATAACGTCCCGCTACTGTGGTATCAGCGCATCGTCGTCAATCACAGGAAGGTCAAGGGCTGGCACGTCACGCCGAGCCACTTCACCGGCCAGAACTTGGTCGAGGTGTGGCTCGACGAATGAGGCGGATGCCCTGACGACACCTATACCGCCGCGGCGATCAGAGCCGCGGCGGCGCACTGAGCAACCCGAGAGGACCGAGAGAAATGCGACGACGTGTGCCGTGTCTGCTTCTTGCCTTGGGTCTGGCCGCCCTGGCTCCGACTCCCTCCGCCCGCGCCCAGGAGGTGAAGGAGATCGCCCTGGCACAGCAATTCGGCGCCATCTTCATCCCTCTGATGGCCATGGAGAGCATGGGCCTCATCGAGAAGCAGGCAGCCGCGCGAGGGCTCGGCGAACTCAAGGTGACCTGGGCCAAGATGGCCGGCCCCTCCGTGATGGTCGACGCGATCATCTCGGGCAATCTGCACTTCTCGGCCCAGGGCGTGCCGTCGCTCGCGCTGATGTGGGATCGCACGAAGAGCAGCGTCGGCGTGCGCGCGGTCTCGGCCATCACCAACACCGACATCTACCTCAACACGCGTAACCCCAACATCCAGTCGATCCGCGACTTCACCGACAAGGACCGTATAGCCGTACCGTCCGTGAAGGTTTCGACCCAGGCGCTGTTCCTGCAGATCGCGGCGGAGAAGGAGTGGGGGCCGGGGCAGCACACCAAGCTCGATCACCTGACTGTCGGCCTCGCCCATCCCGACGCGCTGGCGGCCATCCTCAACCCGGTCGGTGAGCTCACCGCGCACTTCGCCACATCGCCCTTCCACGAGACCGAGATGAAGGCCGGTCTCAAGACCGTCACCTCCGGCTACAAGATCATGGGCGGCGAGGTGAGTAATCTCGTGTTCGTGACGACCGAGAAATTCCGTGCCGCCAACCCCAAGACTTACGCCGCCGTCGTCGCCGCCCTTGACGAGGCGATCGCCTGGACCAACGCCGACAAGCGCCGGGCTGCACGCCTCTACATGGAGATGACCAAGGAGAAGAAACTGAGCGAGGACGATGTTGTCGCCATCATCTCGGCGCCCGGCTTCGACTTCACGAAGGTGCCCAAAAAGACGTTCAAGTTCGCTGAGTTCCTGCACCGCATCGGCACCGTCAAAACCAAGCCCGAGAGTTGGAAAGACCTCTATTTCTCTGAAGCTCACAGCCTCAACGGCGACTGATCGAGAACCACCGCGGAGGGTGCAAAAGGCGAAAGCCGCATTGCACCGAACCGACCATGCTATCGGTGCAATGCGCTCCGCTTTTGCACCCTCCGCGGATTTGCTTGGCCGTCCGCAGATGTTTGCGCTCTACTGACTTCCAGCCGTCAAGCGCCCGAGGGCCACTCCAATGCTGCCATCGCAACGCGCGCTGTTCGACATGCCGCGCGAGGTTTGTTTCCTCAACGCGGCGGCATGGAGCCCGCTGCCCCTGGTGGCGCAAGAGGCCGGCCGCACCGGCGTCGCCCGCAAGGGCCGTCCCTGGCTGATCGACCAGGCCTTCGCCGGCGAGCAGCACGAGCGCGCCCGCCGTGCTGCTGCCCGCCTCATCAACGCCGACCCGGGTGACGTCGCCCTGATTTCCTCCGTCGCCTATGGCGTGGCCACGGCTGCGAAGACACTGCCCATCCCAGCAGGCACCCGCGTGCTCGTGCTGCAGGATGATCATTCCTCGCCCGTGCTCGAATGGATGACGCGATCGGAAGCGGGCAACTTCACGGTCGAGACGGTCCGGCGCCCGGCGGACGGCGACTGGACCGCGGCGGTATTGGCCGCGATCGAACGGCGCGGCGCGACGCCGGTGGCGCTCGCATCGATATCCTCCGTGCACTGGTCGGACGGCGGCTTGATTGAACTCTCCCCCGTGGTGGCCAGCCTGCGCAAGCAGGGTGCGGCACTGCTGGTCGACGCCACGCACGGCGCGGGCGTGATGGCGATGGACATGCGCACGCTCGATCCCGACTTCCTGATCTTCCCGACCTACAAATGGCTGATCGGTCCCTACGGCCGCGCCTTCCTCTACGTCGCCAGGCGCCACCAGAACGGTACCCCCTTGGAGCAGACGAGCTTCGGCCGTCGTGGCGTGAAGGCCGAGCAGGACACCTATTTCGCCGACACCCGCTACCTGCCCGACGCCCGCCGTTTCGACATGGGCGAGCGCGATCATTTCATCTCGCTGGAGATGGCCTCCATCGGGATGGAAATGATGGCGGGTTGGAGCAGCGCCGCGATCGTCGAGCGCCTTGCCATGCTCACGGAGCGCCTGGCGCAGGGGCTGGGTGATCTCGACGTCGTCATCCCAGGGATCCGTGTCCGCGCCCCCCATATCCTCTGCCTCGGCTTCCCCGGCGGCATGCCCGCCGGCCTGATCGAGCGGCTTGCGGCGGAACAGGTGTTCGCCGCCCCTCGCCTCGGACGCATGCGCATTTCCCCACACGTCTACAACGACGAGGCGGACGTAGACCGCTTCCTCGCCGTGATGCGCCGCGCCCTCCCGCGCCAAGCCTGACCCCCAGCCCCGTGCGGAGCCCGCCTGCCTTCGGACTTGTTCCGAGGGTCGAAGCACAGCTCAGATGTGCGGCCCGTCCCTCGACAAGCTCAGGACGAGGGCGAAACCCGAGCGAATGTGCAATCGGGGGGCGACTACTTGCGCACGGGCATCGGCACGAACACCTCCGTCACGCCGTAGCCGGCCTCGGCCGGGATGTGCAGCGTGCGCCCCGTCGGCATGCGCTCGACACGCGGCGTCACGGTGACGATCGGGTCCGCGCGAGCGGCAGCCACCGCCTCGGCCACCGTCGCCGAACGGGAGAGCTTCGTGAGGTTCATCTGCGTCGGCAGCAGGACCGTGCGCGACCCAGCTTTCGCATCCGCCAACGCCTGCTGCGGGGTGATCCAGACGCCCTCGACCGACTCTGTGCCGTCGTGGGCGCCGAACTGCGTGACGGGCGCGCACACCAACAGAAAGTGCGTGTCGAAGCGCTTGGGTTGCGTCACAGGCGTGATCCAATGCGCGAACGGCACCATCAGATCGGTGGCGAGCACAAGGTCTTCGCCGCGGACAAGATCGAGGAAGGTCGTCTCGTCGTTGCGGAGGCAGTTGCGATAGGCTGCGTCGAGCCGGTCGGCTTCGGCCGCGTCAAGCAGGGTCCCGCTACCGCGTCGGCGGGCCAGAACGAAGCCCGCCTCCTCGAAAGTCTCGCGGGCTGCAGCCACCACGAACGAGCGCTCGATCGCCTTGTCCGCGTGCGGCGCAAGCTCGCCCCAGGCCGCGTCGCCATCCTCCGGATCGACCTTGCCGCCCGGGAACACGAGTGCCCCCGAGGCAAAGTCGATCTCGTGATGGCGCACCACCATGAACACCTCGAGCCCGTCGCGCCCATCGCGCAAAATCACGACGGTGGCGGCCGGACGCGGCACAGCGGGCGTCGAAGCGGGCTCCGCCATCATCCCCTCCCCGGGCTCGGCGGAGGCAGCGGAAACTCGTCCAGATAGGGCTGGTACTCGGGCTCGACGTCGATCTCGAGGCTGCCAAGCAGGCGCACCACCGCATTGTAGAACGAGATGGTGATGACGAGGTCGACGAGCCGCTCGCTGTCGAAATGCTCGGCAAGCGCTGCGAAGGTGGCTTTCGAGATGGCGAGGTCGCTGGTCATCTCGCGCGCGGCCTTGAGCACCAGCTTGGCAAGCGGCTCGAGCTTGCTCGACCCAGCATCGGTCTCCTCGATGAGGCCGCGGATATCGTCGTTGCTGACGCCGAAATCGCGACCGATCTTGACGTGGTGCGACCACTCGTAGGGCGCGCGTGCGAGGTAGCCGACCTGCAGGATCGCAAGCTCGCGCAGGCGTGGATCGAGGCGGCTCGTGTGGCGGATGAACTGCCCGAGGCCGCCGAACGCGCGCAACCCCTTGGGGCTGTTGGCGAGCGCGCGATGCAGCGTGATGTTGCGCTTCAGAAGCTCCTGGTCTTCCGGCGCCAGATCGGATTTGTCGAGGTAGGGCACGCGCGCCATGGGTTGGTTTCCCTCAGGTTCGATCGGACGAATTGCTCAATGCGATTGGTTGTCGCGCGCAGGAGCTTGCAGCGTCACGCCCCCGTCCACCACCAGCGTCTGGCCGGTGATATAGCGGGCGTGGTCCGATAGCAGGAAGCGCACGGCGTGGCCGATATCCCAGCCGGTGCCTTCGAGGCCCAGCGCCGAGGCCTTGCGCCGCTGCTCGCGCGCTCCCGCGCTCATGCCGCGTGCGTAGACCATGGGCGTGTAGACGGGCCCCGGCGCGACGCAATTGACGCGGATGCCCTGGGCGGCGTGATCGACCGCCATGGCGCGGGTGAGCGCGATCACGGCACCCTTGGAGGCCGAGTAGACGGTCAGCCCGCGCGGCCGCAGCGCCGAGATCGAGGAGATGTTGACGATGGCGCCCCGGCCGGCCGTCCTGATCATGGCGGGGATCGCATACTTGGCCGCCAGGAACATCGGCTCGACGTTGACCTGCATGACGGTGCGCCAGCTCTCCGGCGTCTCTTCGACGACGGAGCCGCGGCTGCCGATGCCGACGTTGTTGTCGAGAAAATCCAACCGGCCGAAGCGATCGAGCGCGGCCGTGACCATGTCGTGGGCCTGGGTCGGATCCGTGAGGTCGGCCTTGTGCGCCGCCGCCGTGCCGCCTTCGCCCGCGATCATCGCGACGGTACGCTCAGCGAGCCCCAGGTCGCGGTCGACGACAAGAACGCGAGTCCCGGCGCGCGCCAGCAGAATGGCTGCCGCGCGACCGTTGCCAATGCCGTCGCCCGCGGCGCCGCCGCCGGCAACGATGGCAACCTTGTTGGCTAATCCCGCGTCATCCTCGGGCTGCTTGCTCCCTCCACCCATGGCGCTCCCTTCCAGATGGCTCTCGTTGCACCCATGCTACGCCCGCGGCTCGCCGTCGCGATAGCCACTTCGATGCGGCGGGCGGCGGCCGCGCGCGGCGCACATGGGTCGCCGGGGCCTTGGCCCCGGCGTAGGACGCCAAAGGTGAAGCAATGCGCTCCGCTTTTCCACCCTGCGGGGTGCGGGCGCTCAGCTGCCCTCGCGGTCGTGCAGCAGCGGGAAGAAGTAGTCCTTCCAGCTCCTCGGCGCCGGCTTGATGAAGCCCGCCTTGGCCATGTACTCGGCATATACCATCGTGCGCACCGGCGCTGCCTGATAGATGGCGCCTGGCTGCGTGAAGAGTTGCACCACCTCGTCGACCGTCGCGCGCTCCTTCACGAGGGAGAGATAGGTCTCCGCAGCCGCCTTCGGGGCCTTCTTGGTCATGCTCACGGCTTCCTCATAGGCAGCGAGGAGGACGCGCACGGTCTTGGGGTTTTCCTGGTAGAACTTGGTGGTGCCGTAGGCGAGGGCCACGTGGCAGTCGCCGCCCAGCGCGTCACGGGACTCGAGCACCGTGCGGATGCCGGGGTTCTTGAGAGCGATCTCCTGGAACGGCGAGGAAGCGAAGTGGCTCGCAACCTCGTGGCTCGGATTGAGCAAGGCGGCCAACGCATCCGGATGGCCCATCTGCGCCTGGTTGGGCCCCGGCTGCCTGGTGATTTTCAACTCGCTCACCTCGGCCCGTACCGGGGTCGCTGCGAGCGACACCGCAAGCGCAATGCCCAATCCATATCGGCCAATCATAGGCGACTCTCCCGGGATCAGATGTTTTTGCCGTGGCGCCGCAGCACATCCGGGAAAGTGAAAGTGTACGGACTGTCGTGCAAGCACTGGAAATGCAGATCAGCTAGTGTGATGACCGAATGGTCCGCTGCATCGCGTCCGGCCGGGTGGCAGCGTGGATTTTTGGGATATCAATCGCCCTGGAACGCGATTGGCCAGTGCTCCCGGGCGCACCCGATGATCCCGCTGTCATCCTCGGGCTTGTCCCGAGGATCCAGCCAACACCGAGCGCCAGCAAGCGGCTGGATGGATGGTCGGGACAAACCCGACCATGACAACCTGGGCGCGAAAGGGCCACAACACGAGCGTGCCGCCGGAGCCTCAGCGGCTCGTGCCGCCCTTCGCATCGAATACGGGCTGCGTCTCCCGCCTGCCGATGCCGCCGAGCCTGCCGAGCCAGGCCTGCGCGGAGCGGAACCAGTATTGATCCTTGGGTATCAGCTGATCGCGCTGCCGGATCGTGCCGATGCGGAGCCCGAGCACCTGTGGCCCGTCGCCGACAGGACCCGAGTAGATCGGCGACCCGCACTCCGGGCAGAAGGACTGCGTGCGCTTGTTCCCGCTCTCCCCGGTCTTGACGTAGACCTTGAGATTGCCCGTCAGCAGCCGGAACGTTCCTTCGCGGGTAAACGCGACCGTGCGGAAGGCCGAGCCCGACAGCGACTGGCAGTCGGTGCAATGGCAGATGAGCACCCTCTCCGGATCGACCTCGGCTTCGTAGGTGATCTGCCCGCAGTGACAGCGTCCATCGACCTTCATGGGAGCAAGTCCTCGATCGCAATGCTCACGCCTACTTCTTAGCGCGCTTCATGGCGGCGGCGTAGCGGGCCTTGGCGTCGTCGTTGGGCGGATAGAGGCCGGGAAGCGCCGCGCCGCCTTCGATCTCCTGCATGATCCAGCTCTCAAGCCGCTCCTGCTCCGGCGCCTCGGCCAGCACGTGCGCGAGGAAAGCGGCGGGAATCAGCACGGCGCCGTCGGCATCGGCGACGACGATGTCGTCGGGGAACACGGCCACGCCGCCGCAGCCGATCGGCTCCTGCCAGCTGACGAACGTGAGGCCGGCGATCGAGGGCGGAGCCGCCACACCCTGGCACCACACGGGCAGGCCTGTGTCGAGCACGCCCGCGAGGTCGCGCACGACGCCATCGGTGACGAGCGCCGTCACGCCACGCTTGTGCATGCGTGCGCACAAAATGTCGCCGAAGATGCCGGCATCCGTTACACGCATGGCGTCGACGACGGCGATGCAGCCCTTGGGCATCGCCTCGATGGCCGCGCGCGTCGACTTGGGGGAAGCCAGGGAGGCAGGCGTCGCCAGGTCCTCGCGCGGCGGCACGAACCTCAGCGTGAAGGCCTTGCCGACGACCCGGTGCTGGTCTGGCCGCAGCGGACGCGTGCCCCGCATCCACACGTTCCGCAGACCCTTCTTCAGGAGGACGCTGGTCAAGGTGGCGGTCGAAATCCTCGACAGCACGCTCACGGCATCGGCATCGAGGCTCATGGCAGCTCCCGGTAGGTTGGTGACGGCGGGCGATGGGTAGGTTGGGTCAAGCGAAGCGCAGACCCAACAAGCTTGTGACGAGGTTGGGTCATCCCCGGCCTCCGCCGGAGTCGACCCAACCTACAACTACAGGCTCATGCGGTCAGCACGTCGACGATGGCGTCGGTGAACACCTGGGCGCCGAGCACGAGGTCCTCGTCGCTGGTGTTCTCTGTCCAGTGGTGGCTGATGCCTCCGATCGACGGCACGAACATCATTGCCGACGGAAGCTTGCGGGCGAGCCACTGTGCGTCATGGCCGGCACCCGAGGGCATGCGCAGATGCTTGCCCGGCGCGCGCCTCTCCGCGGCACGGTCGAGGGCGGCCTGCAATCCTGCATCCATGGCAGCCGGCGTGCTGGCGCTGAGGTGCTCGACCGCGATCGGGCAACGCCCCGACGCATTGGCGGCCTTGACCAGAGTGTGTATTTCCGCATCGAGCCGGTCGAGCACTGCCGGATCGACGTCCCGCAACTGGAGCAGCGCCTCGGCGCGGCCGGGAATGATGCTCTTCTCGCCGGGCTCCAGATCGATGCGGCCCGTGGTCCACACCGTGCGTTGCCCGCAGATCTCGGGAAAACGCCTGTCGATCGCATCGAGCAGCCGGACGATTGCGAGGCCGGCATCCCGGCGGCGCGCCATCGACGTGGTGCCGGCATGGTTCTGCTCGCCCGTGGCCGTGAACTTGTACTGCCAGATCGCCACGATCGCCGTGACCACGCCGATCCTGAGCCCACCCGTCTCCAGCGTGTCGCCCTGCTCGATGTGGGCTTCGAAGAAGCCGGCATAGCGCTCGGGCTCGATCAGGTGCCGGGGTCGGCCCGCCCAACCGGCGGCAGCCAGTTCCTCGCGCATCGACCGGCCCGTGGCCCGGCTCACGGCCCCGGCGATATCCCCGTCATCCAGCGCGCCGATGAACGATCGGCTGCCGAGGAAGCTGCCGAAGTGCCCTTCCTCGTCGCAGAACACCGCAACGTCGACGCCGAGGTGGCGTGTCGCCGGGTCCTCGGCGACGGCGCGTGCCGCCTCCAGCGCGTAGACGCAGCCCAGCGCGCCGTCGAGCCATCCGGCATGGTTCTGGCTCTCCAGGTGCGAACCCGAGAGCACCTTGCGCCCCGACGCCGGACTCCTGCCCAGGATGTTGGCAATGCCGTCGATCGAGCCGTCATGCCCCGCCTCACGCAGGCGGCCTGCGAACCATTCGCGCGCGGCGATATCCTGAGGCGACAGCGTCGGCCGATGCACACCCGATTTGTAGGCACCGAAGGTGGCAAGCGTGCGTAGATCGGACAGAACGCGCTCGGGCCTGATCTCCGCCATGTCGTCGATCCCATTTGGAAGAACGCGCCATGATGGCGCAGATTGGCGTCAGATGACAGGGCGATCGAAGCCCGGAGCATGGTCGGCGCGAGCTCGGGGCGCGTGGGCCCCACACGTGCCGTCATGAAGCGGACCGTACGCAGGGTACGCTGCTGACCGCTTGCGCGGTGCAAATTGGACTGGGTCCCCGCGTCCGCGGGTATGACGTTCGCGGAGAGGACGCGCTCAAAGCTGGTGTCGCTCCCGCGCAGGCGGGGACCCGCGGCACCAAACCGCGGACGCGCCATAACCAGCCGAGAACGGGTCCAGATATGCTCTGGAGCCGGTCCCGCAACTGCCGATCATTGCATCAGCCGGCGCCGGCGATGACGCTGGTCTCGCGCAGGCCGGCGATCTCCGCGGGCGTGTAGCCGGCCTCGGTCAGAATCTCGTGGTTGTGCTCGCCGATGAGGGGCGACTGGCGCCGCAGGCCAGGACGCTGGCGCGGTGTACCGAACTCCACCGGCAGCGCGGGGAGGCCGACCTTGGGACCGTTCTCGCCGCCCACCTGCGAGATGAATACGTCGATGAGGCCGCCGGAGGCCAGCAAATGCGCATCGCCATAGAGGTCCTGCGGCCTAGCCACCGGGGACCAGGAGACATTGGCGCGCTCGCAGCGCCGCGCCACCTCCTCCTGCGGCAGCTTGCTCAGCACCTCGATGATCGGCGGGATCATCCAGGCGCGCTCGTTGTTGCGCATCACGTTCGTGGCAAGCCGCGGGTCCTTGGCAAGCCCCTGGAGGCCGAACTCGTCCGTGAAGCGTGTCCACTGCTGGTCGCTGGTCACGCCGATGAACAGCTCGCCCCCGCCGGCCGTCTGGAACACCTCGTAGATCGCCCAGGCGCCGCGCCGCACCGGCATCGGCTCCATCGGCCGGCCTGTTGCCGCGATGCCGGCCATGTGCGTGCTCATCAGGAAGGCGGCGCTCTCGAACAATGCGCTCGAGACGCGCTGGCCCTTGCCGGTGATGTCGCGCTCGCGCAGCGCCGCCTGCACCGCGACCACGCCGAACACCGCGCCGAGGATGTCGATGATGGAGGCGCCGGCGCGCAGCGGCCGGCCGGGCGGTCCGGTCATGTAGGCAAGCCCGACCTGGAACTGCGCCACCTCATCGAGCGCGGGACGGTGCTCATAGGGGCCGCCGAGGTAGCCCTTGAGCGCGAGGTAGACGAGCCGCGGATTGACCCTGGCGAGGGCTTCATAGCCGCAGCCCAGCCGCTCCATCGTCCCCGGCCCGTAGTTCTCGAGCACCACGTCGGCCGTCGCCGCGAGCATGTGGATTGCGGCCTGCCCCTCGGGACGCTTGAGGTCGATGGCGAGGCTGCGCTTGTTGCGGTTGAAGGCCGGGAAGAACCCGGCCGCGAAGCCGCCGAGCCCCCGCGTATGGTCGCCACGCGGCGCCGGCTCCACCTTGATGACGTCGGCGCCCAGCTCGGCGAACACCAGCCCCGCCGTCGGGCCCATCACGGTATGGCTGAACTCGAGAACCCTCAAGCCCGCCAGCGGCGTCGCCGACATCAGGCGGCCTTGCGGCGGAAGGCATCGAGGCTGCCGGCGTGGATGAGCTCGCTCGGCAGCTGGTGCGCGACGATCTCCTCCGCCATGCGGCCGACCTCGATCAGCCTGTCGAGATCGACGCCGGTCTTGATGCCCATCTCCTCGCAGAGCAGCACCAGCTCTTCCGTGCAGATGTTGCCGGCGGCGCCCTTCTGCCCAGCGAAGGGGCAGCCGCCAAGACCGCCGACCGTGGAATCGAATTGCTTCACGCCCATCCGCAGGCCCGCATGCGCGTTGGCGACCGCCAGCCCGCGCGTATCGTGCAAATGCAGGCCGATCTCCTTGTCCGGCCAGCGCGCGCGCACCTCGCCCAGCACGCGCTCGATGCGGGCCGGGGTCGCCCAGCCCATGGTGTCTGCGAGCGAGAACGAGGTGATCTCGGTGCCGGCCTCCTTGGCAATGTCGAGGCCATCCTGGAGCGTGCTCACCACCTGCGCGGGGGAGATGTCGCCCTGGTAGTTGCAGCCGAAGGCCGCCATCACGCCGATGCGCTTGACGGCCACGCCCTTCTCCAGGTGCAGCGCGGTCTGCTTGCGCATCGCCGCGACGTTCTCGGCGTGGCTGCGGTTCAAGTTCTTGCGCGTGAAGCCTTCCGATGCGGTGAGCGCAATGGCGCCCCGGATCGTCAGCTTGTCGCGGAAGGCCAGCGCCCGCTCCAGCCCGTTGGCGTTGAACCAAAGCCCCGTGTAGGTGATCCCGGGTTTCGCCTTGAAGCCGGCGACGACCGCCTCGGCGTCAGCCCAACCCGGCACGAGCCGCTGGTTGACGAAGGAGCACACCTGGATGTGCTTGAGCCCAGTCTCGCCGAGCGCCTCGATCAGGCGGATCTTGTCGGCTGTGCTGATCGGACCCGGCTCGATCTGGAAACCCTCGCGCGGGCCTTCCTCGTGGATGTTCACTTGGGCTGGCAGGTCGCTCATCTCGGTTCTCCTCGGCCTCCGGATTTCTCAGCGCGCGAATTCAGGCGGCGGCCTTGCGCGTGCCGGTCAATGCCGCGACGTTGGGCTGTCGCTCGAGCGACATCAGGGCCTCGAACACCGGCCGTGCGCCAAGCTTCGGATTGCCGACGGCAAAGCAGTCCTGGAACTTCGCCCACAGCTCGTCGGCCGTCAGCGGAATCTGCGGCGAGCCACGCTCGTCGGTGACGCGCGCGCTTTCCAGGCGGCGGCCGTCCGTCGTCTCGATCACTACGAGGTCGTACGGCGCAGCCCCGGTACGCTTGGGGTCGGGACGGTCGTCGGGTTCGACGAAGACCTTCGGCAACAACGTCTGGACGTCCTTGCGTTGCACGAAATCGTCCGTCAGCTCGGCGAGCCCCACGCGCTGTGCCACGATCGAGCTTGCCATGGCGAACTGCATGCTGAATTTGGCCTCGAGCCCCGTCTGCGGTCGGGCATTGCGCAAGACCTTGGTGTTGCGGCGGCTCGTCGATACAGTAATCGCCTTCACCTCGTCGGCCCGCACGGGGCGCTCGCGCAACAGGTCTAGCGCGCCGTCGATCGCGCGGTGCGTGCAGTAGCAAAGCGGATACTTCTTCACGCTCAGGCCCAGGGTGAGGATGTTCCAGGCACGGCCGGCCTCGGTCGGCGACGTGAGGTCGACCTCGCCCTTGGGCGATATGGCCGCCAGGAAGCCCAAGGGATGCTCGAGCGCGTCCGGCGACGACGTGAACCCCGCCGCCGCGAGGCGCGCGGCGATCACGCCGGCATGCGCGGACCGGCCGGCGTGGAACGGCTTGGTCATGGTACCGAAGTTGGAAACGAGCCCAGCGCTCTGGGAGGCGCCAAGCGCAAGGGCCTGCGTGGCCTTGTCTGGGTCGAGCTTTCGCAGCGAAGCGCAGGCCGCCGCTGCAGCGACGGCGCCGAAGATGCCTGTGGGGTGCCACCCCTTTTCATGATGGTGGGAGGGATCGCGCCGTTGCAGATCGGCCCACACCTCATAACCCGCGACATAAGCCGTGGCGAGCTGCGCGCCCGTCGCGCCAAGCGACTCGCCCTCGGCCAGGATGGCGGGCACCAGCACGGTGCTCGGATGACCCCTGAGCGCCACGTCATCATAGTCGAGCGCATGCGCGGCCGTGCCGTTGATCCAGGCCGCCTCCGGTGCCGGCGCGCGCCGTCCGACGAGGTAGAGAGAGGCATCGCCAGCCGGCGGCAACAGGGCCTTCTCCAGGATCTTCGGTGGCTCCTCGATGCTGCCGGCGATCAGCGTGCCGACGCAGTCCGCAAACCCCGTGTGCACCACGGAAAGAGCGCCCTTCGGGACGTCGCCGAGGCGAAGCTCGGACACGAACTTGCCGAGCGAGCGGGTAAGCGGTTCCGACATCTGTGTCTCCTTTGGGCCGGTTGGTCCCGAGCCATGCTTGCCTTTCAGTCAAGATGCGTCGGAAAATACCTCGCCGCCGACGCGATTGCGATAGGATACTGCACCGGCGTCCTGATCGCGAAATTCGTCTCAGCGTGCGGCAAGCGAGGAACGAATTTCGCGATCCGGAGGGCACTAGCCAAAACAACGATTCTGGTGTGATTCAGATCGAGAAGTCCGCCTCGCAACCCAGCCTAGAGCGATGCTGCGGACTTCTCGATCATCACACCAGGATGGGTCCCTTGCGCCGACCGCATGGGCTTGGAGAAGGAGGACGCATGAGCACGAGCGCCGCGGCCACGGCCGCCAGCAAGCCTCCGGCCTGGCAGGACCAGGTCTACGACCTGCTGCGCAAGAACAACGTGACCCAGTTCGCCTATGTCCCCGACGCGGGGCACCGTATCCTCATCGATCGCTCTCTCGCCGATTCCGACGTCCACTCGGTGGCGCTCACCACCGAGGAGGAAGGCGTGGCGCTGCTCGCCGGCGCCGACCTCGGGGGAGCGCGCGGCGTGCTCCTCATGCAGTCGAGCGGTGTCGGCAACTGCATCAACATGCTGTCGCTGACGAGCGGCGGGCGCTTTCCGTTCCTGGCGCTGATCAGCATGCGCGGCGACTTCGGCGAGGGTAATCCCTGGCAGTATCCAATGGGCAAGGCGACGCAGCCGGTGCTGGAAGCCATGGACGTGACGTGCCTGCGGGCCGAGACGCCGGAAGAGGCGCTTGCCGCGGTCAATGCCGCGGTCACCATGGTCTTCCAGGCGGGACGCGCGGTTGCCGTCCTGTTCACGCAGAAGCTGCTCGGCGCCAAGAAGTTCTGAAGGGAGCACCCGATGGCAACACGCACCTCCGGAGCCGACGCCGCAAGCGCGACCGCGGCGAAATTTGTGCTGGACCGGCGCGAGGCCGTGCCGGCGCTGATCGGGCGCCACGAGGATTTCCTGATCGTCACCGGGCTGGCCGGCACCTCCAAGGATATCGCGGCGCTGACCAACGACGGCGCCCACACCTACACGATGGCCGGCGCCATGGGCGGGGCCTGCATGATCGGGCTCGGCCTTGCGCTGGCGCGCCGCGACAAACGGGTGCTGGTGCTGACCGGCGACGGCGAGCTGCTGATGAACCTCGGCTCGCTCGCGACCATCGCCATTCTCAACCCGCCCAACCTCTCCATCGTCTGCGTCGACAACGGCCACTACGGCGAGACCGGCTACCAGAGAAGCCACACCAGCCTCGGTGTCGATCTGGAGAAGATCGCCGCGGGCTCCGGCATCAAGCGCACGCTCGCCATCGAGACGCAGGACGAGATCGCTGCCGGCACCCGTCTGATCCGCGAGGGCAACGGCGCCTCCTTCGTGCTGCTGCGCGTCAGCACGGTCGAGCCGCCGAGCTTCAAGCGCGACCTCGATCCCGCCAACTGCCGTGCGAGGTTCCGGGCGGCGCTGGAGCGCACGCGGTAGCCTTTGGGAGGCTGCCCTAGGATCGGGCCAAGCGCAAAAGTGGGAGGGAATAATGAAGCGCCTGTCGGCGATCCTGTTGGCGGCTGCACTGTGCTGGACCCCCCTGCAAGCGCAGGAGTGGCCGGCGCAAACCGTCACGGTCATCGTGCCGTTCGCCGCCGGCTCCACCCCGGACAGCCTCGCCCGCATCGTCGCCGAAGGCCTGCAGCAGCGGCTCGGCAAGCCGTTCGTGGTGGAGAACCGCGCGGGTGCCAGCGGCAACACGGGTACTGCGGCCGTCGCCAAGGCCGCACCCGACGGGCACACGCTCGGGGTGAGCATCGTCGGGCCGCTCGTCATCAATCACCTGCTGTTTGCCAAGATGCCCTACGAGACGGGGAGGGATATCGCCCCCATCACCGTTCTCGCCGCCCAGCCGAGCGTGCTGGTGGTGAGCCCCGGCGTGGCCGCCGACAGCGTCGAGAGCCTGATCGCCGCCATCAAGCGCGAGCCCGACAAATTCACGTATGGCTCGATCGGCCGCGGATCGCTGTCGCATCTCGCCATGGCCTCGCTGGCCATGAAGGCCGGCGTCAACCTCGTGCACCTGCCTTTCCCCGGATCGCCCGCGGCGGCCACCGCGCTGCTGCGCGGGGACGTGCAGATGGCGGTGTTGCCCGCCGCCTCCGTCGCCTCCCTCGCTGCAGACAAGAAGCTCAGGTTGCTGGCGGTAACGTCGCCGCAACGCTCGCCGCTCCTTCCCGACCTGCCGACGCTGCGCGAAGCCGGCATCGCTGGCGTCGAGGCCGACGCCTGGGTCGGCCTGATCGCCCCGGCCGGCACGAGCGAGGCAATTCTCGCCAGGCTGCACAGGGAAGCGGTCGCCGTGCTGGCCGATCCCGCCGTGATCGACAAGCTCAAGGCACAGTACATGGTGCCGATCGCCAACTCGACCGACGCTTTCCGCGCCGTGCTCAAGGAGGAGCACGACCGCTGGGGCCCCATCATCGCCGCCGGCGGCATCAAGGTGGAGTAGCGGCGCCCGGGCGCCTTAGGCTGCGCTGCCAACGGCGAGTGTTGTCTCACCGCGCCGGCCATTTCGCGCCTACGCTCCCGCTACGCGGTGACCTGGACTCAGGTCTTCGCCGGAATGACGTTCGCGGTACCCGCAGTGCCATCCATTGCCGTCATCCCGGCGCCGCTTGCAAGCGAAGCTTGCGAGCGGGGATAGGCCGGGACCCCTGCACCCACCCGCTCACTCTCGCCCACCGCTGTACACGGCGGACCCGCGGACGGCAGCAGCTACCCGTCAATGATAGCCACCGCCCGTGTCCAGCCGGCGGAGGCAGCTTTGATCTTGACCGGGAAGCAAGCCACCATGAAGCCGTCCGGCGGCAGCACTTCCAGGTTGTGCAGCTTCTCGATGTGGCAGTACCCGATCTCGCGCCCGGACTTGTGGCCCTCCCAGATCAGCCCCGCATTCCTGGTCGCAGCATACTTCTTCGCCGTATGGACGAAGGGAGCGTCCCACGACCACGCGTCGGTCCCCGTGACCCTCACGCCGCGCGAGGTCAGGTAGAGGGTGGCCTCGCGGCCCATGCCGCAGCCCGTCGGTACGTAATCGGGCTCGCCGTAGCGGGCGCCCGCCGCGGTATTCACCACCACGATCTCGAGCGGCTTCAGCTCGTGTCCGATGCGCTTCAGCTCGGCCTCCACGTCGGCGGCGGTGGCAACATAGCCGTCGGGGAAACGGCGGAAGTCGAGCTTCACGCCCGGCTGGAAGCACCATTCCAGCGGCACCTCGTCGATGCGCAGCGCCCGCTTGCCCCCGTCCATGGTCGAGGCGAAGTGATAGGGCGCGTCGAGGTGCGTGCCGTTGTGGGTGGAAATGTCGATGCGCTCCACCGCCCAACCCTCGCCGTCCGGCAGCTCCGCCGGCGTGAGACCCGGAAAGAAGCTGCACACCATCGGCGCACTCTGCTTGTGGTCGATGTAGGTGATCTTCGGCTCCTGGCCCGGCGGGTCGGAGGCTATGTCGCCCTGCAGGGGCACGGAGATGTCGATGATGCGGCGCGCCAAGGCTTCCTCCCGATGCTGCGAATGTCGTTGGGATGGATTCTCCATCCGCGCGCCCGAATTGTCACTACGCTGACCCTTGGCGCGGCAGGCGCGGCTGCGTAGACTGCCGCAAAATACAACGTCGGGAGGAGCAATATGCAAAGCCAGTCCAAGCCGCCATCGCTCGTCGTCGCTGTCGGGCGCTTTTTCGCGCTCGCCGCTTTTGCCGTCGTGCTGACGCCTTTGGGCCTTGCGCCCACGCGTGCGCAGGAGCCGATCAAGATCGGCTTCTCCATGGCGTTGACGGGGCCGCTCGCCGCCAATGGCAAGCAAGCTCTTCTCGGCATGAAGATCTGGGAGGAGGAGACCAACGCCAGTGGCGGCCTGCTCGGTCGCCAGGTCAGGCTCATCAACTACGACGACCAGTCGAGCCCCTCTACGGTCCCGGGCATCTACACCAAGCTCCTCGACGTCGACAAAGTGGACCTCATCCTCGGTCCCTACGCCACGGTTCCGGCCGCGGCGGCCATGCCGGTGGCAATCCAGAAGAAGAAGCTGATCATCATCCTGTTCGGGCTCGGCGTGAACAGCGAGTTCAAGTACGACAAGTTCTTCGCCATGATCCCGACGGGACCCAATCCCAAGCCCTCCTTTACGGAAGGCTTCTTCAGCCTGGCGATGTCGCAGAGCCCGAAGCCCCAGACCGTGGCTCTGGTGGCGGCGGATGCCGAGTTCTCGCACAATGCCTGTGAAGGCGCGCGCGAGAACGCCAAGAAGCACGGCCTCAAGATCGTTTACGACAAGACCTATCCGCCCGCGACGACGGATTTCGCCCCGATCGTCCGCGCCATTCAAGCCACCAACCCCGAGGTGCTGACGATCTGCTCCTACCCGCTCGACTCGGTGGGTATGGTCAAGGCGATCAACGAGATCGGCTTCAAGCCGAAGATGGTCGGTGGCGCCATGGTCGGCCTGCAGGCCACGGTGTTCAAGAACCAACTGGGGCCGCTGCTCAACGGCATCGTCAACTACGAGACCTGGGTGCCGGACAAAAAAATGATGCACGAGGGCACCGAAGCGTTCTTCAAGAAGTACCAGGACCGGGCCAAGGCCGAAGGCGTCGACCCGCTCGGCTACTACCTGGGCGGCTGGGGCTATGCCTACATCCAGGTGCTGGGCCAGGCCATCAAGGGCGCCAACAGCTTGAACGACGACGCGCTCGCCGCCTACATCCGCAAGACCACGTTCAACACCATCCATGGGCCCGTGAAATTCGGGGCCGGCGGTGAATGGGGGACGAGCCGGATGCTGCAGGTGCAATACCACGGCATCAAGCAGGGCGACGGGCTCGATGTGTTCCGCGGCATGACCTATCAGAGCGTGCTGACACCCGCCGATCTAAAAACCGGCGACCTGATCTACCCCTACGAGAAAGCGAAGTAGCCCGTCGTGCCTGGCGCGGACTTCTCCCTCCCCCCTTGCGGGGAGGGGTCGGGGTGGGGGGTACGTACAGCAACCCCCGCTTCCCATCCCACCCGACGCTTGACGCCACCCTCCCCACCTAGGGAAGGGTGGATCCGCGACGACGCTGGCGCCTTACTGCCGACCCCACAGCTTCGCCGAGGCGATATCGGCGCCCTGACGCAGGGCTGCGAGCTTCTTCCACACCACCGGTGCCGCCACCCACTCGCGCCCCGAGAACGTGCCGAAGCCGCAGTCGACCGAGGCGATCACGCGCTCGCGGTCCCCCACGGTCGCAACGGCCTCCTCGAGCCGGCGCGCGACGACGCGCGGGTGCTCGACGAAGTTCGTGGTGCTGTCGATGACACCCGGCAGCAGCAGCCAGTCCTTGGGCAGCGGATTGGCGGCGATCGCATCGTATTCGTGCTGGTGGCGGGGATTGGCCATCTCGATGCTGAGCGCCTTTACCCGCGCCTGGTAGAGCATCGGCAGGATGGGCGCCAGCGCGATGTCGTGGGTATGCGGGCCCTCCCAGTTGCCCCAGCAGCAATGCAGCCGCACGCGATCGGCAGGAATGCCTTCCAGGGCCACATTGATCGCCGCCACATGCAGCTCGCACGTCCTGACAAACTCCGCGTCGCTCTGGTCCTGGAACATCATCGTGCGTTCCATGGCAAGGTCGGGTGCGTCGATCTGCAGGACCAGGCCCGCCCGATGGATGGCCCGATACTCGTGGCCGATCTCGCGCGCGAGTGCCATCAGGTAGGCCTCGTGGCTGTCGTAGTAGGCGTTCATCATGGTGGTGGCGACGATGCCGGGCGACGGTGCCGTCATGAACAGCTCGAGAAACTGTGACCCGGCCCCCTGTGCATAGCGCTTGAAGCGGCCAAGCTCGGCCTCGATGTCCTCGGTGTCGCGATAGCGCACCTCGGCGATCGCCTGCGGTGCGTTGGAAATCTTGGCGCGCTTGGGGAAGCGACGCAGGAACATTTCGATGAGCTCGGGTACCTCCTGGAAATCCTTGCCCACCTTGCGCCTGGATTCCCCGCCGAAGCCAGACATGCGCTCGGGGATGTAAGTCTGGAATCCGACCCGCTGCTGCTCGCCGTCGTTGCCGATGTCGATGCCGGCCTTGGCCTGGGCCTCGACCACGCTCGACACGGCGCTATCCATTTCGGCGGCGAGCGCGGCCTGATCTATGGCTTCACCGGCCTCGCGGCGAATGAGCAGGTCGGTCAGGACATCGTTGCGCGGCAAACTGCCGACGTGCGTCGTCAGGATTCGCTCGCAGCTGTGGATCATGGCGCTTCCTCGAGTGTTCGCTCTCCCGCCGGCAACCGCAGGGCGCAAAAGGCGAAGCCGCATTGCGCCGTTAGGACGGCCGATTAGGCGCAATTCGCCTTCGGCTCTTGCGCCCTACGTACTTCCTACTTGCCCTCCACGAAGCTCGTGATCAGCGCATTGGCGATTGCCTGTTTGCCCGGCACCGTCAGGCCGTCGGGATGCCTCCGCTCCAGCATCGCGCCCGCCTCCTCGCGCGTGAACCAGCGGGCCTCGGCAATCTCCCCGGTGTCGATGGTGATGTCGGTGGTCTGTGCTTTGCCGACGCATCCGAGCATGAGCGAGTGGGGGAAGGGCCATGGTTGGCTTGAATGGAACATCACCTCGCCGACCGTGATGTTCGTCTCCTCCATCACCTCGCGGCGAACGGCATGCTCGATGTCCTCGCCGGGCTCGATAAAGCCTGCCAGCGTCGAATACATCTTGTCGGCATAGCGATGCTCGTGGGCCAGCAGGCAGCGGTCGCCGTCCGTGATCAGCATGATGACCACGGGATCGGTGCGGGGGAACCATTCGAGCCCGCAGGCCCAGCACTTGCGCCGCCAGCCCCCATCCTTGACAAGGGTCGTGCCACCGCAGTGGCCGCAGCACCGCGCATTCTCATGCCATTGCGCCAGCGCCCGCGCCTGACCGCAGAGCGACAATTCCTCCGGCGTCATGATTCCCTGCATGGCCAGCGAGCGCAGATCGACGATGGGCCGCAGATTCTCAATGGCGCCTGGAACATTCCGCGTACGATGCTCGGTGACCGCCAGGGCGAAATATCCGTTGCCGCTGTTGTCCACACCCAGGAACAGTGCCTCTGCCGTAGGCAGGCCAAACTGGGTCAGGGCTTCCAGCGTAAACCAGGCGAGCTTGGCCTCGGTGCGCTGGGGATTGGAGCGGATGACGGGCTTCAGGTCGGCGAGCACGAGGAACCGCGCCCCCGGCGCCTTGAGCTTGGACTGCAAGAACTGTGCGTCGCTGCGTTTGGGTCCGAGCCGGTCCAGCATGCGCGTCGAACCAACGGTAGGCATTCCACGGGCTCCTCAGGATGTTTCGAGCAAGATCAGCACAGGCTGATCAGCGAGGCAATGTGCACCCAACGTCCCACAAGGCTCCATCGCCCATCCGCGCATCCCAGACCCGCCGATCAACACTATTGCAAACAAATGTGCGGCATGCGGCGAATTCATCTGCTAGGCTGCAGGTGTAAAGAGCCTCAAGAGTTTAGGGAGGAATTTGAATGCGTAGACTGGCAAAGCCCTTACTTTGGGCGGCGTTTGGGCTCGGCCTAGCAGTCGCCACCACACCAAGCACGCAGGCGCAACAGAAGACGTTGAAGATGCAGGCGACGTGGCCGGCATCGCTCACGCTCTACGAGAATTTCCTGATGTGGGCCGAGCGCGTCGAGAAGCTCTCGGGCGGCAACCTGAAGATCGAGGCAATGCCGGCCGGCCAGGTCGTGCCCGCGTTCGAGGTTCTGGACGCCACCCACAAGAAGGTGCTCGACGGCGCCCATGCCTGGGGCGGCTACTGGACCGGCAAGGACAAGACCGCAATCCTGTTTACCGGCGGTCCTGGCGGCACGTTCGGCATGGACTTCACCGACTACATGGGCTGGATGTACTACGGCGGCGGTTGGAATCTGCTGCAGGAGTTCTATCAGAAGCAGTTGCAGCTCAACGTAGTCTCCTTCCCGATCCTGCCCTCGGGTCCGCAGGCGTTCGGCTGGTTCAAGAAACCGATCCAGACCGTCGAGGACATGAAGGGCATGAAGTGCCGCCAGACCGGCATGGCCGGCGAGGTATGGCAGGCTCTGGGCTTCACGGTCGTCAACATGCCGGGCGGTGAGATCATTCCTTCGGCCCAGCGCGGCGTGATCGACTGCGCCGAGTGGGTTGGCGGCGTGGAGGACATGCGGCTCGGATTCCACAACGTGTGGAAGTATCACTACTCACCGGGCGTGCACGAGAACACAACCGTCGGAGACATTCTGATCAACGGCGATGTGTGGAAGGGGCTCACCCCGCAGCAGCAGGAGATCATCAAGTCGGCCGCCAACGAGACGTTCGTGATCTGGCATGCGAAATGGCAGCGCCAGAACGCCGACGCCCTCAAGGAGATGCAGGAAAAGCACGGCGTGCAGATCCTGCGCACCCCGCCCGAGATCCTCCAGGTCTTCATCAAGAAGTGGGATGAGCTCGCCGCCGCAGAAGGCGCCAAGAACCCGTTCTTCAAGAAGGTTCACGACAGCCAGCGCGCTTACGCCGCGCTCGTCGTTCCCTATAAGCGCGTGTATTTCCCGCCCTACTCGTTCATGGCGAACCACTACTTCCCCGACAAGAAGTGACACCAAGCTGGAGCGGGGCAGCGCCGTTGGGCGCTGCCCCCGTCCCGCGGGTTCGCCGCCTTATCAGGTCCGCTTCGGATAGGACCACCTCGCTTGTGTAGAGGGGCTACGCACAACCTCGTCGTCTGCGGTAATCTCGCTCTTCACGGCTCGAAAACCTGCAAGAACACCGGGCGAAACCCGGACTGAAGCACAAGGGAGGAAGTCATGGCGGGGCCGTCTCGGGCATTGCTCGCGACTATTCGCACCATCGATACGTTCACGGATATCACCGGCTCGGTGATCGCCTGGATTTCCGTGCCTCTCGTCGCCGCCGTCGCCTACGAGGTGTTCGCGCGCTACCTTTTCCACGCGCCCACAGTCTGGTCCTTCGATGTGACCTACATGCTCTATGGCGCCCTGTTCATGCTGGGTGCCGGCTATGCCCTGCACAAGGGCGCACACATCCGCACCGACTTTTTCTGGGAGCAGTTCTCGACCCGCAAGAAGGGCTGGATCGACACGATCTCCTATGTCCTCTTCTTCTTTCCCGCCTTCACCGCGCTGTTCATCGTGAGCCTGACCGAGGCCAACTACGCCTTCCGGATCAACGAGGTGTCCGACCAGACTCCCTGGCGTCCGATCCTGTGGCCCTTCAAATACAGCGTGCCCATTGCGTGCGTCCTTCTGATGATCCAAGGCTGCTCCGAGTTTCTGAAGAGCTTCTACATGGCCCGCACCGGCATCGAGCTCGAGCATAAAGAGAAAGTCGAAGTATGACCGCGGACGCCCTCATCGGCCTGATCATGCTCCTGGTGCTGCTGGGAGCCATCTTCATCGGCGTGCCGATCTCCTTCACGCTTCTCTTCCTGGCCTTCACCTTCGGCTACGTCGGCATGGGCCATACGGTCTTCGACCTCGCCTACTTCCAGACGATCGGGATGATGAAGGAGGAAGTGCTGGCCGCGGTGCCGCTCTTCATCTTCATGGGCTTCATCACCGAGCAGGCCGGCCTGATGGAACGGCTGTTCATCGCCTTCAGGATGCTGCTGGCGCCGGTCCGCGGCGCCCTCTTCCTGGTCGTCATCCTCACCGCCGCCGTGTTCGCCATGGCCACGGGCATCGTCGGCGCGGCCGTCACCGTGCTCGGCATCATGGCTTCGCCGATCATGGTCAAGTCGGGCTACGATGCCAAGCTGTCGGCCGGCACCATCACCGCCGGCGGCACGCTCGGCATCCTCATCCCGCCTTCGGTCATGCTGATCGTCATGGGGCCCGTGCTCGGCGTGTCCGTCGCCGACCTCTATGCGGCGGCGTTCGGGCCGGGCTTCCTGCTCGCCGGCATCTACGTAGTCTACTTGATGGGCCGCAGCATGCTGAACCCGGCGCTCGGGCCGCCGGTGCCGACCGAGGAGCGCGTGCATTCCGTCGGCGTCATGATCCGCGAAGTGCTGCTCGGCGTCGTGCCGCTGCTCGGCCTCATTGCTGCAACGCTCGGCTCCATTCTGGCCGGCCTCGCCACGCCGACGGAGGCCGCCGGCATCGGCAGCGCCGGCGCTCTGGTGCTCGCCCTCGCCTATCGCAAGCTGACATGGGCCGGACTGCAGCGCGCGCTCAACTCCACCATGGCCACCTCCAGCATGGTGCTGCTGCTGGCCGTGACCTCCAACATCTTCGGCGCCGTATTCGCCCGGCTCGGGACGGCCAACTGGATCACCAACACCTTGCTGTCCTTCGAGCTGCCACCCACGCTGATGCTCGTCCTGGTCCTGATCCTCATTTTCCTGCTGGGATGGCCGTTCGAGTGGCCGGCGATCATCCTGGTGTTCCTGCCGATCTTCTATCCGGTGGTGGTGGCGCTGAAGGTCGACCTCATCTGGTTCGGCGCCATCACCGCGGTGACGCTGCAGACCGCCTTCCTTTCCCCGCCGGTGGCGATGTCGGCCTACTATCTCAAACAAGTGGTCAAGGAATGGAGCCTGACGACGATCTATGGCGGCATGTTCCAGTTCATGATCCTGCAGGTCATCTGCATCAGTCTGATCTTCGCGTTTCCGCAGATCGCGCTCTGGTTTCCGCAGACCCTGCAGGAAGCTGCCCGCTCGCAGGCGATCCCCGAGGAGCACAAGAGGATCATCGAAGAGCAGAAGAAGCGCTCCCAGGACCTCTACGAGGACGAGTACGGCGCGCCGAAGAAGAACTAGAGCATCTTCCGGTCAGCTCCGCTCACTGTCATGCCGGAGATTTCGCGTCAGCGAAATCTCCGGCATCCGTTGGTCGCGGTCGCAAACAGGGCCCTGGGCACCGATTGTCTCACCCGTCCATCCAACCGGGTAGCTCACCCGTCGCCTGCTGTGCCGGATATGCCCCTCAATCGGCCGGGGCGTTCGCAGGGCCGGCGGTCAAGCGCCGCCGCACCACTTCGATGTGCTGGCGCAGATCGTAGAGCTGGTTGGCAAAGCCGAGCGGCACCTCGATGTTGTCGACGGTGGCCTCTATGCGGTCGAGCTCGTCGATGCGCGCGGCCAGCTCCTGCCGCGAGAGCTGCGTCCGGTCCCCCGCCTCTAGCGCCTTCAGCTGCACATACCAGCGCACGATGCGGCGGCGCATGCGCCAGTTGTAGAGCTTGGGAGCAAGCCGCCCGAGAGGGATCAGCAGCGGTATGAGCACGACGAGCGAAACGAACAGGCGATCAACCATGGTCGCCACCCAGAAGGGCACGTAGCGCTGCAGGAACGGCGCGCCGGAACGGTACACCCGCTTGGCGTCCTCCGAGATCGAGAACTCAGGATCGCTCGAGATCGGAAACTCGCCGACGCGCTGGAACAGCCTCGCTTCGCCGCTGTCCTCCAGCGCCGGCTGGCCATGCACCTCGACCACAGCCTGCGTCAACAGGTTGACGAGGGCCTGATGCGCATCGCGGCGAACGAGGACGGCAGCGGTGGTGGCGACGAGCGTGATATCGCTCGCTGGAATGTTGGCGGCAAAATCGACCACACCCTTTCGCAGGACCAGCTTCGACAGGAAGGGAAAGCGCTGGATGTAGGCCTCGGCCTGGTCGAAGCTCAGCGGCCTGACGGTGGGGCTCCGCAGCAGCCGCTGGATCGTCTGCGCCTCCGCTGCCAGCACGAGAAAGCCCGCATCCGCCTCGCCCTTGGCGAGGAGATCCACGTACGCCGGAAGCTCGCTGTTGATTAGGGTCGCCGTCTCGGCATTGACGCCGTTCGCCGCCAGCAGCCGCAGCGCGAGCAGGTTGGTGCCGCCGCCGGCAGGCCCGACGAGGATGCGCTTGCCCTTGAGGTCGGCGAGCCGTTCGGCATTCAGCCCGTCGCGCTGAAACACCCACAGTGGCTCATAGGTCACGCGGCCAACCGACAACAGGTCGGGCCGGACTTTCGCCGAGGCGAGGCCACCCTGAACGAAGGCGGCCTGTACGCCGGAGGAAGGATCGGCGAGCGCCCCAAGGTTGGCGACCGAGCCGGTCGACTCGCGCACCTCGAGCTTCACGCCGTGGTGCTTGAACACGGACTTGTAGCGCTCGGCGTAACGATGATACGGACTGCCCGCGCTGGCCGAGCTCAGTACGAAGGGCTGCGGCGGCGCCGGGTCGCCAAACCAGAGAGCAATCCACGCGGCCCCTGCGACGAGTGCAAGCAGCGGCACCGCCACCAGGAGAATGTCGCGCGGCTGGAAGGCAGCAAATCTGGATCGCATCGCTCTCACCGTTTCGAGTGCCTGGGGTTCGTATCGCCGCGGGCAGGAACCGGGTCAACCCTCGCCGATCGATCGCGACAATTGCATGGCCGAGCCGAACAGCCGTGCTAGCCTGCCCTTGTGGCCAACTTTCCCGCGCCCCGGCTTCGGCGAGGACAGACACCCCCATGAATCTGCCAATGAGCCTGCCTGGTCTGCTCGTGCCGCCGCTGACCCCCTTCACGGCCGACCTCGGCATCGACGAGCGCGCGCTCGAACGGCAGATCGACTACATTGTCACCGCTTGCACCCCCGCCATGATCGTGGCCGCAGGCGTGGAGGCGCAGGAATACCACTTCCTGTCCTTCGAGGAGCGCAAGCGCCTCATCGCGCGCACCATGGAATTTGTGAAAGGTCGCGTGCCCGTCGCCGTCGGGATATCGCACGCCTCCTTCAAGACGGCGATCGAACTTGCCCATTACGCGGAGGGCCTGGGTGCCGCGGCCGTGCAGCTCCTGGCACCGCTGCGACCCTTCGGGGGCGCGCCGAGCGACCGCGACCTCGTCGCCTACTTCGAGGCGGTGGCACGGGAAACGCGCCTGCCGCTCGTCCTCTACCTCAATCCGGGCCCCGGCGCGGACGTGTCGGTGGCCGCCACCATCGAGCTCTCCAAGCTCGACCGCGTGCACTACATCAAGGAGAGCTCGCGCGATCTTTCCCGTGTCTCCCGCCTCATCGTCGAGGTCGACCGTGCCGGCCACGCCCGCTACTTCACGACCATGCAGATGTTGCTCGCGACGCTGGAGCTCGGGGGTTCAGGCGCCACCATGCCGCCGCCCGCAGCCGAGCTTGCTGCCAGGATCGTCAAGGCGTTCCTGGCTGGCGACGCCACCGAGGCCGCGCGGCTACAGCTGCAGTTCGCCCTGTTCCCGGCCAAGTGGATGCATCGCGGCCTCACCCCCACGATGAAGGCGGCGATGCAGATCCTCGGCCGGCCGGTCGGGGGCATCCATCCGCCCTTCCAGGGCCTGACAGCCGCCGAGATCGACGACCTTCGCACCTATCTGAAATCCACCGACCTCGCGCCAGCCAGATCGAGGGCCGAGGCCCCAGCCTAGGAGACCACCATGCACACGCTCGCAATCGGCGACTACTCCGTGGGCCGCGTAGCCGAACTGGAGTTCCCCGCTTTCCCGGCGACGGAATTCTTCCCGGCCGCAACGCAGGAGATGGTCGAGGAGGCGCGCCGCAAGCTGCCCGGCCGCATAAGCGACGACGGCCGCATCCTCATGAGCTTCCATTCCTTCGTGCTGCGGACGGGGCGGCACACGATCGTCGTCGACACCTGCTGCAATAAATCGCGGCCCGGTCGCCCGCAGTTCGACCAGGGAAAACGCGATTACCTCGCCGGCCTCGCCGCACTCGGCGTCAAGCCCGAGCAGGTGACGCACGTCATGTGCACACATCTGCACTGGGATCACGTCGGCTGGAACACCCAGCGCGTGGACGGGCAATGGGTTCCCACCTTCCCCAACGCCCGCTACATCATGGCCAAGCGCGAGTACGATCACTGGGACGCCATCTACGCCAAGGATGGTGCAACCCCCGACAACATCCACGCCATGGCGTTCGAGGATAGCGTCCTGCCGATCATGCGCGCCGAGAAGGCCGTGCTGGTGGCGGACGATTTCGAGCTCGCGAAGGGCATCTCGCTCGAGCCCTGCCCCGGCCACACTCCGGGCCACGTGGTGATCAACGTGGCCGCGGGCGGCAAGCGGGGCGTCTTCATCGGCGACGTCGTGCACCATCCCATCCAGTTGCTGTTCCCCGATCTCTCATCGCGCGCCGATGTCGACATGGACGCCTCGCGGCCGACGCGGCGCGCCCTCATCGAGAAGCACGCCGGCACGGGCAGCATCGTCATGCCGCACCACTTCGCCACGCCCTGCAGCGGCACCATCGAGCGCGCCGGTGCGGGCTTCAGCTACACACCGATCGCGGGAAGCTGATGGGCAGGTCGTTGCAAGCGCCACGGCGTCATGCCGGCGGCGGGCCGAACACGAGCGACACGTTGAGACCGGTCAAGGCGAAAGCGTTGGCCATCGTGTAGGTGAGTTTTTTTGCGCGCCCGACGTTGGCGACGTAGTCGAGGTCGCACTCGGGATCCGGCTCGTCGAGGCCCAGCGTCGGCGGCATCCAGCCCTCCTCCATGGCCTTGATGCAGGTGATAGCGCCGATGGCCCCGCTCGCTCCCAGCGGGTTTCCGTACATGGACTTGGTGGCGGATGTGGCGAGCGTGCGCGCATGCGCACCGAACGCCGACTTGATCGCCACCGTCTCGTTTCGGTCCGCCTCGACCGTGGCCATGCCGTGGGCGCTGACGTAGCCGATGTCGCCAGGCGCCAGCTGCGCGTCGTCGAGCGCGCGGCGCATGGCCTCGGCGGCGCCATCGGGGCCGGCGTGGACGATGTCGACGCCATCCAGGGTCGCGCCGACGCCGCACAGCTCGGCCAGGACCTTGGCACCCCGCGCCGCGGCGTGTTCGATCGACTCCAGCACGAGCACGCCCGCGCCCTCCGCCAGCACCGTGCCGTTGCGCTTCTTTGCGAACGGGAAAATGCCGTCGGGCGACAGCAGCTTCGTCGCCTCCCAGATCTGCATGGTGCCGTAGGTGTGCGGCGCCTCGGAACCGCCCACGACAGCCACGTCGACGAGCCCGCTGCGGATGAGGTCGCGTCCCATGCTGATCGCATGCGCACCCGAGGCGCAGGCGCTGCAGATGCCGAACACCGGACCCTTGATGCCGAACTCGATGCCGAGGTGGGCGGCAGCCGACGAGCCGATGAACCGCACCAGCGTCAGGGGATGGGAGGAGACCTGCTTCAGCTCGAAGATGTGGCGGTAGGCGATCTCCAGGTTGGTGATGCCGGCCTCCGCCGAGCCGATGATGCAGGCTCCGCGCTGAGGCGCGCGGACCGGCACCTCGAGGCCGGACTGCTTCAACGCCTCGTCGGCCGCGGCGGCGGCGAACAGGCTATAGCGGTCGGCGAACAGGATGATCTTGTCGCGCTTGAAGTGCCTGAGCCGTGCACGGTGCTCGAAGCCTTTCACTTGTGCAGCGACCATGATCCCGAGCTCGAAGTTCGGGATTTGCTCGGGCGTCAGAAAATGGGGATCGTTCTGGAAGAAGCGCTCGATCGGGGCGACGCCCGACCGGCCCTGCTTCATGGCCGACCACAAATCCACAACGCTGTGACCGATCGATGAAACCGCACCCGTGCCGGTCACAACCACACGTCGGCTGGCATTCGAAATTGCCATCGCGAGCCGTGCTCTATCCCCACCTGCCCAGGCTGTGCCGCATTTCCAGAGTAATTGAGGCCCATTCCAATGGGCAAGCCGCCGCTGGGCAATCGGATAATTTAACCTTGGGGCGGCGGCATGGGCGCCACGCCCCTGCCCCAGCCACGCAGGCTATCCTCATACGTTGCAGATGGGCCAAAGGATGCCGCCTCCATTCAGCGATGGCGCGCAAAGCTCGGGCCCGCCTGCCCTCACGGCATTCCGGCGAAGGCCGCAAACCCAGTTCGCCGTGCAACGGGGCAGACCTCCGGAGCCTCATTCCTGCGTCACGGCTGTCGAAGGTCTTGTCGTAGGCGTCGCCCCGCGACGATCCAAGCTCGTCTGGAACGGGCGCCCCGAGATCGCTTTGAGAAACCAAGCACTGATCCTATCGCGGTGGCCCACGCTCGGCCCCTTCCGAGTCTCGACAAGGCTGGAATCCACGCAAGCCGCAGCGTTATGCGCGTCCCGTAGCGTGGATGCCCGCCGCCGCAGCCATAACGTCAGCCCGCGATCCTGGAGAAGTCGGCGACGTTCAGGGTGGCGGCGCGAATTTCGGATAGCAGTGCGAGACGGTTTGCCCGCAGCGCTGCATCGGGCGCGTTGACGGTGACCTTGTCGAAGAAGGCGTCCACGGGTGCGCGCAGCTCAGCCAGCGCGCGCATGGCCCCGGCGAAATTCTCCACGTTGATCGCCGCCGCCGTGTCGTGCTTCACCTTCTGGATGGCGTCGTAGAGCGCCCGCTCCTGCGGCTCGCGCAGCAGCGTGGGATCGGCCGCGCCATCGTAGCTGCGCTTGTCCTTCTTCTCCTCGTCGCGGACGATGTTGACCGCGCGCTTGACACCGGTGAGCAGAACCGCGCCGTCGTCGGTTTTCAGGAACTCGCCCAGCGCCTCCACGCGCTTGACGATCAGCGCCAGATCATCCTGCCCGCCGAGGGAGAACACCGCATCGATCAGGTCGTGCCGCGCCCCCTTCTCTCTCTGGTGTACCTTCAAGCGCTCGCTGACAAATTCAGTGAGGAGGTACCGAACGACCTCTCCCTTTACCAAGCTCGCCCTGACTGTGAAGGCCCCTAAGTCCTGAACCAACCTTGTGTCGGGGGGAAACGATCCGCCTGCCGAAACGACAACATAGGCGTTGGCTGAGGGGTTTGCTGTCGCTTTCACCCTCAGGTTCTCATAGATCCCAGATTCTGGTGCCTTCGATGAGAAGGTGAAATAGCCCTCCTCCAATTCCACGTAGACGCGATACTTACTATCGTCATCCAAATAGGCGTCCGGCAAAATCCGATACCAAGCATCAATGATGCGTCCCAGTTTGATCCGGAGATCGTTCTCCAACACTATCCGCACGATGCCCAGCGCCGCGCGCCGCAACTGATAGGGATCGCCGGAGCCCGTCGGCTTCTCGCCGATGGCCCAGAAGCCGACCAACGTGTCGAGCTTGTCGGCCAGCGCCACCGCGATCGCCACCGCATCGCCCTGCGACTCCAGCGGCACCGTGTCGGAGGGGCCCTTGGGCTTGTAGTGCAGCTCGATGGCGCGGGCGATCTCGGGCTTGGTGCCCGCAGCTTGCGCGTAGTAGCGGCCCATCAGGCCCTGCAGCTCCGGGAACTCGCCGACCATGCCGGACACCAGGTCGGCCTTGCAGAGCTGCGCCGCGCGCCGCGCGTCCGCGGGGTCCGCATCCACCGATCCCGCGATCTGGAACGCCAGCTCGGCGACCCGCTCCACCCGCTCCTTCTGCGAGCCCAGCTTCTCGTGGAAGGTGATGCCGCCCAGGGCGATCGCCATCTCGTCGAGCGGCTTCTTGAGGTCCTGCTGCCAGAAGAAACGCGCATCGGAGAGCCGCGCCGCGATCACCTTCTCGTTGCCGGCGACGATCACCTTGCCGCCGTCGGCCGCGTGCAGGTTGGACACGAGCAGGAAGCGATTGGCGAGCTTGCCGGTCTTGGGATCGCGCAGCGAGAAACACTTCTGATGCTGCTTCATCGACAGCATCAGGCACTCCGCCGGCACCTCCAGGAAGGCCTCATCGAACGTGCCCATCAGCACCAGAGGCCATTCCGTGAGCCCGGCGTTCTCGGCGAGCAGCGCCTCGTCCTCCACGAGCGCCAGCTTGTGCTTCTTCGCCAGCGCGTGCGCCTCCTCCGCGATCAGCCTGGCGCGCTCGGCGGCGTCGAGGATCACCTTGTGCGCCTTGAGCCCCTTGGCATAGTCGGCGCCGTCCTTCACCTCGAACGGCGCATTCCCGTGGAAGCGATGTCCCCGTGTCTCGCGGCCGCTCGCCACATCCTCGATCGTCAATGGCACGACCTTGCCGTCGAGCAGGCACACGATCGAATGCAGCGGCCGCACCCACGTCGTGCGGCCCGCTCCCCAGCGCATCGATTTGGGCCAGGGAAACTTCGACGCGACAGCCGGCACGACCTCGGCGACGATGTCCCCGGCCTTGCGCCCGGGCTTCTCGATCCTCGCGACGTAAAAGTCGCCCTTCTTCTCGTCCTTGACGACCTGCGCATCCTTGATCGAGGCAAGACCCGCACCCTTCAGGAAACCGGCGATCGCCTGCTCGGGGGCATTCACCCGCGGCCCCTTCCTCTCCTCGGACACGTCCGGCGACTTGGCCGGCACGCCTTCCACGAGCAGCGTCAGCCGCCGCGGCGTGGCGAACGCCTTCGCCTCGCCGACGCCGAGACCCTGCGCCTTCAACCCTTCGGTGACGAGCCGCCGCAACTCCTCCGCCGCGCGACCCTGCATCCGCGCCGGTATCTCCTCGGAGAACAGCTCGAGCAACAGTTCAGCCATGGTGAGGCTCCGACGCGTTCCGCTGGCGTTGCGCGGATTCCCCTCCCCCTTGTGGGGAGGGGTTGGGGGTGGGGGGAAGCCCTACGGCAGATGTTCTGGAATCCCCCCCGCCCTTACCCTCCCCCACCAGGGGGGAGGGAATTCGCGGGCCATTCGCGTCGACTGGTGTGCACTCCTGAACAATCCCGAGCGCCAGCTTGATCGCGACCTCAACGCCATACATGTTCCGGAGCACCTCGCCGTTCCAGAACCTCAAGATGTTGTAGCCTTGCGACTCCATCCATCGCGTGCGGCGCCTGTCATTGGCCAAGCCACGTGGCTCGCCGTGCTGGGCACCATCGACCTCGACGATCAGCTTGGCCGTGTGGTCGCAGAAATCAGCGATGTACGCGCCGATCGGCGCTTGCTGCCTGAAATGAAACCCGTGGCGATTGAAGTCGCGCAGCAGATACCAGAGCTTGCGCTCGGCAGCGCCCTTCTCTCGCCGCAAACGGCGGGCGCGCTCGCTCATCAGATTGGTCACGGCAGAACCCCACTCACGCCCCGCCTCCCTCGGTCTGCAGCCATGCCGCGCAACAAGCCTTCGCCAGCTCGCGCACGCGCAGGATGTAGCTCTGCCGCTCGGTCACGGAGATGACCCCGCGTGCGTCGAGCAGGTTGAAGAGGTGGGACGCCTTGATGCACTGGTCGTAGGCCGGCAGCGCCAGCTTGTGGCGTTTGTCATTGGCCTCCGGCGCCGGGGCACCGGCCGCCAGGAGCGCCTTGCATTCCTTCTCCGCGTCGCGGAAGTGGGCCAGCAGCAGCTCCGTGTCGGCAAACTCGAAGTTGTAACGCGAGTACTCCTGCTCCGCCTGCAGGAACACGTCGCCGTAGGTGAGCTTGCGCCCGTCCTCGCGGCCGTTGAAGTTGAGATCGAACACGCGATCGACGCCCTGCACGTACATGGCAAGGCGCTCCAGCCCGTAGGTGATCTCGCCCGACACGGGATTGCAGTCGAACCCGCCGACCTGCTGGAAGTAGGTGAACTGCGTCACCTCCATCCCGTCGCACCACACCTCCCAGCCGAGCCCCCAGGCGCCGAGCGTGGGGCTCTCCCAGTCGTCCTCCACGAAGCGAATGTCGTGCAACATGGGGTCGATGCCGATGCGCGCCAGGCTCTCCAGATAGAGGTCGAGGATATCGGGCGGCGACGGTTTCATGATCACCTGCAGCTGGTAGTAGTGCTGCATGCGGTTGGGGTTCTCGCCGTAGCGCCCGTCCTTGGGTCGGCGCGAGGGCTGCACGTAAACGGCATTCCAGGGCTTGGGGCCCAGCGCGCGCAAGGTAGTGGCGGGGTGGAACGTGCCGGCGCCCACCTCCATGTCGTAGGGCTGCAGCACGACGCAGCCCTGTTCACCCCAGAACTGCTGCAGCGCCAGGATCAGATCCTGGAAGGACTGGGTGGGCCGGAGCCCAGACAGGGCCGTTGCGGGCTTGCGGGCCAGCTTGGAGCCAGCCGGTTTGGCAGCGTTCTTCTGCATGAGTTGTACAGCGGTCTGGGTGTTGCGGCGCGCACTATACGCAAACAGCACCCGGGGTCACGCTGTTTTCGATATCGCAAAGCGGGCCGGCGTCTTTTCACGCCTTATCAGCACGGTCATGGACTGGACGACACGGACGCCATCATCGCCGCCACGGCCGAATACCATGGCCTCAGGCTCGCGACCCTCAATGCCAGACACTCCCTATGTTTCCCCGGCTGAAACCGGCGTACCGACGGCTCGCCGCGCAGGCCGCCTCAATCGCGCCTCGCCGGACGGTACACGCCGGTTGCCGGATCGTATTCAAGGGGCCCCAGGTTCTTCTCGATGCGCCCCGCGGCCTCCTGCCGGCGCAGCTCCTCTTCGGCGCGCTGCATGCCCTCGCCAATCTCGCGCGCCGTGCGTGTGAACCAGCGATAGCCCGCATACAAGCCGGCTCCGAGCAGGGCCAGGGCGATCACTTGCGGCACGACATTCCTCCAAGCCTCGATTCACGGGCGGAATCACTACCTTCCCTTAGAGGCCAAAACGCGACCACAGCGCCCGCGCCTCCACCGCCGATACCAGATCATCGGCCAAGGAGGGCGCGAACGCAAACCCCTCGCCGGAAGCCACCCCGGAACCCGGCAGTCGCCGCAGGCGCGAAAGCAGGCCGCCGCCTCCGAGCGGGACCGGACGCAACCTCACCTTGTCGCCGTGCAGGCTGCGCATCTTGGCTCGCAGGTCGGCGATCCCATCGATCAGGCCCAGCTGCGCGGCCCGCCCCGCCGACCAGAACGCGCCGGAGAACAGCTCCTCCTCGGGTCCATTGAGCTTGCCCGCGCGCCGCGTCTTGACGATGTCGGCGAAAACATCGTGCACGTCGCGCTGCAATTCCTTGAGCCGGGCGACATCCTCGGCACGCTCCGGCCGGAAGGGATCGAGCGCGCCCTTGTCCTTGCCCGCTGTATGCACGCGCCGCTCGACGCCGAACCGGTCGATCAGCTTGTCGAAGCCGAATCCCGCCGAGATCACGCCGATGGAGCCCACGATCGAGGACGGGTCTGCGTAGATCTCGTCGCCGGCCAGCGCCAGGAAGTATCCGCCCGACGCTGCGACGTCCTCACAGAAAACGTAGACGCGCTTGCTCTTCTCGGCTGCCAGCTGGCGGATGCGGCTGTAGATGAGATGCGACTGAACCGGCGATCCGCCGGGCGAATTCACCACGACGGCGACGCTCGGCAGCTTCGACATGGCGAAGGCCTTCTCGATCGGCCCTGCCACGGACGCCAGTCCCAGCCCCGGCCGCAGCGGCGTCGCCATGCCGATCGGGCCGGAGAAACGCAGGACCGGGACGACAGGACCGCGATTGAAGAAGAGCATCGAGGAACGCCTCGCGAGTGCCGACTGCCGCAGGATATGGCCGGCAGGGCACGCAAACTCAAGGCCCGGGGCGCCGGTCGCCCAGGGACAGTGGGGCGCCGCCTCGCAGAATGGCCTCCACCTCCGGCTGGAAGCGATTGCCAGCCGCATGCAGCACGAGGCCGGGCCTCAGTTCGATGGGCGCGTTGGAGCCCTTGATGCCCTGGACCAGCACCCGCGCGGCCGAAGCACCCGGACGCGGGAAGAGGGGAAAGACGAGGAGGCCCCCGAAACGCCCGGCGAAGGCCGTCAGGATCTCGCCGATGGCGTCGGCACGATGGATCATGGTGGCCGAGCCCCCCGGCCGCGTCATGGCGGCCATGAACCGCGCCCAGCGCGCCAGGTTGCCACCGGGCATGACGTTGGCGGCCGCCTTCAGCGCCTCCACCGAGACGGTGCCGGCTCCCTCGGGGTTGTAGGGCGGATTGGCCAGCACATGGTCGAAAGTCTCCGCGTGCGGCCGGAGCCCCGGCAGATCATCCAGCCGGCGCGTCACGTCCGCCTCGACGACACACACGCGGACGCTGAGCCCATTGCGCTCGACGTTAATTCGGGCCAGATCGGCAAGAATCGGCTCCCGCTCCACCAGGGTCACGGCCGCGCGTGGCATCCGGTGTGCCACCGCCAAGCCAACGACACCCACGCCGGCACCTACATCCAGCACCCGTTCCTTCCGGGTGCCTCGGACCGGCGCCGCAGCCGCCAGCAGCACGGCATCGATGCCGGTCCGATACCCACCCTTGGGCTGCAGGATATTCAGGGCCCCGCCAAGGAAGGCATCATCCGTCGTGTCACGAGGGATCGGGGCGGACTCCTTCAACCGCGTGCCTCTGGGTCCTTGAGAAGCCAAGCTTCGAGGCCAGCCTCGCGCAGCGTGCCGCGGGCCCTCTCCCAATCCCCGTCCCCGACAAGCAGCCGGCGCGGGAAGGCGCCGATCGAGCCTTCGATCACGCTCATGTGCTGGTCCGCGATGAAACTGGCTATGCCGGCCTGCCGCAGCGTGGATTCAGCGAAATTAATCAGGACGGGATCGTTGCTGCGAAGCAGTTCACGCATGGCTTCATCCTGGCGCCTCAGATCGGACCCCGGCGTGCAGGGGCCATGCGGACGCCTGTTTCGCCGCGGGACAGCACACTTGACTGCCCCTTGTCCCTCCCGGCTATACCGGAGACCAAACACAGTACAGCTCGGAGATAGCACACCTTGGGTGTTGTCGTCCCTTTCGAAGCGCGAGACCCCGCAGCAAGCCTGCAACCGCTGATCGAGATCGTCAGCGAGGACATGGGCGCGGTCAACCGCATCATACTCGACAAGGCGGTGTCGGACGTCGAGCTCATCCCGACGCTGGCGCACCATCTTATCGAATCCGGCGGCAAGCGCCTGCGTCCGATGCTCACGATTGCCTCAGCCAAGCTGTGCGGCTATCACGGCGATGGACATGTGCGGCTGGCGGCGGCCGTCGAGTTCATGCACACGGCCACCCTGCTGCACGATGATGTCGTGGACGAAAGCGACGTCCGCCGGGGCAAGGCGACGGCGCGACGCGTGTGGGGCAACCAGGCGAGCGTTCTGGTGGGCGACTTCCTGCTCGGCCAAGCCTTCCGCATAATGGTCGAGGTCGGCTCGCTGGGCGCTCTGAAGATTCTGTCCAGCGCGGCTGCCGTCATCGCCGAGGGCGAGGTGATGCAGCTCGCGGCCGCTAAAAACACGGCCACCACCGAGGATGAGTACCTCGCCATCATCAACGCCAAGACCGCGGCGCTGTTCTCGGCGGCGACGGAAGTCGGCGCGGCGATCACGAGCCGCCCCGCCGAAGAGCAGGCGGCCCTCAAGTCGTACGGCCGCAACCTCGGCATCGCCTTCCAGCTGATCGACGATGCGCTCGACTATTCGGGCGACAGCAAGCGGCTCGGTAAGTCCGTCGGCGACGATTTCCGCGAGGGCAAGATCACGCTGCCGGTGATCTTGTGCTTCCGCCGCGGCAACGACAGCGAGCGCACGTTCTGGAGGCGCACGCTGAGCGAAGGCAAGATCGAGGACGGCGACCTCGAGCACGCAATCCACCTGATGAAGAAACACAACGCCATCGAGGCGACCCTGGAGCGTGCCGAGCACTATGGTGCGATCGCCCGCGATGCACTCGCCATCTTCAAGCCCGGCCCGCACGCCCGCGCACTCAGCGACGTCATCACCTTCTGCATCGCCCGCGCCAACTGAGACCCGGTATTGCCGAATCAAACGGCTTGCGCATCCGCTCGCGCCGATTGCACATGCGCGAGAGGGCTGATGCCCAGCCAGCCCGATAGCGCGCGTTGCGCCGTGCTGACCTCATGTGCGCGCAGGCGCCCTGTGTCGAACGCTCGGGCAAGCGGCAGGTCCCCGCGCCAGATGTAGATCATGTGGAGCAATGTCGCCTCGCGAAAAAGATCGATGCTTTGATCCGGCGCCGAGAGGCAAAGCTCGCAGCGGCCGGCCTCGTTGAGGAACCACCAACAGCGCCTCTTCTCGATCTGATCGGCAAGTTTCAGCTCCACCACGGTTCGCGCGTGGCCGAAGGCCTCCTGGCGCCGCGTTCGATGTCGAAAGACTGCTCGGGAAGGCTTTCGAGCTCCGGTTCGAGTCCGGCATCAGCAGCGCCTACCACGACAGCGCCGACGCCATCTGGGATTGGTACGCAAGCGGCTTCGGGCGGTTGCGCCAGCTCGTCGAGAGCCTCCCCGCGGACCGCGTCGCCGCACTCAGCGCGACGGCACTACACCGTGCCCGCGGGGCTGCACGTGAAGCGCGAGTACCTGGTCACAATAGGCCGGCGGCGGTAAGCGCGCGGCGCCACTCTCCGGATCGTGAAATTCGTTCCTCCCTTGCCGCCTGCTGAGACGAATTTCGCGATCCGCACCCTAGGCCGGCCAGTCGCAACTCGTGGCAGCGACCCACCAGCCCGACTGCCGGCTGGCCAGCGCCGCAGCCGCGCGCGTGGCGGAGGCCTTATCCTCGAATAAGCCGAAGCACGTGGGTCCGCTGCCCGACATGGCGGCGGCGAGGCAGCCGGGCTGTCCGGCCAGCGCCGCCTTTACTTCGGCAATGACGGGAAGCAAGGCGACGGCGGGGGCCTCCAGGTCATTGCCGGTCGCGCGCACGTGGGCAAGGAGCGATGGCCGGTCGCCAAAGGCGCGGTCTGGAAGCGGCACTTTCGCCGCGTCCGGCATGCGTCGGGAGGCTAGCGCCCCGAAGACGCGCGCGGTCGGCAGGAGCCGGCGCGGATTGGCCAGGACGGCCGGCAGCGACGCTCCTCCGGACCTGCCCGCGAGCGGCGCGAGATGGTCGCCGATCCCCCGCATCGTCGCCGGAACGCCGGCAAGACAGACCGGCACGTCGGCACCGAGGCGGCGCGCGATGTCGTACCAAGGCACCCGGGTCGCACGCTCGGGATTGGCACGGCGCACGGCGCGCAGCAGCGCCGCCGCGTCGGCGGAGCCGCCGCCGAGACCGGCTGCGACCGGCAGGTTCTTCTCAAGCGCCACGACACCAAGGGTTAGCTCGCCGTCAACCTCGCGCAGAAGCTCCAGCGCCCGCTCTAGCAGGTTCGCACCCTCGATATCGCGGGCGAACGGCCCCCCAACGGTGACACCGATCTCCGCACCCGGGTGGAGCGTTACGCAGTCACCCACCTCAGCGAAGGTCACGAGGCTTTCGATGTCGTGATAGCCGTCAGGCCGCCGCCCGAGCACGCGCAGCGTCAGGTTCACCTTGGCGCGGGCGGTCTCGCGGACTTGCATGGCACGCTCGGTCCCGGCGGCGCAGCCAAGGCACTGGCCTAGCCTACTGCAGGGAGGGCGTGGTCTTGGCCTCGGTGCTCTTCTTGGCCTTCTCCACCCGCTTCTGAGCGTCGGTGGGGCGCTTGACCTGGCGTACCTGCGCCGGCCCCGGCAAACCCTTCTGCAGCTTCTTCTTGATCTTCTCGGCGTCCTCGGGCTCGGGCTTCAGGGTGAGGGCCTGATCCCACTGGAAGCGCGCCTCCCGCTCCCGACGCACACGCCAGTAGGCGTCGCCCAGATGATCGTTGAGCACCGGGTCCTCCGGCCTCAGCTCCACCGCGCGCTCCAGGTGCTTCACAGCCTCCTTGAAATTGCCGAGGCGGTAGTGCGCCCAGCCGAGGCTGTCGACGATGTAGCCGTCGTCGGGCTTCTGCCGCACGGCCTTCTCGATCAGCGCCATGCCTTCCTTGAGGTTCTTGTTCTGGTCAATCCAGGAGTATCCGAGGTAGTTGAGCACCATCGGCTGGTCGGCGCTGAGCTTCAAGGCGCGCTGCAGATCGGCCTCGGCCAATGGCCACTTCTTCACCCGTTCGTAGCACGTGCCGCGGGCGTAGAAGTAGGTCCAGTGCTTCTGCGCCGGCTTGGGAATGAGGGCGATGGCGCGCGAGTAATACTCGGCGGCCTCGCTGTAGCGCTTACGTTGGCGCATGATATTGCCAAGGGCATCCAGAGGCTGAATGTCTTGCGGATGGCTGCCCGCCAGATCGTCGAGAACCTTCTGTGCCTCGTCGACGCGCTCGAGCTGGTTCAAGTTCAACGCCTTGCGGATCTCGATGCTCAGCTGCAGCGGCGAACCCTTCTTGACGCGGTCGTAGGTGGCGATTGCGGCGTCGTAGCGCTTGGTGGTCTCGTAGGCGTTGGCAAGCGCGGTCAGCGCGAAGATGGAATCGGGAACCAGGTAAAGGGCGAACTGCAGATAGACAGCGCCGACGCTGACCCCGCCATCGCCGGTCAGCGCCTCACCAAGCCCGTAGAAAGCTTCCGCCATGCCTTCCATAGGCGTCGACACCAGCAGGTCCGACCGCTCGCCCGCTTCCAGGCGCGCCTGCAGGTCCCGCGCTAGAGGATGCCCCTCGTTGCGCGCCCGCTCGGCGTGCGCCTTGAGTACGGACAGCGCCTGCTTGCTGTCACCTGCGTTGGCTGCGGACTGGGCATACGCCAGTGCCACGCGCAGCGTGCGCTGGTCGTTCTTCGGAATCTGCTCGTAAGCCGCACGCGCCTCTGCGCGCCGGCCAGCCTGGTCGGCAAGCAGCGCCCGATGGAAGCGCAGGTAGTACTGTGCCCACTCCGGCTGCTTGGGCGCATCGAGAAGTGCCAGGGCCTCGTCGGTCCTGCCTTGTGCCTGATAGAGCCACGCGCGCGCCAGCGTGCTGGTCAGCTCGCCGATGGGATTGGCGGCCGCGAGATTGAAATGCTCCTCGGCTTCGGCGTAGCGCTGGGCTTTGAAATCGACCAGTCCCATGAAGGCATGGGCCGTGCGACGCGGCGGTTGCAAGCCGGCAAGGTTGCGCGCCAGTTCCTCGGCACTCGCCCAGTGGCCCTCGATGAGCTCCATCAGGAACGACTGCTCGAGCAGGACGTCGCTCGCGGGATCGCGCGCCAGCGCCTGGCGGTAGTAGCCGGCGGCGGTTTCCGTATCGTGCTGACCGCGCGCCACGCGCCCGGCGAGGTAGCTGCCGAGCAACGAGGACTGAACGTTGTTGGCCTCAGCTCCGCCGCGGACCCCCGCTACGGCCGTACCGTTCCCCGATGCAGTGGCCACCCCGAGGAGCACTGACAAGAACAAAGGATATCGAGCGCGCATTTGACCTCGTGCCGGGAGAGTTGAGGCCCGTCCCTTGATTCCCGCTCGACAACGATTAGCAGGAATGACCATTGCTTGCGACCGCAAAAGATCGCCGAATGACAGGCTTCATCGACCTGTGGCGGTGCAACCTGCAGCAAGGCACGCCAATTGCGGCATCCGCTGGACCAGCCTCGCCGCCCCGTCCGATTTGGCAAGGGGTGTGCCCGCCAAACGTCTTCAACCGTCCGTGAGTATAAGCGGGCTTAGGCCGCGCCGAACGCCCCCCTCAGCCCCGCCGCAGCCAGCGCGATCGCCCGCCCGCTGTCCTCGACGATGCGCCCCATAGTGAGGAAACCATGAATCTGGCCGGCGAACCGCTCGTGCTTGACGGCGACGCCGGCAGCGGCCAGCGCCTTGGCATAGGCCTCGCCCTCATCGCACAGCGGATCGAAGCCGGCCGTGATGACGAGCGCGCCGGGAAGGCCGGCGTGGTTCGGTGCGAGCAGCGGCGAGGCACGCCAGTCGCCCGCGTCGGCAGGCCCGTTGAGGTAGTGGTCGACGAACCAGCGCATGGCGGCCCGGGTCAGGGGCAGCTGCTCGGCATGCCGGCTGATGGAGGCGAACCCCATGCGCATGTCCGTGGCGGGATAGATCAGCAATTGGTAGACGATGCGCGGACCGCCGCGATCGCGCGCGTCGAGCGAGACCACGGCGGCAAGGTTTCCTCCGGCACTATCTCCGCCGACGGCGAGGCGAGCGCCGTCGATGCCGAGCCGTGCGGCATTGGCAGCGATCCACGCGGTTGCCGCGATGGCGTCCTCGGCAGCGGCGGGGAACTTGTGCTCGGGCGCCAGCCGGTAGTCGACGGCGATGACGGTGCAGGGCACCGCGTTCGCAAGCGCACGGCAGGCCTGATCATGACTTTCGAGGTCGCCGATCACCCAGCCGCCGCCGTGGAAATATATGAGCGCGGGTTGTGGCCCGTCCCTGCCCACGCCCTGCCCGCGGTAGAGCCTGAGCGGGATCGGCTCGGCGGGTCCCCTGGCCTCGAGCGCAACCACCTCTGCCACAGGCGGCGGGTCGGGCTGCAGGATCGGCTTGGAAGCAAGATAGGCCTTGCGCGCGTCGGGTGGGCTCAGCGTCTCGAGCGGCGGGCGGCCGGAGGCCACGATCAGGTCACACACCGCCTGCGCCTGTGGGTCCAGTTTCTGCTGCGCCATGCTCGTGCCCTCTGCGTCTCGTGCCGCTGGCCGACGGCCAACACTACATCCCCGAATAGTTCGGTCCACCGCCGCCCTCGGGCACCGTCCAGTTGATGTTCTGGTTGGGGTCCTTGATGTCGCAGGTTTTGCAGTGGACGCAGTTCTGCGCGTTGATGACGAAGCGGGGCTTGCCGTCCTCCTCCACCCACTCGTAGACGGCGGCGGGGCAATAGCGGCCCGACGGTCCGGCGAATACATCGTGCTCGGAGCTTTGCTGCAGGGCCATGTCAGCCACCTTGAGGTGGGCCGGCTGGTCTTCCTCGTGGTTCGTGGCCGAGAACGACACGTCCGTCAGCCGGTCGAAGGTGAGGACGCCGTCGGGCCGAGGATAGGTGATGGGCTTGCTGCGCGAGGCCGGCTCCAGGGTCGCGTGGTCGGGCTTGCCGTGCTTGAGGGTGTAGCCCAGGCCAATCCCGGGAATGAGCGTATTGGCCCACATGTCCGCACCGGACAGCGCCGTGCCGAGCGCCGTCCCGAATTTCGCAAGCATCGGCTTGGCATTGCGCACGCGGCGCAGGTCCCGGGAGATGGGTCCTGCCATCACGCCCTGCTCGTAGGCATCCAGCCGATCGTGCGCCCGCCCGGCGGCGATGGCCGCGAACGCCGCCTCGGCCGCCGCGATGCCGGAGAGCATGGCATTGTGGGAGCCCTTGATGCGCGGCACGTTCATGAAGCCAGCCGCACAGCCGACCAGGACGCCGCCCGGGAATACCAGGCGCGGGATCGACTGCCAGCCGCCCTCGGTCAGTGCGCGGGCGCCGTAGGCAATGCGCCGGCCGCCCGCGAAGGTCTCGCGGATCAAGGGATGGGTTTTGAAACGCTGGAACTCGCCGAAGGGGGAGAGGTAGGGGTTCCTGTAATTGAGGTGCACCACGAATCCGACCGACACCAGGTTGGCGCCGTAGTGGTAGAGGAACGATCCTCCGCCTGTGCCGTCGTCGAGCGGCCAGCCCAGGGTGTGCTGCACGAGCCCTGAACGGTGCATCTGCGGCTGCACCTCCCACAGCTCCTTGAGCCCGATGCCGTACTTCTGCGGCTGGCGCCCTTCGGCAAGGGCGAACTTTGCCATCAGCGCCTTGGCAAGCGAGCCGCGCGCGCCCTCGGCGATAATCGTGTACTTGCCCTTGAGCTCCATGCCGCGCGTGAAGCGGTCGGTCGGCTCGCCGTTCTTGCCTACGCCCATGTCACCTGTGGCGACGCCCGTCACTGCGCCCTTCTGGTCGTAGAGCACCTCGGCGGCGGCGAAGCCCGGATAGATCTCGACGCCCAGCTCGCCGGCCTGCTCGCCGAGCCACCGGCAGAGGTTGCCGAGGCTGACGATGTAGTTGCCGTGATTGTTCATCAGCGGCGGCATGATGAAGTTGGGGATGCGGATCGAGCCGGCGGGGCCGAGGTAGTAGAAGCGGTCCTCGCTCACCGGCGTATCGACCGGGGCGCCCTTTTCCTTCCACTCCGGGATCAACGCCGTCAGCCCGACGGGATCGATGACGGCGCCCGAGAGGATGTGCGCGCCGACCTCGGAGCCCTTCTCCAGCACCACGACCGACAGCTCGCTGCCGGCCGCCGCTGCCAACTGCTTCAGCCGGATCGCGGTCGCAAGCCCTGCCGGGCCCGCCCCGACGATCACCACGTCGAAGTCCATTCCCTCGCGAGGCGGGAGATCGTCAGCTAGCGCCATGCAGCGGCATCCTGGCAGGGGTTTTCCCGGAATGACTCAAGCCTGCGTTCGATAGGTCGCGCGCGCGCCCAGCGTCAAGCGTCGCAAACCGGCAGACGGCGCACGGCCGGCGCCGGATGACCGGAAGAAAGCTGAAAAATCCCATGCCGGCGGTTAGACTGAGGCCATGATCGGGAGGGACGAAATCGCCGACCTTGCGGCACTGCTCGGCTGGTATCGCGAGATGGGGGTCGACGATCCCGTCGGCGAAGTGCCGGTCGACTGGCTGCAGCGCGGCAATGCGGCGCCGGGTGCGGCCTTCTCGCTGCCAGCCCCGGCGGAGCCCGCTTCAGGGACGGCGGCGCCCAGGCCGTCCGCAGCGATGGTCCGTCCGACACCTTCGCAGGAGAGCCGGCCGACGCCGGTGCCGCCCGCCGCGGCTCAGCGGCAATTCCAGGCAACAGCGCCCGATACGGCCGTCATGGCCGCGCGTGCGGCCGCCCGGCAGGCGGCCTCGCTCGACGAATTGGCGGCCAGGCTTGCCGCATTCGACGGTTGCAGCCTCAAAGCCACCGCCAAGAACCTGTGCTTCTACCGTGGTGCCGTGCAGGCCCGGCTGATGTTGATCGGCGAGGCTCCGGGGCGGGACGAGGACATGGAGGGCAGGCCGTTCGTTGGCCGTGCCGGGCAGCTGCTCGACAAGATGCTGGCCGCAATCGGGCTGGGCGAGGCCGACGTGCACATTACCAACATCGTGTACTGGCGCCCGCCCGGCAATCGCACGCCGACGCCGCAGGAAGCGCAGGTCTGCCGTCCCTTCCTGGAGCGGCAGGTGGAGCTGGTGGCACCTCAGCTCATTGTCCTGCTCGGAGGCGCCGCGGCCAAGCACATGCTCGAAGTTGCAGATGGCATCATGCGCATCCGAGGCAAGATGCGCGAAGTCGCCATCGGCAACGTCACGACCCGTGCCATCGCGACCCTGCATCCTGCCTACCTTTTGCGCACGCCTGCGGCGAAGCGTCTGGCATGGCGTGATCTCCTGGCCATCAAGACCGCCTTGAGCACCTGAAGGATCAGCGAAGTCCGCGAGGGTCGATACATCCGCCTTGCGGACCGGGTGCGCACGACTTGAAGCAAATTTTCTGCCCTCGCTTAAGCAGAACACAACATGTGTTGATTAGGGTGGTCTACCGATGTCAGAGGCGGGGGCCCTGGGGAGCCCCAGTGAGGACCGCGTGCGCGTCACCTATCGCTACTTCCGGCCTATGACCGTGGTGTTCGCGCGCGGCCTTGGTCCCTACGCGACGTCCGCCCCCGAGGCGTGGCGCACGATGGTGGAGTGGCTCGAGAGCCGGCAGATGCGCGGGCGCGTCAAGCAATACTACGGGTACTTCCGCGACAACCCCCGGCTGACAGCCCCCGAGCTGCTACGTTATGACGCATGCGTGCCGTCGACCTTCGGCATCGTCCCGGACCCGGATGCCGGTATCGGCAGCCAATGCCTGCCGGGCGGCGCCTACGCCGTGCATACACATGTCGGCAGCTATAGCGACACCGGGAAGCTCTTCTCGCTTCTGCACCGCGAAATCGTGCCCAAGCGCGGACTGTCGCTGGACTACGACCGTCCCTTCCTGGCGATCCATCTCAACGACCCGCGCGTCACCCGCGAGGTGCACCGCCGCACGGAGCTGTGCGTCCCCGTGCTGCCCGTCCGCATGCCGCTGTCGAGCAACGACGACGAGGCGGCCCACAGCGAAAACGTCATCGGCCTGCCCCCGATCAACCGGCGCGTCGGCTAGCCTTGCCGTCGACAGGTGACGGCAGCCCGCCGTCCTGAGAGAATGGCGTGGTCCAAAGGAGCGGACCGCGCATGCCGAGACTTGACGAAACCCGCCCGTTCATTCCCGTCCGCATCGCCGTGCTGACGGTGTCCGATACACGCGGACCCGCCGACGATCGGTCCGGCGACACCCTCGCCCAGATGATTCGCGAAGCCGGCCACGAAATCGCCGACCGCGCGATCGTGAAAGACGACGCCGGCCTGATTGCCGGCAGCGTCCGCGGCTGGATCGCCGATCCCTCCGTCGACGTCGTCATCACCACCGGAGGCACTGGCTTCACCGGCCGTGACGTCACGCCCGAAGCCGTTCGTCCACTGTTCGAGAAGGAGATCGAGGGCTTCTCCACGGTCTTTCACATGATCTCCTTCGCCAAAGTGGGCACCTCGACGATACAGTCGCGTGCGTGCGCGGGGCTTTCGCACGGCACCTACATTTTCTGCCTGCCGGGCTCGCCCGGCGCCTGCAAGGATGCATGGAACGACATACTCAAGTGGCAGCTCGACAACCGCCATCGGCCCTGCAATTTCGTGGAAATCATGCCCCGGCTGGAAGAGCACCGCCGTACGGGATGAGGCATTTTTGCCTCCACGGCGTTGCAGATGGAGAGGTGAGCCGCCATCGGCTTCCTGGAGCAAGAGGCCGAAGCCGGCAGCCGTGATTCTGGCAGCCATTCCAGCGGGTCGAGCCGTGGCCCGAGGAAAGGAGGAGCAGCACGAAACCGCTAGAGAATGGTGAATTGTTTTCAGGCAAGGCGATCACCATCTTGTCTAAAAAGTCCACTAGCGTGGCGGATTGGCCATATGGTCACAGGTTGGAGGTGAACAAACTGGGTGCTCAACTATCCTCGCCAAGCTTTTATGGTCTAGTCTCAACAAAGACGCCGGATCAGAGGCGGTGACAGAAATGACTACGAAGGAAAACATCTTCGATCTCTATGCTCAGGCATATGAGAGCCAGCGGCAGCACAAGATGTCCTTGCGGGAATACCTCGAAGGATGCCGCGCTGACCCGAGTCTGTACGCCGGCACTGCGGAGCGGATGATCAAAGCGATCGGCGAGCCCGACTTGGTCGACACGTCCAAGGATGCGCGACTCGGCCGCGTCTTCATGAACAGAACCCTCAAGGTCTATCCGGCCTTCAAGGATTTCTACGGCCTGGAAGAGACCATCGAGCGCATAGTCGGATTCTTCCGGCACGCGGCTCAGGGACTCGAGGAGAAGAAGCAGATTCTCTATCTGCTGGGGCCCGTCGGCGGCGGCAAGTCCTCGCTGGCTGAGCGCCTCAAGGAGCTGATGGAGAAGTGCCCCGTCTACGTGCTCGCCACCAACGACGGCATCAGCCCGATCTTCGAAAGTCCGCTCGGTCTGTTCGATCCCGCCTCGATGGGTCCTAACCTCGAGGAGCGGTACGCCATCCCGCAGCGCCTGCTGCTCGGCAATATGTCGCCGTGGGCGGTGAAGCGGCTCGACGAGTTCGGCGGCGATATCTCGAAGTTCTCGGTCGTCAAGCTGCACCCATCGAAGCTGCGTCAGATCTGCGTTGCCAAGACGGAGCCTGGCGACGAGAACAACCAGGATATCTCCGCGCTCGTCGGTAAGGTCGACATCCGCAAGCTGGAGCACTTCGGCCAGAACGATGCGGATGCCTACTCCTACTCGGGTGGCCTCAACCGCACGACGCAGGGCATCCTCGAGTTCGTCGAGATGTTCAAGGCGCCGCTCAAGATGCTGCATCCGCTGCTCACGGCAACGCAGGACCGCACATACGTCGGCACCGAGAACGTGGGCGCCATGCCCTACCAGGGGCTCATCATCGCCCATTCCAACGAGAGCGAGTGGCAGAGCTTCCGCGCCAACAAGAACAACGAGGCGTTCCTCGACCGCATCAGCGTCATCAAGGTCCCCTACTGCCTGCGCGTCGCCGAGGAGCGCAGAATCTACGAGAAGCTGCTGTCGTCGAGCGAGTTGAAGGATGCACCGATTGCACCAGGAACGCTCGAGATGCTGGCACGCTTCTCGGTGCTGACGCGCCTGAAGGCGCACGAGAACTCCTCGCTCTACTCCAAGATGCGGGTCTACGACGGCGAAAGCCTGAAGGATACCGATCCGCACGCCAAGACCATCCAGGAATACCGCGATGCAGCAGGCGTGACCGAGGGCATGGAGGGCGCGTCCACGCGCTTCGCCTACAAGATCCTCTCGGAGACCTTCAACTTCGACACCCAGGAGGTGGCCGCCGACCCGGTGCACCTGCTCTACGTCGTCGAGCAGGCGGTGCGGCGCGAGCAACTGCCCGAGGAGACCGAGAGCCGCTATGTCGAGTTCCTGAAGGAGGAGCTGTCGCCGCGCTACGCAGAGTTCATCGGCAACGAGATCCAGAAGGCGTACCTGGAGTCCTACAACGACTTCGGCCAGAACCTCTTCGATCGCTACGTCGCCTACGCCGACGCCTGGATCGAGGACCACGACTTCAAGGACCCCGACACTGGCCAGCTGATGAGCCGGCAGGTGCTGGAGCAGGAGCTCTCCAAGATCGAGAAGCCGGCAGGCATTGCCAATCCGAAGGACTTCCGCTTCGAGGTGGTCAAGTTCTCCCTGCGCGCCCGTTCCAAGAACGGCGGCAAGAACCCGAGCTGGACCAGCTACGAGAAGATTCGCGAGGTCATCGAGCGGCGCATGTTCAGCCAGGTCGAGGACCTGCTGCCCGTCATCAGCTTCGGCAAGAAGCAGGACAGCGAGACCGAGAAGAAGCACGAGGAGTTCGTGCAGCGCATGGTCGAGCGCGGCTATACCGCGCGCCAGGTCCGTCGCCTGGTAGAATGGTACATGCGGGTGAAGAAGTCGAGCTGACGGGCCGCGTGCGGGGCGTGCCTTCCCGTGCTACACCATTGCCAGGAGCGGCGGAGGATCACCTCTCGCCGCTGTTGGCGCGGACCGATGACGCGACGGCCGGATTTACAGGGGTCCGAAGTCGCCCGCCCATGATCGGTAGTGGCAGATGCAGATCGTCGACCGTCGTCTGAACCCCAAGGCCAAGAGCCTCGGCAACCGCCAGAGGTTCCTGCGTCGTGCCAAGGCCGAGATTCGCGAGGCCATCAAGGACTCGCTGAAATCGCGCAAGATCGCGGAGGCCGAGGGCGCCGAAAAGGTCACGATCCGCTCCAAGAGCCTGCGCGAGCCGTCCTTCGGCCTCAGCCGCAACTCGGGCATGCGCGACTACATTCTGCCCGGCAACGAGTCCTACAAGGTCGGCGACGAGATCGCGAAGCCCCAAGGCGGCGGTGGCGGCCGGGGCAGCCAGGGCAGCCCCGACGGCGAGGGACAGGACGACTTCACCTTCACGCTGACGAAGGACGAATTCCTCGACCTCTTCTTCGACGACCTCAAGCTGCCGAACCTGATCAAGGTCAAGTTGAAGGACCTCAAGGCGCCCCGGTCAGTGCGCGCGGGCTTCAGCAGCGACGGTCCGCCCGCCCGCCTCAACCGGACGCGAACGATGCGCAAGAGCCTCGGGCGGCGCATGGCGTTGCGGCGTCCGAGCCAAGCCGAGATCGAGAGGCTCGAGGAGGAGCTGGCGGCCGCCGAGGCGGAGGTGCCACCCAACGCGGCAAGGATCGCCGAGCTGCGCTCCCGGCTCGAGCACAAGCAGCGTCTGCGCCGCACCATCGCCTACATCGATCCGATCGACCTGCAGTACAACCGCTTCGAGCGTGTTCCCAAGCCCACGACGCAGGCCGTCATGTTCTGCCTGATGGACGCTTCGGCCTCGATGACGGAGCCGCTCAAGGACTTGGCCAAGCGGTTCTTCATGCTGCTCCACGTGTTCCTGTCGCGCTACTACCGAGAGGTGCACATCGTCTTCATCCGCCATACCAGCACGGCCGCCGAGGTCGACGAGGAGACGTTCTTCCGCGGCACCGAGACAGGCGGCACCGTGATCTCGACCGCGCTCGAGGAGATGATGAAGGTCGTGCGCGAGCGCTATTCGCCCGCCGACTGGAACATCTATGCCGCGCAGGCCTCCGACGGCGACAACTTCCACGACGACATGCCGCGCTGCCTCGACCTGCTGAGCAACGAGATTTTGCCGATCTGCCAGTACTTCGCCTACATCGAGACCACGCATGGCGAGCGCTTCAACGACACGGTGGAGACGCCGGTCTGGCACGGCTACGCAGAGGTGGCTCGTCAGCGTCGCAACTTCGCCATGCGGCGGGTCGCATCGCCCGAGGATATTTTTCCAGTCTTCCACGATCTGTTTTCGGCGGACAGCGCCGCGGCCTGAGGAGGCATTTCCAGTTGGCGACGGTCACGAGCAAGAAGCTCCCCAAGCGCAAGGGCAACATGCGCCCGCTGTTCGACGGGGCAGAGTGGACCTTCGAGCTGATCCGCAAGGTCCACGACGTCATGGGCGAGATTGCGTTGGGAGAGCTCGGCCTCGACATCTATCCCAACCAGATCGAGGTCATCACCGCCGAGCAGATGCTCGACTCCTATTCCTCGATCGGCATGCCGCTCATGTATCGGCACTGGTCGTTCGGCAAGCGCTTCGCCCACGACGAGGCCTACTACAAACGCGGGATGCGCAGCCTCGCCTATGAGCTCGTCATCAACTCCGACCCCTGCATCAGCTACGTCATGGAGGAGAACTCCATGACCATGCAGGCCCTCGTGATTGCCCACGCCGCCTACGGGCACAATCACTTCTTCAAGAACAACTACCAGTTCCAGCTCTGGACGCAGCCCGATCACATCATCGACTACCTGGGATTCGCCAAGAGCTACGTGGCCGAATGCGAGGAGCGGCACGGCCAGGACGCGGTCGAGAGCGTCCTCGATGCCGCGCACGCGCTGATGAATCAGGGTGTCAGCCGCGACTTGCGACCGCGTACGCGCAACGTCGCCAGGCGTGAGCAGGAGAAGGCCGCGCGCCGCCGCGCGCACGAGGAAGCCACCTACGACGACATCTACCGCACGCTGCCCGAGATCACCAAGGAGCCCACGACCGAGACGGCCGAGGCGCAGGGCGAGCAGCGCCGGCTGGGCCTACCCGAGGAGAACCTGCTCTACTTCCTCGAGAAGAACGCACCCAAGCTCGAGGACTGGCAGCGCGAGCTTTTGCGCATCGTGCGTCTGCTGTCGCAGTATTTCTACCCGCAGCGCCAGACCAAGATGATGAACGAAGGCTGCGCCACCTTCGTGCACTACGAGATCTTGAACCGGCTCTACGAGCGCGGCCAGCTCACCGACGGCACGATGCTGGAGTTCCTGCACTCGCACTCCTCGGTGATCTTCCAGCCCACCTTCAACGACCGGCGCTTCTCAGGCATCAATCCGTATGCGCTGGGCTTTGCCATGATGAACGACATCCGCCGCATCTGCACCGAGCCCACGGCGGAGGACCGCGACTGGTTTCCCGAGATGGCCGGCAGCGGCGATTGGATGGAGGCGCTGCGCACGGCCTGGGCGCAATACCGCGACGAAAGCTTCGTGCTGCAGTATCTGAGCCCCAAGCTCATCCGCGACTTCCGCCTGTTCGCCGTCTCCGACGACGCCAGGGACGCCGCCATGCACGTCAAGGCGATCCACGACGAGCAGGGCTACCGCGACGTGCGCCGCCGCCTCGCCCGGCACTACGACGTGTCCGCGCAGGACCCCGACCTGCAGGTGACGGACGCCGATCTCTCGGGAAGCCGCCGTCTCGTGCTCACCCACAGCGTGCGCAACGGCGTTCTGCTCGACAAGACGGAGGCCGAGCGCACGCTGCAATATCTGGCGCAGCTGTGGGGCTACCGCGTTAAGCTGGTGGAGCAGGAGATCGACAGCAAGCGCGTGCTCAAGGAGCACGAGGCTCTGCCGATGCCGTAGGTTGGGTCAAGCGAAGCGCTGACCCAACGCCGGACTGCAAACCGCTCAGTGTTGGGTCATCGCTGACGCTCGACCCAGCCTACGAAAGCTTGCTGACCCCGACGCGGCGAGCGGATAGTCTCATCCCAGCCGACAACGAGCTCTGGGAGGAGCCCCGATGAAAGCCGCCGTCATGCACGAGCCGAACAAGCCGCTCGTGATCGAGGACGTCACCATCAACAAGCCGGCCGCGCGCGAAGTGCTGCTACGCACCGCCTATGCGGGGCTGTGCCACTCCGACCTGCATTTCATCGAGGGGCTTTATCCGCATCCGACGCCGGTCGTGCTCGGCCACGAGTCGGCGGGCATCGTCGAGGAGGTCGGCTCCGAGGTCACCTACGTCAAGAAGGGCGACCACGTCATCACCTGCCTCTCCGTGTTCTGCGGCACCTGCGACAACTGCACGACGGGCCGGCCCTTCATCTGCACCGACACCAGCGTGAAGATGCCGCCGGGGGTCGCCAAGCGGCTCAGCCTCAACGGCAAGCCGCTGCACACCTTCACCAACCTTTCGTCCTACGCGGAGATGATGCTGGTGCACGAGAATGCGGTGGTGAAGATCGCCGACGATTTCCCGCTCGACCGCGCGGCGCTGATCGGCTGCGGCGTCATCACCGGCTACGGCGCCGCCGTGAACACGGCCAAGGTGGCTCCCGGCGAGACGGTGGCCGTCATCGGCTGCGGCGGCGTCGGCATGGCGGCCATCAACGGTGCCGCGATCGCGGGTGCCGGGCGCATCATTGCCGTCGACACCAATCCGGTGAAGCTGCAGCTGGCCACCAAGCTCGGTGCCACCGATCTCGTCAACCCCAAGGACGGCGATCCGGTCCAGCGCATCAAGGACCTCACCAAAGGCGGCGTCCATCATGCCATCGAGTGCCTTGGCACCAAGGCAACTGCGGAGCAGGCCTTCCAGATGCTGGCCGTCGGCGGCACCGCCACCATCGTCGGCATGGTCCCATTCGGACAGAAGATCGAGCTGCACGGTTTCGATTTCCTGCGCGAGCGCAAGATCCAGGGCTCGTCCATGGGCTCCAACCGCTTCCGCGTCGACATGCCGAGGCTGATGGAGTTCTACCGCCAGAGGAAGCTGCACCTCGACGACTGGATCTCGGACCGCATCAAGCTCTCCGAGATCAACGAGGGCTTCGCCGCCATGAAGGCCGGCAAGGTCGTGCGCAGCGTCATCCAGTTCGACGCCTGACGCACCCCCTCTCCCCACCCTGCTGTAGTCGTCCCCTCCCCCCTTGTGGGGGAGGGACAGGGAAGGGGGATTTCACAACGGCAGACGTAGGGGTTCCCCCACCCCTATCCCCTCCCCACAAGGGGGAGGGGAAGCACCCTGAACACCAGACAATGCGTGTGGCGGCAGTCGGCAGGCGCGCCCTTCCACGCCACAACCGTCTCCATCTCCAGGCGCAGCACCCGGCCGATCGCGAGGCTCAGGTCGCGCACCAGCGGCGTGAAGGTGCGCCCGGGGAGATTGTCCGCGTGCACGACGATGAAGCTGCCCCGCTTCATGATGCGCGCGACCTCGCGAAAGATGCGCTCCATGTCGCGCAGGTAGGCGCGATATCCCGCGTGCGCCCGATTGCCCTCACGCAGCGGGTTCCATGTATGATGCCGCAGCATGTAGGGCGGCGACGTCATGGCGAAATCCATCTTGGGAAACCCATAGGACGCAGCCTTGGCTGCGTCGCCGTTGACGAGATTGGTCCAGTGCGCGAGTTGGCCCGCCACCCATTCCTGCCGCCGCGTGTCGTGCTCGATGCCGAAAGGCACGCGGCGCATCTCCTCGGCCACGAACAGCGTCGTGCCGAGCCCCGCGAACGGATCGAACACTTTGTCCCCCGGCTTCGTGCAGCGGCCGAGGAAGTGGCGCACGAGCGATTCCGGGTACTTGATGTCGTTGCCCTCAAACGGCGGCGCCCCGCGCTCGAGCGCATACGGCAGCGTGACGAACGGCTCCACCCCGGCAATCGAGCGCTCTGGTGACTTGCGCTGCGTCATCACGTGTCATCCCGGAATTTGCCGCAGGCGAATATCCGGGACCCAGGGCCAGAGGTACGATGGTCTGGAGATTGCTGGCCTGCGTCCCGGCTCTGCGCGCTGTCGCGCCCCGACCGGGATGACAGTCAGCTCAATCCGCCGGCGCGGGCAAGCTCGCGCAGATGGTGGTCGCCGTCGCCGTAGGCCAAGTCGATCATGGTCAACCGCTTGAAGTAGTGACCGGCCTTGTACTCCATGGTCATGCCGATGCCGCCGTGCAGCTGGATCGCCTCCTGGCCGACGAGCTTCGCGGATTTGCCGATTTGCACCTTGGCCGCCGACATTGCCTTGCGCCGCTCCCGGGCGTCCGGCTCGCCCGCCATCATGGTGGCGTAGAGGGCCATGCTGCGCGCCTGCTCCAGCGCGGTCAGCATATCCACCGCGCGGTGCTGCAGCACCTGGAAGGATCCGATCGGCACGCCGAACTGCTTGCGCGTCTTGAGATACTCCACCGTCAGCTCGTGCAGCGCGCCCATGGCACCGACGGCCTCCGCCGACAGTGCCGCGATCGCCTCGTCGACGACGCGCTCCAGCACGGTGAGTCCCTTATCCGGGTCCGCGAGCACGGCTTCGGGCCCCACCCGCACGGCGGAGAGCGTCACGTCGGCCGCGCGCATGCCGTCCTGGGTCGGATAACCGCGGCGCGTGACGCCGTTGGCCTTGGCGTCGACCAGAAAGAGGCCGATGCCGCCCCGCTCGGCGCGCGCGCCTGAGGCGCGTGCCGCCACGATCAGCTTGTCGGCACTGTCGCCGTGCAGGACGACGTTCTTCTCACCCTCCAGCGTGTAGCCGCCCTTGCCGTCGGCGCGTGCCGTCGTCGCCGTGTCGGCGATGTCGTAGCGCGCCTGACGCTCCTGATGCGCCAGCGCGAGCGTCAGCTTGCCCTCGACGATGGGCGGAACCAGCTCAGCCAGCAGCGCCCCGTTGCCGGAGTGGCGCAGCGCCCCGCCGGCGAGCACGACGGTGGCGAAATAGGGCTCTATGACCAGGCCCCGGCCGAACGCCTCGGCGATGATCATGGTCTCGGTGAGGCCCTGCCCGAGTCCGCCGTGCTCCTCGGCGAAGGGTACAGCGA